>JAXHOO010000083.1:0-33053 GCA_034519365.1 Rhodoferax sp. | reverse complement strand
ACGCTTGGCAGTTGAGGCCGCAAAACCGGTTTGTCGTACACTCCGCCCTGCCCGGGGTGCGCAATGGTTGCGCTGAGATGGATTCCGAACCCGCGAACTTGATCTGGTTCATACCAGCGTAAGAAGTGCAGCGCAGCCGACGGCCGAATGCCGTGTGGGCGGCGTCTTTTCTCATCAGTTTGCGGGGCCGCGTCTTCATTTTGTCTTCGGGTGATTACCCAAGGAGACATTCCTGTGAACGCACCCGACAAACTCGCCCAGTTCATCCGCCTCACGCGCGAGCCGCTTCCCGGCCTCCACCAAACGCTACCTGCAAGGCAGCCGCCCTGACATTCAGGTGCCGCTGCGCGAAATCATGCAGAGCAACGGCGAGGCCATCACGGTGTACGACACCTCCGGCCCCTACACCGACCCGCGCGCCCATATCGACGTACGCTCCGGCTTGCCGCTGGTACGCGAGCAGTGGATTGCCGGCCGCGGAGACACCGAGCTGTACGAAGGCCGCAAACCGTTTGCGCTGGACGATGGCCTGAAAAATGGCGAGACCGATGCCCTGGCTGCCCTGCGCGCCCAAGCCGCCGGCCTGCAACGCCAGCCGCGCCGTGCTAGCAGCGGCGCCAACGTCACCCAGATGCACTACGCCCGCAAAGGCATCGTCACCCCCGAGATGGAATACGTCGCCCTGCGCGAGAACCAGAACCTGGAATGGCAAGCCCAGTACCTGAGCAATGCCGACCGTGAAAAGCGCTTGGCGGGCAACAGCTTCGGCGCGGCCATTCCCAAGATCGTGACGCCCAGAGTTTGTGCGCGATGAAGTGGCTCGCGGCCGCGCCATCATCCCCGCCAACATCAACCACACCGAGCTGGAGCCCATGGCCATCGGGCGCAACTTCTTGGTGAAGATCAACGCCAACATCGGCAACTCGGCAGTCACCTCCAGCATTGAGGAGGAAGTGGAAAAGCTGGTCTGGTCCATCCGTTGGGGCGCAGACACCGTGATGGACTTGTCCACCGGAAAAAACATCCACACCACGCGCGACTGGATCGTGCGCAACAGCCCGGTGCCCATTGGCACCGTGCCGATTTACCAGGCCCTGGAAAAGGTGGGCGGCGTGGCCGAAGACCTGACCTGGGCCATCTTCCGCGACACACTCATTGAGCAGGCCGAGCAGGGCGTCGACTATTTCACCGTGCATGCGGGCGTGCGCCTGCCCTTCATCCACCTGACCGCCAACCGCGTGACCGGCATCGTGTCGCGCGGCGGCTCCATCATGGCCAAGTGGTGCATTGCCCACCACCAAGAAAACTTCCTCTACACGCACTTTGATGAGATGACGGAGATCATGCGGGCGTATGACGTGAGCTATTCGCTGGGCGACGGCCTGCGCCCCGGCAGCGGTGCGGACGCGAACGACGAAGCCCAGTTTGCCGAGCTGCGCACGCTGGGCGAGCTGACGCACAAGGCCTGGCAGCAGGACGTGCAGGTGATGATCGAAGGCCCCGGCCACGTGCCCATGCACATGGTGCAGGCCAACATGACCGAGCAGCTCAAGCACTGCGGCGAAGCCCCGTTCTACACGCTCGGGCCGCTGACCACAGACATTGCGCCCGGCTACGACCACATCACCAGCGGCATCGGCGCGGCCATGATCGGCTGGTTCGGCACCGCCATGCTCTGCTACGTCACGCCCAAGGAACACCTGGGTCTGCCGGACCGCGAAGACGTGAAGGTCGGCATCATCACCTACAAGATTGCGGCCCACGTGGCCGATGTGGCCAAGGGGCACCCCGGTGTGCGGGCGCGCGACGACGCCCTGAGCAAGGCGCGCTTTGAGTTCCGCTGGATGGACCAGTTCAACCTCTCGCTGGACCCGGAAACGGCCAAGCAATTCCACGACGAAACCTTGCCGGCCGAGGGCGCCAAGGTGGCGCACTTCTGCTCCATGTGCGGCCCCAAGTTCTGCAGCATGAAGATCACGCAAGAGGTGCGTGACTATGCCAAGAATCTGGGCGTAAGCGACGAACAGGCGTTGCAGAGCGGCATGGACGTGATGTCCAGCGAGTTCAAAAAGGTGGGCGGCGAGATTTACATTCCCATCGCCTCCGTACCTGCGACTCCTGCTGACGCAACCTGACCATGCCAGCCATGATGCGCATAGGCATTGCCGGTGCGGGTGTGCTGGGCCGGCTGCTGGCCGTGCAACTCAGCCGTGCCGGCCATTCCGTGCAGGTGTTTGACCCTGCCGAGGGACCGGGGCCACACGATGAATCCGGCTCGCAGGCTGCGGGCTGGACGGCCGCGGGCATGCTGAGCCCCGTGGCGGAGCTGGAGCGCGCGGGTGCCGAGGTGTTTGGCCTGGGCCTGCGCTCCTGCGTGCTGTGGCCGCAGATCGTGCAGGGGCTGGTGCAGCCGGTGGACCTGCGCATGCAGGGCAGCCTGCTGCTGGCCCACCGCAGCGATGCGGGTGCGGCCCAGCGCGTGGTCGGCCTGCTGCAGGCCAAGGCCGATGCGGCCTACCAGCCAGAACCGCTGACCCTGCCGCAACTGCGCGAGCTGGAGCCCAGCATCAGCGGCCCGGCCCTGGCCTGGCTGCTGCCCAGCGAAGGGCAGATTCACCCGGTGCAAGCCCTGCAGGCTTTGGCCGCACAGGCCACGGCGCAAGGCGTGGAATGGCACTTGGGCGCCTCGGTGACCGCGGTGGCTGCGGGCCAGCTGGAGGTGAACGGCCAATGCCACCGCTTTGACCACGTGTTCGACGTGCGCGGCGTGGGCGCCAAGCCCGCAGTGCCCGTGCGCGGTGTGCGTGGCGAGGTGTTCTGGCTGCACGCCCCCGGCGTGCCGCTGCAGCGCCCCGTGCGCTTGCTGCACCCGCGCCATTCCATCTACATGGTGCCGCGCCCCGGCGATATCATCGTGGTGGGTGCCAGCGAAATCGAGAGCGAAGACCGCTCCCCCGTGTCCCTGCGCAGCACCCTGGAGCTGCTGAGCGCCGCGCACAGCGTCATCCCTGCGTTGGCCGAGGCGCGCGTGGTCCACACGGAAACCAACTTGCGCCCCGCGCTGCCCGACAACCTGCCCGCCCTGCGCCACGCACCGGGCCTCACCGTCATCAACGGCCTGTTTCGCCACGGCTGGCTTATTGCGCCAGCGCTGGTGGAGCAGGCCCTGCAAGAGCTATCGCTATGAACCCAACTGACTCCTTTAGTGACGCTGCAACGAACACGGCCCCGGTGCACCATCACCGTGGTGGTGAACGGGCAAGTCGAAAGCACCACCGCTCGTACCCTGCAAGCCTGGGTCGACGCACGCGGCGTGTTGCCAGCCGCGCTGGCCACCGCCGTGAACGGCAACTTCGTTCCTCGCAGTCTGCGCGCTCAGCAAGCGCTGGCCGAAGGCGACACCATCCTCACCTTTCAACCCATTGAAGGAGGTTGAACAATGTTCAGCACACCAAGAGACTGGGAGGCAGGGCGTTCTGCGCAGGTCAAGGAGGAGCCCGCAAAGCGGGCGGGGGACACGGAGCAGAACGCTCGGCCTCCCAGGCTCCTCCCGCCAACAGCATGGGAAATAGGTGGGAGAACGCTGACAAGCCGCTTCTTCCTTGGCACCGCCGCCTACCCATCTCCCCAAGTTCTGCAGGACGCCATAGCAGCCTCCGGCGCCCAAGTGGTCACCATGGGTCTGCGTCGCCAACTCGCCCACGGCGCCGAGACTGGCGACTTCTTCGCGTTGATCAAAGCCACCGGCGCCCACCTGCTCCCCAATACCGCCGGCTGCCACACCGCCCGCGAAGCCATCACCCTGGCCCATATGGCCCGCGAGCTGTTCGACACGACGTGGATCAAGCTCGAAGTGGTGGGCGACGCCCACACCCTGCAGCCCGACCCGTTTGAGCTGCTGACCGCCGCCACCCAACTGGTCAAAGACGGCTTCGAGGTCTTCCCCTACTGCATGGACGACCTGGTCAGCTGCCAGCGCCTGCTGGACGCGGGCTGCAACATCCTCATGCCCTGGGGCGCACCCATAGGCTCGGGGCAGGGGCTGGTGAACCCCGGCGCACTGCGCACCCTGCGTGCGCGGCTGCCCGGCGTGCCCCTCATCGTCGATGCTGGCATCGGCTCACCCGCCGACGCTGTGCAGGCCATGGAGCTGGGGCTGGACGCCGTGCTGCTCAACAGCGCGGTGGCCCATGCCGTGGATCCGGTGCGCATGGCGCGGGCATTCAAGCTCGGCATCGAATCTGGCCGCCTCGCGTTCGAGGCCGGTGTCATGGCCCGCCAGGACATGGCGGTGGCGTCCACGCCCGTCGCCGGCCACCCCATTCTGTTGTGAATTTGCTATGAAAAAAGAAGCTGCTTGCGCAATACCCACCAGGGCTAGAAGCACTTTTGACGCCAAAGTTCGCCCGGTAGCGGCTGGGGAGCGCCCCGTGGTCTGGAGCATCGCCGGCTCCGATTCGGGTGCCGGAGCCGGCCTGCAGGCGGACCTGAAGGCGCTGCAGGCTTTTGGCGTGCACGGCTGCACAGCGGTGGCCGCTATCACCGCGCAAAACTCTGTGGCCGTTACGCGCGTGGAGCCGGTAAGCGCTTCGCTGCTGGACGCGCAACTGAGCGCACTCGCCCACGACATGCCTCCCCAAGTCATCAAGACCGGCCTGTTGGGCAGTGTGGACAACGTGCGCGTGGTGTGCCAGTGGGTAGACCGCCTGCGCGCGCAGGGCCACGCGCTTGCCTTGGTGGTGGACCCGGTGCTGGGTTCTTCCACCGGCGCAGCGTTTACCGACGATGCGGTGCGCCAAGCCTGTGTGGACGAACTGCTGCCCCGCGCCACCCTCATCACGCCCAACCAGGCCGAAGCGCAGCGCCTGGGGCTCGCCGAGTTCACTGCCCAGCAGGCTTTACTGGGGCAGGGCGTGTCGCTGTGCATCACCGGTGGCGATGCCAACGATGCCCAGGCCAGCGATTGGCTTAGCAGTCCGCAGGCCACCGGCTGGCTCAGCCTGCCGCGCGTCGACACCCGCCACCACCACGGCACCGGCTGCACCTTCGCGTCCACCGCCGCCGCCGCGCTGGCCAGCGGCTACTGTGTGGCCGACGCCGTGGTGCTGGCCAAGATGGCCACCACCCACGCCCTGCGCCACGCGTATGTAGCCGGGCAGGGCGCAGGCCCGGTGCAGGCCTTGTTGGACTTCGCACAGCACGTCGAGAACCTGCCTACCTTCACATTGCCGGGCGCTACAAACGCTATGGATGTGCAGGGCCTGCCGTCCTTCGCACCGCTGAGCAACCCGGCCCTGGGCGTCTATGCGGTGGTGGACAGCGCAGCCAGGGTACGCCGCGTACTGGACGCCGGTATTCGTACCGTGCAGCTGCGCATCAAAGACCCTGCCGAGCCCACGCTGGCCGCGCAGATTCAGGCGTCCATCGCGGCAGCGCGCGCCACGCCCGGCGCGCAACTCTTCATCAACGACCACTGGCAACTCGCCCTGCAACATGGCGCCTATGGCGTGCACCTGGGCCAGGAAGATTTGGAGCGAGTGGACTTGCAGGCTCTACGAGACGCCGGTGTGCGCTTGGGGTTGAGCACCCACAGCTACTGGGAAGTTGCCCGCGCCTGGGCACTGCGCCCCAGCTACATCGCCTGCGGCCCCATCTTTGCGACGCAGAGCAAAGACATGCCCTGGATCCCTCAAGGCCTGAACAACCTGCGCTACTGGGCCAGCGTGCTGCCGCTGCCCGTGGTGGGCATTGCGGGCATTGATGCCAGCAATGTGGCGGATGTGGCCGCAACTGGGGCGGCCAGTGCAGCGGTGATTTCGGCGATCACCCAAGCAGCTGATCCAGAGCAGGCTTGTCAGCAACTGAGAGCAGGTTTCGCGCTCAAGCCGACAACCGCCGAAACAACTCAATAGACGCTTCGACTTCCACCTTGCGTACGGCCACACTCTCCACGTTGAAGCCAATGGGGATGTTCTTGGTGGTGGCGTAGTCCTGCAGGGTGTTCCAGTTCCTGCTCTGCAAATTCGATGGACCGTTCAAGGATGTCGTGCGCGTGCGTGAGTTCGTGTTTTCCATCTACCGTGGAATTGCGATGCCCAGCCATTTCATGAACACCAGGTCTTCAACGACCCGCAGGGCGTGAAGGTGAAAATGATGGGCGCCATGGCGATGCCCTGTTGTTGGCCGTGGTAGTAATAGTCCGACATCAAGCTCAAGGCTGCATTGGTGTCGTACACGCCCTGCGAGACGAAATAGGAGCAGCCCTTGGCCATCTTGTCGAACACGCGCAGATGTTCATCGCGTTTGGTGAGATGCCGTTCGGGCACCAACGACAGCCACCGAGCAACAGGTCGGGGCGCGTGACCTGCTTGAAGAAAGCGGGCCTGCGGCAAGCTCAGGGTGACGTCTTGCCCTTGGGCTGCGGCGCCCACAAACACTGTCAGGTCGGTAGCCGGGTTGGCTTGGGTCAAATAGTCCGTCGTGGCACCTACCGGGTACTTGCCGACGGCGCGGTAAATTACCTTGGGCTACGGGCAAGGCACCTAGATAACTTTGGGCATAAGCGTGCGCGTCTTCCGTGGCCATGAACGGAAAAGGGCGTTGCACTGCAGTGCGACTGGCTTCGTCTTGAATGTCATACAGCACCAAGCCGTCGAGTGGCAAACCTTGCAGGCGTTGGATTTGCAGCGCCGCGATGTCTTGCACGGCCGCGGGGGGCGTGCCCAATTTGGGGGTGCCAGGCCATACAGTCGGATCCCACCGGAACGGGCTCTAATTTTGTCGATGAGCATCGGCGGACGGCCTCTTTGAGTGGCAGTGAATAGCGGACATCGACCGATAGTGAGGCCTACCTGCGATACGTGCGCATGCCGAAGGGCGCTGTCGAGAACTACTGCGGTTGGAATTTGTTCACGTCTTGAAGATATGGTCTTGCAGCGACCGTCGGGGCGACGGACCAATGGCGGGCGCATGGCCCAGTCGCGTCCACATCTGCACCGTGTAGCGTGGTGCCGGGGCCTGCAGCAGCGTATGAATGTCGGCATAAGGCCTGGCCTGCTCCGGGTATTCCTGCAGCGCCTGCGAGAGCGGTTGCATTGCCAGGCCTCGGCCGTGGCAGCCAGCTGGGTGCGTACGTAGGCCGCCTAGCGTTGACTTGCGTTGCGCGGTCATTGCCCTCGGTGATCAACCAAAAGAAAGCCGGCGTTGTGGCGATGTTGGCATTGAAGTCTTTGATCTGGCCTGTGGTGGCAGCGTCATCTGGTGCGGGAGGCGTGATTCCGGTCAAATAGGCCCAGCGCATCTCAGAGTTCGTGCGTACGATGGGGGCGTTGATAGAGATGCCGTCACGGTGGCGCGCGATTTCTTCTGGTCCGATACGCAGCCACCTTGTACGACTCCATGATGGTGCGCGGAGTCACCAGCTCAATGCGCCAGGCTTCCATGCGCGATGGCACGGTGCTGGGCCAGTTGATCTGGCTGCGCCACCCCACAAACCCCACGCGTGCGGATTGGCTGATCACGCTGGCGGCAATGGCCTGCAGCGCGGATGCAGCGGGTTCGCGCGCCTCATAGGCTTCGCGGTTGGTGTGGCGTAGCAGGATCTGCGCAAACAACGGATCGGGCCGAACGCTTGCGTCAGGTGTGAGGCGGATGTGGGCTGTGGGTCGTTGGTCCAATGTGATGAGGCCAAACGCGCCCTGCGGAAACAGCGTGATGTCGGCGCGTAAGCCCCGCTGGCGGGCGGCCAGGTCGAGCAGCTCCAGGAATGTCCCCTGACTCATCATGATCTGGCGCGACAGCGGATCGGTTTCGGGTAGCAGGCGGTTGAGGTCGCAGTACAGCGTGATCTGATCCGGCTGGCTCAAGTCGACCAGCCACGACTGCAGATTGTGGGAGTGGGGAGCCAAGATTGCGTAGCTGAGCACCCAGTGGCGCACATCGGCCACCCCTGGAGCCCGGCCTTGCCAGGCGGCCACGGCTTCGGGCGGTAGGGCACTGGAACATGCGGCTAGCCCGGCTGTGGCGCCAAGGATTGCGCCACCCCCGGTGATGTTCGAATGACTGTCGACGATGCATGGTGTTTCCTCTCAGAGCACTTCGTGTGCGGTGACGAGGTCATTGTCGAAAGCTCTGCACAACCCCGCAATTGCTTATCTGCGGATAGCAGAATCTCAAGAGTGAATAGCCCAGCCTGCCTGGGCACGCTTCAGGATTTTGCGGCGTGTTTGCTGCGTTGCCAAACGTGCTCAATCAGCGGCTTGACGCTGGTGCCATGGAGGAAGATGGACAGGGCCACCACAATCAGCGTGAGTTGGATGAACTGCAGCGCCAGGGGCTCCGGCAGGCCGTGTTGGATGGCGTACATCAGGTAATACAGCGACCCGATGCCGCGCACCCCAAACCAGCCGGTCATGGCCCGCATAGGCCACGCAGTGCGGGTGCCCGCCAGGCCAATGAGCACACTCGCCGGGCGCACAACGACAAACACAAACAACGCCAACCCCGCCGCCGCCCAGCTCCACGAGTCGAGAAACAGCGTGCCCCCGACCAGTAGCACCAACAACAACTCCGAGATGCGCTCCAAGTGCTCCTTGAATATCAGCGAACCTTCATGACCATGGATACGTCGGCTGGCGGGTCGTGCGGGTTGGGCGCTGCCACGGCGGCACTGGTTTGGGCGAGTTTTTGTTCTGTCTGCCGCAAGGCTACAGCGGCAAAAAATACCGCCAAGAATCCCAAAGCGTTGGCCATTACCGTGGCGCCATAGACCACGCCAATCAGACCCAAGCCCTACAAAAATCGTCCAGCAGCGCATGGCAGTGCGGCGCCGCGTGCAGCTTCCAGCCCAGCCGGGCCAAGCCCACGCCCGCTAAACGCCGATCACGATGCTGGCTGCTGTGGCCCACAGTACGTCGACCAGCACCAGCGCCAACCGAAATCGCCCAATTCATGCAGCCCCAACATGCCCAAGCCCAACATGACAAAGGGAAACGCGCTGCCGTCGTTCATCCCGGCCTCGCAGGTCAGGGTAAAGCGCAATTGATCCCGGTCGCCCGGGTGGCGAACCTGCACATCGGTAGCCAATACCGGGTCGGTCGGGGCCAATATGGCGCCCAGCAAAATGCCCGCGCCCCAAGGCAGGTTGAAGGCAAACACCACCGCCGCTGCGATCAGGCCCACCGTAATCGCCATGGACAGCGTGGCCAGCAAGATGGGCGTGCGCCACTGCGCCAGCCGAAAGGGCACCGGCATCTTCACGCCCGCAGAGAACAGCGAGATCAGCACCACTATCTCGGTCAAGACCTCCAGCAGGGCGGACTGCTTTAGCGGGTTGAAGTGGAACCACTGCAGCCCGCTAGGGCCGACTCAACAACCCCACGATCAGGTAAACAAAGGCCGCGGTAATGGGCGAGCGCTTGAGCACGGTCACCGTCAGTCCCATCACCAGCAGTAAGCCGCCCACCAGCAAAAACCATTGCGCGTTGGTCATCAATAGAGTCCAGAAAATAGGGGGCGTCGGGATACGCCCGGGGTGCGTATTGTGGAAGTTTTTAGCGCAGTGGAGTCCCGGGCTTGAGGTCTACCGCCAGAAAATTCTTACTGGCACCGCGCTGCACCAATATCGCCACTGAGCCTTTGGCTTGTGCCAGCAGTGTGCGGGCTTATATCTAATCGAAGTGAGCGGGCACTTGATCGATGGCGAGCAAGATGTCGCCGGGAGCGATGCCGGCTCGTCGAAGCCGAGGGTTGGACGCGCTTTCCACCATCAAACCATGGCGGGTGTCGGCAGCAGCGCGCAACTCTACCGGCAGCAGGGGGCGCACGGCTAAGCCAAGTTGTGCCAAGACGGGCACCAACGCGTTGGGCGTCGAGGCAGCGGGGGTGAGCAAGCGAGGGTCTTCCAGTGTCGCGGGCGCGTCTGCACGGCTTGGCCGTTGCGAAGCAGGTCATTCACCAGTTGCTGGCCGGGCATCGCCATGCGCTTAACCTACAGTGGCAGGTCGCTGCTGGTCTGGATTGGGGTGGCCAGGTCGATCCCCACAATCACATCGCCGAAAAGCAAGCCTGCTTTGGCTGCGGCGCTGTCAGTGCGCACGTCCGAAATTAGCGCGCCCATGGGTTTTGCTAGATTTGAAAGCGTCGGCCAAGGACTGCGCGTGAAGCCTCTTGTACCGACACGCCCAACACGCCGTGCGAAGCGCGGCCGGTGGCCACGATTTGCCGCGCCACCGACTGCGCCAGGTCAATAGGAATGGCAAAGCTCAGGCCCTGGTAGCCGCCGCTGCGCGCACCAGATCTGGAAGTTGATGCGCCAATGACTTCACCGCGCGCATTGAGACAATGGCCCGCCCGGAATTGCCGGGGTTGATGGCGGCATCGGTCTGGATGAAGGGCACGGTGTAGTCAAACGGGCAGGGTGCGACTTTTGGCGCTAACGACGCCGGTGGTGACGGTGTTGTCTAGTCCATAGGGCGAACCGATGGCCAGTACCCATTCGCCGACGGCCAAATCTGCAGGTTTGCCAATGACCACAGTGGGCAGATTGTTCGCTTCAATTTTGAGCACAGCGACATCAGTTTTGGTATCGATACCCAGTACTTTTGCCCGAAATTCGCGTCGGTCAGTGAGTTTGACCGTGACTTCGCTGGCATAAGCAATGACGTGGGCGTTGGTGAGCACCAAGCCGTCGGCGCTCACGATGAAGCCCGAGCCTTTGGAGTCCACGGGGATCTGCATGCTGGCGCCCGTTGCACCAAATTGCTCTTGGAATTTGCGCAGAAACAGCTGTGCCGAATCTTCGTCGGCCCCCATGCCCGCAGCGCCGCTTTTGCCATCGGCGGTAATCAAGCGTTTGCCGCTGACGCTGATGTTGACCACGGCGGGGCCATAGCGCTGCACGATTTGGGCGAAGTCAGGGGTGCCGAGGGTGCGGATAGGAACCGCCGCTGGGGAGACCGCGACGGTAGCGGGAGTTTGCGCATGCAAGGCCGTAGTGGCGCACAACGCGGTAGAGATGAGGCAGGAGGACGCTAGGCGCGCAAAAAGCGGCATCGAACGAAGGGCAAAATGTGGGTTCATACCCCGCATCATGGGGCAAGCGCATGAAGTGCGTGGCGCACGCCGGCAAAGCGCGGGTAAAGACGGCCAAATTTGATTTCTGCCACAATTGACGTTTACGTAAACGTCAATTGCTTTTTCCATTTGCACAACGAGGAAAACCATGCCAGACACCATCGTGATCGTTAGCGCCGCCCGCACCCCCATGGGGGGTTTTCAGGGCGATTTCTCCAGTCTCGCGGCCCATGACCTGGGCGGTGCTGCCATCAAAGCGGCCGTGGAGCGCGCCGGTATCAGCCCGGAGCTGGTCACCGAAGTGCTGTTTGGCAACTGCCTGATGGCGGGCCAGGGCCAGGCGCCTGCGCGCCAGGCGGCGTTCAAGGGCGGCCTGCCCAAGAGCGCGGGCGCGGTCACGCTGTCCAAGATGTGCGGCTCCGGCATGCGCGCGGCCATGTTTGCGCACGACATGCTGCTGGCCGGCAGCCACGATGTGCTGGTGGCCGGCGGCATGGAGAGCATGACCAATGCGCCGCACCTGTTGCTGAAAGGCCGCAGCGGCATCCGTATCGGCCACGACCGCGTGATGGACCACATGATGCTGGACGGCCTGGAAGACGCCTACGAAGCCGGCCGCTCCATGGGCACCTTTGGCGAAGACTGCGCTGCCAAGTACAGCTTCACCCGCGAACAACAAGACAATTTCGCCACAGCCAGCGTGCAGCGTGCGCAAGCAGCTATCAAATCAGGAGCATTTGAGGCGGAAATCACCCCGGTCACGGTCAAGACCCGCGCTGGCGAAGAGCAGATCAGCGTGGACGAAGGCCCCGGCAAGATCAAGCTGGACAAAATCCCCACGCTCAAGGCCGCCTTCAAAAAAGACGGCACCATCACCGCCGCCAGCAGCAGCTCCATCAACGACGGCGCGGCCGCCATGGTGCTGATGCGCGAGAGCACGGCCAAGGAACTGGGCTGCACGCCGCTGGCCAAAATCGTGGCCCACACCACCCATGCGCAAGAGCCCAACTGGTTTGCCACCGCCCCCGTGGGCGCCACGCAAAAGCTGCTGGCCAAGACCGGCTGGAAAGTGGAAGACGTGGACCTGTGGGAAATCAACGAAGCCTTCGCCGTGGTGCCCATGGCGCTGATGACCGAGCTGAACATTCCGCACGACAAGGTCAACGTGAACGGCGGCGCCTGCGCGCTGGGCCACCCGATTGGCGCGTCCGGCGCGCGCATCATGGTGACGCTGATCCACGCCCTGAAGGCGCGTGGATTGAAGTGCGGCATTGCGACTTTGTGCATCGGCGGCGGTGAGGCGACTGCAGTGGCGCTGGAATTGCTATAAATTCGGAAGCTGCTCGCGCATATTGCATGCGGGCTGGAGGCATATTTTGAACATATTCGTCATCGGCGCATCGCGCGGCATTGGTTTGGAAGTGGTGCGCCAGTACCTCGATGCCGGCGACCGCGTGATCGCCACCGCGCGGGACGACGCGGGCCTGCAGCGCCTGCGCGATATGGGGGCGCAGGCCCTCAAGCTCGACGTGTCGGACCCGGCCAGCGTAAGCGGCCTGAGCTGGGCGCTGGACGGCGAGAAGATTGACGTGGCGCTGTACGTGGCCGGTGTGTTTGGCACCGACGACGCAAAGTCACCGCCCACGCAGCAGGCGTTTGACGCCATGATGCACGCCAACGTGCTGGGCGCCATGCAGGCGCTGCCGCAGGTGGCGCCCTGGGTGGAAGAGGCGCGTGGGCAGTTCGTTTTCATTACCAGCGACTTTGCCCAAATTGGCGGCGTAGATAGCAGCCGGGGCTGGGTCTACCACGTCAGCAAGGCGGCGCTGAACATGGCCGTGGTGGCCGCGCAGCCCGACTACCCGCAAGCCCAGTTTTTGCTGATTCACCCCGGCTGGGTGCGTACCGAGATGGGAACGCCCGACGCGCCGCTGCTGCCGGAAGAAAGCGTGGCAGCCATTCGCGCCACGGTGGCGGCGCGCACGAAGCCGACAAGGCACCCTACGCTTGCAACGACGTGCCCTATATCCGCTGGGACAACACGCCCTTTAGCAGCTGGTAAACCAGCGCCAAAACCGGAGACTTCATGCTGCTGACCCAAGACCAGGAAATGGTGCGCGACGCAGTGCGCGCTTTCGCCCAAGCCGAACTGTGGCCGAACGCCGCCCAGTGGGACAAAGACCATACCTTCCCCAAAGCCGCCCACCAGGGCCTGGCCGCGCTGGGTGCCTACGGTATTTGCGTGCCCGAAGAGCAGGGCGGTGCGGGGCTGGACTATGTGACGTTGGCGCTGGTGCTGGAAGAAATCGCCGCCGGCGACGGCGGCACCAGCACGGTCATCAGCGTGACCAACTGCCCGGTCAACGCGATCCTGATGAAATACGGCAACGCGGCAGCAGCAAAAGCAGTGGCTGCGACGCCGCTGGCCCAAGGCCAGTTGCTGGGCGCGTTTTGCCTGACCGAGCCGCATGTGGGCAGCGACGCCTCGTCCTTGCGCACCACGGCGGTCAAAGACGGCGACGGCTACGTCATCAACGGCGTCAAGCAGTTCATCACCAGCGGCAAGCATGGCGACGTCGCCATCGTCATCGCGGTGACCGACAAGGGCGCGGGCAAGAAGGGCATGAGCGCCTTCTTGGTGCCCACCAACGCGCCGGGCTATGTGGTGGCGCGGCTGGAAGACAAGCTGGGCCAGCACAGCAGCGACACCGCACAAATCAACTTTGACAACTGCCGCATCCCCGCCGAGAACCTGATTGGCAAAGAGGGCGAGGGCTACGGCATCGCCCTGGGCGGGCTGGAAGGCGGTCGCATTGGCATTGCCGCGCAAAGCGTGGGCATGGCGCGCAGCGCCTTTGAGGTAGCGGTGGCCTACGCCAAAGACCGCCAAAGCTTTGGCCAGCCCATCTTCAACCACCAGGCCGTGGGTTTCCGTTTGGCCGAGTGCGCCACACAAATCGAGGCGGCGCGCCAACTCATCTGGCATGCCGCTGCCCTGCGCGACGCAGGCCGCCCTTGCCTGAAAGAAGCCGCCATGGCCAAACTGTTTGCCAGCGAGATGGCGGAGCGTGTCTGCAGCGCCGCCATCCAGACCCTGGGCGGTTATGGTTATGTGAGCGACTTTCCGGTGGAGCGCATCTACCGCGATGTGCGCGTGTGCCAGATTTACGAAGGCACCAGCGACGTGCAGAAGATCATCATCCAGCGCGCGCTGGCGTGACGCGGCATGTTATGCAGGTCGCACCCGTGCCCTGCCCGGCGTCACCGTTTTCGAGCGTGGCTGGCTCTCCAGTAACAACATCCTGATCCAAGGTGAGCAGGGCAGTGCGCTCATTGACAGTGGCTATTGCACCCATGCGGAGCAAACGCTCGCGCTGGTGGACTCCGCGTTGCAAGGTCGTCCACTGGACCTGCTGCTCAACACCCACTTGCACAGCGACCACTGCGGTGGCAACGCCGCTCTGCAAGCGCGTTATCCGGCGCTGCAAACGCATATCCCGCCCGGCCACGCCGAGTACGTGCGCGAGTGGGATGCGCATGCGCTGAGCTACACGCCCACCGGCCAGAAGTGCCCGCGCTTTCGTTTTGATGCCACCTTGCTGCCGAGCACCGAGATGCTTCTCGGTGATCTGCCCTGGCAAGTGCACGCCGCACCGGGGCACGACCCGCACTCGGTCATCCTGTTTGAGCCCGCCAGCCGCACCCTGGTGTCGGCCGATGCACTATGGGAGCGTGGCTTTGGCGTGGTGTTTCCCGAGCTGGACGGCGAAGGTGCGTTTGACGAAGTGGCGGCCACGCTGGACCTCATTGAGCGCCTGAACCCTGCCACCGTGATTCCCGGCCACGGAGCCGCGTTTGCCGATGCGCCCGCAGCCATCGCGTTTGCACGCCAGCGGCTGAACGGCTTTGTGCAGAACCCGGCCAAACACTTGCAGTACGCCGCCAAGGTGTTGCTTAAGTTCAAGCTGCTGGAAGCCCAGCGCCTGGAGATGTCTGCACTGCTGGCGCTGGGCCCAAGCCACGCCCCTATTTCGGCCAACACTCTTGGCCAAGCACTTTGCGGGCGCTTCTGTTTGAGCAGGTGGCAAGCCAACTGGTCGATGACCTGGTGCGCTCTGGCGCAGCCCGCCTGCAAGGTACGGTCGTGTATAACTGTTGATTCCTAGATGGCTATCTGTGAGGCTAAAAAATTGACGAAGCATAGGGAGTGGTTGCTCTTGCTGTGTGCTTTGAGTGCGCCCATGGCGGGCGCACAGTCTGTTCCGTGGATAGACACGCATTTCCATTTCACAATGGACGATGCATCCAGCACCCCCGAATTGATGGAGAGAGCAAATCCATCATGAAAGCAGAGAACATGCGTGCAATGGTTGTCTCGTCCCAGCCGCGCCCCCAATGCGGCGGGCTCGGATTTCTCCCTTGAGGTGCAAAAACAGCTCGCTGCGCAGGGCAAGACATTTGCGAGTTATGGCTTAGACGGGGGTAATTCACTCAACCCGCTGATGCACCAAATTCACGACGGAAGGGTGCCTGCAGAAAAAGCGATTGCCTTCCGGGCGCTGGCCGAACGCTCAGCCCAAGCCGGGGTCAAAGGTTTTGGTGAGATTGCTTTGCACCATCTTTCGCTGAATGATCTGCACGCGTATGAAACTATCCCCGCCGATGACGAATTGGATAGAGTACTGATAGACGTGGCGGCCAAGTACGATTTGGTGATGGACGTGCACTTCGACCCAGTACTCGCCCGGATGGCCAAGCCTGTAGCGCTGACCTCGCCGAAAAACCCGTCAGAGTTTGAGGCCAACTTTGAGCCCTTCGAGCGGCTGCTGGCCTACAACCGGCAGGTAAAAATCATATGGGCGCATGCCGGGGGAAATGACATGTTAGGGAGCTTCACCCCACAACTGGCCGCAACCATGCTGGCCAAGCACCCGAACCTCTTCATGAGCTTACGTCCGCGTGGTATGCAGCCCGGTGTGATGTTGCAGGGGCCGGGTAAGCTGAATCCGGAATGGGTGGCTGTGGTGGAGAAATTTGCAGACCGGTTTGTGATGGGAAGTGACAGCTTCTTGGTCGCCGACAACGCGCAGGGTGGGCCGGCCGCACGTATTTTCGCTGAACGCTCTGCTGCGCAGCGGCAGGGCATCATGACAGTGCTCTCTGTATTGCCCCTGATGTGGCGCGTAAAGGTGGGCGTGGACAATGCGGTACGCCTGTACAGATTGGACCAGTAAGGGGCCTAGCTATGCCGATCACAAAAACATCCAGCGCTCTGGTGGCCGACGCCATGGCCCTGGTCACCACCTACAGCGTGGCGCAAGTGCAGGCGCGGCTGCAAGACCCCGTGGTGCAGATTGTCGACATTCGTGACATCCGCGAGCTGGACCAAGGCACGATCGTGGGTGCCTTCCATGCGCCGCGCGGCATGCTGGAGTTCTGGGTCGACCCCGAATCGCCGTACCACAAGCCCTTCTTCGCGGACGAACGCAAGGAGTACATCCTGTTTTGCGGCGCCGGCTGGCGCAGCGCGCTGGCCGCCAAGACGCTGCAAGAGATGGGCATGACCAACGTGGCCCACATGGATGGGGGCTGGGGGGAATGGCTCAAGGCCGGTGCGCCTACTGAAACCCTGGAGCAGCAAAAAGCCCGTCGCGCCGCCAGAGGCACGATGGCGGGCATGAAAGCCCTTGCCCAGAATGCGGCCTGCCCCTGTGGCCGCACCTCGAAAGAAATCCACCGTTGGCCTACAGTGCCTGTTGTGGTCGCTGGTTGAAGCTCCCACCGTCGCGCCGGACGCCGAAAGCCTGATGCGAAGCAGTTACAGCGCCGCTCTGTGTTGGAGCGCGCGCCCTATTTATTAGCCACTTGGCATGCGAGCCAGCGCCCTGCCCAAATCGAATTTGAGCCCGGCGTGAAATGGCTGGGGCTGGAGGTACGCAGCCACACGGTGCAGGACGACAGTCATGCCGAGGTGGAATTTGTGGCCCGCCAAAAACCTGCGAGTGGCGCGGCTGCGGCGGCTGCACGAGCGCAGCCGATTTGTGCGGGAAGCGGGCCAGTGGTTGTACGTTGATGGAGACAGTTCAGGAAGTTTGCCGGTGTGTTGTTTGACTGCGATGGGGTGTTGGTGGATAGCGAGCCGCTGACCAATGGGGTGCTGCGGGACATGTTGGAAGAGCAGGGCTGGGTACTTGGCCTGCAGGAGTGCATGCAGATTTTTGTGGGCAAGGCGGTGCTGGACGAGCGTGCGCAGATTGAAGCGAATACGGGCAGACCGGTAACGCCCGCCTGGATGGCCGATTTCCGGGCCCGGCGCAATGCGGCATTGGAGGCCCATGTGCAGGCCATTCCCAACGCCGTCTTGGCCGTGAGCCAAATCCATGCGGACTACGGCGGCCAGATCGCCTGTGGCTCGGGTGCGGACTTGGCCAAGGTGCTGATGCAATGGGCAAGGTGGGCCTGTTGCCTTATTTTGAAGGGCGCGTGTTCAGCGGGCATGATCTGCCGCGCTCCAAGCCCCACCCGGATGTGTACTGGGCTGCCGCTGCCGCGCTCGGCGTGCAGAGCGCCGAATGTGCCGTGGTCGAGGACACGGTGACCGGTATTGCCGCTGGCGTGGCGGCCGGTGCGACCGTATTCGGCTATGCCCCGGCGGGGCAGGGCGAACTATTGCTGCGCGCTGGCGCCACCCAGGTGTTCGCCGACATGGCGGAGTTGCCTGGGTTGTTGCGTTGAAACATGCCACAATTGACGTTTACGTAAACGTCAATTAGCGGACCGCTTCGGCCGGGGCTGGTTGACCTGTTCGGGCCTTACTTTTTTGGGGTAGCCATGCCGGTACTGGAATCCAAACTCAACCCCCGCGCTGCGGACTTTGTAGCCAATGCCGCGGCCATGCGGGCCTTGGTCGCTGATCTGAATGTGCAAATTGACAAGGCCGCCCTGGGCGGTGGCGAGGTCTCTCGTACCCGGCATCTCGCACGCGGCAAACTGCTGCCGCGCGACCGCGTGGGCATGCTGCTGGACCCGGGAACGCCGTTCTCTAGAACTCTCGCCCGCTGGCTGCACTGGCCATGTACCCCGACCGCGACGGCAGCGATAGCGCGCCCTGCGCCGGCGTCATTGCTGGTATCGGCCGCGTGAGCGGCGTGGACTGCATGATCGTGTGCAACGATGCCACGGTGAAGGGCGGCACCTATTACCCGTTGACCGTCAAAAAGCATTTGCGCGCGCAAGAAGTGGCCGCGCAAAACAACCTGCCCTGCATTTACTTGGTCGACTCCGGCGGCGCCAATCTGCCGAACCAGGATGAAGTGTTCCCCGACCGCGACCACTTTGGCCGCATCTTCTACAACCAGGCGAATATGAGCGCGCAGGGCATTGCGCAGATTGCGGTGGTCATGGGCAGTTGCACGGCCGGCGGCGCCTATGTGCCCGCTATGAGCGATGAAACCATCATCGTGAAGGACCAAGGGACCATATTTTTGGGTGGCCCGCCGCTGGTGAAGGCGGCGACGGGTGAGGTGGTGACCGCCGAAGACTTGGGCGGTGGCGACGTGCACACGCGCCTGTCCGGTGTGGCCGATCATCTGGCGCAAAACGACCTGCACGCCATTAGCCTAGCGCGCCAGGCCGTGGCGCATTTGAATCAAAGCAAGCCGCCAGCCCTTGCGCAACAATGCGCCAGTAGCTCCCAACTATGTACGCGGACGAGCTGTATGGCGTGATCCCCACCGACACCCGCAAGCCCTTTGATGTGCGCGAGATCATCGCCCGCATCGTCGACGGCAGTGAGTTCCACGAGTTCAAGCCGCGTTATGGCGCCACGCTGGTCACTGGCTTTGCGCACATTGAGGGCATGGCCGTGGGCATCATTGCCAACAACGGCATTCTGTTCAGCGAGTCGGCGCTCAAGGGCGCGCACTTCATTGAGCTGTGCTGCCAGCGCAAGATTCCGCTGGTCTTCCTGCAGAACATCACCGGCTTCATGGTGGGCCGCAAGTACGAGAACGAAGGCATTGCCCGCAACGGCGCCAAGATGGTGACGGCGGTGGCCACGGCCGCGGTGCCCAAGTTCACCATCATCATTGGCGGCAGCTTTGGTGCGGGCAACTACGGCATGTGCGGCCGTGCCTACAGCCCCCGCTTTCTGTGGATGTGGCCCAACGCGCGCATCAGCGTCATGGGCGGCGAGCAGGCGGCCAGCGTGCTGGCCACCGTCAAGCGCGATGGCATTGAAGGCAAGGGCGGTAGCTGGAGCGCGGACGAGGAAGAAGCCGTTAAGGCCCCGATCCGCCAGCAGTACGAAGAGCAAGGCCACCCCTACTACGCCACCGCCCGCCTGTGGGACGACGGCATCATCGACCCCGCCGACACGCGCCGCGTGCTGGCACTGGGGCTGTCGGCGTCATTGAATGCACCAATACCGGATACGAAATTCGGCGTGTTCCGGATGTGACGGGAAGAAGAAAAATGTTCACCAAAATCCTCATTGCTAACCGTGGCGAGATCGCCTGCCGTGTCGCCGCCACAGCCCGCCGTCTGGCCATCCAAACCGTGGCGGTGTACTCCGATGCCGACGCCAATGCCAAACACGTCACCGCCTGTGACCAAGCCGTCCACATCGGCGGCAGCGCGCCCAAAGACAGCTACTTGCGCTGGGAAAAGATCATTGCCGCAGCCCAGGCCACGGGCGCGCAAGCCATCCACCCCGGCTATGGTTTTCTGAGCGAGAACGAAGAGTTCGCCAAAGCCTGCGCCAGGGTGGGGCTGGTGTTCATCGGCCCGCCCGCCTCGGCCATTTTGGCGATGGGCCTCAAGGCCGAGTCCAAACAGTTGATGGAAAAAGCCGGCGTGCCCTTGGTGCCCGGCTACCACGGCAAGGACCAAGACCCTGCGCTGCTGCAGCGCGAGGCGGATCGCATTGGCTACCCCGTGCTCATCAAGGCGAGCGCCGGTGGCGGCGGCAAGGGGATGCGCGCGGTGGACAAGGCCGAGGACTTTGCGGCGGCGCTGGCCAGCTGCAAGCGCGAAGCCATCAGCAGCTTTGGTGACGACGCGGTGCTGGTTGAAAAGTACGTGCAGCGCCCGCGCCACATTGAGATTCAGGTGTTTGGCGACACACAGGGCAACTACGTGTATTTGTTTGAACGCGACTGCTCGGTGCAGCGCCGCCATCAGAAAGTGCTGGAAGAGGCGCCTGCGCCCGGCATGACCGAAGAACTGCGCGCGCGCATGGGCGCAGCCGCTGTGGAAGCGGCTCGCGCCGTGGACTACGTGGGTGCGGGTACGGTGGAGTTCATCGTGGAGCAGCCCGGCGGCTACGCACACCCGGAGCAAATGAAGTTTTACTTCATGGAGATGAACACGCGCCTGCAGGTGGAGCATCCGGTGACTGAGGCGATCACCGGGTTGGACTTGGTGGAGTGGCAGTTGCGCGTAGCCAGTGGCGAGCCGCTGCCGCTGCGCCAAGACCAGCTGCAGATCCAGGGCCACGCGATCGAGGCCCGCATCTGCGCCGAAAACCCGGACAACAACTTCCTGCCCGCCACCGGCACGCTGCAGGTCTATGGCCTGCCCGCAAATGTGACGTTTGAGCGCGCCCCTGGTGCCGTGCGTGTGGACTCTGGCGTGCGCCAGGGCGACACCATCAGCCCGTTTTACGACTCCATGGTGGCCAAGCTCATCGTGCATGGCGCCACACGCGCCGAAGCCTTGGCGCGCATGGACGCCGCGCTGGCGCAAACCCACATCGTGGGGCTGGCGACCAATGTGCAGTTCCTGCGCCATGTGACTACCAGTGCCTCGTTTGCAAACGCCCAACTGGACACTGCCTTGATTCCGCGCGAAGCGGCGGCCTTGTTCAATCAAGACAAGGTCGGGCTGCCGCTGGCGGCTGCGGCCCTGGTGGCACACACCCTGCAGACCGAGCAGGCGCTGGCCGCGCGCAAAGACGCGCATGGTTGGCAAGACCCTTGGGCGCAGCGCGATGGCTGGAAGTCGCACGGCGCGCAAGTGCGCAGCTTTGCGCTGGAGTACGCCGGCGCGCCGCACACAGCCTCGCTGACCAGCGTGCGGGGCGCGGGCCTGCAGCTCACGGTGGAAGGCCAAACCCTGCCGTTGCAGTGGGTTGGCCAGCCCGGTGGCGGGCTGGACGTGCGCCTGGGTGCGCAGCGCGCCACTGTAAGTGTGTATCGAAATAGTGAGGTGGCCCACGTATTCACTGCGCAAGGTGCTGCACAAATCATAGCAATTGATGCGCTGGCCCATGCGGGTGATACGCAGGCAGAGGGTGGCCGCTTGACCGCGCCCATGCCGGGCAAGGTGGTGTCGTTTGCCGTGAAGGCGGGGGATGCGGTGACCAAGGGCCAAGCGTTGGCGGTGATGGAAGCCATGAAGATGGAGCACACCATCGCCGCCCCGGCCGATGGCACGGTGGCCGAGCTGCTGTTTGTGCCCGGCGACCAAGTCACCGAAGGGGCCGAACTGTTGCGACTCGACACGGCGACCTAAGCCGCTGAGCCGGGTGGGGCATTGCAAAGCGGTGAAAATCAGAGCATGACTTCTTTGCGCATTTGCTATTACTCGGCCGACATGGATGCGGCCTCCTGGATTCCCGGTCTGCAGGCCGCACTGCCCGGCGCCGACGTCAGCTTGTGGGAGCCCGGCGCGCCAGCGGCGGACTATGCGGTGGTCTGGAAGCCACCGCAGCAGTTGTTGGACGAGCAGCCCCAGCTCAAAGCGCTGTTCAACACCGGTGCCGGTGTCGATGCATTGATGAAGCTGAAGTTGCCGCAAGACCTTCCGGTGATTCGGCTCGACGACGCTGGTATGTCCGTGCAAATGGCAGAGTACGCGTGCCACGCCGTCATTCGCCACTTCCGCGAATTCGAAGGCTACGAGACCGATATGGCGCGGGGGAAATGGTCGTTTCGCAAGCCGCGCAGCCGCGCAGACTTTCCGGTCGGCGTGTTGGGGCTGGGGGTGCTGGGCGAGCGGGTGGCCAAGGCCTTGGCGCAGTTCGATTTCCCGGTCAATGGATGGAGCCGCTCAAGCAAGGAGGTCGCGAGTGTGCGGTGCTTTGCCGGTGACGCGCAGCTCGACGCCTTTTTGGCCGCCTGCCGGGTACTGGTCTGCCTGCTACCCCTCACCCCAGAGACGGAAAATTTGTTGAACGCCGAGCGTCTGGCCCAGTTGCGGCCCGGTGGCTACGTCATCAACGTGGCGCGTGGCGCCCATGTGGTGGACGCCGACCTCATCGCCGCCATTGACAGCAGTCACCTCGCGGGCGCCACACTGGATGTGTTCCGTGTGGAGCCGCTGCCCAAAGACCATCCGTTCTGGGCACACCCCCAAATCACCCTTACCCCCCACACTTCTGCGCGCACCTTGCGCAGCGAAAGCATTGCGCAAATCGCCGGCAAGATCGGCGCGCTGCAGCGCGGTGAGGCCGTGGCAGGCCGTGTGGATGCAGCGCGCGGCTATTGAGAATCTGGAGATCCCATGGCTTACCCCTCTCGCGTCAAACTTGTGGATGTCGGCCCGCGCGACGGCTTGCAAAACGAAAAACAGCCCGTGCCCGCCGCCATCAAAATCGAGCTGGTACACCGCCTGCAAGATGCCGGCTTGAAAGAGATTGAAGTCACCAGCTTTGTCAGCCCCAAGTGGGTGCCGCAAATGGCGGATAACGCCGAGGTCATGGCGGGCATCCAGCGCAAGCCGGGCGTGCGCTACTCGGTACTCACCCCCAATATGCAGGGCTTTGAGGCGGCGCTGAAATCCAAGCCCGACGAGATTGTGGTTTTCGGGGCGGCCAGCGAGGCCTTTAGCCAGAAGAACATTAACTGCTCCATTGAGGAAAGCATCGAGCGCTTTCGCCCTGTGGCAGCGGCGGCCAAGGTGGCTGGTATTGCGGTGCGGGGTGCTATTTCCTGTGCTGTGGGCTGCCCGTATGAGGGCGAGATTGCGCCCGAGCGCGTCGCCCTAGTGGCGCGGCTCATGAAAGGCATTGGCGTCGAGCATGTGGGCGTGGCGGACACGATTGGGGTAGGCACGCCGGTGAAGGTGCAGCGTGCGCTGGAAGCCGCGTTGCAGCACTACAGCGTGGACCAAGTCTCTGGCCATTTTCACGACACCTACGGCATGGCGCTGGCCAACACGCTGGCGACGCTGGAATTGGGCATCTGGCATTTCGACACCTCGTCTGCCGGCCTAGGTGGCTGCCCGTATGCCAAAGGCGCGACCGGCAACGTGGCCACCGAAGATGTGGTCTACCTGCTGCACGGTATGGGGATTGAAACCGGTATTGATCTGGACAAACTGATTGACGCTGGTCGGTTCATTAGCGACTTCTTGCAGCGCAAGCCGCACTCGCGGGCTGCCAACGCGTTATTGACCAAGCGGCTGGGATGAGTGGGAAATCTATGTGTGGAGCTGAATTGATGGAACTACCCGAAGGCGTGCAACGCGTTGCGGCGGCATTGCAGGAAAAGAACCATCCTTACGGGCCGGTGATGCTGGATGGCGCCGCGCGCACCGCCCAGCAAGCGGCCGACGCCTTGGGTGTGGCGGTGGGGCAGATTGCCAAGAGCATCATTTTCAAGCGCATTGAAGACGGCGCGGCGGTGCTCGTCGTGACGTCGGGCGACCGCCGCGTCGACGAGGCCAAGGTGGCTGCGCTGGTGGGGCCGCTGGGCCGGGCTAACGCAGCGTTTGTCAAAGAGCGCACCGGTTTTTTCATTGGAGGCGTCAGCCCGATTGCCCACGCCATGCCCAGTGTGACGCTCATCGACCAAGAGCTGTTCCGCTTTGAGGCTGTGTGGGCCGCTGCGGGCCACCCCCACGGCGTGTTCCAGTTGGCTCCCCAGCACCTGGTGCAGTTGACCGGTGCGCCAGTGGCCGATGTCGTGGAAGCCCCGGCCCCGGAGGATGATTTGGACGCGTTGGTGCGCCAAAATGCTATCAAAATGTTAGCTACTCGCGCACTATCCATAAGGGCGGAGGTTCAAAATGTGCCTAGTCCTTGCGTGAATGTGTGCCGTATGGACACCGGCAGTGGTTTGTGCGAAGGCTGCTTTCGCACCATCGACGAAATCCGGGAGTGGAGCCGCAGCGACGACGGTGGCAAACAGCAAGTCTGGGCGCTGATTCACCAGCGCGTGCGTGAAACCCATCCGGAACTGGTCGGCTGACCGTTTGTCCATCACCCCGAGGCTTTGCGCATGAAGCAAATCACGTTCTATTTGGACTTCATTTCCCCTTACGCCTATTTGGCGTTTGAAGCCTTGCCCGAGGCTTTGCAGGGCCTGAGCTACAGCGTGGCCTACAAGCCGGTGTTTTTGGGGGCGTTGCTCAAACACACGGGCGTTTTGGGGCCGGCTGAGGTGCCGTCCAAGCGCAATTGGGTGTACCGCCAGACGCAGTGGCTGGCGCAGCAGCAGGGCGTGTCGCTGGACATGCCGGCGGTCCATCCGTTCAATCCCTTGGGCTTGCTGCGGTTGGCCATTGCGACCGACCCCAAGGGCCAGCCGAACCGCTACGTGTGCGAAACCCTGTTTCGCCACGTATGGGTGGGCGGTGCCGATGCGGCCGACGCTCAGAGGCTGGCTGCGATCACCCAAACTCTGGCACCGGCCCAAGACCCGGCAGGGGAGGGCGTTAGAGCCGCGCTCAAGTTGCATGGTGACCAAGCCATTGCGGCCGAGGTGTTTGGGGTGCCGGCGTTTGAGGTGGATGGCAAGCTGTTCTGGGGGCTGGACGCTTTGCCCATGTTGCGAGCCTACCTTGATGGTGATGGCTGGTTTGAGACCCCCTGCTGGGACCAAGCACCCCAACTCCCCAGTGGCCTTGCGCCCCGCAAAGCCCCTAATTTCTAGGTGTTTTCCCTTGAAGCGGCAACTACAGAGCCCTTAGGTCGAAGGCATAAGCAACGCGTAAGAAATCGCCGCCACAGTCGCCTCCATCCTAGCCGCAGTACACCTGTGGTCGGTGTCCGGACGGCGGCGAAAGCTGCTGATATTTGATCTAAAAATGAGGGGACTTCATGAAGCAAGACGCTAACAGTCAAGCCTATTGGAAAGCCACACTCGGCCTGCTGACCAAGATTCTGATCATCTGGTTTGTGGTGTCGTTTGGGGCTGGCATTTTGTTTGCCGATATGTTGAACAACATCAAGCTCGGCGGCTATCCGTTGGGATTCTGGTTTGCCCAACAGGGCTCCATCTACATCTTCATTGCGCTAATTTTCTATTACGCCAAGAAGATGGGCGATATCGACCGTCAGTTTGACGTGCACGAAGACTGAGGAGATAAAACATGGATCTTCAAACCACTATTTACCTGTTTGTCTTTGCCAGCTTCGCGCTGTACATCGGCATTGCCATTTGGGCCCGCGCCGGCTCCACCAGTGAGTTCTATGCTGCTGGCGGTTCGGTGCACCCTGTTACCAACGGTATGGCAACGGCTGCCGACTGGATGAGCGCGGCTTCCTTTATTTCCATGGCGGGACTGATCTCCAACATGGGTTACGGCGGCGGCTTGTTCCTGATGGGCTGGACCGGCGGCTACGTGTTGCTGGCCATGTTGCTGGCTCCGTACCTGCGCAAGTTCGGCAAGTTCACTGTGCCCCAGTTCATTGGCGACCGCTTCTACTCGAAGTCCGCCAGTACCGTGGCTGTGCTCTGCCTCTTGGTCGCATCGCTGACCTACATTATTGGTCAAATGACCGGTGTGGGTATCGCGTTCTCGCGCTTCTTGGGCGTGTCGTCTGACACCGGCATTTATGTCGGTATGGCGATCGTGTTTGCCTACGCCGTGTTCGGTGGCATGAAGGGTATTACCTATACCCAGGTGGCCCAGTACATCGTGCTGATCTTGGCCTACACCGTGCCTGCTGTGTTCATCTCGCTGCAACTCACTGGCAATCCTTTGCCACAGTTGGGCTTGGGTTCCAACATCGTCGGTCAAGACGTGTCCCTGCTGATGAAGCTGGACTCCGTGATGACCGATTTGGGCTTTGGCAAGTACACCACGCAACTGCCAGGCAGCACCCTGAACATGTTCATGTACACGCTGTCCTTGATGATCGGTACCGCCGGTTTGCCTCACGTCATCATGCGCTTCTTTACCGTTCCTACGGTGAAAGACGCACGTAGCTCGGCAGGCTGGGCGCTGGTTTTCATCGCCATCCTGTACACCACGGCACCTGCTGTGGCGGCTATGGCCAAGACCAACCTGATCCGTACCATCACCCCCGGTGTGATCATGCAAAACTCGGACCCGTTTGCTGCTGACGCTGCGATCAAGTACGAAGAGCGTCCTGATTGGATGAAGCGTTGGGAAAAAACTGGTTTGCTGAAGTTCGAAGACAAGAATGGCGACGGCCGCATCCAGTACTACAACGACAAGACCAAGGACGCTAAGGCCTTGGAAAAGATCGCTGGTGCTGGCTGGAAGGGCAACGAGCTGAATGTCAATGCTGACATCATCGTGTTGGCTAACCCAGAAATCGCGCTGTTGCCCAACTGGGTGATCGGCTTGGTGGCTGCGGGCGGCTTGGCTGCTGCGCTGTCTACTGCGGCTGGTTTGCTGATGGCGATTTCTTCTGCTGTGTCGCACGACTTGGTCAAGGGTATTTTCAAACCCGATATCAGCGAAGCAGGTGAACTGCGCGCCGGCAAGATCTCCATGGCTGTGGCGATTGTGGTTGCAGGTTACTTGGGCTTGAATCCGCCAGGATTCGCGGCGGGTACCGTGGCTTTGGCCTTCGGTATTGCCGCCAGCTCGCTGTTCCCCGCCATCATGATGGGTATTTTCAGCAAGAAGATGAACAAGGAAGGCGCCATTGCCGGTATGTTGGCTGGCTTGTTCTTCACCCTGTTCTATGTGTTCGCACACAAGGGCTTGTTCTTCATCAAGGGGACTGAGTACCTGGGCCTGATCGGCGGCGCCAACAGCTTCTTCGGCATCACGCCTGAAGCCATCGGTGCGGTCGGCGCGGGTGTGAACTTCTTGGTTGCCTTCTTGGTCGACAAAGTCACCAAAGAGCCACCACAGCACATCCAAGACATGGTTGAGTCTGTACGTATCCCGCGCGGCGCGGGTGCAGTTTCCGGCCACCACTAACCCCTTGGGGTGACAATAGAGGCCCTGCCGGCTCCGCTGGCAGGGCCTTTTTTTTGAACGATTTGGTGGGCCTTTTAGGTTGTCGCCAAAAAACGGAGCGTAAGCATGGTGTTTGATGTGAGTGTGGCCCTGACGTGGATTTTGTTTTTGGCCCTGTTCCCCATTGCCTTTTTCTGGTTTCGCCGTGCCTGGCGCATTATTGTGAAGCGGGATTTTTCCGAGGTCGCACTCAAAGGTGGCATGTCGCCACCCAACCCGGAAAAGTTTGCTCCTTTTGAAGCAGTTGCCAACTTGGTGGCGGCGCTGGTCGTGGTGGTGGTGATCCTTGCTGTCGTAGCCGGGCATCTGGACTACGGCACCTGGACCGCTATTGCGGGGAGCACCATCTGGTGCAAGTTTTTCTTTGGCTTCGCACTGTCACGCCATGCGCATGCCGCTTGGGCCAAGCCCAAAGGCTAGCGGCGAGGCCGCATCGAACTGCGTTGACAGTCCGATGCAAGGCACTGCGCCTACTATGGCGGGGTGATGAAACGTAATCTTCCCCTGTTACTGGCCTTGGTGGCCGTGGCCGCCCTGTTACTGGTCTGGGGGTTACTGGCGGTGGCGTTGTTGCTGTCGACCTTGGTGCCAGCGCAGCAACAGTGGTTTCAAGATGTGTTGCTGGGCCACTGGCCGGTGCTGGTGCTGAGCGCGGGGCTGGTGGTGTTTGGCGCCGGGGTGCTGCTGGCGCCCTGGCTGCGCCGCTTGACTGGTGGGCCCGCACGTTTGTTGGAACAGACCCGCCTGCTGCTGGCCCAAAGTGAGCCGCATGTTGCAATTCCCCCCACGGAGACCCTGCCGCATTTGCAGTCGCTAGCTGACGCGATCCACTCCTTGGCAGGGCAGCGCGACATATTGCGCCACACGATGCACGCCCAAATTGCCGACGCGGCGCGCGGCGTGCAGCGCGAGAAAAACCGTTTGGCGGCGCTGGTGGCTGAGCTCAGTCAGAGTGTGGTGGTCTGCAACATGGACGGCCGCATCATGCTCTACAACCACCGGGCCCGTTTGCAATTCAAGACCTTGTCGCCCACGCCGGCTTTGGCGGGCGGCGCCGAACTGATGGGCATAGGGCGTTCGATTTACAGCGTGATCGACCGCCAGTGGGTGCAGCATGCGCTTGACAGTGTGCACCAGCGCATGGCGCGCGGTGCCGCTCACCCCTCCTCCCAATTTGTCATCACCACCCATAGCGGCCAACTGTTGCGCGTGCAACTGGCGCCGGTGCAAGACCCAGAAGGTGGCAGCGACGCCCACCCGACGGGTATGGGCGGCTTCGTGCTGATGCTGGACAACGTGACCCGGTCGTTTGAGGAAGAAGCCCGGCATGACCAGTGGCTCAGTGACCTGTCCACCCGGGTCCGGTCGTCCCTCAGTGGCATTCATGTGGCGCTGGAGAAGCTGGAGTCGTCGGCACCCGAAGCTACGGCCTCGTTGCCTGCCTTGCGTTCGGTACGCGACGACGTGGGCGTGTTGCGCCGCTATGTGGATGAGCAGGCCCGCCAGGCGGCCGCCAGCCGCAAAGCCCGTTGGTTGCAAGAGGACGTGCAAGCCAGTGATCTGGCACAGGCAGCGCGGCAGTGGATTCAGACCCATTGGGCTTGCCCATTGATGCTGGACGCGGTGGACAGCCGCGTATGGCTGCGGGTGGATAGCTACTCGTTGCTGCAGGCGCTCACGCATCTGGCTGGCCGCGTGGTGGAAGAGTTTGACGCCCGCTTTTTGCAACTGCGCGCGCAGGCCATTGGCGACCGTGCCCATTTGGATTTGGTGTGGACCGGTAGCGTGATGAGCACCGAAACCGTGATGGGCTGGGAGATCAACCCGATGCAACTGGGCCATCAAACTTTGGACCTGTCGGTGCGCGATGTGGTGGAGCGCCATGGAGCCGACTTTTGGTTTGAGCGCGAGCGCGCCAGTTACTTAGCGTTCTTCCGGTTTTCCTTGCCTGCCCTGCCCGAGCCGATGGAGATCACGCCACCCACACCCCATGCCAGCCGCCCCGAGTACTACGATTTTGATTTCTTTGGCGCAGTGCAGAGCACGCAGTCGCTGGATGATCAGCGCTTGTCAGAGATGGCATTCACCGTGTTCGACACCGAAACCACGGGGCTGAACCCTGCGGAGGGCGACGAAATCATCCAAATTGGCGCTACCCGCATCGTGCATGGCAAGTTACTGAGTGCCGAGTTTTTTGACCAGTTGGTGGACCCCGGTCGGCGAATTCCGGCTGCGACGATTCCGATCCACGGCATTACCCAAGACATGGTGGAGGGGCGGCCCCGCATTGCCCAAGTGTTACCCGCATTCCATGCCTTTGCACTAGACACCGTGCTGGTGGCACACAACGCGGCCTTTGACATGAAATTTCTCCAACTTCAGGAGGCCAAGACCGGTGTGGCATTCCACCAGCCGGTGCTCGATACGCTGCTGCTGTCGGCGGTGGTACACCCCAACCAGTCGTCACACCGGCTAGAGGCGATTGCGGAGCGCTTTGGCATTACGGTACAGGGGCGCCACACCGCACTGGGCGACGCAAGAGTAACTGCGCAAATTTGGTTGCGGCTGATTCCACTGTTGCAGGCCATGGGGATTCAGACCCTGGGCGAAGCCCGGGCAGCCGCCCAAAAAACCTATTACGCGAGGCTGAAGTACTGAGCTGGTTCGCCGGCGGGGACCCGATGGCTTAGCGTTGGTAGCGTCGCTCCAGCACTTCTTGCAGGGTCTGCACGACATGAAACGCTTCCTTGAGGTGGGTGCGTTCGAAGTTCGATAGGTCTCGCAGAACCAAGTGGTTGTCGGGTGCCAACCCTGCTGCGGTCTGTCGCGCTTGGTGGTGAATGCGCACTGCACTGATGAATTCCAAGGCATCCCGGAGGTCGCGCACGCTGCTGGGGCTGATTTCCCCTTTTTCTGCGGCTTGTTCTAGTCGGTCATGGCTGTTGACCGCATCGAGTCCGCCGGCCAAGGCGTAGACACGGGCCAAATCGACGATAGGAACGATGCCTTGGTGCTTGAGGTCGATGGTGGCGGGGCCTTTGTTCTTGCGTGTGCTGGAGATACTGCCAAACAGCGTGAGCGGCGGCCGGTGTTTCAGCGCATTGCCAACCATGTGCGACAAGAACAGGCTGTTGCCCTGGGTGCGGCGCAGCACATCCGCACGCAACTGCTCCAGTATGGCGGTCTTGCCGGCAATGGCTCGCAGGTCAAAGAACACGCAGGTCAGCATCAGCGCCTTGGGGTCGGGCGTATGGATCCATTGGTCGAAATACAGCGTCCAACGCTGGACCGGTTGGCGCCAAGTGTCGGTCATCGCCATCATTTCGCCGGGGCAGTGGATGTAGCCACAGGCCGCCAAGCCGTCACAGACGGATCGCGAAAATTGGGCGAAGTAGTCGCCGTGCACAGCAGCGTCGTAGCGGTCATCCAGGATCAGGCAGTTGTCCTGGTCGGTCTTGGCGGTTTGCTCGTTGCGCGCCTGGGAGCCCGCAGCCACCCACACATAGTCCACCGGTGCGGGCCCCAGCTCGGCTTGGGCCAGCTCGATAAGGCGGCGTGTGAAGGCATCGGTCAGCGTGGTGATGATGTGGCCGGTGCGGTAGGCGCTGGTGTCGGCCTGGGCCAAGCTTTGCTGCAATGCCCGGGTGCGCTGGCTGACCCGCGCCAGGCCCTCCACGTTGCTTTGTTTGTAGATGTCGCCAACGATGTAGACCACCGAGTTGTTGTGCAGGCGGGCCATGTCGGTGGCGGTGATCAGGCCGACGGGTTGCCCCAGGTCCACGATCGGGACGTGGTGGATGTTGTGGCGGGCCATGAGCAGCTGCGCCTCGAACACCGGTCGGTCGGCCGCCAAAGTGATGGTGGCGGTGGTTGCCACGGTGCCCACTGCGGCCCCGGTGTCTATGCCTTGGGCGACGACCCGGTTGCGCAAGTCCCGGTCGGTGACCAAGCCCCATAGCTGGCCATGCTCCATCAGCAACACGCAGGACACACCGTGCTCTTGCATGGTTTGCGCCGCTTGGCGGATACTGGCTTGGGGGGAGAGTGCGACGGGTGCACGCTGCAACAGACTGCGTATGGGCCCCATCCAAGGGTTGGAGTCCGCTGTATCGGGCTCTAGCGCCGCATTCCCATCCCAGGGAGTAAACGGAGCTGACGGAGTGGGGACGTCTGGCATGGGCAACATTGTCAAGCAGAATGGCGCCCTCGGGCGGCTTCAGGGAGCAGGGCTTACCCGGGTTGTGGTTAGATAGGGGATTGCGCACAATTTGCCCACAATGCGAGGTAGTTGTTTGATTGCCGTCCCATTTGGGAAGAAAAGAAGGATGTTGTGGACGATTTCTCACAGATAATTTTTGGCAAAACTGCATTGGGGCAGGAGGAAATTAAGAGCAAGGGCTTGGGCCTGCTGCCCATGGTGCGCCGTACGCTGATCTTGGTCGATGGCAAGAAAAGTGGCGCCGAATTGGCTGTTTTTGCCGCAGGCCAAGACACCGCCGCCATGTTGACCCAATTGCTGGAGCAGGGCTGCATTGAGAAAGTGGCCGAGGTGAAGGCCGCGCCCGCCAAAACACCCCCCTCCCGGGATACCGCCACGCCGAGTGCGCCCGACCTGTCGTCGTTGCCGCCCGCCGAGTCGCGCAGCGCCAAAGATTTAGACATGGCGCGCAACTTCATGACGAACACCTCGAACACCATGTTCGGGCTGAACATGCGCCTGACCCTGATCGAGGCGATTTTTGCCGCGCGCACGGTGGACGCTCTGCGCGACGTGTACCCCATGTGGGAAGAGGCCATGCTCAACGGCACGGCAACCAGTGCGAAGCGTTTCCCCGAGTTGCGCAAAGACCTTTTCAAGCACCTGTAGATCTCGCTCCTATTGCGCGGGAGCACCCGCCGCCGTCCGATACAGCAGCCCGGGCGCGGGGCATTGCTCTGTGCCTAGAATGTCCACCCCACGTCTAGCAGAGCACACACTATGTCCCAGGGCACCATCCGCATTCGCGGGGCGCGACAGCACAATCTCAAAAACCTCGACTTGGACATCCGCACCGGCGAACTGACGGTGGTAACCGGCCCCAGCGGCTCGGGCAAGTCCAGTCTGGTGTTTGACACCCTGTATGCCGAAGGCCAGCGCCGTTATGTGGAAACCTTCAGCGCCTATGCCCGCCAGTTTCTGGACCGCATGGACAAACCGGCGGTGGACAAGGTGGAGGGCGTGCCGCCAGCTATCGCCATCGACCAAACCAATCCGGTGCGCTCCAGCCGCTCCACCGTGGGGACGATGACGGAGCTGAATGACCACCTCAAGCTTTTGTTCTCCCGCGCTGGCAGCCTGTTTGACAAAGACACCGCGCTGCCGGTGCAGCACGACACGCCTGAGACGATTTACGCCGAGCTGCTGCGCCGCGCGGTAGCGCAAGGAAATCCGCGGTTGGTTCTGACCTTTCCGGTGGAGTTGCCGGCAGACACCACCGCCGAAGAAGTGACCCAGTGGCTGAGCGCCAGCGGCTTTACCCGTATCCATGCTGAGCGCGAAGTGGCGTATACCGCCGCCGTCGAGGCGAATGCCGTTGCAACCAAGGCGGAGACCAAAAAGACCAAAGGCAAATCCAGTGCCGCAGCATCGCCCGGCACGCCGGATCGGCGCAAGGTGTTGGACGTGGTGGCCGACCGCTTTCGCATTGACGGCGTGGAGAAAGCCCGCGCGCTGGAGGCGATTGAAGTCGCTTTGAAGCGGGGTAGCGGTAGGCTCAATGTTTATGTGCCAAATGAGGCTCTATCCCTTGCGGATATTGCGCAAGAGCAATACGTAACTT
>JAXHOO010000008.1:0-41071 GCA_034519365.1 Rhodoferax sp. | reverse complement strand
AGTTACGTATTGAAGCGTTGTGGCGGTTCGACAGGTCCTCGGTCAGGACGATCCTGCTCCAGCCCCACCCGCACCCGGTAGGCGAGGTATATCTCCAATGGATCACGATGGGCGAAATGCCCGGTCAGTGTGCCGCCCTTGATCGAAATGCGTGCGGTCATGGGGTTCCTCGGACGTGGGGGGACAGCGGTGATCGGTGACGCGGAACGTCATCGTGCGGAAGTCAGCAGCGCCAGCATTGCCTGGGGGTGGTAGAGGCCAGCCTGATCCCATGGCGCTGGTGGATTGCAGGTCAGTACGAGTTGACCCCATGCGTCCGAATGCCCGCTGCGCCGAAGCGGGCTCCGCGGAGCAAGGCTCCGATGATGGCCCATTGGTGTCAGCATCACCGCCACGACGACCGTGTCGACCAACCCCGATGCCCAGTCGTGCGCATGCAGCAGTTGGTAGAAGGCGAGCCGGAAGGCCACGCGCACGAAGCCGGCCCGGCCGCCCGTCACCCCAGTCGATAGCGTTCGGGATGAACGTCAGCGCTCTGCCGCAGCTGGAGCGGCCAGACGACGGGCGCATCGGCCTCGTCGTTAAGCCATGGGTCCTGCACAAGCGGCTGCCTCCAGATCCGCCAGGAGATCGGCCTCCGCGTCAGCCCACCGCTCCGCAGCACCAGAACCGAGGTTCACCAGCGAATCCGCCAGATCCAGCTCGGCGCGATGGCGCTGCGAGCCGCCTCGAACATCGTCGCTGCATCACCGCACCGGATGCCAGCCGCCACTGCCTCGTTGAAGGCCACGCCGGCCAGGATGCAGCGGGGATCGGCATGGTGTGATGAGGGCATCCGGCAATCGCCCACCTTGGGTGCCGATGCAGGGGATCGGCGACCAACGCCCCGATCGGAGCGGTACGCATCAGGGAGCGAGCGCCCGCTGCCTTGCTGCCGCCATCGTGCCATGGCGCGAGTCACCAGGTGGCAGGATCCTGCCCGGTCGCGAAGGCACGCAGAGCTGGTGAGGTCTTGACCACCAATGTCGAAGGCGACGGTCCGCAGGCCGTGTAGGCATGTGCCAGCTCGGCCAGCGCTGCTGCCGTGGGTGCAGTCGCGCCGTGCGTGGCCAGCGTGCGGAGCCGGCATATCGCCATCTCTGTCGTCGTCGGTGACCTGGCCAGCGACGAGGCGGAAATGGCCCACCACCAGTGACTGCCACATGCTAGTCCGCAGCGGCGGCAACCAGGGCTGGGGCTTCGGACTGCTGAATTCCGAGTGTCGTCCCGAGCGCATCGCCCACCGCAAGTCCGAGCAGGGCACCACGAGTCCGGTCGCCCTGTGGCGTAGACGTCGAGTGCCAAGTGCCTTCTTCTCGCGCCTGGTTTTTGCGGCCTGCTGGCTTGCCATTCCTGGATCAGCCTGCGGCTGCGCATCGGTTTGCGGACTCACCTGCCGCCGCAGATGGTCATCGATGTGCCTCGGGCGGTGGCGATCTCGGCGCAGCGCGGCGTCGGCAATCTAAACCCTGCTCGCGCAGCCAACAGCGCCGGCGACGGTCGCCCGTCCGTCCGTGCCGCCACCCCAGCAGTGGACGTACACCAGCCCGTCGGCCGTGGCGATTTCATCGAGGATGGCCTCGCATCTCAGGGACGCTCGGCGTCCCCATGTGCCGAATGGGATGCCGTGACCAGGTGACGGTGCGCCGCGGTCAGCCCCGAGCGCCTGAAGGGCGCTCCGCGTAGGGCGCAAAGGTCGAGCCGCCTCGGCCGCGCTCGTCGGCTGCCTGTAGGCAGGATAGACCCGGCGGACACCACAGCCGTGAGCAGGGCAGTCAGCTTCTGATCGGCTACCTGCGGATCGGGATCCCCGGGATAGCAGCCACCCAGGAGGCGGCCCGGCTGGATCCACCAGGCACGAGGAATGGCACGCGAGGCGATTGGCTCATGGCAGCAATCTAGCGACCACTTCGACATAGGAGGTACCACAAGTAGAGTCTTTATTGGCCGTTTGCAAAAACTCGCCGGCTCGGAAAATTTTTTAAAAATATGGGTCTATTCGGATTGCAGCTGACTTGCTTTGGGCTCAGTAGGGGCTGCGTGAGCACAGGTTAACAATCGAATGCTTTGTGAATTCACATAGGATTTTGACGACAGGGCAGACTGAGCTTTCTGGATCAAGTATTTTATCGTGAAATTTTTTACGCGGATTTGCGACGAGTGCGGGCAGGTAGGGAGTCCGGGTCGTCCTGGGCCCAGAGTTAATCGGGTCGCCACCACGCCGGTGGTGCGCTGAAAGTCAAACAGCGCCTCCTGCAACTGCGAGTCGATCACGTTGCGGTCACTCACCACCAGCACGGTGTCAAACACTTTGCTGTGATCCGCGCATCGTGCAGTTCGGCCAGAAAGTGCGCCGTCCAAGCAATGGAGTTGGTCTTGCCAGAACCTGCCGAGTGCTGAATCAGATACTTGCTGCCCGGGCCATCTCGCAGCACCGCCGTTTGCAGCTTGCGCGTGACATCCAGCTGGTGATAACGCGGGAAGATGATGCGTTCAATGTGCTTCTTCTTGTCGCGCACCGCAATCAGGTAGCGCCCCAAAATCTCTAGCCAGCTGTCTCGCGCCCACACCTGCTCCCACAGGTAGGCAGTGCGGTGGCCGCCCGCCGCGTTCACCGGGTTACCCGCCGCGCCATCGTCGCCCAGGTTAAACGGCAAGAACACCGTGGCCGGGCCGTCCAGCCGGGTCACCATCGCCACCTCTTTGTTGCTCACCGCAAAATGCACCAGCGCCCCATGCGGAAAACTCAGCAGCGGCTCGGCAGGCTGGCCCTTGTTGCGCGGGTTGCGGTCAAAGCGGTATTGGTCGATGGCATCGCCAATGCTCTGGGTGAAGTCGGTCTTCAGCTCCACGGTCGCTACCGGCAGGCCGTTGAGGAACAGCACCAGGTCGATGCTGTTCTCGTTGTGCAGCGAGTAGCGCACCTGGCGCACCACGCGCAGCCGGTTGGCGGCGTAGCGGGCCAAGATGTCGGGGTTGATCGCCAGCGCCGGTTTGAACTGCGCCAGCTGCAGCGGGGTTTTGAGGCCCAGCAGCTCAATGCCATGGCGCAGCACATCCAGCGTGCCGCGCTGGTCCAACTGGTCGCGCAGGCGGGTCAACAGCGTTTCCTCTGCCTTGCTGCCGTGGTTCTTGGCAATCGTCTCCCAGGCTTGCGGCTGCGTGGCCTGCACCCAGGCCAGCACGTCAGCGGGGAACAGAGCTAGGGCACGGTCATAGCCAGCGGCGTCGCCCTCGGCATACAGCCAGCCCGATTGGCTGAGGTGCTGGCAAATCTCGTTCTCGAAGCTGATTTCTTTGTGCAGGCTCATCGGCCCTCCCTTGAATGCTACAAACTCTTGTACCCAGACTCCCGCTGATGCCGCAGAGCCAGCACCAATATTCGGTCAAGATGCGGCAAAAACCGGTAGAGGGCCAAATAGCCCGTGCGCCCCCGAGAAATAACCAGCTCGCGCTGCCCAAAGCGGACCTTGCGGCCAATCTCGGGGTGCTGAGCCAGAATCTCTAGTGCGTCAAAAATCAGTGTCGCAGTATCGCGTGCGGCTTGCGGGTCAGTTTCCAGCAGGAAGTCGCTCAGCCTTTCCAGGTCCGCCAACGCTTGCGCGGAGTAGACCAGTTCAGTCATGGGCTGAAGTCATTGGCTTGGCCGCATCCAAGGGCTGCGCTTGCGGCCGACCCGGCTGCTTGCCCGCCAAACGGGCCATCACATACGCCCGGACATCCGCACCGCTAAAAACGGCGTTGGTGCGCAAGCTGTCCTGGTAGGACGCCTCACCCTCGGCATAAAACTGTTGACGTGCCAGCGCGTCTTCCATGGCCGTCTGCAAAGTGTCCACCATCAGCGCGTGGGACGTTTTTCCCTCCAACGCGGCGACTTTGGCAATAGTGGCTTTCAACGCGTCAGGCAGCTTGATCGAAGTGGTGGCGGACATGGCAGTCTCCCAAGGTGGTGACACGATAGTAACACCGGAGGCGGAGATCAGCGCGGTGCGGCGTTCTAGCTTGATTTGAGACACAAAAGTACTTACAAAGAATATACTTCGGCAGTACGAAATAGGAGCTATCCCCATGCCTAAAGAAGCCGTTTTCACCATGAAACTGGAGCCAGAGCTTAGAAACGATTTCATGGCGGAGGCCCAGGTGGCGCACCGTCCGGCGTCGCAGATTTTGCGGGAACTGATGCGCGAATTTGTGCAGCGCCAGCGCCAGGCGCGCGACTACGATGCGTTTTTGCAGCAAAAAGTTGACGCTGCGCGGGTATCCATGGCCGAAGGGCGTGGGCTGAGCAATGACGAGGTGGAAGCCGCGTTCGCCGCACGGCGCGCCGCTGTGACAAGCCAGGCATGAGGGTAATTTGGACACCCGAGGCGCAGCAAGACCGTGCTGACATTTGGGACTACATTGCCGCTGACAATCCAAGTGCCGCCGCCAACGTCGATTCGCTTTTCAGCGCCGCTGCCGCGCGTTTGGCAGACCATCCCAAACTCGGCCGTCCGGGGAAAATAGCCGGCACACGCGAACTCATTCCCCATGAAAGCTATCGGCTGGTGTACGAGATTGCCGGTGAAACGGTTTGGCTGCTGACGCTGATTCACACATCACGCCAGTGGCCGCCGATTAAGGACTAAATTGGCCTGTAGCCCCCGTGAAACGTGCGCGAGCAGCTAGTTTTTTGATAGCGACCGCGTTCAAGCCGCCACCGCGCCCCGCACGTCAATCTGGCCGGTCACGGCAGCGGAGATCAGCGCGGTGCGGCGTTCTTGCAGAAGGGCTATGGCGCGTTGGGCTTCGGCGGTGAGGGCCTCGAACTCTTCATCCATGAGGCTAATTTTCTCGCAGATGGCCTCCGCCTCCTTGGTTGGCGGAACTGCAGCGCTTAGATTTTTGAACTCGTCCCAATAGAGCCTGAGTCTGAAATCTGTAATTCCGCGTGAGTGCCGCCGCATTTGCTCGATTGCTTTTGGTGTGCGAAGCAAATGCTCAATGTATTCCGTCACGACGGACGATTTGGGACGGGCTACCACATAGGCCGGACTGACCATACCTTCTACCCGCACTGTTCCAAATCCGCCCTGCCAAGCTCGCATCATGTTGTAAACAAGATCGTCTGGTGCAACACGTTTGTACTTTGATCGGTCGTCACTACGAGTGACCTTCCTGTCTAGTTCTTCGTCGTCCATTTCTTTGTCGGACACGCCATGATGAATCGACACACTGAGGATAGGGAAATCTTCACTTCCCGGCTCGGCAACTTCACGAAATATGTTTGCCATGCGAGTCACCTCCCAGTGCTCTGGCACATCCCCCAGCCATTCGATGTCGGACGGCTTCAGGTGCGCGTCGAGGTTCAGGCCCCGGGTGACGGCGTGGGAGATGACGGCCTGGCGTTTTTCTTTCAGCAGCTCCATCAGCCGCCGCTGCTCGGCCACCAGCGCGTCAATCTTGGCGGTTTCGCGGTCGAGGAAGGCGGCGATTTGGGTTTGTTCGACAACCGGAGGAAACGCAGTGGCAAAGTTTCGGACGAAATCATCTGGGACCCGCTTTTGGCCACCGGCCCCATACATGTGAGATTCGCCAAGACCACGAAAGTCGGGCGAAATGAAAAGGTAGTGCAGATACGTTCCGATGACTTGATCTGCAGTTGGCCTTGCCACGATCAACTCTGTGGTTCCAAAGCCAACACCGTGTAACAAGCCTTGCATCAGGGCACCTTTGCCGTTTTCATAGCAAGGCGTAATTTTTGCAACCGCGACATCGCCGTTGCGAAAGTAGGTGTAACCGGTCTCAACCTCACTGATCGGTTTTTCCTTGCCCAGGCTCAACGAGCCATCTTCACCAATCGCATCCATCGGCAGAAACGAAACTACAGTGTCGCGGGGAAGGTCGCTCAGTTCTGATTTGGACGGGTTGAGTTCCGCTACGAAGCGAACCCGCTTCACCTCCCAATGCCCCGGCACCTCCCCCAGCCACTCCACGCCGCTGTCCTTGTAGCTCGGGTAACGCGGCAAGCTCATGCGGTCAGCCCGCCGATCATGGTCAGGATGCGATCCGTCACGCCCTTCAGCTCGGCGTCAATCTCCGCCAGCGGGCGTGGCGGCTTGAAAACGTAGAAGTGGCGGTTGAACGGTATCTCGTAGCCCACTTTGGTTTTGTCGTGGTCGATCCACGCATCGGGCGCGTGGGGCAGCACTTCGCGCTTGAAATACACCTCCACGTCTTCGCCCAGCGGCACGTTTTCGGTATCGCGCAGGCTGCTGTCTGCCATGGGCTTACCCTTGGCCTTGCCTTTGCTGCCCAGCACCACCTTGCCATCCGCATCGCGTTCGGGGCGCTCGACGGTGATGGTGCGGTAGCCAAAGGCTTCGTTCTTGAAGATGCGGCTGATGGGTACGGCGCTGCCGTCCACCTGCCGGGTGGATTCTTCAAAGTTGCCAAACAGGCGGGTGATGTCGTCGATGTGTTCGGGGCTGAGTTCTTTGCGTTTGCTGCCCAGGCTCTTGCGCATCTTCTGCCAGAAGCTGCTGGCGTCGATCAGTTGCACCTTGCCTTTGCGGCTAGCGGGCTTGCGGTTGCTGACGATCCACACATAGGTGCTGATGCCGGTGTTGTAGAACATGTCGGTGGGCAGGCCGATGATGGCTTCGACCAAGTCGTTTTCCAGCACGTAGCGGCGTATCTCGCTCTCGCCACTGCCTGCGCCGCCGGTGAACAGGGGCGAGCCGTTGAGCACGATGCCGAAGCGGCTGCCGCCATCCACCGCCGGGCGCATTTTCTTGATGAGGTGCAGCAGGAACAGCAGCGAGCCGTCACTGACGCGGGGCAGGCCGGGGCCAAAGCGGCCGTTGAAGCCCATCTGCTCGGCTTCTTTGCGGATGCTGGCTTCAATCTTTTTCCACTCCACGCCAAAGGGCGGGTTACTCAGGGCGTAGTCAAACACCTTGGCCGTAAGGCCATCGGCCGAGAGGGTGTTGCCCAGGATGATGTTGGCAATGTCCTGGCCCTTGATGAGCATGTCGGCCTTGCAGATGGCGTAGGACTCGGGGTTGAGTTCTTGGCCATACATCACCAGTCTGGCGTTGGGGTTGAGGCCACCCAGATGTTCTTCGGCCACGCTAAGCATGCCGCCGGTGCCTGCCGTGGGGTCGTACAGGCTGCGCACCACGCCGGGCTTGGTCAGGGCCGCATCGTCTTCAATGAACAGCAGGTTGACCATGAGGCGGATGACCTCACGCGGGGTGAAATGCTCACCGGCAGTCTCGTTGGACAGCTCGGCAAACTTGCGGATCAGCTCTTCAAACACCGCGCCCATTTCGGCGTTGCTGACCACGTCGGGGTGCAGTTCGATATTGGCAAACTTCTCGGTGACCATGTAGAGCAGGCCAGACTTGGCCAGCTTGTCGATTTGGGTGTGGAACTCGAAGCACTCAAAGATGTCGCGCACGGCGGGCGAGAAGCCCTGCAGGTAGGCGCGCAGGTTTTCGCCAATGTGGTCCTGATCTCCCATGAGCTTCTTCAGGTCCAGCGGCGAGGTGTTGTAGAACAACTGACCAGACTTGCGCAGCAGGAAGGGTTCGGGGTTGAGGCCTGCTTTTTCACGCGTGGCTTTCTCGGCCAGCACGGCGGCCTTGGTGGGCTCCAACACGCAGTCCAGGCGACGCAGCACGGTGAAGGGGAGGATGACTTTGCCGTATTCGGATTGCTTGTAGTCGCCACGCAGGAGGTCGGCTACGGACCAGATGAAACTTGAGAGGTTGGAGGTTGCCATGCGGGGGAGAGTAAGAGGATTGAGACAGGTAATCTTTATGCCAAATCAGGCTCTAGCCCTTATGGAATATGCGCAAGCAGCTCCTACTTTTGCAGCAACTCACGCAGCGCCTGCGGGTAGATCAGGTGCTCTTGCGTGAGCACCCGCGCGGCCAGCGCGTCTTCATCGTCCCCCGGCAACACGGGCACTACGGCCTGGGCCAAGATGGGGCCGTGGTCTAGCTCGGCGGTCACCAAGTGCACGGTAGCGCCGGCGAACTTACAGCCTGCCTCAATCGCGCGCTGGTGCGTGTGCAGGCCGGGGAAGGCCGGCAAGAGGGATGGGTGGATGTTGGTCAACCGCCCGGCGTAGTGCGCGGTGAAGCCGGGTGTGAGGATGCGCATGAAGCCGGCCAGCACCACCAAGACCGGTGACTCGGGCGTGTCGTAACGGTCAATCTCGGTCATCAGCGCGACATCAAAGGCCTCGCGGCTCTCGAACGACTTGTGGTCCAACACTGCAGTGGCGATGCCCTGTTCTTTGGCAAAGACCAAGCCGCCTGCGGTGGCCTTGTTGCTGATGACGGCGGCGATGCGTGCGCCATACTTGCGCTCCCAGCCTTCGCGCTGGGCGGCGCGCACGATGGCGGTCATATTGGAGCCGCCGCCAGAGATCAAAATAACGATGTTTTTCATAACTGGCTGAATTATGACCACCCCCCTCCTCACCCCTACCGAAGCCCGCGTGCTGGCCACGCTGATGGAAAAGGCGCGCACCGTGCCCGACAGCTACCCGCTCACGCTGAACAGCCTGCTCTTGGGCTGCAACCAAAAAACCAGCCGCGAGCCGCTGATGGAGCTGACGGAAGCCGAAGTGAGCGGCGCGGTGGATACGCTGCGCGAGGCGGGCTTGGTACACGAGACCACGGGCGGGCGGGCCACCAAGTTCACCCACAACGCCCAGCGTGGCATCGGCGTGCCGGAGCAAAGCGCGGTGCTGCTGGGCCTGTTGATGCTGCGCGGCCCGCAAACTGCGGCCGAGCTGCGGCTGAACACCGAGCGCTGGTACAAGTTTGCCGATGTGTCTTCGGTAGAAGGCTTTCTGGACGAGATGCAGGAGCGCAGCGAGGAAAAAGGCGGCCCGCTGGTCATCAAGTTGGACCGGGCCCCCGGCGCGCGCGAACAGCGCTGGGCCCACCTGCTGTGCGGGCCGGTAGACGCCAGTGCGCTGGTCGCGGCCCGCACCGGGACCGTGGTGGGAGGCGAAACTCAGGAGCGCATTGCCAAGCTAGAGGCCGAGGTGGCAGAACTGCGCGCCACGGTCGAAAAGCTGTGCGCCGAGCTGGGCATGTCGCAACCCGGACAAGACGAATAGCACGGTCGTGCTAAAACACGGTTTGCGGCGGCGCGAGACCGCCTAACTGGAGAACACCCCCATGGATTTGGCTTTCACCCCCGAAGAGCAACAGTTTCGCGAAGAGATTCGCGCCTGGGTTGGCGCGAACCTGCCCGCCGACATTGCCCACAAAGTACACAACGCCCTGGACCTCACGCGCGACGATATGCAGCGCTGGGCCAAGATTTTGGGCAGCAAGGGCTGGCTGGGCTTTGGCTGGCCCAAAGAGTTTGGCGGGCCCGGCTGGACGGCGGTGCAAAAGCATTTGTTTGAAGAAGAGTGCGCGCTGGCTGGCGCGCCGCGCATCGTGCCGTTCGGCCCGGTGATGGTGGCGCCCGTGATCATGGCGTTTGGCAATGCGGAGCAGCAAAAGCGTTTCTTGCCCGGCATTGCCAGCGGCGAGGTGTGGTGGAGCCAGGGTTACAGCGAGCCGGGCTCAGGTTCGGACTTGGCCTCGGTCAAAACCCGCGCGGTGCGCGAAGGCGACAAGTTCATCGTCAACGGCCAAAAGACCTGGACCACGCTGGGCCAGTACGGCGAATGGATCTTCTGCCTGGTGCGCACCAGCACCGAGGGCAAACCGCAAACCGGCATCAGCTTCCTGCTGATCGACATGAAGAGCCCCGGCGTGACCGTGCGCCCCATCATCATGTTGGACGGTGGCCACGAGGTGAACGAGGTGTTCTTCGACAACGTGGAAGTACCCGCCGAGAACCTGATTGGCGAAGAGAACAAGGGCTGGACGTATGCCAAGCACCTGCTGAGCCACGAGCGCACCAACATTGCCGACGTGAACCGCTCCAAGCGCGAACTGGACCGCCTGAAACGCATCGCCAAGCGCGAAGGCGTGTGGAACGACACCCGTTTTCGCGACGAGGTTGCCAAGCTGGAGGTGGACGTGGTGGCGCTGGAAATGCTGGTGCTGCGCGTGCTCTCGGCAGAAAAGAGTGGCAAGAACTCGCTGGACATTGCCGGCCTCTTGAAGATCCGCGGCAGCGAGATCCAGCAGCGTTACTCCGAGCTGATGATGCTGGCCGCGGGCCCCTTCGCCCTGCCGCTGATCCGCGAGGCCATGGAGGCGGGCTGGCAAGGCGACGCTAGCGCAGGCGCGCTGGGTGGTTTCCCTGGCGGCGAAGTGGGCAACGCGCCCTTGGCCTCCCACTACTTCAACCTGCGCAAGACCACCATTTACGGCGGCAGCAACGAAGTGCAACGCAACATCGTCTCCCAGTTCGTTCTGGGTTAAACAAGGGGACACATATGGACTTTGATTTTTCTGACGACCAGGAACAACTGCGCGATGCCGTGCGCAAGTACGTGGACAAGGGCTATACGTTTGAGCGCCGCGTGGCGGCCGAAAAAGCGGGTGGCTTTGACCGCAGCGCCTTTAACGAACTGGCCGAGCTGGGCCTGACGGGCCTGTACGTGCCCGAAGACGATGGCGGCATGGGCATGGGCCCGATTGAGGGCATGGTGGTGATGGAAGAGCTGGGGCGCGGCATGGTGCTGGAGCCCCTTGTGCAAAGTCTGATCGCGGGTGCGGTCATCGCCGGTTATTCCGATGCCGCCACGAAGGCCACTTGGCTGCCCGGCATTGCCAGCGGCGAAAAGCTAGTGGTCTTGGCTTACCAAGAGCGCAGCGCTCGCTACCAGCTCGATGCGGGTGAGGCAAAAGCACACCAAGCCCCCGGCGGCTACGTGGTAAATGCTACGAAAAGCATAGTGGCAGCGGGCGACCAAGCCGATGCGTTTATCGTCTCGGCCAAGGTCAACAGCGTGTTGGGCTTGTTCTTGGTGGAGCGCGAATCGGCCGGCGTCAGCACCCGTGGCTATGGCATGCAAGACGGCAGCCGCGCCGCCGAAGTGAGCTTCAAAAATGCCCCTGCCACCTTGATCACTACCGACGGCCTGAAGACCCTCGAACACGCGGTCGACATTGGCATTGCCGCCACCTGCGCCGAAGCCGTGGGCGTGATGGACAAGACCATGGCGCTTACCGCCGAGTACCTGAACACGCGCAAGCAGTTTGGCGTGGTCATCAGCAGCTTCCAGGCGCTGCGCCACCGCGCGGCCGATATGAAGATGCAACTGGAGTTGGCCCGCTCCATGAGCTACTACGCCGCCTTGAAGCTCAACGCACCCGCGCCCGAGCGCCGCGCGGCCATGGCCCGCGCCAAGTACCAGTTGGGCCAGAGCATGCGCTTTATTGGCCAGCAATCCGTACAGCTACACGGTGGCATTGGCGTGACAGACGAGTACATCGGCAGCCACTACTTCAAGAAGCTGACGCAAATGGAGATGACCTTTGGCGACAGCCTGCACCACCTGGGCGAAGTGTCGGCCCGCATGCAGGACACGGCAGGCGTCTTTGCGTAAATAGCGGCGCTAAGTGCATTAGAAAAGCCGTTCTGCGCGCTGCGCAGAAGGGCTTTTCTTTTGACCGCTGGGGTATGCCTACTTGAACACGGTCAACACGGCTCCCACCAAGCCCGCCAGCAACAAGCCAATGGCCGGCAAGGCACTCAGCGTAAAGCCCAGGCTGCGGCCCGCCGGGGAATGCCGGTAGGCCTGCAAATACACTTGGCGCCCCACCAAATAGACCACGCCCACCGCCGCCATCCACACAGGCGACCAGTGCAGTGCGGCTAGCCACAGACCGGGCAAAAAAACCACCAGCAGCTCCAGCGTATTCATCTGCACGCGGTACAGGCGCTCAAACATTTCGTGGCCCAAAATGGCCGGTGCCTTGACGCCATATTCGCCGCGCGCCTTGGACACCAGCGCGCCAAAATACAAGTACTGCAACAGCGCCAGCGCGGTCACGATTTCCACCCAAGCCATACAAACTCCTTATGCGGCACCAAGAGCGGCCGCGTTGCCGAGCATGGTAGCGAACTCCGCAAAGCCCCTGCCCTGATCCAGGCACGAGTTAACACTTCTTTGCAATTCGCTACGGAACTGCTCTGGAATTTCTGGTCTCCTATCCCTATGTTTTGAACATGACCAGGAGGTACTTGTGATGCAACTCAACCCACCGTCCACCTACGCCAAGGCTGCCTTTGTCGGCGTACTCGCATCGTCGTGTTTTCTCGGCGGCTACGCCATCTCGCAGCGTAGCGTGGCGCCGCCGGCGCCCAATGCCATCATCACCCAGCAACCCCTATCGGACCACCGTGGCGCAGCTGCGGTGAACTTCGCCACGATTGCGGAAGAACAAGGCCCGGCCGTGGTGAACATCAGTGTTTCTGGCATGGTCAAGACCAGTGGCCCAGCCGGCATCCCGCAGATGGACCCCAACGACCCCTTCTACGAATTTTTCCGCCGCTTTCAGCCGCCCGGCGGCGGCGGTGAAGCACCAACCCGGGGCACCGGCTCAGGCTTCATTGTCAAATCCGACGGCGTGGTGCTGACCAATGCCCATGTCATAGCAGACGCCAACGAAGTCACCGTCAAACTCCAAGACAAACGCGAGTTCAAAGCCAAAGTCATCGGGCTGGACAAGGTGTCCGATGTGGCGGTACTGAAAATCGATGCCAAAGACCTGCCCACCGTCACGATTGGCGACCCGCAGGCCGCCCGCGTAGGTGACTGGGTGATTGCCATTGGTTCGCCTTTCGGGTTCGACAACACCGTCACGGCGGGCATTGTGTCGGCCAAGTCGCGCACCCTGCCCGACGATGGCTATGTGCCTTTCCTGCAGACCGACGTGGCCGTCAACCCCGGCAACTCGGGCGGTCCGCTGTTCAACACCGCCGGCGAGGTGATTGGCATCAACTCGCAAATCTACAGCCGCAGCGGCGGCTACCAGGGGCTGTCGTTTGCCATTCCAATTGACGTGGCCATGAAGGTCGAAGGCCAGTTGCTGGCGCACGGCAAGGTCAGCCGCGGCCGCCTGGGTGTCACCATCCAAGAAGTCACCCCTGAACTGGCCGAGTCCTTCGGCTTGGACAAGGCCGCCGGCGCGCTGGTGACCGGCGTTGAAAAAGGCGCTGCCGCCGACAAGGCCGGCATGCAAGCAGGCGATGTGATTCTGAAGTTCAACGGCACCGCAGTGTCGCAGTCCTCGGCCTTGCCGCCCTTGGTATCGGACAGCGCGCCCGGCAGCCAAGCCACCGTCACCGTGTGGCGCAAGGGCAAGAGCCAGGAGCTGCACATGGCGCTGGGTAACTTGGAAGTGGCCCAGGCTGCGCCCGATGCCGCAGCGCCCGCAACCCAAGGCCAGTTGGGCTTGGCCGTGCGGCCGCTGACCCGCCAAGAGCGCAGTGAAGCCCAGGTGGCGGGCGGCTTGGTGGTTGAAGGTGTGACGGACGGCCCCGCTAAGCAGGCGGGCCTGCAGCCCGGCGATGTGATCTTGTCGGTCAACGGTGAAATGGCCAGCGGGGTAGACACGCTCAAGTCGCAACTGGGCAAGCACCTCAAACCCCTCGCATTGTTGGTATTGCGGGGTGACGAGCGCATGTTTGTGCCCGTTGCAGTGGGCTAGCCACTAACCCACCACCCGGAGCCAATCCGATGCAAAACTCTGCACCACCTACCCCAGGGGCGCCAGCCGCCCTGCCATCCACCGCCACGATCGCTGTCGGCGCCCAAGACGTTCCGGTGTTGGTGGCTGCCGTTTTCGAGGCGGCTCCGCTGCCGGAGCGCAAACGGCTCTTAGAACTGATGATTCGGCCGCTGGGCCTGTTGTCACTGGCCTCCGTTGCCAACGGCATCTTTGGAAAGATCGCGCTGCGCAGCAACTGGACCCGCTTCAAGCTGCAAGCCGACGACGTCAAGAGCGTAAAGCCCGGTGATGTCATGGCTTTGGCGCTCTACGTGCAACAAATGAGCACCCCCGCTTTTGACGGCATGCGATCCCTGCTCATGAACTCCCCCGCGCTGATGAGCAGCACCGCAGCGGTATTGCTGCTGGCGCTGCTGACCCAGGAATACAAACGCCGCAATGCTGCGGCGTTAGAAAAAGACTTTGACCCGCCGCTGTAATTTATAAGCCAAATAGGGCTCTAGCCCTTATGTCTATTGCGTAAGAAGCTATAATTTCAGGAGCATTTGTGCCAACAACAGACGCGCGCTAGACAGGTTGGTAGCGCAGGGCACGTCGTGCACATCGCAGGAGCGCACCAGCGCGTTGATGTCGGGCTCATGGGGCTGCGGCGTCATCGGGTCGCGCAGGAAAACCACAGCATCCACCTCGCCCACCGCCAGCCGCGCGCCGATCTGCAAGTCGCCGCCCCAGGGGCCGCTGAGCATGCGCTCCACCTCCAGCCCCACTTCATCCACCAGCCGGCCGCCGGTGGTGCCGGTCGCCATCAGGCGGCATTGGCGCAAGTAGGGGGCGAATTCTTTCGCCAATTCCACCATCACGTCTTTCTTGCGGTCGTGGGCGATCAGGGCGATGCGAGGGCGGTCAGAGGGGGTCGGAGTGGCGGGGAGGTTGCTCATCCCCGAATGCTAATCGAGCAAGCGCGACGATTTGGGCACATGCGTCATCAAAAATTCCATCTGGTCCGCCAAGATGCGGCGGTTGCGCAGAATGAAGTCTTCCCACAGGCTGGGCACATAGGGCGTGTAGAGCAGCGGCATATGGGCCTGCTCGGGCGTGCGGTGGCTCTTGCGGTGGTTGCAGGGTTTGCAGGCCGCCACCACGTTCATCCAGTTGTCGATGCCGTTTTGCGCAAAGGGGATGATGTGTTCGCGCGTGAGGTCCGCTTCGTGAAAATGCCCGCCACAGTAGGCGCAAACATTGCGGTCGCGGATAAACAGCTTGGCGTTGGTCAGGCCGGGGCGCAGGTTGAAGGGGTTGATATTGGGCACACCACGGGTGCCAATGATGCTGTTGACCTTGATGATGGATTGCTGGCCGGTATGCGCGTTGTGGCCGCCGCGAAACACCGCCACTTCTCCGCCAGACTCCCAGCGCACTTCACCCGCCGCGTAGTGGATCACCGCCTGTTCGAGCGAAATCCACGACTGAGGCAATCCCTGGGCCGACAACTTCAAGACTTTCACGCAAGACCTCCATCAACGGTAAAACTACCACCAACACGGACCGAGAATGTCTGCCAAGGCCAGCCACTGTGTGGTGGCAACCCTGCTCAGTCACAATATACAGGGTTTTCATGACAAATTCGCTTCAAACCTTGGCCGTATTTGCGCGGCCTGCTATCAAAAAGATAACAAATCCATGAAGGTATTTCGCGGCTTTCAGCACGCCGGCCTGGCCCCGGCCAGCGCGGCCACCATTGGCAACTTTGACGGGATTCACCGTGGCCACCAAGCCATGTTGGCCCTGCTCAAGGGCGAGGCGCAACAGCGCGGTGTGCCCAGCTGCGTGCTCACCTTTGAACCCCACCCGCGCGACTACTTTGCCCAACTGCACCAAAAGCCCGAGCTAGCCCCGGCCCGCGTGGGCACGCTGCGCGACAAGCTGGTCGACTTGGCCCAGTGCGGCGTAGACCAAACCGTGGTGCTGCCCTTCGACGCCCGGCTGGCTAACCAAAGCCCCCAACAGTTCATTGACACGGTGCTCTTGAAAGGCCTAGGCGCACGCTATGTGCTGGTGGGCGACGACTTCCGCTTTGGCAAGCAGCGCGCTGGTGACTACGCCCTGCTGGATGCGGCGGGCGACGCCCAGGGCTTTGATGTGGCCCGTATGAATAGCTACGAGGTGCATGGCCTGCGCGTGTCCAGCTCGGCGGTGCGCGAGGCATTGGACCAAGGGCGCATGCAGGATGCAGCACGCCTGCTCGGGCGGCCTTACTGCATCAGCGGCCATGTGGTGCATGGGCGCAAGCTAGGCCGCACACTGGGCTTCAAGACACTGAACCTGCGCTTTGCGCACTGGAAACCCGCCGCCAGCGGCATCTTTGTGGTGCTGGTACACGGCTTGGCCGACACGCCCGTTGAAGGCGTAGCCAATCTGGGCGTGCGCCCTTCGCTGGACCCCACCGACGTGAACGGCGGGCGGGTGTTGCTGGAGACCCACTGTCTGCGTTGGCCCGAGGGCTTAGGCCCCGAAGGGGGCTACGGTAAAATCATTCGCGTGGAACTACTACACAAACTGCACGACGAACTGAAGTACGACGGCCTGGACGCCCTGACCGAGGGCATCGAGAAGGACCGCGACGACGCGCGCGCCTGGCTCGCTGCCCACGCAGCCGCCACCGCCAGCACCCGAATTTGACGGGGCAGACCGCCCCGGTCCCCCGACGTACTTCGCCCCGCGTCTCCTGCTCTCCGAGTTCAACGGCTACCCCATGTGGAGCGCCTTGGGCTCCTGAAAATTTTCCACCCAGAATGCCCAGCGGCTTAACGTAAGCCGCCAACCGACGAGATGGCCATGACCGACAAGCAAGACTACCGCAGCTCCCTGAACCTGCCGGACACCCCCTTCCCCATGCGCGGCGACCTGCCCAAGCGAGAGCCGGCTTGGGTCAAAACCTGGAACGAGGAAGGCCTGTACAAGAAGCTGCGCGACGCGCGCCAAGGCGCCCCGCTGTTCGTACTGCACGACGGGCCGCCCTATGCCAACGGCAAACTTCACATCGGCCACGCGCTGAACAAAATCCTGAAGGACATGATCGTCAAGAGCAAGCAGCTCGGCGGTTTTGACGCGCAATACATCCCTGGTTGGGACTGCCACGGTCTGCCGATCGAAAACGCCATCGAAAAACTGCATGGCCGCAACCTGAGCCGCGACGATATGCAGGCCAAGAGCCGTGCGTTTGCCACCGAGCAAATCGACCAGCAACGCGAAGACTTCAAGCGCCTGGGTGTGCTGGGCGACTGGGAGCGCCCCTACAAAACCATGAACCCCGCCAACGAGGCCGGCCAGATCCGCGCCTTCAAGCGCGTGATCGAGCGTGGCTTCGTGTACCGGGGCCTCAAACCCGTGTACTGGTGCTTTGACTGCGGCTCATCGTTGGCTGAGTTTGAGATCGAATACGCCGACAAGAAGAGCGACACGCTGGACGTGGCCTTCGAGTCCAACGACGCTGCAGGCTTGGCCAAGGCCTTCGGCCTGAGCGCCCTGCCCGCTGACAAACAGGCTTTTGCGGTCATCTGGACGACCACCGCGTGGACCATCCCCGCCAACCAGGCCCTCAATGCCCACCCCGAGTTGGAATACGCGCTGGTGGACACTCCCAAGGGCGTGCTGTTGCTGGGCGCCAGCCTGGTCGAGAAGTGCCTGGAGCGCTTCGGTCTGACCGGCACGGTGCTGGCCACTGCCAAGGGCGAAGCCCTGCGCGGCCAGGTGTTCCGCCATCCGCTGCATGACCTACCAGACAGCGGCAACGAATACAGCTACAAGCGCCTCTCGCCGCTGTACCTGGCCGACTATGTGAGCGACGGTGACGGCACCGGCATCGTGCACTCCTCGCCCGCCTATGGCGTGGATGACTTCAACAGCTGCATCGCAAACGGCCTGAAATACGACCAGATCCTCAACCCCGTGCTGGGCAACGGCGTGTACGCCGAAGAGCTGCCCCTGTTCGGCGGCCAACACATCTGGAAAGCCTGTGCCAACGTCATCAACACCCTGCGCGAACATGGCCGCCTGATGGCGACTGTGGGCATCACCCACAGCTACCCGCACTGCTGGCGCCACAAAACGCCGGTGATCTACCGCGCAGCTGCCCAATGGTTTGTGCGCATGGATGAGGGCGAAGGCGTATTCACCCAAGACAAAGCGCCCAAGACCCTGCGCCAGCTGGCGCTGGACGCCATCGAAGAGACCCAGTTTTATCCCGAGAACGGCAAGACCCGCCTGCGCGACATGATCGCCAACCGGCCCGACTGGTGTATCAGCCGCCAGCGCAGCTGGGGGGTGCCCGTGCCGTTCTTTTTGCACAAGGACAGCGGCGAGCTGCACCCGCGCACCATGGAAATTTTGGACCAAGCCGCTGACATCGTGGAAAAAGGCGGTATCGAAGCCTGGAGCCGTGTAACCGTGGAAGAAATCCTCGGCGCAGCGGACGCACCCAGCTACACCAAGAGCACCGATATTTTGGAAGTGTGGTTCGACTCTGGATCGACCTTTCAACACGTGCTGCGCGGTAGCCACAAGGATGCGTATGACCGCGTTCCCTTCCACACCGAAGGCCCAGAGGCCGACCTGTACCTCGAAGGCCACGACCAGCACCGCGGCTGGTTCCACAGCTCGTTGCTCTTGGGCTGCGCGCTGTACGACCGTGCACCGTATCGCGGTCTGCTGACCCACGGCTTTGCCACCGACGGCCAAGGCCGCAAGATGAGCAAGAGCTTGGGCAACACGGTGGAGCCACAAACCATCACGACCAAGATGGGTGCCGAGATCGTGCGCCTGTGGGTGGCCAGCACCGACTATTCGGGCGACCTGAACATCGACGAGAAAATCCTGGCCCGCGTGGTGGACACCTACCGCCGTGTGCGCAACACGTTGAAGTTTTTGCTGGCCAACGTCAGCGACTTTGACCCGGTCAAAGACGCCGTACCACTGGATCAGATGCTGGAGATCGACCGTTACGCCTTGAGCCGCGCGTCACAACTGCAAGCCGACATCCTGGCGCACTTCAACGTCTACGAGTTCCACCCCGTGGTGTCCAAGTTGCAAATCTATTGCAGCGAAGACCTGGGCGCGTTTTATTTGGACATCCTGAAAGACCGCCTGTACACAACGGGTGCCAACTCATTGGCCCGCCGCTCGGCGCAAACCGCGCTGTGGCAAATCACGCAAGCGATGTTGCGCTGGATGGCGCCGTTCTTGAGCTTCACGGCGGAGGAAGCGTGGGCGGTGTTGGCGGCAGAAGGCAAGACGCCGGTGGCCACGAAGGACTCCATTTTCTTGGATACCTACTGCAACTTAGACGCATGGCACGACAAGATGGGCAGTTCGTCAAAAGTTCACGGCGACTTGTTGGCCAAATGGGCTCGCATCCGCGCGGTACGCGATGCAGTGAACAAGGACATCGAAAACTTGCGCACGACCGGCCAGGTGGGCGCTTCGTTGCAAGCCGAAGTGACACTCACCGTTCCTGCCGAGGAGCACGCTCTGCTGAGCAGCTTGGGTGAAGATTTGCGGTTTGTCTTCATCACGTCCGCTATTACTTTGGTAGCTGGTAGCGCACAATCTATCGCGGTTACAGCCTCAAATGGCACTAAATGTGAGCGTTGCTGGCACTACGTTGCCGATGTGGGTAGCAACACCGCCCATCCCACCATTTGCGGCCGCTGCGTGAGCAATCTGGAAGGTCCGGGCGAAACCAGGAGGTTTGCCTGATGGCCCGCGGCGGAAAAACCTTGATGGGCGGCCGCAGCCAAGGCGGCATGCTGCAGTGGCTGGGCTTGGCCCTCATCCTGCTCTTGGCAGACCAGTTCACCAAGATTCTCATTTTGGGCGCCTACCAATTGGGTGACAGCACTTACGTGACCAGCTACTTCAATGTGGTGCGGGTACACAATTCTGGCGCTGCATTTTCTTTTCTGGCAAACGCCTCCGGCTGGCAGCGCTGGTTCTTCACCGCGCTAGGCATTGTTGCGGCCTGCGTCATTGTCTGGTTGCTGCGGGCGCACGCGGGGCAAAAACTGTTTTGCTTTGCCATGGCCTGCATACTGGGCGGCGCCTTGGGCAATGTGATTGACCGCGTGGCCTATGGCTATGTGGTGGATTTTCTAGACTTCCACTGGCGCGGAACACACTTTCCAGCCTTTAACGTGGCCGACAGCGCCATTACTGTGGGCGCGATAGGATTGATACTGGACGAGCTACTGCGGGTACGTCGCACACGCTAACCGCACCAACACCCCAAGAACGAAACCGGAGCCCCGCGCGTGATCCACTTGCTGAATTTGTTTGCCGCCATTGCCCTGTTGGTCTGGGGCACGCAGCAGGTCCGAACCGGAATACTTCGGGTGTTTGGCGCCAATCTGCGCACCATCCTGTCACGCAGCGTCAGCAACCGTTTCGCAGCCGCCGTCTCCGGCGTTGGCGTCACCGCCGTGGTTCAGTCCAGTACCGCCACGGCGCTCATCGTCTCGTCATTTGTCGGCCAAGGATTGATGACTTTGCCATCTGCACTGGCGGTCATGCTGGGTGCAGACATCGGCACCAGCCTGATGGCGGTGGTCTTCTCACGCGACCTGTCTTGGCTCTCGCCTCTTTTCATTTTTGTAGGCGTGGTGCTGTTCATCGCGAAACAATCCACCACACCGGGGCGCATTGGCCGCGTTTTGATCGGACTGGGGTTGATGCTGCTGGCCTTGCGGCTGGTGTCAGAATCCACCACGGTGTTGACCCAAGCACCCGCTGTCAAAGCCCTGTTGGGTAGCCTCACCAGCGACTTGCTGTTGGAGCTGACGGTGGGAATGGTATTGGCCATCGTGTCGTACTCCAGCTTGGCGATTGTGCTGCTGACCGCGGCCATGGCCGGCACCGGCGTGATACCGGTGGACGTGGCGCTGGGACTGGTGATGGGCGCCAACTTGGGCAGCGGCACGCTCGCAGTGCTCACGACCCTGAGCGCCAACGTAGAAACCCGACAGGTGCCTTTGGGCAACTTGATCTTCAAGGTGTTGGGCGTCTTGGCCATCATGCCGTTTCCCGGGGTGTGGAAGGAATTTGCAACGCCGTATGTGACCGACAGCGCCACCTTGGTGGTGGGCTTTCACCTTGCATTCAATCTGGGGGTTGGCTTGGCGTTTCTGGGCTTTACCCAGGTCATTGCCCGCTGGGTCGAGCACCTGCTACCCAAGTCCCCGAAAACCACCGTCGCCGGCCGCCAGCGTCACCTAGATCCCTCCGCCTTGGCCACGCCGTCGCTGGCGATTTCTTGCGCAGTGCGCGAGGCCATGCACCAGGCTGACGTAGTGGAGTCCATGCTGATCGGAACCATGCAGGTCATGCGCAGCAACGACGTAGCCTTGGCCAAAGAGCTGCGCAAAATGGATGACACGGTCGATGAGCTTTACAGCGATATCAAGTACTACCTGACCAAAATTTCGCGCGAGGCCTTGGGTGACAACGAAGCCAAGCGCTGGACCGACATCATCAGCTTCACCATCAACATGGAGCAGATCGGCGACATCATTGAGCGCATCATCCAAGACATTGAAGACAAAAAAATTAGCAAGGGCCGCGAGTTTTCAGAAGCCGGCCTGCGCGAAATTTGCGATCTGCACGCGCGCCTGGTGGACAACCTGCGCCTGGGAATGAGCGTGTTCCTGAACGGCAATGTGCGTGACGCACGGCGCCTGCTGGAAGAGAAGACACGTTTTCGGGATTTGGAGCGGGAATACGCCGCGACCCATCTGGACCGTCTGGCCGACAACACCTTGTCCAGCATAGAAACCAGCTCTTTGCACTTGGACCTCATCAGCGATCTCAAGCGAATTAACTCGCATATCTGCTCGATCGCCTACCCCATTCTCGATTCAGCCGGCGAGTTAGCCCCCAACCGACTGCGAATGAGCGACGTCAGTCGTGGCGGCAAGTAATTAGAAGCGGATACCGACTGCGATCAACAGCTCGTTGTAGGTAAAGCGCTGCGACGCCTTGTCCCCACGGGCGCTGGTCAATACATCAGGCAGGTCCACGTAGCCCACCTTGTAGGCTGTGCGCAGGAATACGTCCTTCCAGACGTCCACTTCCAAGCCAGCACCAGCGCCTACGCTCCAGCCGGCCACATGGAATTCATCGTTGCGCGACTGGCCAATCATGTGCATGGTGGCGTTGGTCTTGGGGATCGCAATGCCCACGCCCACCAAGCCAAAGACTTTGGCGCGGTTGGCACCAAACCAGTCCACCTTGCGTTGTTTCTCCAGCTCCAGGCTCACGATATTCAAACCATCGGTGTGCTCGTAGTTCATCCAGTTGTCGGCAATGACCTGTTGACCCGACTGGGCACACCTTTGATTTGACCGCTGATATCGACCGACTGGTCCTGGGTCACCACGTACTTCATGTGGTCCAGGTTCAAGGCAATCGCCGTGTCCTCGTTCCACTGGTAGGCCACACGCAGATTGGTCTGCGGAATAGTCGCCTCGGCGGGGTTCAGGTAGTACTTAAAAATTCCTTTGATGCCTGCGTCCGACTGCAGATCCGTCGCTTGCACATTTTTCAGCGTGAAATCGTGGTCCGAGCCACTGAAGTGGATGTCGCTGTTGGAATAGTTGGAGCGGTTCCAGCCCCAGTACACCGACCAACGCTTTTTGTTGTCCATCTCCTGCTGCGCAGCGATTTTTCCGGTGGTCGCTGCAGGCAGGGCTGCCGGGGCAGCCTGCGCCAGCAACACGGGCGACGAGGTAACAGATTGGGCCTGAGAGCTGGCCGCGAGCACCAAGCCCGTTGCGCCTAGAACGAAATGGCGCAACAGCGCGTTGGTGGTGAAGGTCATGCCGCAATTTTATCCTGCTCCCCCTATAGGGTCAGGATGGTGCAGCCGGTTGTTTGACGTGCCTCAAGATCGCGGTGGGCCCGCTGCACCTGCTCCAGCGGATAGCGCTGGCCAATACGGATCTGCACCGCACCGCTTTCCACCACCGCAAACAAGTCGTCCGCCATGCCCTGCGTGCGCTCGCGGGTGGCGATGTGGGTGAACAGGGTTTGGCGCGTTACATACAAAGAGCCCTTGGCGCCCAGCATGCCTGGCGCAAACGGCGCCACCGGGCCCGAGGCATTGCCAAAGCTGGCCATAAGTCCAAACGGGGCCAGGCAGTCCAATGACTTGTCCCAGGTGTCCTTGCCCACCGAGTCGTACACCACCTTCACGCCCTGACCGCCGGTGATGTCCTTGACTCGGTCGGCAAAATTTTCTGCTGCGTAATTGATAGCATACTCTGCACCATGCGCGAGGGCTAGGTCACACTTTGCATCCGAACCGGCGGTACCAATCAGGCGCAGACCCATGGCCTTGGCCCACTGGCAAGCGATCAGCCCCACACCACCGGCCGCCGCGTGAAACAACACAAAGTCACCGGGGTTGAGCCCGCCCTGCGGCTGGGTGCGCTTGAGCAGGTACTGCGCGGTCAGGCCCTTGAGCATCATGGCCGCACCGGTTTCGAAGCTAATGGCGTCGGGCAGCTTGCAGACGCACTTGGCGGGCATGACCCGCACTTCGCAGTAGGCGCCCGGTGGATTGCTGGCGTAAGCCGCACGGTCGCCCACTTGCAGGTGACTCACGCCCTCGCCCAAGGCCTCAATCACACCGGCGCCTTCCATGCCCAGTTGCAGGGGCAACTGCTGTGGATACAGGCCGCTGCGCTGGTACACGTCAATAAAGTTCAGGCCCACCGCCTGGTGCCGTATGCGAACTTCACCGGGGCCGGGCTCGCCCACACTGACCTGAACCAATTGCATTTTCTCAGGGCCGCCGTGTTGGGCAATGTGGATGGCGCGGGACGATGAGGCGGTCATGGTGAAAATCCTTGGCTAGCAATACGGGAGGCGGCAATACAGACGTGTCATGGTGCCAGAAAGCTGCGTCAGCCGCTCGCAAGCGACGGGCAAAGGCGCTTGCTACAGTCTGACCATGAGCCAACGCCTGTCCCCCACTGCCATTGCCCTCTTGGTCATACCACCCATCATGTGGTCGGGCAACGCGGTGGTGGGCCGCATGGTGGCGCCCATGGTCTCGCCCATGACGCTGAACCTGCTGCGCTGGATCATTGCCTTTCTCATCCTCTTGCCGCTGGCCGGCTCGGTGCTGCGCCAGGGCAGCGACCTGTGGCCCCAATGGCGGCGCTTTGTTTTGCTCAGCCTGTTCAGCATCGGCGGCTACAACGCCTTGCTGTATCTCGCCCTCAATACATCTACCGCCATTAACGTCACCTTGGTAGGCGCCAGCACGCCGGTCTGGATGCTGCTGATTGGTCGCTTGTTTTTCAAAGTCAAAGTGTCATTCCGCCAACTTGCCGGCGCAGTGCTGTCCATCTGCGGTGTGCTGTTGGTGCTGGGCCGGGGTGACTGGGAGGTGTTGCGCCAATTGCGGCTGGTGCCGGGCGATGTGTTTGTACTGCTGGCCTCTATCGCGTGGGCGACCTACAGCTGGCTGCTATCCCGTCCCACGCCCGAATCGGTGCGGCTGCGCAGCCACTGGGCGCAGTTTCTGATGGGCCAGATGGTGTTTGGTCTGGCTTGGTCCGCTTTGTTCACGGCGGGCGAATGGGCCATCACCCCAGCCCACATCGACTGGAGCTGGCCGCTCGCTGCAGCACTGGCTTTTATTGCCATCGGCCCTGCGGTGATTGCCTACGCCGCTTGGGGTGCTGGCGTGGCGCACGCCGGCCCAGCCGTGGCGGGGTTTTTCATCAACCTCACGCCGCTGTTCACCGCCGTGCTGTCCTCAGCCTTTTTGGGCGAGACACCGCACCTGTACCACGCGCTGGCGTTTGTACTGATCGTCTCGGGCATCGTGATGTCGTCGGCGGCCAAACCGTCCTAGCCCACATCCTGTGACGTGGCGCGATTGTTCAATACAGCGCGCAGTCCACGAACGACCATGGTCTCTCTGAACAGGAGAACACCATGCAATTGCACGTCAACGGTACACCTCACTCCCTTGATCCTATATGGGAGGAAGAAACACTATTGTTTGCGCTCCGAGAGGGCTTGGGCGTCATCGGTCCGAAGCTGGGCTGCGGCCTCGGCCAATGCGGCGCCTGCACCGTACTGGTAGATGGCGGCGTCCAGCGCAGCTGCGTGTTGCGCGCCAAGGACGTGGCCCATGCCCGCATCACCACAGTTGAAGGGCTATCCCACGGTCCGCAACTGCACCCGGTACAACAAGCTTGGCTCGACCACTGTGTACCGCAATGTGGCTACTGCCAAGCAGGACACATCATGGGCACTGTGGCATTGCTACGCCACACACCCCATCCAACTGACGATGACATCACCACCGCTCTGAGCGGCAACCTCTGCCGTTGCGGTACCCACCAGCGCATACGTGAGGCGATACACCTTGCTGCGCAGCGCATTACCGCAGGAGACAAGGTATGAAGCGCCGCAATTTTTTGCGCTGGGCGGGTGCCGGGCTCACCGTTACCCTGTTGCCCGCTTGCAGCCTCATTCCAGTGATTCCCAAGCGCCCAGCGCCGTCGGGGGAAGACGCCATGTCCTGGGTGCGCTATGCCGATGGTCGCTATACCTTCTACCTACCCCGAGTCGAGATGGGGCAAAACGTACTCACCGGCCTCAAACAAGTGGCCTGTGAAGAACTAGGGGTTTCCTGGGACAAAGTGGACGCCCTGCTACCCGACACGCGCGCTATTCGCCGCGTGAAAGCGACGGTCGGCAGCGACTCCATCCGCGAATTTGCGCTACCGCTGGCACAGGCCTGCGCCACTCTGCGCGATGCGCTGAAAAAGGGCACCACAGAAGGACTTCTGGAGGCCGAGCCGAGGCCGCTTGAAAGCCTGCGCGCTTTTGGGCCCAACACCCGCCTGGTGGGTCACAAGGTACCGTTAGAACAGGGGCTGGCCATCGTGCGCGGCGAGCCGTTGTATGCGGCCGATATCCGGCTGCCCGGTATGGTGTACGGACGGGTTCTTCGCGCACCGGCTTCGCCCGAATTCGCATCGCACCCCCGCCAATGGCAAGAGGCCGCCGCACGTACTACCCCCGGCTTCGTCGCCGTGGTGCAGAGTCCTGGGCTACTGCAGGGCCACAGCCAGGGCTTGGGCATCCTGGCACGCACGCCGGGGGCACTGGACCGCATCGAAGCAGCGCTAGCCGTCACCTGGCAGGTAGACGGGGCGCTGCCCGACAAGGGAATTGAAACACTGATCGATGTCAGTACCCGCTTGCAGCAAGGCCCGCTGGCACATCGCGTGCGCGATGCAGCAGCCGATACACAAGAGCCCTGGACCCTCGATGTAGAGATCCATATCCCCCTAGCGGCCCATGGCGCACTGGAACCCCGCGCGGCCGTCGCGCAATGGGTGGCATCCGCCCCCCTGCTAAAGCTGTGGGTTGGCAACCAGGACGTTTTCTACCTGCGCGATGCCATTGCGCGCCAATTAGGTTTGGACACCTCACAAGTGCTGGTACAGCCGTGCCGGATTGGCGGAGCATTCGGCGGGCGCACGATCTGCACGGTAGAGATGGAAGCTGCCGTCTTAGCCCACCATTGGAACGGCACCGTCAAAGTGCAATGGACACGGGCCCAGGAGCTGCGCTACGGCTTTCACCGCCCGCCCTCGCACCACCGGCTACGTGCCCGCCTGCGCCAGGGCAAAGTACAGCACTGGTGGCATGCCTTTGCCACGAGCCACATTTTGTTCACCAACGCTGCCATGCCAGCGTGGATGCAAACCGTGTCCCACTTTACCGGGGATGCTGGTTCCGCCCGAGGTGCTCAAATTCCGTACAACGTACCGCAACAGCGCATCGAGCTCGACTTGGTCCGGCTTCCCATCTTCACCGGCCCGTGGCGCGGTCTGGGTGCCGGCCCCAACAGCTTCGCCGTCGAAACCGCCTGGGACATGCTGGCCTTGCAGGCCAAAGCCGACCCCGTGGCATTCCGACTGGCGCACATCGACGACGCACGTTTAACCCAAGTGCTGCAACAGGCTGCACGCCTAGCGCAGTGGGGCCAGCAACCCACCAGAGCAACCGAAGCGGGTTGGCACCGAGGCCAAGGCGTGGCGTGTGGCATCTACAAAGGCATGAGCTATGTCGCTACCGTGGCAGAAGTGGCGGTAGACCCAAGCAGCGGCGAGATCAAGGTACTGCACATGTGGTGCGTGCATGACTGTGGCCGCATCATCAACCCCGACCAAGTACGCGCCCAATGCGAGGGAACCATGGTCTGGGGTTTGGCGATGGTCCTGAGCGACGGGCTGCCGCTGAACGACGCTGGAGTAGCCGCCACGAGTTTTGCCGACGCCCCGATTCCTCGGTGGCACCAAGTGCCGCACTTGTCGGTGGAGCTTGTAGACTCCGCTCTACCCTCCACCGGCGCGGGAGAAACCGGCATGGTGAGTGCCGCAGCGGCAATCACCAACGCGATCGCCGCCGCAACCCGCTACCGCGTCACAAACCTTCCGGTCCAACCCGCAGACCTGCTACAGCACATGTTGTCCCAACCTCGCCCCTCATGAGTGACTTCGCCAGCGCCGCCATGGTCGGGGTGGTACTCAGTGGAATGGAGAAGCTTGGCTTGGACACGCAGGCCGTACAGCACCTAGCGCCGACAAAAGGGGCCCACATTCCCTTGCACGCCAAGCAAATGCTGGTGGCCGCCGCCATGGCGCAAGGCGGCTGGGCCAGCTTAGTGCAACTCGGCCAAGGCTTTCATGCTCACACGGACGCCCCATTGCACCGTGCACTGGCCTCCGCCCCCGATGCCAGTACCTTGCTGGCACGTTGGTGCCGACTGGAAAAGTACGTGCATTCGCGCCACCGCGTCCAGTGCGTGCAGGTGTTGCACCACCAGGCCAGACTGCAGCATATTTCCTTGGCGCTACACACCCCTCCCTCAGCCGCCGAAGACCTGGTCGTACTGGGCTTACTGTGTGCACTGTTGCAAGCCCAGGGCTTGCAGCAGGTACGTGCCGAAATACAGGGCGTGGCAGTTTTCCCAACAATGGATATACAGGCCCTTCCTGCTTTGGCTTTGCGGGGCCAAACCGCACATTGGACGCTGCGCTGGGACTCACCTGCGACCACGTCGCCAAAGCAACGCATCCCGCCAGCGTCAACACCCGATCAGTTGCCCACGAACCTGTGCGACGCCATGCCGTGGTCGACCTTAGCGCTGCAATGCGCGCACGCCTTTTTGGAGGATCTGATGCACACCCACAGCGTCGCGTCCATTGCGCATAGCCTAGACCTGTCGGCTCGCAGCCTCCAGCGCCATTTGAAGTATCAGGGGCTCAGCGTCTCGCGCATCGCCGCCGAAGTGCGACTCCGTTCATCAGCTTGGTGGTTACTGGAGACACCACTTTCTTTGGCCGAAACAGGCTTTGTCTGCGGCTTCGCAGACCAAGCGCATTTCAACCGCAGCTTCAAACGCCACACGGGGCTCACACCCGGCGCCTACCGGACCAGCTTTGGGGTGACAAAGTAACCCCTTGCTCTAGCCCAGAAGCCTACAATTTTTCCGGTACATGGTGCGCCGACAAGGCCAGCACGCCTGCAGCAAGCACCACAATGCCCATGGCCCAGGTCAACGACACCTGCTGGGCGATACCCCCAATGATGGGCGGCCCGACTAAAAAACCCGAGTACCCGATGGAGGACACGGCGGCGATGGCAGCAGCAGGGGTCGTCCCCGGCACTCTGCCTGCTGCGCTGTACAAAATCGGCACCACCATGGCCAAGCCGCCGCCAATAAAGGCATAGCCCACCAGTGACACCCAGGGGTTGCCGCTGAGCAAAACCAAGGCCATCGCCAACGCGGCCACGCCGCCGCTGGCGCGCAACAAGCGCCGATCGCTGTAGCGAGCGCGCAGCACGTCGGCCGCAAAGCGCATCACCGCCATGCTGGCAGCGAACGCCGCATAACCCGCCGCCGCCAGCGCGTGCGACATATTCACCTCTTGGCGCAGGTAAAGCACGCTCCAGTCGTACATCACACCTTCCGAGCTCATGCCCAAGAAAATCAACAGGCCCATGATCAACAGCGCGCCACGCGGCCAGGCAAAGTGCACCTTGGCCGCTGCGCCGGTATGCGTGCGCTCGGTCGGCAGCATCCAGCGAGAGGCCACGCCAATCCACACCACCACCAAGGCACCCGCGCCGGCCAATTGCCAAGCAGGCGACACACCCGCGTGCAACATGGCCGAGGCCAACCCCGCCCCGACCATCGCGCCGACGCTGAAGCTGCCGTGCAAGCTGCCCATGATGGGGCGCCCGCCGGCCACTTCCAGCGCCGAGCCTTCGGTGTTGATCGCCACGTCGTACACGCTTTGCGCCGCACCAAACACCACCATCGCAGCCAACAGCCAACCCAAGTTGGGCCAGTGCAGCGCCAACAGCAGCGTGGCCGCCAGCCCCACCGAACACAGCGCAGCGGTGTTGCGCGGGCCGAACCGGCCAATGGTGCGCCCGGCAATCGTTAACGAGGCCAGCGCGCCAATGGCAGTGGCCACCAGCACCATCGACAGGGCGGCTTCGCTCAGGCCGTAGTGGTTTTTAAGGGTGGAAATATGCACGCCCCAGGTACCGCCGACCACACCCAGCGCGGCAAACAGGCTGCGAGTGGCGGTAATGGCGGTGCGAATTTGAGCGGGTGAGCCGTGGACGGCGACATCGCTCATGCAAATCTCCGAACGGGGCAAAAAGTAGTGTTTATCTTAGCTGGCATGGCAAACAGGTTTGTGCTCAGTATCAACGCGATATGAAGGGAATTTATAAGCTCAAGCGTAAGATATCGCCACGAACACCGCAACGTGATTCCATACCAAGCCTATGTCAAAAGTAGCATATTTCCGAGATTTAATCGGCAACCCCGACACCTGCGTCGCAGCAGTCGCCAGCGACGACCCGCGCGCGCCCGAACACGCCCACACCCTGCGCGCCGTGTTGCACGACTTCATTGCCCGCGCCGCTGCGGGCAGCTTGGTGCTCGTGTCGCCCCCGCCGCAGGACGGATGGACCACGCGCGGTGCCGGCCATTTGCACCTCAACCCGGAGCTGTTTTTGCAGGTACACGGCCACACAGAGTTCCACTTCCCGCAGGGCAGCGTCACGCTGCGGGCAGGCGAAGCCCTGGTGATGCCACCCAAACTGCTGCACGACGAATCGGTGGGCGCTGATGGCGTACACGCGTTTTCTAACCTGGTGATCTATGCAGACTCGCAAACCGTGGGCAGCCACCTGGCGAACGAAGCCAAGCCCGGCCGCCCAGCCAACTTGTACCTAGAGGTCAGCGAGCACCTAGACGCCGCGCGCATCGAAGCGTGGCTAGCTGATGCCACGCGCCCGCCGGCACACGACGCCCACGGCCTGTGGACCGTGCAGCAACGGGCCCTGGTGCTCACCGCGCTCACCGCGGTATCGCGCCTGCTGGACGCGCCGCAAAAAACCGTTTCCACCGAACCCACACTGCTGGCGCGCCTGCGCGTATTGGTACAAAACCGGCTGGGCGAGGTGGACCTGACCGTAGCCAGCCTGGCCGACGAATTGGGCTGCACGGCCGACTACTTGTCGCACCTGTACAGCCGCAGCACGGGCGACCACCTGTGGCAAGTGATTCAGCGACAGCGGCTGGCGCGCGCGGCGCGCCTGTTGGCCGACAACAACTCTGCCGTCAAAGAAATCGCCTGGTGCTGTGGCTTTGCCAGTGCCAGCTATTTCATTCGCAGCTTCAAGCAGCAATTCGGCGCCACGCCCAAGACCTACCGCGCGCTGGCCCAGGCCCAGCGGCTCACCACCGCTTAAAAGGTGCCGGGGTAGGCGCCGCCGTCCAGCAAAATGTTTTGCCCGGTCAGGTAGGCCGCCTGCTGGCTGCACAAGAAGGCACACACCTGACCAAATTCTTCAGACGTGCCGTAGCGGCCCATGGGAATTTGCGCCTGTTGCGCCGCGCGAATGTCCTCCACCGTTTTGCCGGTCTTGGCGGCGGCGGCCTTCACCATGGCGCCAATGCGATCGGTATCAAATTTACCGGGCAACAGGTTATTGATCGTGACGCCCTGGGCCGCCAGGCTGCCGCGTGCCACGCCGGCCACAAAACCCGTCAGGCCACTGCGCGCGCCGTTCGACAGGCCCAAAATATCAATCGGCGCTTTGACCGAACTAGAGGTGATGTTGACGATGCGCCCAAAGCCGCGCTCCGCCATGCCGTCCACCGTGGCTTTGATGAGTTCTATCGGCGTGAGCATATTGGCGTCCACCGCCTTGATCCACGCCTCGCGGTCCCAGTCGCGGAAGTCGCCGGTGGGTGGACCGCCGGCGTTGGTCACCACGATGTCAAAGCTTTTGCGCATGGCAAACACAGCCGCGCGACCCGCCTCGGTGGTGATATCTTTGGCACAAAATAGTATCTCAGCCCCCGTAGATACTGCGTAGGCAGCTTCCAAATTCATAGCAGACTGCTGCAAGACCTCGGCCCCGCGCGCCACCATCAGCACGTTCACGCCCTCGGCCACCAGCGCCTGCGCGCAACCCAGGCCCAGCCCCTTGCTGGCGCCGCACACCAAGGCCCATTTACCTTTCAGTCCCAAATCCATCGCGCGCTCCTTGTCAACGTTTACGACTCACTACATACACCCCGAGCAACACCAGACCAGTGCCCGCCACAATCCAGCCGTTCATGGGCTCGTCCAACAGCACCACGCCCATCGCAATGGTGGACATCGGCCCCACCATCCCCACTTGGGCTGCCAGGCCAGAGCCAATGCGTTCAATCGCCATCATCACCATCAGCACCGGCACCACGGTGCACAGCGTGGCGTTCAAAACCGACAACCAAATCACCTCAGGCGCCACTGTCAGCACCGCCCCGATCGGACGCAGCAACACATACTGCCCGATACACAACACGCAGGCCACGCTGGTAGCCAAACCCACAAGCCGCAAGGAGCCCAGCCGCTGCACCAGCTCCCCGCTGTACGACAGGTAAATGGCATAACTCACCGCGCTACCAAATACCAGCAACGCGCCCAGCGCCACGTCGCCCCCTGCCAAATTGATCTCGTGGCCAAACACCAACAGCACACCGCTGTAGCTAATCGCCATGCCCAAGGCCTGCGGCCGGGTAATGCGCTTGCCGTACAGCGCCAAGCCCAAGAGCAATACCAGCGTGGGGTTGAGGTACAGAATCAGCCGCTCCAGCGAAGCGGAGATATAGCTCAGGCCCGCAAAGTCCAGAAAGCTGGCCAGGTAGTAGCCCGTCAGCCCCAAGCCCAGCACGCCCCAAATATCCTTACGGCTCAGAGGGCGGGTACCCGCTGCGCGCGCTCGCCGGCCTGTCCACCACGCAATCATCAGAAAGAAAGGCAGCGCAAACAACATGCGCAGCATCAGCAGCGTGACTGCGTCGACCCCATAGCGGTAGGCCAGCTTGACGATGATGGCCTTGCCGCTGAAGGCAATCGCGCCGGCCATCGCCAGCAGCAGGCCAACCGCTACGTTTTTAGGAGCTGTTTGCGCAATATCCATAAGGGCTATAGGCCTTTTTTATCTAATTTTTGGCAAGTTTGTGGCGCATTTTTTGCACCGCCATTACACCCGCCAACACCACCGCGCCAGCGACCACGCCCACTGCGGCCTCGGCCAACCACGACAGCGGCAGGTCTTGCAGCAGGTGGTGCAACGCCGGCAGGCCGTGTACCAAAATCCCGCCCCCCACCATGAACATTGCGGCGGTGCCAGCTATCGACAAGACCTTCATCAGCACCGGTGCAGCGCGCAACAGGCCACGCCCCAAGGCGCGTCGGGCCCGGACCCAAACGCTGTCACCGGATTGTCGGCTCAGGTACAGTCCCGCGTCATCGATTTTCACGATGCCAGCCACCACGCCATAGACCCCCACCGTCATCAACAGCGCCACACCGGCAAGGACGGCGAGTTGCGTGGTCCACACCTTGTCTTGCACTGTGCCCAAGGTGATGGCAATGATTTCGGCCGAGAGGATGAAGTCGGTCCGAATGGCGCCTTGTACTTTCTCCTTTTCCACCGCCATCAAGTCCACCTCGGGATTGGCCAACGCAGTGAGAAGCGCTTCCTCATGCGCGGCATCTTCTTCTGCGGAATGCAAAAATTTGTGCGCCAGTTTTTCAAATCCTTCAAAGCACAAGTAAGCACCGCCCACCATCAGCAATGGGGTGATCGCCCAGGGCAGCACGATGCTGATGGCCAGTGCCGCAGGCACCAAGATGAGCTTGTTGCGCACAGAGCCCTTGCACACCGCCCACACCACCGGTAGCTCCCGGTCCGCCCGCACGCCGGCGACCTGTTGGGCGTTCAGAGCGAGATCGTCCCCCAACACACCGGCCGTCTTTTTGGCAGCTACTTTGGTGAGCACGGCAACATCGTCCAACACGGTGGCAATGTCATCAATCAGGGCGAGCAGGCTAGTGGCCATAGGGAAACTCCGGGGTACTGAAACATGGAAAAGCACCAGTGTGCCCTGTCGATTGTCCCCCTAGTCCTGCACAATGCGTGCTGACACACCATGACAGCCGCCACCCTGCCCCTGCTGCTCAACGCCACCATCAGCCTGATCATGGGTGTGGCGCTGCTTTTGGTGTGGCGACGCAACCGGGCGCACATGTTTACCCGGCTCATGGGCTGGTCCAACATCGTGCAACTATTGGTGCCCGTTTTCTTCTGGCTGTACCACCACCAAAATGGGCTGGCGTCGACCTTGGGCGCACTGGGGCTGCCCTTGGCGGCAGCGGCCAATTCAGTGCTGTTGGTCACCAGCGCATTGCACCTCGCTGGCGTGCCCATGCGACGGCGCAGCGTGGTGATATTTGCGTTGATGATGCTTACCATCTTCACCTCAGCACTCTTCCAAGAAGACTTGCGCACGGCCCAAGCCATCTCAGCCACCCTCTACACGAGCCTAGCCCTGTTCTGCGCGACCGTGCTGTGGCGGCAACGGCAGCAATTGCATGTCAGCGCCGTCTCAGTCGGCCCGCTGCTGGTGGCCTTGGGCCTGATCCAATTCATCTACGTGGGCTGGGGTGATGCCGGCGTCGGCATCCAAGCCACGCTGTCGTCCGTGCTGCGCCTGACTTTGGGCCTGGTCTTGATCAGCACTGCCTTGCAACGCAGCGTGAATGAAAACCTGCACCTGCGCCGCCGCTTTGAGCGCATCACCGACCGCTCCCACCAAGGCATCGTCATTCGCCAGGGTGAAACGACCGTGTACGCCAACCAAGCGGCACTGGATATTTATGGCGCGCCCAACCTTGAAGCCCTCAGCAACTTGTTGGTGAGCAAGACCATTCCCAAGGATGAGGTCGACGCGGTGCGCCGCCGCAACCAAGACATCGAAACTGGCGTCCTGCCCGATGCCACTTACGAGGCCGACCGTGTGCACGCCAACGGCACGCCGCTGCGACTGCGGTTTCACAGCTTTAGCACCGAATGGGATGGCAAGCCGGCCCTGCAAATCCTCATCAGCGACGAAACCGAGAAGCACCGCGCCACCCAAGCCCTGCTGCACCAGGCCCTGCACGACGACCTCACCGGCCTGCCCAACCGCGCCGCCCTGATGGAGCTGCTGCGCCAGCGCTGCACCCAGCAAGACACATCGCCCCCGTTTGCCCTGCTGTTGCTGGACCTGGACCGCTTCAAGCTCTTCAACGAAGCCCACGGCCACGCCATGGGCGACGCCGTACTCATCGCAGTCGGTCAGACCTTGGCTCGCAGCATGCCTGCCGGCCACACGTTGATGCGACTGGGCGAAGACGAATTTGCCGTGGTGTCCGCCCCCGGTTTGGACACTGCGGCCGCGGTGGCGCTGGCGCACCATATCGAACAGGTATTTGCTGAACCGCTGATGGTCGGTGGTGGCCGCTTCTTTCTCGACGCCTCGCTGGGCCTTGCGCTCTTCCCCAGCCACGCCGACACCGCAGACAAGTTGCTGCGCGCGGCCAACGCCGCAGTCCATGTCGCCAAACGCACGCCCGGCACCACCCACACACTGGCCGATCAAGGCTACGAACACGACGCCAGCCAAATGCTCGCCCACGAACAGGCGCTGCGCGTGGGCCTAGAGCGCCATGAATTCACACTGGCCTACCAGCCCAAGGTTGACTCCCGCACCAGCCAGCTCACCAGCTTTGAAGCGCTGGCGCGCTGGAACCGCCCCGGCGTGGGCCCGGTCAGCCCGGCGGAGTTTGTCGCCGCCGCCGAGCGCACCGGGCTCATTGGCGCCCTGGGCTTAGCGCTGTTGCACATGGCCTGCCAGCAAATCGCCATCTGGCAGGTAGAGTTCGGGCGCATCGTGCCGGTGGCGGTCAACGTCTCACCCTTCCAACTGCTCAACCCCGACTTTCCGGCGGTTGTGCAGGCGGCACTGCAAGAGCACGGGGTTGACCCACGCTGGCTCACGCTGGAGATCACCGAGAGCTCCGCCATCCAGAACCTGGAGCAAACCATTGCCCAAGTGGCGCAGTTGCACGCCATGGGCATACACGTCGCGCTGGATGACTTTGGCACGGGCTACTCGTCCCTCAACATGCTGCGTACCCTGCGGCTGCACACCGTCAAGATCGACCGTGGCCTGGTCGATCCGCTGCCTGCGCCCGAATCCATTGCGGTGGTGCAGGCCATTTGCCAACTGGCCCAAGCGCTCAGCCTTCGGGTGGTGGCCGAAGGCGTAGAAACCATCGCCCAGGCCGAAGCGGCGCGTGATGCTGGCTGCGGCGTGTTGCAAGGCTATCTGTACTCCAAACCCCTGCCCCCCGCCGTAGCCGGCGAGTGGCTGGGTCGGCTCACATCACAAGGCAGCTAAGCCGCCACACTGCGCCCATGCAAGCTGCCCCCACCGTCCTCGACATCGAAGCCTCTGGTTTGGGCCGCAACAGCTACCCGATTGAAGTGGGCTTTGTACTGCCCGACGGCCACGCCTATTGCACCCTGGTGCAACCCGAAACCGACTGGACCCACTGGGACGAAAGTGCCGCCGCGCTGCACCGCATCCCGCGCGACCTGTTGCAAGCGCGCGGCCTGCCGGTGAAAGACGTGGCCCGGCGCCTGAACGAACAACTGGCGGGCCAGACCGTCTACACCGACGGCTGGGCCAATGACTACACCTGGCTCTCTGCCCTTTACGAGGCCGCCGAAATGTCGCCCCACTTCAAGCTGGAAAACCTGCGCAGCCTGCTCAGCGAAACCGAAGCCGACCAGTGGCACCAGGTCAAAGCCCAGATCGCCAGCGAACGCGGAACCCAACGCCACCGCGCCAGCTCCGATGCCCGCCTGCTGCAGCTCACGCTGCAGCGGCTGCGCGGGCCGCATTAGTATTCAATAACACCGACCCTATCCCTAACCACAAGGAGACCTGCACCATGGCCGTTACCGTAAAAATTGACTTAGGTTATGAATTTGACGTGAAGGCCAAGGCCAGCGACGTGTTCGACGTGTTGTCCGACGTACCCACCTCGGCCAGCCACTTCCCCAAAGTCGACAAACTCACCGACCTGGGCGACGGCACCTACCGCTGGGAGATGGAAAAGATCGGCATCGCCTCCATCAACCTGCAAACCATTTACGCCTCCAAGTACACCGCCAACAAGGCCAAAGGCACCGTCGTCTGGACGCCAGTCAAAGGCGAAGGCAACGCGCTGGTGTCGGGCAGTTGGACCGTCACCGACAACAAAAAGTCCACCAACATCGTGCTGGAGATTCAGGGCGAACTCACTCTGCCCCTGCCCGGCCTGATGAAGATGGTGGCCGGCCCCGTGGCCGAAGCCGAGTTCGAGAAGATGGTGGAGCAGTACATCGAGAACCTCACCAAGAAATTTGGCGGGGAGGCGTAAAGCCTTCTCGATCAATTTGTGATCGCAGTGATGCGCTATGGAATCAGGAGCTGCTAGCGCACTGTTAATGGGGGCTAGCGGCTCTTTTTATGCAAAACTTGGGGGCTAGCACAGTTCGTCAAGTTGCTCTAGCCAGCGACTGCAAATGGCAGGTTTCGGTACGTCGAAATTTGATCGAAGTACCAATAAATAACCGTGCCAGAACATTGGCTCAATGACTACCGTTCCTCTAATTGCTTCCGATAGCAAACCACTGACACGACGATAAATGTACTCCCCGCAGATAGTCAGACTCCACGCCCCTTGCAGGAGAAGGCGACTAACGTCGCAAGTGGCCGTTCATGTCATACGCAATATCGAAGGGCAAATCCGCGCAACTCGTGTCGAGACTAGTTTAGACCCAATTTACTATTGATTCCACTCCAATTCCATGTAGTGCTGATCGAATAGAAATGCTCTTTGCGTGCGTTCGCGATAATGGCCGCATTCAATTTATCGATATAGCTGCCCATCTGTTGCTTGATGTAGTCGACCGTCATAGGGTGTCCTGCATGGGTTGCACCGGCAACTATCAAAAATGGATTCATTTCTCTCAAATACCATTGAAAAAAATAATTTAACGCACGCTTGTGGTTTTCCTCGCCTCCCCACTTCAATCGGCGCGCACCTTGGGCTTCCGCCTTTGTAGACTTCGGCATCAGCACTGCCCAGGGGGTAGATTTTTCGCTTAGGCGTTCAATAATGGCATCTGGTAGATCTCGCGAATAATCGTAACCGCTGCTCCCCACGATCTTGAAGAAACGATCGATGTATACGCCATAGAGCAGTAATTCGAATGCCCCTATGCAATCCGTACCCACCAACGTGGGGCGAGCGCCGTTCAGCACCTTGTCGATTGCCTCCGTCGCACTTCTCTTTATTTCTTTCATTTCGGAGTGAATTATGGAAATGAGTTGCTGCTGCTCGGCACGCGCCTGCAGCTTTCCTGGCACTCGGGTATTTTTGATGTGTTCCGCAAATGCTTCAAATTGAGCCGTACGCGAAGCCTCATCGTCGCCGAACACCTGGTCGCACGCGGAGCCTACGGCCCCTTGCATCAAGAGCAAGTGGCTTCTTGCGACGGTTTGGAGTGCAGTTTGCAAATCGTTGGCGGGCGGCAAATTCTTGAGGTCGAAACCAAGCCTGGTCGCCGCCTTAAACCCTTCTTTTTTACCATTTATTCCCTCTTTAATCCAATTGGCAATTTTTTTGACGTTCGTGTCAGCCTCGCCTTCAAGTACTTCGTATTCCCGCTTCTGATTGATTTCGCCATCAACATGCAACGCCTTGGTCACAAGGCCTCCGATGGTCCCGATCAAACTGAGCGGCAGGGGCGCCTTCGACAGCGCCGTGAAGCACAGTGAGGCCATTTCCAATTTAGAGCTGGTCTCCTTTTGACCTTCCTTAACAATGAGGCTGAATTGCTCGTAGGCGGCATTTGTTGCCGAAGTCATCGCAGTGAAATTAAAAAGGGAATTATGAGTTTGCTCAGAGTAGTGATGCCTGATATCGTTAATTGCCTGAAGCCAGTGGCTTAGCCCGCCAGCGTCTGTCCTGATGGCGACATTGGCACTCTTATCCCTAGCCAAGATGTCCCTGCCAACCTGCTGGAAGGCCGTTATGCGCTGTTTTCGAATCGTCACAACATTTTTAACCGCATTTTGGAATTTAAGGAGGGCGGGGGAGGGCGATAAGGGGATTGCCGGCTGAATCGCGGGCTGCACCAAAGTGGCGGCAGCCTGCTGAGGTGGAGTGATCGGCGTTACGTTCTTGCCCGTCAGGGCGTCCAAGCATTTTCCTATGTAATTTAGTATGGCCTGATCTTTGCCGAGTGTCTGCGACTGTGCCCGATCGAGGTTGAATGCCTGCATCGCCCCGTCACGCCTGACTAAAAGATAGTGCAGGCAATATGCAGCGCGATGGAGTTTTCGTCCCAGCATGGCATCGTCGCCACCCACTGCATCCGAGTGAGCGAAGTGCTCGAAAGCCGCTTCGGCTTGGCGCTGGTTTTCCAAGCGATTTATGACAGATTTGACAGTAGAGATGTCGCTATTGGAAGCTCCCGCAGCCTTAAGGCCCTCCTCTACCTTGCCCCATTTCGCGCTTAATGAACTCCGTATAGACCGCTGAGTACCTCCTGTGACCACCGTGCCGATAGTACTGGATCAGCCGCCTCGATAACGCTGGTGTTTCTCCTGCATTGTCGGTGTGGCTTGATGTGGCGTTTCAATTGAATGCAGCCAAGTATCGAACCATAGGTCGCCCTCGAAACGTAGTCTGGATTTCCGTGAATTTGACGGTCTAAATTCCCAAAAATCTTCGCCGGATCCTCGCAAACCGGGCGCGTCCGATTGGCACAGTCCTATCTCAACGGCGCCAGTGCCGCCATTCGCAATTTCAGCAAATTCACCAATTAGTACGTTGATTGTTTGGATAGACTGCTGCTGGCTGGGCGGTCACGCCCCATTACAGGTTAACCCTGTTCCTGCGCATCACCGCAATGTCAGCGCTGAGTTACAGTCGTTGGCGACAAGCTGCTGTACGCCGGTATGCTGTCATGCAAAACGTGTGGTTGATCGAATTGGTTTTACGTTTGACGTAGCCAATGGCGATGGCCTGCTTTCGCAGCATTGCGGCTATTTGAGCGCATACAACAGTTACATTTGCTACTAAGTTCAGGAAGCTCACTCGGCGTAAAATACGTCTGCCAGGGGCTAGCTGCCAACTCTCATTCATAAATCAGGCAAAAGTCCGCGTCCAACACCACCCGGTAGCGTGCGTTGCCGCTGCGCAGGTGGTCAGGCGCGTCGTTGACCTTGGACATGGGGAAATGCTCTACCTGCGGCGCGATTCCGTGGCGGGCGCAAAACTCCATCATCTTCATCAGCGTGACGGGCGATGGCGTGGGGGATGCCGAGATGCTGCGCTGCCACGACAACAGGCCGCCCGTGCGCACTTTCATCGCCTCGGTCACTACGCCCACCATGTGCATACGACCCTTGGGGGGCCAGCGTGCCGATGAGCGCATCCCACTGCAAGCTGGCGCCAACGAATTGTACCGTGCAAAAAGTCCATTCTTGCCGGCGGTAGGCCTGAGCTCTTTCACATCCGCTGGACACGGTGCGGTGCGCACCCAAGGCCGGCTTTCTGCTGCGCTTGGAGGCGCTGCGAAGTAACGCGGTCACATCGCAACCCCAGGCCTTGGCGAACTTGACGGCCAGGTGGCCCAAGGCCTCCAATCGCCAACTCACGCCGACGCGGTCGGTGGGTTTGATGTCGTGAATCACGAAGGGTGAAAACGCCGTGCCGCCACCACACATGAGCAGGCCGGCAGACAATGCATCAGCCCTGCGGGAAGAGGCGTTCCGTTCCAGTGGGCGCAAGCGGTCGGCAAATCCGCTGGCGGCGGCTGATGATGGCTGGCGCCGCACAGGTTTTGCCTGCCGCGTCCACAAAAGGTAGTGTTGGTGCCACCGCTGTGCTGGCGCCTGCGCCGCCGACGCTGGTCTGACGCCAGGCCCTGGCGCTGGCGCTTTTGCCGACGCGGTGCTGACCGTCTCATGGCCCGTGGCACCGGTGCTGGCGGGATCCATTCGCCATTCACCATGGCCAGGTCAGGAGTGGCACACGCCGCAGTACTCCACGGCAATTTCTGACGTTCACGCCCAGCGTGCCGGGCCGAAGTCCAGCACAGTTCGGCAAGCGTCGGTTATGCCGCAGGTCGCGAACTGGCGAAATGCTGTCGCGAACTCTTCAACCAAAACCGACTACTGGCGGGCAGGAACGAAGCGCGCTGATGGGCCCATCTCGCCGAAACTACGCGATCACCGCTGGTGCGAACGGGCGGATAATCAGCCCCCGTACCTGCCGCCCCATCTGACCGAACTGGATCAAGAACCCACCATGCACCGCCTACCGCAGTACCGGCCTGTTTACGCCGCCTGACGCTACCACCAACGGCTGCGGGCCTCAAAACCAACAGCGCGCCGAAACGCCCGTCTGCGGACGGAGATTGCTGCGGGTACGCGCACTGCCAATGACTCCAGTGGAGTTCATTGAGAAAGCATCCCGGCATTCAGCTACGCGATGAGAAAACTGAAGGCTGGATCCGACCCGCGCTCCAGGCATTCACCTGGCGCGTGGACAACGAGCGTCACTGACGGCAGATTGCAGGTGGGGCATGCGCAGGCAGCACTGGACAGCTGGCAAAACGGCCGCCGATGCGATGAGCGCTGCGCGCCGCGCCAATATGCAGCGGCCTTATGTCTGCTGCGCGAGATAAAACTGGCGCCGCAGGCGCGTGAACGGCTGTATTTGACAGCGGTCATGGCCGCTCGTTTATCACGTTTGCGTTGAGCGCTGGCGACCAGCGGGATACGCTGCGGCATGCCCGCGCGGTGCTGGTGGGTAGCAATACGCGCGCAACTGACCAGCGACATC
>JAXHOO010000020.1:0-59565 GCA_034519365.1 Rhodoferax sp. | reverse complement strand
CGGTGCCGATACCGGCGTCACCAAGTCAGATCTCGCCATCTGGCGTGAACATTTGATTACCGAGTCCACCGACCCCGATGCGCGGCTGGTGGTGCTTAACAAGATAGATACCTTGTGGGATGCCCTCAGCACGCCTGCGCAGATTCAGGCCCAGATTGACCGCCAGAAGGCCAGCACCGCCGATATTCTGGGTATTTCCAAAGACAAAGTTATCGCCGTGTCGGCCCAAAAGGGCTTGGTGGCCAAGGTCACCGAAGACGATGAACTGCTCAAGAAGAGCTGCCTGCCGTTGCTCGAAGACGTGCTGGGCCACGGCATGTTGGGCAAGCGCCAGAAGATATTGGGCTCGGCCATGGCCCATGGTATTACCGACCTGCGCGTAGAAACCGGTCGCGTGATCAATATCCGTAAGCGCGACCTGACCGAGCAAATGCTCGAACTCAAAGGCTTGCAGGGCAAGAATGCCACCGTCATCAAGCACATGCGCAACCGCATCTCGCAAGAGCAGGCGGAGTTTGACCAAGGCGGTGCCAAGATTCACGCGGTGCGCTCGGTACACCTCAAGCTGCTGCGCGAAGTGTTCGGCATTTTGAGCTCCAGCGCGCTCAAGAAAGAAATGTCGCAGCTCACCGACGCACTCATGCAAAAAGGCCTGAAGCTGGGCGTGAAGCGGGCCTACGGCGAAACCTTTGACCGCCTGCGCGGCAACCTGCAAAAAGTAACAAGCTTGTGCGGCGAAATCCAGAGCATGCTGGTGGCCAGCTTCAAGCTGCTCAACACCGAATACGGTTTTTCCTTGCAGGCACCCGCCGAGCCCGGCATGGCGCAGTTTCTGGCCGAGCTGGACACGATCGAGCGCAACCACCTGCAGTACCTCGGCGTGGGCAATGCTTTCAAGCTGGCCCAGCCAGAGTTCTCAGACCGGCTGGTGCGCGCGTTGTCCACCCGGCTGCGCTCGGTACACGAATCGGCGTTGGCCGAGGTCGAGCTGTGGAGCAAAACGGCTGCCGCCCAGCTGGATGCTCAACTGCGCGAACGCCGCCGCAACTTTGCCCGCCGTATCGAGGCGATTGACCGTATCTCGCAGGCCGCTGGCGGCTTGGACGACCGCATTACCGAAATCGTGCAGCAGGGCAATACGCTGGACCAGCTTGACACCAAGCTGGCCGAGCTCACCGCTTACCTGATTGCCTCGCAAGAAACTGCGCGCCAACCTGCCACCGCCCCCGTCGACTTGGAAATCAGCTGAGCGTGGCGCAGCCCGACTTTGCCACGCAGGTGGTGGCGTGGCAGCGCCAGCATGGGCGCAACAGCCTTGCCATGGCAAAACACCCAAGACCCCTACCGCGTGTGGCTCTCGGAAATCATGCTGCAGCAAACGCAGGTGGTCACCGTCATCGGCTACTTTGCCAAATTTTTGGAGCGTTGTCCCACTGTGGCCGATCTGGCCGCTGCCAGCAGCGATGAGGTGATGGGCCTGTGGAGCGGCCTGGGCTACTACAGCCGCGCCCGCAACCTGCACCGGTGTGCGCAGATGGTGGTGGAGCTGCACGGTGGACAGTTCCCACGCGACGCGGCGACACTGGCCACCCTGCCGGGCATCGGGCGGTCCACTGCGGCGGCCATTGCTTCCCTGTGTTTTGGCGAACGTGTGGCGATACTGGACGCGAATGTGAAGCGGGTGCTCACCCGCGTGTTGGGGTTTGATGCCGACTTGGCCTCTGCTGCCAATGAGAAGAAGCTGTGGGACGCCGCCACCGGCCTGCTGCCTGCGGCCGAGAACGCGGCGACCGACATGCCGCGCTACACCCAAGGCATGATGGATCTGGGCGCCACGGTGTGCAGCCCCAAAAAGCCCAGCTGTTTGCTCTGCCCCGTACACGGCCACTGCGCTGCGGCCAAAGCGGGTGACGCTGAGCGCTACCCCGTGCGCACCCGCAAACTCAAACGCAGCAGCCAAAGCTTGTGGTTGCTGTGGGTGCAGCGGCCAGATGGCGCAGTGTGGCTGGCCAAGCGCCCGACGCCGGGCGTGTGGGCGGGGCTGCAGTGTTTCCCCCTGTTTGACAGCGAGGACGCGCTGCGTGCCGCACTGTCCGCCGAACATGTCGAGCGTGTTGCAGATGCTGCCGGTATTTACCCATGTGCTCACGCATAAAGACCTTTTTATGCATGCAGCCCGCATAGATACTGCGCAAGAAGCTATGAATTTAGGAGCGGGCGCGTGGTTCTTGCCCGCTGAGTGGGCGGCTGCGGGCCTGCCTGCACCGGTGCGCAAGCTGCTGGAGGCCTCAGCCTAGAGCGTCCATCTCGCGGTGGCGCTTGAGCGTGACCCAGCTGTCTTTGAAGCGCCGGGCCAGTTGTTCCACCAGGTACACCGAGCGGTGTTGCCCCCCCGTGCAACCAATCGCCACCGTCACGTAGCTGCGGTGGTCGCGGGCCAAGGCATCAAGCCAGCTTTCCAGAAAGTGCGTGATGTGGTGCTGCATGCGTTCCACATCTTCTTGCGCTTGCAGAAAGTCGATCACCGGCTGGTCGCGCCCGGTCAGGTGTTTGAGCTCTGGGTCGTAGTGCGGGTTGGGCAGCATGCGCACGTCGAACATGTAGTCCGCATCGGTGGGCACGCCGCGTTTGAAGGCAAAAGACTGGAACACCAGCGTGAGCTGCCCGCCCGGCGCGGCAATCAGTGTTTTGACGTAGCCTTGCAGCTGCGAGGGGCGGATGATGCTGGAGTCGATCACGTGCGCCTGCTCGCGCAGGTCGGCCAGCAGCTCGCGCTCCAGCTCAATGGCATCCACCAGCGCGCGGCGCTCATCGGGCGCCGCGTGGCCGGCCTCGGTCGGGCTGGACTCGATTTTGGAGAGCGGGTGCTTGCGCCGGGTTTCGGAGTAGCGGCGTACCAGCGTGTCGGTGGTGGCGTCCAGAAACAGGGTTTTGACCTCCACGCCCAGCGCGCGCACGGCGGCCAGTTGTTGTGGCACCAGGGGCAGGGAGGTGGCGCTGCGCACATCCATGGCGATTGCCACGCGCGGCGCGTTGTGTTTCTTCTCCAGCTCCACAAAATCCAGCAGCAGCTCCGGTGGCAGGTTGTCCACACAGTAGAAGCCGGCGTCTTCCAGCGCATTCAGCGCCACTGATTTTCCGGAGCCGGACATGCCGGTGATCAGCACAATTTCCATGGCGTTTTCTGTCTTGGTCGGGGCTATTGTCATTCACGCCCCCGCTTGCAACATTTCTTTGGCATGGGCCAGCGTGGTGCCCGAGAGCTTTTCACCGCCCAGCATGCGGGCAATTTCGGCCACCCGCTGCTCGCCGCCCACGGGGGCTACGCTGCTCAGCGTGGTCTGGCCTTGCGTCTGTTTAGACACAACCAAATGGTGGTCCGCGCAGGCGGCCACCTGGGGCAGGTGGGTCACGGCCAGCACCTGGCGGTCCACGCCCAACTGCTGCATCAAGCGGCCCACGGTTTCGGCCACCGCGCCGCCCACACCGGAATCCACCTCGTCAAAAATCAACGTTTGCGCCGTGCCCAGTTGGCTGGTGGTCACCGCAATGGCCAGCGCCATGCGCGACAGCTCGCCGCCCGACGCCACCTTGCCCACCGGGCGCGGTGTGCTGCCCGCGTGGCCGGCGGCCAGAAACTGCACGTCTTCCAGCCCGCTTTGCTGGGGCTGGGCCAACGGCTCCAGCGCCACCTCAAACTGTCCGCCCTGCATGCCCAGCCCTTGCATGGCCTGGGTAATGCTTTGGGCCAGCAGGGGCGCTGCCTTGGCGCGTTGCTTGGAAATGGTTTTGGCCTCGGCCATGAAGGCGGCCTGGGCCTTGCGCTCTTTGGCTTGCAGGCCGTCCAGGTCGGCAGCAGCGTCCAGCTGGGCCAGCTCGGTTTTCCAGCTTGCCCACAGCTCGGCCAGCTCTTCGGGCGCGCGCTTGTAGCGGCGCGCGAGGCTCACCCAGAGCGACATGCGTTCGTCCAGCTCGGCCAAGCGGCCCGGGTCCAGCTCGGTGCGGCGGGCGTAGCTGCGCAGGCTGTGCACCGCGTCTTCAATCTGCGCGACGCTGGACTGCAAAGCCTCCAGCGGGTCTTTGAAGTTGGCCTCTAGGTGGACTTGCGCTTGCAGCAGTTGCAAGGCGCTGTGCAGCGGGCGCAGGGCGTTGCTGTCTTCGTCTTCCAGCAGGTTCACCGCGCCTTCGGCTGCGTCCAGCAGGGCTTGCCCGTTGGAGAGGCGGCTGTGGTGGGTGTTGAGTTCGTCCCACTCGTGGGCGCCGGGGGCCAGCTTGTCCACCTCGCCAATCTGCCAGGCCAGGCGCTCGCGCTCGCGCTGCAGGCTGTCTTGTGCGGCCTGCGCTTGGGCGAGTGCTTGTTGGGTCTGACGCCAGACGGTCCACAGGCCGCTCAAGCGCGCTGGTGTCCACCTTGGCATAGGCGTCCAGCAGGCCGCGCACGGCCTCGGGCCGGGTCAGGCTTTGCCAGGCGTGCTGGCCGTGAATGTCCAGCAGCTGCTCGCCAATGGTGCGCAGCTGCTGCGCGGTGGCGGGGCTGCCATTCACCCAGGCGCGGCTTTTGCCCTGTGTGTCCACGGTGCGGCGCAGCAGCAGGGTGTCGCCCAGCTCTCAAAGCCCGGCTTCGTCCAGCACGGCTTGCAGGCCCGGTGCGTTGTCAAACTCGGCGCTTACCTCGGTGCGGGCCGCGCCTTCGCGGATCACGCCGGTGTCTGCGCGCGCGCCGGTCACCAGTTGCAGCGCGTCAATCAGGATGGATTTGCCCGCGCCGGTTTCACCGGTCAGCACCGAGAAGCCAGACTCCAAGTCCAGCTCCAGCGCGCTGACGATCACAAAGTCTCTGAGAACAATTCGCTTGAGTGCCATAGTGTTTGCGGGCGTACCGGTTTGTGGGCCTTAGGCCACCCCTTCATTCCAATGCATCTTCTGGCGCAGGGTGTCAAAGTAGGTCCAGCCCTTGGGGTGCAAAAAGCGCACCTTGTGCTGCGAGCGGGTCACCTCAATGCGGTCGCCGTGCATCAGGCTGGCCAGGCTTTGCATGTCAAAGTTGGCGCTGGCATCGCGCCCTGCTACCATTTCGATAGCTACTCGCGCAGTGTTGGGGAGGGCTATCGGCCGATTTGACAATGTATGCGGGGCAATCGGCACCATCACCCAGCCGGCAATCGAGGGGTGCAACAGCGGCCCGCCGGCCGACATGGCGTAGGCGGTGGAGCCCGTGGGCGAGGCGATGATCAGCCCGTCCGCCCGCTGGTTGGCCACAAAGTGCCCGTCCACTTCCACCCGCAGCTCCACCATGCCCGAGGTCGCGCCGCGGTTCACCACCACGTCGTTCATGGCCAGCGCCGAGAACACGCAGTGCCCGTCGCGCATCACGCGCGCGTGCATCAGGGCGCGGTCGTCCACCTCGTAGTGGCCGGCCAGCATGGGGGCCAGCGTGGCTTTGTATTGCTCGAAGCGGATGTCGGTAATGAAGCCCAGCCGCCCGGAGTTGATGCCGATCAGCGGCACCTGGTAGCGCGCCAGCTGGCGGCCAATGCCCAGCATGGTGCCATCGCCACCCACCACCAGGGCCAGGTCGCAGTGGCTGCCAATGCCCGCCACATCCAGCGTGGTGTAGTTGCTCAGGCCGGTGTTGGCGGCGGTGTCGGCCTCGATCACCACCTCGCAGCCCTGGTCCATCAGATAGTGGGCAATCTCATCCAGCGATTTGCGGGACGAGGCCCCCGCAGCGCTGGTGCCGGTGGATTGGTACTTGCCGATCAGAGCGACATGCCTAAATTGGGACAACATGCGCAAATTAGACACTAAATAGGTTACTAAAATGGCCGCATGCTCGATGATCGTTCCAAGTTGTTGATGAAGGCGCTGGTTGAGCGCTATATCGCCGATGGACAGCCCGTCGGCAGCCGCACGCTCTCCAAAGAGTCTGGCCTCGACCTCTCGCCCGCCACCATCCGCAACGTCATGTCGGACCTGGAGGACTTGGGCCTCATCGTCAGCCCCCACACCTCGGCCGGGCGCATCCCCACCGCACGCGGTTACCGCCTGTTTGTGGACACCATGCTCACCGTGCAGCAGGGCACCATGCCCACCCACAGCCTGGCACCGGACCAGCCGCAACGCGTCATCTCCAACGCGGCCAACCTGCTGTCCAGCCTCTCGCAGTTTGTGGGCGTGGTCATCGCGCCGCGCCGCACCTCGGCGTTTCGGCACATCGAGTTTTTGCGCCTGTCCGAAAAGCGCCTGCTGGTCATCATCGTGTCGCCCGACGGCGATGTGCAAAACCGCGTCATCTACACCGAGGTGGACTACGCCCAGAGCCAGCTGGTGGAAGGCTGCCAATTTCCTCAACACGCAACTACGCCGGGCTGGAGATTGAGCAAGTGCGCGAGCGCCTGCAGTCCGAGGTGGAGAGCTTGCGTGGCGAAATCGCCTCGCTCATGCAGGCTGCGGTTAACGTCAGTTCTGAGGCCATGAGCGAAACGCAAGACGAGGTGGTGATTTCGGGCGAACGTAACCTGCTGTCGGTCAGCGACTTTTCCAGCGACATGGGCCACCTGCGCCGTGCGTTTGACCTGTTTGAGCAAAAGGCCCAGCTCATGCGCCTGCTGGACGTGACCGGGCAGGCCGAAGGCGTGCGCATCTTCATTGGTGGCGAAAGCCAGGTGGTGCCGTTTGAAGACCTGTCCATCGTCAGCAGCCCCTACGAGGTGGACGGCAAAGTGGTCGGCACCCTGGGCGTCATCGGCCCCACGCGCATGGCCTACGACCGCATGATCCAGATCGTGGACATCACCTCCAAGCTGGTGAGCAACGCGCTGAGCCACCACAAATAGGGCCCCGTTGCCCCGGTACAATCCGCGCTTCGGTTGGGCCGTTAGCTCAGTTGGTTAGAGCAGAGGACTCATAATCCTTTGGTCGACAGTTCAAGTCTGTCACGGCCTACCAATTCAATACATCAAGCCTGCAGTTCATTTGGACTGCGGGTTTTTTTTGTTGCGTTTAGGAGTTCCGTTGCGTCGAGCGTGTAGCGCGTTCTAAGAAAAATAACGCCCCACACCCCACCGCCGCAATCCCCGCACCAATCAACGCCGTCGTAGCGTAGTCGGCAATCCCGGTACCCAAGGCAAATGCTGCAGCACCAATACCGGCACTGACAAATCCAGTGATCGACATCAACGCGCTGCCCAAGCCAGGGCTTTCTGTCACCAAGTCTTGCAGGTAAACAATGTTGACTGACAGCAGAATGGCTGCTGCGGCCGCATTGATGACGCACAAGGCATAAATCATGGGCATGGCGGTGGCGGTAAACAGCAGCAGCAAGTAGACGCTGAACAGTGCCGAGCCCATGGCGAGCAAGGTGGATTTGCGAAACCACCGAAACGTGCGCGCGATCAAGATCATCAGCGGGATTTCAAGCAACGCGGTGAGCGCGGCCACATAGCCCACGTCGGATTCGGTACCGCCCGCCGAGGTGGTAATGATGAGCGCAATGACGATGGCGTTGAGCCGGTGCGCGCCCATGATGGTGCCCACGGCCAACACCCGGGTGCTGATGCGCCACGACGTCAGCTCCGCCAAACTGGTGAGAAAGGATTTGGCTTGGGCGGCCGCCGTGGGCGCGGGTAACGAGAACACCTTGCACGACACGCCCAGTAGCGTGAATATCACGGCGGCCGAGGCAGACGCTACCAAGTAGACGGCAATAGTTGGCATACCCACGGAAATACCCAACGCAATCAGTGGCGGCGCGGAGATCCACGACAAGGCAAATAGCGCGCGAATGCTGGCGGTGATTTCGGCGGCTTGGTCGGGGTAGTGGTGCAGGCAGTAGACGCGCGCAATGGCAAAAAATTGCCCGTACATGCTGCCTGAAATGGGGATGAGCAACACGGTACATACCGCAAACACGATGGGCGAGGTACTGAACCACACCGCCGCAAATCCCAGTACGCCCGCTGCCGACATTTGCTGAATCAAGCGCAGGCGATTAGGGCTTTTGTCAGACCGGATACCGACAAAGACGGAGAACACGACCCCCATCAGCGAGGCCAATGCGACCAAAGCGGAGAACGTGGCATCGCTGATTTTGAGTGTGTCAATCGCGACCAGCGACTGGTAGGGCATGGTGGCCGCAAAGCACACGCCCGAGAAGAACAGCGCAATCGTCACCATGCGCAACACGGAGTCGCGCGCGATTAAAGCCAGAGTGGGCAGCATCTAAAAGTCCGTTGGGAGTGGGTGTTTGCGCACTGGGGCGTCGCAAGGACACAGCATTCTAGGTGGGCACAGTGTGCAGGTCGTACAGTCAAGGCCTGAACTTTCGGCAAAGGGCTGGGCATGAAAGATCCAATTCGCGCTGGTGTCGTGACACTGGTCATCGCGCTACTGGCTGGCGCTTGGCTGCAGCCGCTAGACGCCCCTGCCAAGCGGCAGGTGGACGATGGGCTGCAGCGTGCATTGGTGACCTACGGCTCGGCCCGCTTGCTGCATGCGCTGGTGGCGTGGTCGGTTGCCTATCTGCGCCAGGCCACTATTCCGGCTTGGCTGCAGAAGCTGGCCTTGGTGTTGCTTTTGGTGCGCTTTGCGGTGCCGCTGAGCTTGATGGGGAGCGCCTTGTTGTTTGAGCAAATACTGCATGCCCCCTATCTGGAGAGCCAAGCGGCCTTGGGCGCGTTGACGACCAACGCAACCAATCAATCCGCGGCAGTTACTAAGCCCGTGCCCCCAGAGCCAGCGGGCATGGTGGACTCGGTCAAAAAGTGGTTTGGCGACAAGGCCGCGGTGGCCACGGAGAAGTTGGATGGTTTGCGCCAAGTGGTGGCTGATGCGGCCGAGCATTTGATACGGCTGATGGCGGTGTTCTTGTCGCAGACCATCGTGCTGCCGTTGCTGCTGGTGGTGGGCCTATGGGCGGCCTTGCTCGCGGTATTTCGCCCGTAGTTCACGCGGCGTGAGCCCCCGCAGTTTTTTGAATTGCCGGTTGAAGTGCGCCAGGTTCAGGTAGCCCGCTTCGGCGGCTATCAGGCCAATTGGGCGTTCGGTTTCTATCAGCCGCTGGCAGGCCTGGCCTATGCGCAGCTGGGCGAGGTAGTCCACCACGGTGCGGCCGGTGTGGCGTTTGAAAAAGCGGTGGAAGGCGCCGACTGACAACGAGGCGGTCGCCGCCAGCTCAGCCACAGGCGGCGGCGAATGCCAGTGCGCATGGATGTGTGTCATGACTTTGTCCAAGCGCTCGCGGCCCGCGTCGGTCTGGGGAATGGCGTGCTGCTGGCTGAGCTGCGTGCCGTGCCGCTCTTGGCCTAACGCTAGCAAGATGCGCAGCAAGACCGGCAGCCGGTCCGGCGGCGCCAAGGCTTCTAGTGACAGTAAATCAGCCTGCACCTGCGCGGCGGTGGCGGCCGAAAATTGGTAGCCCGCTTGCGCGTTGTGGGCCAGCTTTTGCAAGCTGGCCAGCTCGGGCAGGATGCGTACCAGCTCTTGCAACCAGCGTTCGCCAAACCACACCACCACGGCCAGCATGGGGTCGTCCGCTTGGATGCGCTCGCGGGCGGACCAGGTGTGGGCGAGGTTGGGACCCATTAGCACCAAGTCGCCCGATTCGAATTCGCCCAAATGGTCGCCCACATAGCGCTGGCCGCGCGCGTTCAGCGTGAGGGTGAGTTCGTATTCGGGGTGGTAGTGCCACTCAAAAGGAATCTCGGGCAGCTCGCGCCATAGCAGGGCAAACGAGTTGCCCAGCGGCACATGCACTTGCTCAAATAGTGGTCGCATACAGGCGTTGTCTTGCTCTTAATAGTCAGGATAGTACCAATGTGGGTCAGATTGGGCGCAGTGCACGCGGTGCGGCGGCCAGACACTGCGGTCTCACCCCACAACACCTGCGGAGACCAGCTATGAACGATCGATACCACTACGGCGACCAGCGTCCCGGCAACCCCTCGGTCGCGACCACCGCGCAAACCCAGTTGCGCGAGATAAAAAAACAATTGCCCCTACGCGTACTCAGTGCTGCCGATTTTGCGCACTGGCAAACCCATGGTTTCGTGGTGATCAAAAACGCGGTGCCGGCCGAACAGGTCCAGCGCACGGTTGATTTCTTGTGGGAATTTCAGGAGTTGGACCGCAACGACCCCGACGGCTGGAACCAAAGCGAGAAGCGCTCCCACGCAATGTGCGAACTCAACGGCTCGGGCATGGTGGAGGCCTACCAAAACCAGACCCTGTGGGACAACCGCCAGACCCAGCGCGTGTACGACGCGTTTGTGGATATCTGGGACCGCGAAGACCTGTGGGTGAGCATTGACCGGGCCAACCTGAATACGCCCAACCGCGGCAAGCGCGCGTTCACCGGCTTTATCCATTGGGATGCCGACACCACGCTCACGCCGTTACCGGTCAACGTGCAGGGCGTGCTGGCGCTGTCCGATACGAGCGAAGAAGTGGGCGGCTTTCAGTGCATTCCCGAGTTGTTTGACAACCTGGAGCGCTGGCGCGCGCAGGCCCCGAAAGACCGCAACCCGTGGCGCCCCGATGTGGACACGCTGCCCTGGAAGCCGCGCTTTATTGCGCTGCAGGCGGGCGATTTGCTGATCTTCAACAGCCTGCTGGCCCATGGCATTCGGCCCAATACTTCGGCCCAGGGCGTGCGGCTGGCGCAGTACATCGCCTTTACCCCAGCCGACCCTTCCAACGCGAGTTTGGTGAAAGAGCGCGTGGCCTCGTGGCAGGAGAGCAAGGCCACCGAAGGCTTTGCTTTTCCGGGCGACCCCCGTGCATGGGAGAAGACGCGCTACCCGCGCGCTGCGCTCACCCCTTTGGGCGAGAAGATACTGGGCGCACACACTTGGTAACACCCCCGCTAGTGGAGAGGTAAGGGGGTGCGGCCTAGAATGGCTCGCATGCAAAAACCTCTCTCTTTTTACCTCCGTGCCCCGCAATCCTTGCCCCAGGACTTGACCAAGGACCACGTATGAAAGCGCTGCGCAGTGTGGGGCTGGCGTTGCTGGCCGTGTTGGTGCTGTTGGTCATCGCTGCGGGCGTGTTGTATGCCCTGTTTGACGGCGACAAGGTCAAGACCGAGATCAGCCGCGTGGTGCTAGAGAAGCAGCAACGCACGCTGGTGATTGACGGTCAGCCCAAGCTCTCGCTGTGGCCCAACGTGGGCATTGCGCTGGGCAAGGTCACGCTGTCTGAGCGGGGCAGCGCAACGCAGTTTGTGGCGTTGAATTCGGCCCGCGTGTCGGTGGCGGTGATGCCGCTGCTGCGCCAGCAGGTACAGGTGCGCGCGCTGGACGTAGAGGGCCTGCAGGCCACACTGGTGAAGAAGAAAGATGGCTCGTTGAATATTGACGACTTGTTGGGCGAGCCTGTGGCGCCCGCAGCGACCAAGACCGACAGCGGTAAGCAAGAAACCAAGGCCCCCGAGCCGCTGCAGATCGACATTGCCAGCATTCGCCTGGCCGATGCCCAGCTCACTTGGCGCGATGAGAAGGCGGGCAGTACGACCACGCTGTCCAAGCTGAACCTGTCTACCGGCCCCGTGCTGGCGGACACCGGCGCGAAGACAGCGTCCATTACCGCGCTGAGCCTGTCTGCAAAGGGCAGCGCGGGCAAGGATGTGTTTGAATTGAAACTGGAAGCGCCCAAGTTGCAGTTGTCGCCGGCCCAATCGTCGGGCGAGAGCGTGACCTTGACGGCCAGCCTGCAAGGCGCGCAGCGCAGTGCGGTGGTGAACCTAGCGTTGAGCGGCGTACAGGGCAATGCCGACGCGCTGAAGATTGCCAATCTGGCGCTGAAGCTGGATGCCAAGGCGGGCGATGCGGCGATCAAAGGTCAACTGAGTTCGCCGGTGGCGGTGAATGTGGCCGCGCAAACCGTGACCTTGGCCCAACTGGCCGGTAGCCTGGACGTGGCCCACCCCAGCATGCCGATGAAGCAGGTGACGCTGCCGATCAAGGGCGCGCTCAAGGCAGACGCGCAGCAGCAAACGGCGTCGTTAGAACTTGCCACGCAATTCGATGAATCCAAGATCGCCACCAGCGTGAAGGTGGCCAAGTTCGCGCCGCTGGCGCTGGCGTTTGACCTGGACATTGACCAACTGAACTTTGACAAATACCTGCCGCCCAAGCCTGCGGCTGCGGCCACCGCCGAGGCGGGGACGGGAGCCGGCGCGGGCAACGAGGCGCCGCTGGACCTGAGCGCGCTCAAGGGCCACACAGTGAACGGCAATATTCGCATTGGCACGCTGCAGGTGTCCAAGCTCAAGCTGGACAAGCTCAACGCCAAGCTGGCGCTGGCCAGCGGCAAGCTGGACGTGGCGCCGCTGTCGCTCAACCTGTATGAAGGCAGCACCAGCGGCAGCCTGAGCGTGAACGCCAATGGCAACGCGGTGGCGCTGAAGCAAACTCTGCGCGGCGTGAACGTGAACCCGCTGCTCAAAGACCTGCTGGACAAAGACGTGCTCGAAGGCCGGGGCGATGTGGCGCTGGACATCACCACCCGGGGTGATACCGTGGGCGCGATGAAGAAGGCGCTGGCCGGTAATGCCTCGCTGGCGCTGAAAGACGGCGCCATCAAGGGCATCAACCTAGCGCAAAGCCTGCGCGACATTAAGGCCAAACTGGGCAAACCAGACACCACGCAGCAGGCCAACGCTGACCAAAAGACGGACTTCTCCGAGTTCACGGCCAGTTTCAAAATTGCCAACGGCGTTGCGCACAACGACGACTTGGCGATGAAGTCGCCCTTTATTCGCTTGGGCGGCGCGGGCGATATCGACGTGGGCGCCAGCTTGATCAATTACCTGGCCAAGGCCACCGTGGTCAGCACCGGCGAGGGGCAGGGCGGCAAAGAGGCCGATCAGCTCAAGGGATTGACCGTGCCGGTGCGCCTGAGCGGCCCGTTCGACAAACTGGCCTACAAGATTGAGTGGGGCGCCATGTTGGAAGACGCGACCAAGGCCAGCGTAGAAGCCAAGAAGAAAGAACTGCAGGCGGCCGCCGACGAAAAGGTGAAAGCGGCCCGCACCCAGGCCGAAGACGCGGTGAAAGACAAGGCCAAGGACTTGTTCAAGGGCTTGCTAGGTAAGTAGTTAAAACTACTGAATTGATAGCTGCTTGCGCATATTCCATAAGGGCTGGAGGCCAGTTTGACTGATATTTCCTACGATGTAGACCTGTTTGTGGTGGGCGCGGGCAGCGGTGGCGTACGTGCTGCGCGCATGGCCGCGCAGCGCGGCGCCCGGGTGGCGGTGGCAGAGGCCGGCGCGCTGGGCGGCACCTGCGTGAACGTGGGCTGCATTCCCAAAAAGCTCTACAGCTACGCAGCCCACTATGCCGAGGCGTTTGAAGAGTCGCACGGCTTTGGCTGGGTGGGCGAAGCGCCGACGCTGGACTGGACCAAGCTCAAGGCGAACCGGGCGACCGAGATTTCTCGGCTGAACGGCATTTACGGTAACTTGCTGCAGACTGCGGGCGCGCGCCTGATGCAAGGTTGGGCGACGCTGGTGGATGCGCACACAGTGGCGGTAGATACCGCAGCGGGCCGCGAGCTGGTCACGGCGCGCTATATCGTGGTGGCCACGGGCGGCAAGCCTTTTGTGCCGGAGTTTGAGGGCAGCGAGCTGGTGATTACGTCGGACGGTGTGTTCGACCTGGAGCCTTTTCCACAGCGGCTGCTGGTGGTGGGCGGTGGCTATATCGCTTGTGAATTTGCGTCCATCTTCAACGGCTTGGGTTCCAAGGTGACGCAGCTGTACCGCGGGGAGCAGGTGTTGCGCGGCTTTGACCACGATGTGCGCCCCTTTATTGCGGCAGAGATGCGCAAGGCGGGGGTGGATTTGCAGCTGGATACCGATGTGAAGTCGGTTGCTCGCCAAGGCGAAGCGTTGGCCGTGACGCTGACCGATGGCCGCACGCTGGAGGTGGACACGGTGTTGTACGCCACCGGCCGGGTGCCCAAGGTGCAAGGTTTGGGGCTGGAGGCCTTGGGCATCGTCCAGGCCAAGGGCGGTGCGATTGAGGTGAACGCGGACTACCAAACGTCGGTGCCCTCGGTGTATGCGCTGGGCGACGTGACCGCGCGGGTACAGCTCACGCCGGTGGCGCTGGGCGAGGCCATGGTGCTGGTGGACCACCTGTTTGGTGACGGCCAACGCAGCATGGGCTACGACTACATTCCCACCGCCGTGTTCACCCACCCCAACATTGGCACCGTGGGCGACACCGAGGCGCAGGCGCGCGAAAAGTATGGCGATGTCTTGGTGTTCCGCAGTGAATTCAAAGCACTGCGCCACACCCTGAGCGGCAGCAGTGAGCGCAGCTTGGTGAAGCTGGTGGTGGACCGCGCGACCGACCGTGTGCTGGGCCTGCACATGGTGGGGCCGGACGCGGGCGAGGTGGTGCAGGGCTTTGCCGTGGCCATGAAGATGGGCGCGACCAAGGCGCAGTTCGACAGCACCATCGGCATCCACCCCACGCTGGCCGAAGAGTTTGTGACGCTGCGCCAGCCGGTGGCGTCCACGGCACCGGCAGCTGCCTAGCAAACGTTTAGTTTTCGAGCGTACTGAGCGCACTGTCTTTGGGTTCGGGTTCCGGGCCAACGACCCGGTTGCGCCCGGCGGCCTTGGCACGGTAGAGGCGCTCATCGGCCCGTTGCACCGCCACGTCTTCGTCGGCATCGGCCACATCCAGCAAGGCCACGCCCAGACTGATGGTCACGTGGCCCACCTCGGGCAGTTGGAGCGCCTGAATCGCAGCCCTTATTTTTTCGGCCACGCCCAGCGCCTTGTCCAAGGGGGTATCGGCTAGCAGCAGCAAAAACTCTTCACCACCAAAGCGCCCCGCAAAGTCGGAAGCGCGCAGACTGGCGAGCAAGGTGGCAGCCACCTCCCGTAGCACGTCATCGCTCACCGCGTGGCCGTAGGTGTCGTTCACGTTCTTGAAATGGTCAATGTCTAGCATCACCACACAGCAGGGCAGGCCGGTACGCTGGCTGCGCAAGTACTCTTCGCGCAGGCGTTCGCGCGTCGCCAGCCGGTTGCCCATGCCGGTGAGTGCATCGCGTCGCGCCAAGATTTGCAGTTCGTGGTTGGCCTGGGCCAGTTCGGCGGTGCGAACCTCTACCTTTTGCTCCAGCATGGCATTGGCGTCAATCAGCGCATGCTTGTTGTCGATCAGCGTGGCGGCCGTGCCGCGCAGGGCCTCCACCAGATTGCGCACTTCGAGGCTGCGGGCGCGGATTCTCCAATTCAGGTCTTCGTCGCCTTGCTCCAGCCTTTTTGCCATCTTGGACAAGTCTTCCAATGGCCGCGCAAATGCGCTGGCCACCCAGCGCCCCAAGACCAGGAAGACCGCAGTGAGCACCAAGGCGCCGATCAAAAATGCACGTTGCAAGTCGTGCACCCGGGCCAGGGCCAGTTGGGTGGGTTGGCGCACCACGACGCGCCAGGCCAGCGGCGTGTGCGACGTGGGTTCTGGGACTGCGGTGTAGGCCGTCATGTAGTTCTCAGAGCCGCCCCAAGTGTCCACTGCGGTGCCGTGGCTGGCGGTTAAGTACGGGGGGAGTTTGACCTTGTCTGCCAGCGCTTCGGGGTAGAGGATGGTGTTGTCTTTGTTCACCAGAAAAATCTCGACCCCGCCCCGTACGCCAGCGCCGGGCGCGATGGCCTGGACCACGTCCGTCGCCCAGCGCCAGTGGGCATGGGCGGCCAGCACGCCGCGCACGACGCCGTTGCGGTCGCGCACCGGCGAGGCAAAGTCGATAAACCGCACCGGCCCCGCGCCGGGTTCTTGGGGAAGCAACTTGGCCAGCAAAAGCGCCGAGTGCACATCGCCGACGAAGTTGTCGACCATGCCCGCATTGAACCAGGGGCGCTTGCTGACGTCGGCGCCCAGCAGTAGGTTTTTGGCAGACGCGCGCACCACGCCTTGGGCATCAGCAAAGCCAATCCAAGAGTAATACGGGTAGGAGGCTTGTAGGCGCTCTACGCTGCTGCGCAGGTCGGGGTCGGCAAAGTCCGCACTGCCGAACAGCGAGGTCTGCGCCAATAGGCTGATTTCGCGGTGGCGCTCGCGCAGGTTTTCTGCAAGGGTGCGGGCCGTGGCATTGGATAGGTCTTGCAGGGCTTGGCTGCGGTCGTCTTCCAACTGGTGCGTATAGACCCGGTCGACATAGACATAGGTGGGCACCACCAACAGCAAGGCCAGCAAGGCCAACACCCAAGTCAATCGATTCTTGAAACTGTGTCCCGCAAACCATTCCATCGCCAACCCGTCCAGCGTGTCGCCTTTTCGGCTGTCCGACGCTCCCCGCGAGGCATTATCGTCGCCTCAGATGAGTGAGGCGTCAAGTGGTTGGCTTGGTCTTGGAGGATGCTTTGCGGCTGCGCTCGGCCAAATGTTGGCGGCAACTGCTGTTGATGACCCGCAGCTCGGCCAGTGTGGCATCGATCTGGGCGCGCTTTTTCTCCAACTCGGCAATCTCGCCGTCGGTGCGGTCAATCACGTACTGCAATTGCTGCTCGCGGCCCGCGCCTTGGTCACCATACAGGTCCAGGTAGCGTTTGATTTCGGACAGCGGGGAGCCAATGGCCTTGGCGCGCAAGATCAGCGTGAGGCGGGCGCGGTCACGCCGGGTATAGACCCGCGCGCCATTGACCCGCCGGGGCGATAGCAGGCCTTTGTCTTCGTAAAACCGCAGCGCGCGCAGCGTGATGCCGAACTCCCGGCACAGCTCGGTAATGCCAAAGAGTTCGGTGGTGGCGTCTTCGCGGTGCGAGGCAACGAACGCTTGCGCGTCCGCCACCGAGGTGTCTAGGGCCACGGGCGTTGAGGTTTCAGATGACGCGCTGCAGGCGCATGGCCACGCCCATGTCGCCGCTGACCTTGAGCTTGCCAGCCATGAAGCCAGTAGCAGGCTCTAGGTCGCCGTCCAGCATGGCTTGTAGGTTCTCCAGCGTGATGCCCACGGTGCAGTCGGTATCGGTGTTGTCGTTGCTGACGGTGTTGGGAGTGGACTTGGCATCGATCACGACGACACCGTCGGCGCCCATGTCAAATTTCAGGGTGGCGTCTAGTCCGCTGTCGGCGCCGACTTTGGTGCGAATGGCTTCGGTGATGGTGGCGAGGGACATGGTGTTTCCTTGGCGGTTAGGGTGAAAAAAGCGATGGGGTGCATGCTAGCAGCGCAGCATCACGCAAAGCATCAGTGAAAACACCTATGCGGCACTAGGTTGACGTTAACGTCACCATGCCGTCTAATGCCCAACACCAACGCAAGGACCTTTGCCAATGCCTGCACTCCGTTCCAAGATCAAGCCCACATCTGAAGCCTTCGCCGCCAATGCCCAACGCATGTTGGGCCTGCTGGCCGAAGTCCAGCGCCTGGAGGGGCTGGTGATTGCCGAATCCGAGTCCAAACGCGACAAGTTCGAGAAACGCAAGCAGCTATTGCCGCGTGAACGGGTCGCCCGCCTGCTGGACCGGGGCACACCGTTTCTGGAAATCAGCCGCCTGGCCGGTCTGAACATGCACGACGACGATGGCAAGAAGTCGGTGCTGGGCGGCGGCTCCATCGTCGGCATTGGCGTCGTGGCCGGCAAGCGCTGCATCATCTCGGCCAATGACAGCGCGGTCAAGGGCGGCACCGTCGCGCCCATGGGCCTGAAGAAGGGCCTGCGCGTGCAGCAGATTGCCCAAGAGAACAAGTTGCCCATTGATCTCGCTGGTCGAGAGCGGCGGCGCCAACCTGATGTACCAGGCCGAGATCTTCATCGACGGCGGGCGCAGCTTTGCCAACCAGGCGCGTATGTCGGCCATGGGCTTGCCGCAGATTGCGGTGGTGCATGGCTCCAGCACGGCAGGCGGCGCGTATCTGCCGGGCCTGTCGGACTATGTGATCCTGGTGCGTGGGCGCAGCAGCATCTACTTGGCCGGCCCGCCGCTGGTCAAGGCGGCCATTGGCGAGGACTGCACCGACGACGAGCTGGGCGGTGCCGAAACCCACGCCCAGGTCACCGGCCTGGGCGAGTACCTGACCGAAGACGACGCCCACGCCATCGCCATGGCGCGCGAGGTGATGGACAAGCTGCAATGGGACGCGGCGCCAACCGCAGCCGACTTTGCCGAGCCGCTCTTTGACGAACAGGAGCTGATGGGCATCGTGCCCGCCGACGAACGCGAGCCCTACGACGTGCGCGAGGTCATTGCCCGTCTGGTCGATGGCTCGGACTTTCTGGAGTTCAAGGCCGACTACGCGCGCGAGATGATGTGCGGCCATGCGCGCATCCACGGCCAGTTGGTCGGCATCCTGGGCAACAACGGCCCGATTCAGCCCACGGGCTCGACCAAGGCGGCGCAGTTCATTCAGCTGTGTGACCAGACCGGTACGCCCTTGGTGTTTCTGCAGAACACGACGGGCTACATGGTGGGTTCGGCGGCCGAGCGGGGCGGCGCCATCAAGCACGGCAGCAAGATGATTCAGGCGGTGGCCAATGCGCGGGTGCCCAAGTTCACCTTCATCTTGGGCGGCTCGTATGGCGCAGGCAACTACGGTATGTGCGGGCGCGGCTTTGACCCGCGTTTCATATTCGCATGGCCCAGCGCACGCACTGCGGTGATGGGCGGCGCGCAGGCGGCCAAGGTGATGGACATCGTCAACCGCGCCAAGATGGAGCGCATGGGCATGGAGGCCAACGACGAGGCGCTGAAGGCCATGTCGGACGGCCTGCGCCTGCGGCTGGACAAGGAGTCCGCCGCCCTGTTTGGTACGGCCCGGCTGTGGGACGACGGCATCATCGACCCGCGCGATACGCGCCGCATCTTGGGCCTGTGCCTGGCGCTGGCCCGCGAGGCCGAGCAGCGCAGGCTGCGCCCCAACACCTTCGGCGTAGCCCGCATGTAAGATGAATACCCCGTGCGGGCTGATCGCAACCCTTCGACACGACGGAGACGCACCATGAAATTCACACCTGAACACGAACAGATCGCCGACACCGTTCGCAAGTTCGTTGCCAACGAGATCAACCCCTTCACCGCCGAGTGGGAGAAGGCCGGCATCTTCCCCGCGCACGAGTTGTTCAAGAAGATGGGCGACCTGGGCCTCCTGGGCATCAAGTACCCCACCGAGTTTGGCGGCATGGGGCTGGACTTCAGCTACTCCATGGTGGCGGCCGAGGCGCTGGGCGACTGCAATGTGGGCGGCGTGCCCATGGCCATTGGCGTGCAGACCGATATGTGCACCCCGGCGCTGGCACGCTTTGGCAGCGACGAGTTGCGCCACGAGTTCCTGGCCCCGGCCATTGCGGGTGACATGGTGGGCTGCGTGGGCGTGAGCGAAGTCGGCGGCGGCTCCGACGTGGCGGCCCTGAAGACCACGGCGCGCAAGGACGGCGGCGACTACGTCATCAACGGCTCCAAGATGTGGATCACCAACGGCATGCAGGCCGACTGGTGCTGCCTGCTGGCCAACACCAGCGAAGGGCCGGTGCACAAAAACAAGTCGCTCATCATCGTGCCCATGGACGCGCCCGGCATCACGCGCCAGAAGATCGAGAAGATCGGCATGCATTCATCGGACACGGCGCAGCTGTTTTTCGACAACGTGCGTGTGCCGCAGCGCAACCTGATCGGCCAGGAGGGCATGGGCTTCATGCTGCAGATGCTGCAGTTCCAGGAAGAGCGCCTGTATGGCGCGGCCGGCAGCCTGCGCTCGCTGGACAACCTGATCGACCAAACCATTGCCTACACGCGCGAGCGCAAAACCTTTGGCCAGCCCCTCATCCACAACCAGGTGGTGCACTTCCGCTTGGCCGAGCTGCGTACCGAGGTGGAGTGCCTGCGCGCGCTGACCTACCGCGCGGTGGAGTCGTATGTGAGCGGGCAAGGACGTGACCCGCCTGGCGTCCATGGCCAAGCTCAAGGCCGGGCGCCTGAGCGCGTGAAGTGGCCGACAGTTGCCTGCAGTACTGGGGCGGCATGGGCTTCACGGCCGACAACCCGATTTCGCAGGCCTACCGCGACGGCCGCCTGATCTCCATCGGCGGCGGCGCCGACGAAATCATGCTGGGCATCATCTGCAAGCTCGAAGGCACCCTGCCCGGCAAGGCTTGACTCCATGATGAAAAGTTTAGAGTCAAATCGGCCTCTAGCCCTGACGGATATTGCGCAAGCAGCTCCTGATTTAGGAGTAGACCGTTGGCAGCATATTCAAGTGACGCAGGTTGGTGCGGTGCTGCACATCACGCTGAACCGCCCCGAGGCGCGTAACGCGATGTCGCTGCAAATGGTGTCGGAGCTGCAGCTTGCGCGGCAGGCACCTGCAGGCCGCGGATTTCTGCAGCGTCCAGCAGCGCAACCCAGGGCACGCCGCGATGCCGTGCGCGTGGTCGTGCTGCGCGGTGCGGGCGGCCACTTCTGCGCGGGTGCTGACCTCAAGGACATGGCGGCGGCCCGCATGCGGGCGATGCACAGAGCGCTGGCCAGAGCCGAGGGCGCCGAGCGCCGACGCCGGATGCCGATTGCGCAGGTCAACGCCCCGTTTGGCCACCTGTGCGCTGCCTATGCCAACACGCCGCTGGCCGTGGTGGCGGTGCTGGAGGGCACCGTGATGGGCGGCGGCTTTGGCCTGGCCTGCGTGGCCGATGTGGCGATTGCCAGCGGGAGCGCCACCTTCCGCTTGCCGGAAACATCGCTGGGCGTGGTGCCCGCGCAGATCGCGCCGTTCTTGGTGGAGCGCTTGGGCTATTCGCAGGCCAAGCGCTTGGCGGTGACCGGTGGGCGGCTGGACGCAGCTGCAGCCATGGCGTTGGGGCTGGTGCACGACGGTAGCACGGCCGATGCTGCAGGCGGCCCTGGACGCGGTGCTGGCCGACATCCTGGCCTGCGCCCCCGGCGCCATGGCCGCGACCAAAGCCTGATGGCCACCGCGCGCCTGCCGATTTGGTGCGAGCCGCCCCGATCTTCGCGCAATCAGGCGCCGAGGGCATCGAGGCATGCCTTCCTGCAAAAAACGCAAACCCGAACTGGGCGTGACATGAGTTCTAGCAAGACAGACCGCCACTGAAGCGCCTGCAGCGAAGCGCTGCGTGGGTAGAGGAGGCCACGCAGCCGCCTTGGACATGCAGCAAAGCGCACAGCCGCAGAGAGCGCCGCGAGACATCGATGTTTAGCAAAATATTAATCGCCAACCGCGGTGAGATCGCCTGCCGCGTGATCCGCACCGCACGCAAGCTGGGCTACGCCACGGTGGCCGTCTACAGCGATGCCGACCGCCATGCGCCCCATGTCGCGCTGGCTGACGAAGCGGTACACATCGGCGCGTCACCCGCTGTCGAGTCGTATTTGAAAATCGACACCTTGCTGAACGCTGCGCGCAGCACCGGCGCGGATGCCGTGCACCCCGGCTATGGCTTCCTGAGCGAAAACGCGGGTTTTGCGCAGGCTTGTGTAGACGCGGGGCTGGTCTTCATCGGCCCACCCCCCAGCGCCATCACGGCCATGGGCGACAAGGCGCTGGCCAAACACCGCATGCTGGAGGCGGGCGTGCCCTGTGCGCCCGGCTACTTGGGTGCGGACCAGAGCGACGCGGTGCTGACCGCCGAGGCCAAAAAGCTGGGCTATCCGCTGCTGGTGAAAGCGGTGGCCGGTGGCGGTGGGCGCGGTATGCGCTTGGTGCGCAGCGATGCCGAATTGCAGCCGGGCATTGACGGCGCGCGCCGCGAAGCGCTGAGCGCCTTTGGCGACGGCACGCTGATGCTGGAGCGCCTGATCGACAACGGCCGCCACATCGAGATCCAGGTGTTTGCCGATGCGCACGGCAACGCCGTGTACCTGGGCGAGCGCGATTGCACCGCGCAGCGCCGCCGCCAAAAAGTCATTGAAGAAGCGCCGTCGCCGGTGGTGAGCCCTGCCATGCGCGAGGCCATGGGCCACGACGCGGTGGCCGCGGCGCTGGCCGTGGGCTACCGGGGTGCGGGCACCGTGGAGTTCATCGTCGATGCCAACTTCAAGCACTACTTCCTGGAGATGAACACCCGCCTGCAGGTGGAGCACCCGGTGACCGAGATGGTCACGGGCTACGACCTGGTGGAGTGGCAACTGCGCGTGGCGGCGGGCGAGCCCCTGCCCGCAGCAGCAAGGCGAGATCACGCTCACGCGGCCACGCGATTGAGGCGCGCCTGTACGTCGAAGACCCCTATACCGGCTTTGCGCCCCAGACCGGCACGCGTGCTGTGGTGGCAGCCGCGCGCATGCACGGGGGGGCCGTGGCAGTGGCACGGCGTGCGCATAGACGACGGTATTGCCCAGGGCGGCGAGGTGTCGCCGTTTTACGACCCGATGGTGGCCAAGGTCATGGCGCATGGCCGCGACCGCGACGATGCGATTCGCCGCCTGCGCGCGGCGCTGGTGCAGACGCCCCTCTTGGGGCTGCGCAACAACGGCCGCTTTTTGCGCGACCTGCGTGGACCACCCGGCATTTCGCAAAGCCGAGATGACCACCACCCTGATCGACCAATGGCAGGAGCAGCGGCGAGGCCTTGCTGCAGGCGCCGGTGCCGGACGACGACGCGTGGCGTCGTGGCCGCGGCTGGCTTTGCCGTGCGCAGGACGGGCGCCAGCTGGCGCGCGACAGTGTGGCGCGCCTTCGACATTGAGCCTGCGTGCAGCGGCGAGTGCACGCACCCTGCGTGTCGCGCCGGACGCGCAGCGGCAGCGTCGCGATTGGCGCTGGAGCGGCCACAAAGCGCCTGCAGATCGATAGCTTCGAGCGATGGTCGCTTGCGCTACGCAGACGATGGCGTGCACGCGCAGCGCGATCGCGGTCTTCGACGGCGATACCTTGCATCTGGCCGTGCGACGGGCACGGCTTCGTGTTTACCGAAGTATCGGCCTTCCCGGATGCCGATTGCGCGCAGGACGCCAGCCGCGCGCGCGCGCCAGTGGCCGGCAAGGTGACGCAGGTATTGGTCGCCGTGGGCGACACGGTGCAGCCGGGCCAGCAACTGCTGTGCGTTGAAGCGATGAAGATGGAAATGTGGCTCTACGCGGAAGCCGCAGGCGCGGTCGCCGCAGTGCATGCCCAAGCCGACGACCAGGTCGAAGCGGCGGCGCTGCTGGTGGAAATTACCTTGGCAACCACAAAGAAGGACACCTAATGGACAAAGCCATATTGACCTGCGCGCTGACCGGCGTGCTGACCAACCCCAAGCAACATCCGGTGCCAGTTACCCCGGCGCAAATGGCGGCGGAAGCGCGCGACGCCTTCAACGCCGGTGCCAGCATCATGCACATCCACATGCGCAACCAGGAAGACGGGTTTGGCCACATGCCCAGCTGGGACCCGGATGTGGCGGAGACCATCGTCAACGCCATCCGCGAAGCTTGCCCGGGCGTCATCATCAACTTGACCACCGGCGTGGTGGGCAAAGACATCAGTGGTCCGCTGGAGTGCATTCGCCGGGTCAGACCCGAGATCGCGGCCTGCAATGCGGGCAGCCTGAACTACCTCAAGCTCAAGGAGGACGGCAGTTGGGCCTGGCCGCCGATGGTGTTTGATAATCCGGTGGCCAAGGTGCAGCAGTTTTTGGACGCGATGCAGGAGTGTGGCACGCACCCCGAGTTTGAGTGCTTTGACGTGGGCATCATCCGCTCGGTCACCATGTACTTGAAGAACGGCATGCTCAAGCCCGAGATGGGCCGCGCGGAATACAACCTGGTGATGGGTGTCGCCTCCGGTATGCCCTGCGATGCCGAGTTGCTGACCCTGTTGCCCAAGTACATGGCCCAAGATAGCGTTTGGCAAACCACCTTGATTGGCCGCGCAGAGATTTGGCCGGTGCACCAGAAGACCGCCGACCTGGGTGGCATGCTGCGCACGGGCTTGGAAGACACGTTTTACCTACCGGGCGGCGAGCGTGCCGCAGGCAATGGGGCCCTGATTGCGCAGCTGGCGGCCTGCGCTCAACGCGCTGGGCGCACTATCGCCAGCCCGGTCGAAGCGCGTTCCATGCTCGGCCTCCGGGGGGCGTAAACTTCCCCGTTTGGAGCGCCGGTCTAAAAGTTTTCAAGGGTTTTTCAGCCCAAAATTCTTCGTGCTAGAATTCGAAGCTTAGCGGCTGTAGCTCAGTTGGATAGAGTACTTGGCTACGAACCAAGGGGTCGTGGGTTCAATTCCTGCCAGCCGCACCAAACGCGAAGCCCTGAAACAGCAATGTTTCAGGGCTTTTTCGTTTTTGCGCTGCCTGTTTGGCGTATAACGGCGAAGTTCTTGCTGGGGACGCGCTACGCCCAGCAACCGCCACTTGGTCCACCCCACGGGAGCCAAGACAACCCAATACGTCCATGGGGAGCGAATAGTTCCAATGAAGCGCGGCCAATGGTTGCTCTACGCCGTCTGCGTACTGGCGGTCAGTATCCCCTTGGCTTTTAGTGCGTGGTTGGCGCGCTACCAAACACTTCGCTTTGGCCTGGCCGGTGCGGCTGAAGAAGCCAGTCATGCCTTGTCCCGCGCGCACCGCATCAGCACGCAACTGACGGTCGCGTTCACCACGCTTAAGGCCTTGGGTGAGGCCTTGCCGTGCAGCGATAAAAATCTCAGGCAGATGCGGCAGTTGGTGCTGATGAATAGCCTGCTGTTGGACGTTGGGTATGTCGAAGGTAATGTTTTGCAGTGTTCGTCGTTTGGGCGCGACCCAGTGCCTGTCGGCCCCCCCGTCTTATCTGAGCCGTTTAAATGTCTATATCCGGGTGGGGGTACAGCACCCCTTGTTGCCGGGGTCTTCCATGGTGCTGTCCACCGACGCCGTTTCGGGGTTTACCGGCTTGGTCCATCCCGACGCAGCCTTGGATATTGATGCTGCCGCCAGCAAGACGTTTGTGGGCATCGTGGGCATCAAGGCACAAAAGGCGATTGTGTCGCGTGGTGCTTTGCAAGACAGCTGGCTCAAAATCATGGGCAGTAGCGCAGAGGGGCAGCGCTATGTGGGGCGCAACATCATTGCATGGAAGCGTTCGGACCAGTTCGACTACGCTGCCTTGGTGGTGGTGCCGGGCACGCAGGTCGATCAGGAGTGGCGCAGCCTGTTGTGGTTTTTAATGCCTTTGGGTTTGGTGGCGGGTGTGTTGTTGGTCGTGACCATCATTCATCTGACACGCATGCAGACAACGGTGCAGGCCTTGCTTCGGGGGCTTGCGGCGGGGCGAGTTGTTTCTGGTGTATCAGCCGATTGTGGATTTGAAAACTGAGCGTTGGGTGGGGGCGGAGGCGCTGATACGGTGGCGTCGGCCCAATGGGGAGTTGGTCAGCCCTGATTTTTTTATTCCGTACGCCGAGCGCCACCATTTGATCAATGCGGTGACGAGCCGGGTTTTGGCGTTGTTGGCGCAGGATGCCCCGTTGCTCATTCGCGCGTATCCCGAATTTTTTGTCGCGATCAATTTCAGTGCCAGTGATCTCTGCAATCCCACGATGCCAGACCAAGTCCAAAATACCTTGGAGCGCGCCGGCATGGCGCCACGGAATCTTCACATCGAGGCCACCGAGCGCGTCTTTCTGGGCCAAGCGGAGGCGTCCAGCAACGTGCGGGCGTTCCGTGAAATGGGGGTTGCGATGGCGATCGATGACTTTGGTACTGGGTACTCCGGATTGGCGTACTTGATGAGTCTGGAAATGGACGCACTCAAGATTGACAAGAGTTTCATAGACCCGATTGGCAGCAATGCGGTGACGAGCCAAGTGGTGCACCACATCATTGAGTTGGCCAAGTCCCTGGGCTTGGGCATGGTGGCTGAAGGGGTAGAGACGGCCGAGCAGGCCGAGTACCTTCGTGCACACGGCGTGCAGCTGGGGCAGGGCTGGTATTTTGGCAAGCCCATGGCGATGGAGGCCTTGTTGAACGCGTTGCGCAACGTCGAAACTTCCGCTGGCGGTGCGGGGGCGTCTTACGCCTGATTTATGAGCAAAGCCTTCACCAAAGAAACGGATGATGACGACGAAGAACCGGGGCTACCGCCGCTGCCCGCCGGTGGTAAGAACTACATCACGCCGCAAGGCTATGCGTCCCTGAGGGACGAGTTGCTGGATCTGATTGACAGCGAGCGCCCCAAAGTGGTGGAGGTGGTGCATTGGGCGGCCAGCAATGGCGACCGTTCCGAGAACGGCGACTACCTGTACGGCAAAAAACGACTGCGGGAGATTGATCGCCGTATCCGCTTTTTGACCAAGCGGCTGGAGATCGCTGAAATCAGCGACCCCTCGGTACACCACGGCAGTGTCCAGATTTTTTTTGGCGCCACCGTCACCTATCTGGACGACAAGGATGTGAAGCGCACGGTCACCATCAAGGGGATTGATGAGTCGAACAGTGCCAGCGGCGAGGTGAGTTGGATATCGCCGATTGCCCGCACCTTGCTCAAAGCGCGCGAAGGCGATGAGCTGACCTTGGTAATGCCCGACCGGGTGGGCACTATCGAGGTGTTGCGCGTCAGCTACCCCGCACCGGCAACCGACAGCGCTAGTCGCTGAGGGGCGGGGCGCTCACCGTATTGGCGCTACGCTGCGCTCGCAATACCGAGGCCGTGCGGCGCAGATTGCGCAAGGCATTTTCCAAGTGGGCCAGGTCGCGCACGGCAACCACAAACCGCAGGTCGGAGGCGTGTTGGACGCCGTCCTGCCCCATGTCGATGTGCATGATGTCGGCCTCGGCAGAGGCCAGCGCCGCCGCGACCTTCGCCAACACGCCTTTGCCACTGTTCACGGTGACGATCAAATCTGTCTCGAAAGGGCGCACAGGCTCGTCAGACCAGTCCACCCCAATGAAGCGTTCGGCATCTTTATTGAGCAGCTTGCGTGCGATCTGGCAGTCGTGCCGGTGCACGACCAGGCCCTCGCCCCGGCCAAGGTAGCCCACGATAGCGTCGCCGGGAATGGGGCGGCAACAGGGTGCAAACTGCACCGAAGCGTTTTCGCTGCCATCCAGCGTGATGGAGCCCAGTGAGGAGGTCTCGCTGGTCGTGAAGCGCTCTTTGGTCAGCAACAGGGCATTGGGCCGTTCACCGGTGTCGGCTAGCAGGCTGACTACGCGTTTTGCGACGATGTTGGAAATCCGCTTGCCTAAGCCAATGTCGATCAGCAATTCTTGTCGCGACTTGTTGCCGGTAAAGCGCAGCAACTTATCCCAAATGGCGTCGTAAGCAGGGTCATCTTCCGGTAAATTCTCAATGCCCTCGCCACGCAGGGCTTGTGCCAGCAGTCGGCTGCCGAGGTTTTCCGACTCGGAGTGGGCCATGGTCTTGAGGTGGTGGCGGATTTTGGAGCGCGCCCGTCCGGTGCGGACAAAGCCTAGCCAAGCCGGGTTGGGGGCTGACAGCGACGTCGTCACCACTTCCACTACATCACCATTCTTGAGTTCGGTGCGCAGCGGAACTTGTTCTCCATTGATGCGGGCTGCTACCGTGCGGTCGCCAATATTGCTGTGGATCGCGTAGGCAAAGTCGACCACCGTGGCGCCGCGCGGCAAGGCCATGATCTGGCTCTTGGGCGTGAACACATAGACGGCGTCCGGAAACAGGTCGACCTTGACATGGTCCCAGAACTCGGCGGCATCCCGCGTTTCGTCTTGAATGTCCAGCAGCGACTGCAGCCACTGGGTTCCCAAGCCGGTCGCTGTGCCGGCCTTCAGCTCCTTCGGGCTGCTGTGACCTTGTAGAGCCAGTGGGCAGCTACGCCGGACTCAGCCACCAAGTGCATGGCTTCGGTGCGCATCTGGAACTCGACGTTGATACCGGCCGGCCCGACCAAGGTTGTGTGCAGCGACTGGTAGCCGTTGACTTTGGCAATCGCGATGTGGTCTTTGAACTTGCCAGGTACCGGTTTGTACAGTTGGTGCAGCAGGCCCAGCGCGGTGTAGCAGTCCGTGATGGTCGGTACCAGCACCCGAAAACCGTAAATGTCGGTGACTTGCGCAAAACTCAGGTGCTTGCTGTCCATCTTTTTATAGATGGAGAAAAGCGTTTTTTCACGGCCGGCAATGTGGATGGGCATGCCGGCATTGGTGAATACGGCCTCCACTTCTTTTTCCACTTTTTGGATCAGGTCGCGGCGCCGGCTGCGGGCCTTGGCCACTGCCTTGGTCAGTGTTGCGTGGCGCCAGGGTTTGAGATGGCGAAAGGCCAGTTCCTGCAGTTCCCGGTAGGTCTGGTTCAGACCGAGTCGGTGGGCAATGGGGGCGTAGATGTCCAGCGTTTCTGAGGCAATACGAGCCCATTTGGCGCGTGGCATGTCGTCCAGCGTCCGCATGTTGTGGGTGCGGTCTGCCAGCTTGATCAGAATCACGCGCACATCGCGCGCCATCGCCAGTAGCATTTTGCGGAACGACTCCGCCTGGTTTTCTTCGCGGGTGTTGAAGTGCAGCTTGTCGAGCTTGGTCAAGCCATCGACCAGTTCGGCGACCGGGGAGCCAAAACGTTCGATCAGCTCAATTTTGGTGATGCCGCAGTCTTCTAGCGTGTCGTGCAGCAAGGCTGCCATCAGCGCCTGGGCATCCAGCTTCCAGTCTGTGCACTGGGTGGCAACAAAGATGGGATGGGTAATGTACGGCTCACCGTTGTTGCGCATCTGGCCCAAGTGGGCCTGATCGGCAAAGCGGTAGGCCGCACGCACCTGTTCCACATCACTGGGGCTGAGGTAGTCGAGCTTGGCTTCCAGCCCGGCGAAACTGGCCGCAGTGGCATTGGCTGCCGCCGCTAACGTGGTATCGCCATTGGCAGTGTCAGCGGGAAGGGATGGTGAAAACGAGCTGCCCATGGCTTTAATGTAGCGCGCTGGTTGTTGCGGCGTGGTCAGAACGAAAAAAAGCACCGCGAGCGGTGCTTTTTTTGGTGTTTTGGCTTCAGAGCGGGACTTTTTTCAGCATTTCAATGCCGACTTTGCCGGCTGCAATTTCGCGCAGTGCAGTGACGCCGGGCTTGTTTTTGCTTTCGATCTTGGGGGTGTGACCCTGGCTGAGCATACGCGCACGGTAGGTGGCTGCCAGAACCAGTTGGAAGCGGTTAGGGATCTGCACGAGGCAGTCTTCAACAGTGATGCGGGCCATGGAGTTCTCCGGAATGCTAGAGGATGTTCAGCGCTTGGAATGTGTCGGCACGGGCGCGGCGTTGTGCCGAAATCTTGAGTCGCTGAGAGTGGACTATGGCTTTCAGGTCAAAAAGCGCACGGTCAAATAACTCGTTGATTATAACGAAGTCGAATTTCCCGACCTGCGCCACCTCCAACTGTGCATTCTTCATGCGCATGTCGATGACTTCGGGTGAGTCTTCTCCGCGGCGTTCCAAGCGGGAGCGCAGCTCTTCCCAGCTGGGGGGCAAGATGAAGATGCAGATGGCATTGGCGAACACATCTTTGATTTGGACGGCGCCCTGGAAGTCAATTTCTAGAATAACGTCGGCGCCTTGGGCCATGCGGTCTTCAATGGCTTTTTTTGACGTGCCGTAGCGCTGGTTGTGCACGTGGGCCCATTCCACAAACGCGTCGGTGGCCACCATGGAATCGAACTCGGGCTGGGAGACAAAGAAATACTCCCGGCCGTGCTTTTCCTGGCCGCGCGGCGCGCGAGTCGTGTGAGATACCGAGGGTTGCAGCCGAGAATCGAGCTCCAGCAGCGCTTTTACCAGACTGGACTTGCCCGCTCCGCTGGGGGCTGCAACGACGTAGAGATTACCGGGATAGTCCATGAACAGGGGCTCCGAAGGGCTTGGGGAGGGACGCCCTATTCTATGTTCTGGACCTGTTCGCGCATTTGTTCGATCAACACCTTCATGTCTACTGAAATGTGGGTGAGCTCCAGTGCGGCCGACTTGGAACCCAGGGTGTTGGCCTCCCGGTGCAGTTCCTGAATCAAAAAGTCCAGGCGCTTGCCGATTTCTCCACCCTTCTTGATCAGGCGCTCCAACTCCTCGAGGTGGGAGCTCAGGCGGGTAATTTCTTCGGCCACGTCAATCCGAATGGCAAAGGAGGTAGCTTCGGTCAGAGCGCGGTCTTGGGCGGCTTCGGGCAAGGTGGCACCGTCAGTCAGCGCCATCGCGTCTTTCCAGCGCTCCATGAAGCGCTGGCGCTGTTGCTCTACCAGCTTGGGTACCAGCGGGCCGGCCTGTTCGGCCAAGGCGCGTAGCTGGCCGATGTGCCCCAACAGCATGGTGGCCAGGCGGGCGCCTTCGCGCTGGCGGGCTGACAGTAAGCGCATTCAGCGCCTTTTCGGCTAGCGGCAAGACATCGTCAGCTGCTCAGTCGCGATGACCGCATTGCTCGGCTGCAGCCAGCCGCAGCACATCGGCCACCGCTAAGCGGCGCTGGCGTGGGGCAGCCAGGCGTTGATGCTGTCTTGGGCCGCGTTACAGGTGTTGCAATAAGTTTGGGCGGTGGGGTCCGGCAGTGCTGTTGGCACTGGCTGGTTTCTACGCGTACGCGCGTACTTCCACCTTGCCTCGCTTGAGTTTGCTGCCCAGCAGTTCACGTAGGGCAGGCTCGAACTGGCGCAGGTCTTCCGGCAGGCGAAACGTCAGGTCCAGAAAGCGGCTGTTGACCGAGCGAATTTCCAAGCCCAACTGGGTAGTGGGCTGGTTTTTGGACTCGGTTTCGGAGGCGCTGTTGGCTGTGCTGTGCTGGGCACTGGCATAGCCTGTCATGCTGTAAACTGGCATTTCGGGTTCTCGCTGCGGTGAAACGGCCCTGAGAATAACCCGTTTCCTACGGTGCCAAGCCTGAACACTAGCGCGGATCAACAGCGAGCCTCACTCCTTCTCTATGTCAAAGGTCAAGCCAGCTCCTCTCCCGCCGGACACCATCATCGGCGGCTACCGCATCATTCGCAAAGTTGCGGCCGGTGGTTTCGGCTTGGTGTATCTAGCGCTGGATTCCGAAGGCCAGCAGGTTGCGGTGAAGGAATACCTGCCATCGTCGCTGGCCAGCCGGGCGCCGGGCGAGTTGCTGCCCCAGGTGCAGCCCGAAAAGCTGTCGCTGTACCGCCTCGGTCTGAAAAGCTTTTTTGAAGAGGGCCGATCTCTGGCGCAAATTTCCCACCCCTCGGTGGTGAGCGTGCTGAACTTCTTTCGCGAGAACGAAACGGTTTACATGGTGATGAACTACTTGGAGGGCGCTGCCCTGCAGGATTTTGTCGTGACCGCGCGGGACCTGAAAAAGAGCAAGGTGTTTCGCGAGTCCACGATTCGCTCTCTGTTCGATGAAATTTTGCGTGGGCTGCGCATCGTGCACCAGCACAAGATGCTGCACTTGGATATCAAACCCGCCAACATCTTCATTACCGACGACAACCGTTCGGTGTTGATTGACTTTGGCGCAGCCCGCGAAGTGCTGAGCAAGGAGGGCAACTTCATCCGCCCGATGTACACCCCTGGCTTTGCGGCCCCTGAGATGTACCGCCGCGATGCCTCCATGGGGCCGTGGACCGATATTTACGCGATCGGCGCCTGCATCTACGCCTGCATGCAGGGTTACCCCCCCAACGAAGCGCCGCAACGTCTGGACAAAGACCGCATCACCACGGCGTTGGCGCGCCTGCGTGGGGTCTATTCCGACAACCTGATCGAGGTGGTGGAGTGGTGCATGTCACTGGACCCTCTGTCTCGGCCGCAGTCGGTCTTTGCGTTGCAGAAGGAACTCTCGCGTGAAGGCGAGCGGCGTTATACCAAGCTATCTGTGGGCGAGAAAGTGCGTATGCAGTTTGACTCCATGGTGTCTGAAACCAAGAAAACGGTGCAGGGGGCTGTAGTGGCGCCTGCCAAGCCCAAATGAAGTTTTCTGTCTTCCAAGTCAGCCGCAAAGGCGGCCGCGAAAAAAACGAAGACCGCATGGGCTATTGCTATACCAAAGCCTCCGGTTTGTTCCTGCTGGCCGACGGTATGGGCGGCCACCCTGAAGGCGAAGTCGCGGCGCAGATGGGCTTGCAGGCCATTGCCGCGCTCTACCAAAAAGAAGCTGCCCCGGAGATCGACGATGTTCCCGGGTTTTTTCAGCGTGCCGTTTTGGCCGCGCACCGCCAAATTTTGCGCTACGCCGCCGAAAAGCATCTGCACGATACGCCGCGCACCACCTTGGTAGCGGCCATTGTCCAAGGCGGCGCCGCTCACTGGGTGCACTGCGGTGATTCCCGTCTGTACTTTGTTCGCCAGGGCGAGTTGCTGGCCCGCACTCGCGACCATTCTTACCTAGAGCAGCATGCCAGTGATCGAAACACCGCCGGCGCGCCGCTGACTTTCAACCGCAATGTGCTCTACACCTGCTTGGGATCGCCCACCAAGCCCGTGTTTGACATCACCGGTCCGGTGCCGCTGCAGCAGGGTGACCGCATCATGCTGTGCTCGGATGGTTTGTGGGGCACGGTGGACGATGCGACCATCGTGTACCACCTAGCCCAACAGCCGGTGTCGGAGTCCGCCCCCGATCTGGTGGAGAAGGCCTTGGCCAATGGTGGGGCCCATTGCGACAACGTCACCATGATTTCCATGGAGTGGGAAACGCCCGACAGCTTTGAGTCGACTCGGGGCGCTATTTCTACTGACAGCATTGAAGAGGGCGTGTTCGCCTCGACGGTGCAGGCCGGCTGGCTGGACTCGCAAGTCGACGACTTGGACGACGCCGCCATCGAACGCTCGATTGCCGAGATCAACGAAGCCATACGCCGCTCTGCCGCACGCAACAAGGGCTGAAGCCTGCGGCGTTTTATTTCTGAGGAAGTTTCATGACTGCATTCGTTCGCAGCGGCGCGCGTGCCGCCGATGCTTTGCGCCCCGTGCGCATCACCCGCAACTACACCATCCACGCCGAAGGCTCGGTACTGATCGAGTTTGGCAATACCAAGGTCTTGTGCACGGCGTCGGTGGAAGAGCGGGTGCCGCCGCACAAGCGCGGTAGCGGCGAAGGCTGGGTCACGGCCGAGTACGGCATGTTGCCGCGCGCCACCCACAGCCGCAGCGACCGCGAAGCGGCGCGTGGCAAGCAAAGCGGGCGTACGCAGGAAATTCAGCGCCTCATAGGCCGCTCCTTGCGTGCGGTGTTTGATTTGAAAAAGCTCGGTGAGCGCACCATCCAGCTGGATTGCGATGTGATTCAGGCCGACGGCGGTACGCGCACTGCGGCCATCACTGGCGCTTTTGTCGCCGCGCAGGACGCTGTGAATGGCTTGCTCAAAGTCGGCAAGATTACCGATACCCCCATCATTGCCGCCGTGGCCGCCATCAGCGTTGGCATTGTGCAAGGCATGCCGCTGCTGGATCTGGAGTACACCGAAGACTCGGCCTGCGACACCGACATGAACGTGGTGATGACCGGCGCTGGCCACTTTGTGGAAGTACAGGGCACGGCCGAAGGCGTGGCCTTCACCCGCGCCGAGATGGACCAGTTGCTGGGCCTGGCCGAAAAAGGCATTGGCGAGCTGATGCTGCTGCAGCAACAATCGCTATCAAAATAGTAGCTTCCTGCGCAATATCCATAAGGGCTAGAGGCACTTTTTATGCAAATTGTTCTTGCATCCAACAACCAGGGCAAGCTGGCCGAGCTGCAGGCCATGTTTGCGGATCTGGGTTGCACGCTGGTGCGCCAGGGCGACCTGGGCGTGCCCGAGGCGCCCGAGCCCTACCGCACTTTTGTGGAAAACGCGCTGACCAAGGCGCGCAACGCCGCCCAGCACACCGGCCTGCCCGCCATTGCCGATGACGCAGGCTTGTGTGTCGATGCATTTGGTGGCTTGCCGGGGGTGGACACGGCCTACTACGCCACCCAATTTGGTTATGCCAAGGGCGACGACAACAACGTCAAAGCGCTGCTGGAGCAGATGCAAAACGTCGACAACCGGCGTGCTGCCATGGTGAGTACCTTAGTGGCCGTGCGCAGCGCGGATGATCCTGAACCCTTGATAGCTGTAGGTCGTGTGGTCGGCGAAATTGCGCGCGAACCCTTGGGCAGCAATGGCTTTGGCTTTGACCCGGTGATGTGGATTTCCGAGTTTGGTCAGACCTTTGCCCAACTGCCGGTAGAGGTCAAAAACGCCCACAGCCACCGTGGGCGGTCGGCCCAGGCCATGGCCGCGCTCTTACGCGCCAATTGGCTGACGGCTTGAGGTCGCGCGGGACACCATGATCCCTATTACCCCTGCTTCTTCGGTTGCTGAGGCTGCAGTGCAGCACGATGTGCAGCACTACATGCGCCCCGGCACCCTGCAGTTTGCAGCGCTGCCGCCGCTGTCGCTCTATGTGCATCTGCCCTGGTGTCTGAAGAAGTGCCCCTATTGCGATTTCAACTCCCATGAGCAGACTGCGGGCGGCGTACAAGAGCAGCGCTACATCGACGCGGTGGTGGCCGATTTGGAAGCCGCGCTCCCGCTGATCTGGGGCCGCTCCATTCACAGTATTTTTATTGGCGGTGGCACGCCCAGCCTGTTTTCGCCGGAGGCAATCGACCGTTTGCTGGGCGATATCCGCGCGCGCCTGCGGTTGGAAGCGGACTGTGAAATCACCATGGAGGCCAACCCTGGCACCTTCGAGAAAGACCGCTTTCGCGCTTACCGGGGTGCGGGGGTGACGCGCTTGTCGATCGGCGTGCAGAGCTTCAACGATGCGCACTTGAAAGCTCTGGGCCGTGTGCACGATAGCGCGCAGGCACTGGCTGCGGTGGAGGAGGCCGCGCAGGCCTTTGACACCTTTAACTTGGACATCATGTATGCGCTGCCCGGCCAGACCATGGCGGAGCTGGAGGCGGATATGGTCATGGCGCTGAGTTTTGCGCCGCCGCACATCTCGATCTACCACCTGACCATCGAACCCAACACCTACTTCGCCAAGTACCCGCCGCAGATTCCCGAGGACGATACCGCCTATGCCATGTTGGACCGCATCACCGAATTGACGGCGGTTGGGGGGCTGGATCGCTATGAAATCTCGGCCTATGGCAAGCCCGGCCACCGCTGCAGGCACAACCTGAACTACTGGCAGTTTGGGGATTATTTGGGCATTGGTGCTGGCGCGCACAGCAAGCTCAGTTTTGCGCACCGCGTCGTGCGGCAAGTGCGCTTTCGGGACCCGGCACGCTACATGGACCAAGCGCTAGCCGGCAAGGCGGTGGCGCAAGACGACGACGTGGCGCGGGCGGACCTGCCGTTTGAGTACATGCTGAATGCACTGCGCTTGCGCAACGGCTTTGGTCTGCGCGACTTCACGGAGCGCACCGGCTTGGCCATCACCGCCATTGCGGCGGGGCTGGAAGAGGCTGAGCGCAAAGGCTTGATCGAGCGCGACTTTGTCCGCGTGCGGCCCACGGTGCGGGGCTTTGATTTTTTGAGTGACTTGCAGGAAATTTTCCTGTCCAATGCCGCCTGAGGGCGGCACTTGCCGCTCCGAGTAGCGCGGGAGAGGCCATGTTTTCGGTTTACGGCACAACAGGGCGTTTGTTCAGAGGGTCTTTGGACGAGTTGCGCAAGGTAGGCGCAACCACGGGCCTGAGCCGCTCGCACGCCATTCGCGCCACGGGCAAGCGCGGGGAAGATGGCTCGCCCTCCCACTTTGCGGATTTACTCGCGACGTCTGAGCCACCCAAGGAGCAGCCTACCGATGTGGCTAGCCGTGCGGCGTTGGCGGCATATGCGGAGGTGGGCCAGCCCGTTATGCCGCGCCAGCCACTGACGCTGGTGGAGTCCATCATGACGACCTCTGTGACCACCCTGGCGAGTGATTTCACTGTGGAGCAGGCGTGGGCGCGTCTGCGTGAGCAGGGCATAGGCCAGGCGCCCGTGGTGAATGCGGACGGGGTGCTGGTGGGGCTGTTGTCCCGCGCCGACTTGACCACAGCCGAACGCCTGCCCCAACTCGACAGCAACGCCCAGGAATGGCGCGCACTGCTGGAACAAAACGTGGCTGAACTGATGTGGACGCCCGTACCCAGTGTGGCCATGGACACGGACATTCGGAGGCTCAGTCGCGTGTTGCTGGATACTGGCCTGCCAGGCTTGCCCGTGGTGGACGAGGGCGGTTTGGTGATTGGTTTTGTATCGCGCTCCGATATCTTGCGCGCAGTGGTGGCAGACCCACCGTTGGACTTGTGGACCTGACCCTTCGACTCAGGACACACGGTCGCGCTGGGCGAGCGCAGGAAACCATTTGAACCACAGCGCCGCGACCAGTACCGTGCCCACCCCACCCGCTACCACCGAGCCAACCGGGCCCCATAGTGCAGCCGTCGCGCCAGACTCAAATTCCCCCAATTGGTTGGAGGCGCCAATGAAAATTGAATTGACGGCAGAGACGCGCCCGCGCATGGCATCTGGGGTTTCGAGCTGGACTAGGGTGCCGCGTGTCACCACGCTGATGCAGTCGGCTGCACCGGTCACAACCAGCGCCGCAATGGACAACCACAGCGACGTTGACAGCCCGAACAACACCATAGCGAGCCCGAATGCGCCAACGGCCATCAGCAGGCGCCGACCCACACGCCGTTGCAGTGGCCAGCGCGCCAATACCAGCGACATCAGCAATGCCCCAACGGCTGGCGACGCCCGCAATATTCCCAGACCGGCAGGCCCCGTGTGCAGAATGTCGCGCGCGAAGATGGGTAGCAAGGCGGTGGCACCGCCAAGTAGCACGGCAAACAAGTCCAGCGTGGTGGCCCCCAGAATCAGTTTGTGGCGCCACACATAGGTGACGCCAGCGAACAAGGTGGCCCAGCTTGTCGCCAACTGTGAGGGCACGTGGCGGTAGCGCACTACCAGTGCCAATCCTGCTGCGGCCACCATGAGCGCGGCGCAGCAGCCATAGACGTAAAGTGGTCCGGCGACGTACAGCACGCCTCCCAAGGCGGGCCCACCGATGACCGCCATCTCCATGCCGGTAGAACTCAGAGCCAGTGCGCGAACCAACAGGCGCTGCGGCACCAGCAGGGGAACCAAGGCCTGCTGAGCGGGCATTTGAAAGGCGCGGGTCAGACCGAGCGCAACCGACAGTCCCAAGATCAGGTCGCGCGACGCAAACCCCATGACGGTGGCGCTGATCAAGGTAGTGGCGACCACGGCCTGTGCGGCCATGCAGGTCGCAAACATGTGCCCGCGGTGGATTCGGTCCGCCAAATGGCCGGCGGGCAGCGTCATGAGCAGGGCAGGAACAAATTGGAACAGCCCAACCAAACCCAGATCCCAGGGGCTGGAGGTCAGGTCGTACATGTGCCAAGCTACGGCCACCATGAGCATTTGGTTGCCCATGATGCCGGCTAGGCGGGCCAGCCAGAAGCGGATGAAAGGGGTTTGCTGGAGGATTCCGGCGTTGTCGGGAATGGAAGCGGGGTTCAACAGGTTCTCAGGATCTTGCAAGACACCACGGGCAACTTGGGCGGAATGACCACCGGTGGGGTGATGATGACTGGTGTGGTTCTGATGACTGGCGCCGGTGGCAGTACAACCACCAACTTCGTTGGGGGAGGCTGTGTCACGGTGGGAGCAGCGCCCGTTGCCGAGGGTAGTGGTGCCAGGTTGCGGTTAGACAGTGTCGTTGTCAGGCTTGGCGAACTCAGCCCCAGTACGATGGTTTTGGCGCCGCCCAGTGTGCCGCTGGGAAGGGGCGCTGGCTTGCCAAACACATCGGGGGATACCGATGCCAGGCGAACTGGCGCTAGATTGGTGCCGCCCACAAAGCTGACCTGTCGCACAGCCAAGGGCTCTACGATGCTACCTTTGCCGATGTTGGCGTTGCCCGCCAATAGGCGGTTGTAGGAGCCAGGGTCAGTGCCGCTAGCGCCTTTGTCGCCGACCACGGTGCTTTCGAGGTCCGCGCCGCGCAACTGCAATATGGCTTGGCCACTGAGTAAAGTTAGGCCCGATGTCTTTCCGATATCCGGCAGGTCTGCGCCAATCACCCGAATCGTACCCCTCAGCAAGGCCACGATGGGCGGTGCGGATGGAGCGTTGGCGGCAGGTGGGTCAAACCGCAGCTCGGTGCCTGGGCGTACGCCCAACACACTGCCGTCTGGCATCAGTACTTGAGAGATGCCTCCGTCTGGCGTCACCAAGCGGTCCCCGGGCTGGAGTACATCGCCGCGCCGGACATCACGGCGTTGCCCCTGTGCATCGACGACATGACTGCCCGCCTGGCTGAACAAGACCGTGCCAACGGGTGCGGCCCAATTGGCCGACGCACCCAAGACTAGGCAGACGGCAAGTGAGGTGGAACGTAATGCAGCCATAGTGATTCTCCTTGCGCTATTTGAGCAATGGAACGTTGGTGATTTTGGGAACGAGGATTGTGGTCGTCGGCAGCACCGGGCTAATCACTGGTGCGACGACGGGGGGAACGATAGGTGTGGTCACTGGCGCGATGATGGTGGTCACGGTTTTGGGGGCGATCACGGTGGTCGTGAGTGGGGCTACCAGCTTGGTGGTCGGCAGTACGGTGGTTTCGGGCGCTACCAACGCCGGGGTTGCTGCGGTGTTTTTCAGCGTAGTAGACGGGGCCAGCAAACTGTCTGTCACGGTGGGTTGCCTGAGCAGTGTGGGGGCGTCCAGTGTCTTGGCCGTCGTTGCTGAGGGCTCGGTTAGGACGGCCTCTTTGCGGACGGAGAGCGACGGGCGCAGCAGGGTGGTTTTCGCTACCGGCTTAGCGCCACGCTCAGGCTGGTCGTCAGCTGCGTCTTTGGGATCGCGGCCATCGGTTTTGACTTCGACTTTGTAGAAGTCGGGGATTTTTTGCAGCACTTGGGGGGGGAGGTTGGAGGCCGCAGGTACGAAGCCCACCTCACCGGGTTTCAGCGACAGCTCACCAAACCGGTTGCGGATAAAGGTTTCGCCCACATTCACCTTGTCATAGATACCTGCCGGGGCAGAGCCTGCAGGCCCGCCACCGGGGATAAACATAGGTTCGTGGTCGGTGCCGCGCACGCCCAGCGTCGCCGTGGCCGTGCGGATTTGGTAACCGGCCGGGTTGGTGCGGCCAATCAGGCCGGTGATAGAGCGGAAACCGCCCCGAACCAAGGACACCAAAAAGTTGGAGTTTTCGGCGTTTTTTTCATCGTAGACAAAGCGATCAATCACCATTTCGGTGGCGGGGCGCACCGACAGGTAGCCGCCGTCGCGCAGGCGGAGCTGGACCAAACCGCCCTCCGGGGTCACGATCTTGTCCCCGGCAAAAATCTCGGAGCCTTTTGCCAACAGTCGCTCTTGGCCTCGGGCATTCACGGCCCTGGCATCTCCGGTGACAACCATCACTTGGCCCGCACCAAGTTCTGCCCAAGCCAAGCTGGCGCCCCAACAGAACAGCAGCAGTAGGCTTAGCCTGCTGCGGTGAACCCAGTTGTTTGCGTAGTGCATGCCCATGGTGTGCTCTCAATTCTTGCTTCAGTAGTCCAGTCGCAAATTGATGGACGCATCCGTCTTGTCGTACGAGTAGAGCTCGGCATTACTGACATTTTTCAGATAGCTCAGCTGGGGCCGCAAGGACAGGCCCTTGCGAAGTGACCACGTCATGCCCAGCGCGATGTCGTACAACGACTCTTCCCTCGATATGCCATACAGCGTGTTGATGCCCCCATAACGCGACATCGTGGCACCGGCACTTAGGTAGGCCCCCAGCGTATTGTTCAAACTTTTTTGCAGCAGGATGCGGGGGCCGGCAAACTCTCTGTGACCGTCGTCGCGTCCGCCGACTGCCAACTCGACCCCACCACTGGCAGACAGGCTAAAAACTGCATCCCCATCACCCAAGGAGGTGAGCCAGCCAATGTTGAGCGTGTTGGTTTGTGTGTTTTGGCTGGATTGGCCAGTGACCAAATACTGGGTCTGAACACCGCTCGCACCCAGAGAAAACTGGCTTCCGCTGGGCATCGCCAAGCGCCAATCGACTGACAGCCCGGTGGTGTCACGGTAAATCGCCTGGTTGAGCGTGTAGTTGCCAGCGATCATGCCGCCCCGCAACAGCCAAGCACCACCAGAGTAGCTGGCGCCCAAGCGGGCATCCAGAGAGCCGTTACAGGTGTTGTCGCAGTAAGTGCTATAGGCGCGGCCTCGGTAGTCGGCCCCGGCGTACAAGCCCCATTGCGCGTTGAATCGGTGGTTCAACTCGCCGCCCAAGCCCAAGGTGGCGTAGCTGTCTGACTTGAGATCGGGGGCGTAAGTGCCCGCGCCAGTCAAGGCGCTACCGGGGTAGTTCAGCGAACTGGCCGCATTGGCGCTGCCAATGTTGGTGTCATGCCCCAAGCCGAACTCGGCGTAGCCATTGAATACGGTAGCCTTGTCTTGGGCCCGCGCTTCTGCCGCTTTCACATACTGCTCTACGGTTGTCCGCAAGTCCTGCGGCAAATTCTGGAACGTCAGTACGGTTTCGAACTCGATCTTGGCGCGGCCAAAATCACCCAATGCAAAGTAGGCGCGCCCCATGTCCGCGCGGATGCCCACATAGTCTGGCGTCACGGCCAAGATGCGTTCGTACACAAAAGTGGCTTTGCTGGGGCGGTTGCTGTCTAGGGCCGCCGTACCAAGCAGGTAGTCATACACCGAGTCACCGGCACCTTGAATTTCCAAGGGCTCCAGCAACTGGTAGGCCGCCTCCGCATTGCCAGCTTTGATCAGGGCATCGGCTTGTTCAAGGGCCGATTGGGCAACTTGCGCCTGGGCGCTAGGTACAACCAGCAGCACGGCTACGGCGGCGATCCAAACGGGCCGCAAGAGTTTGCCAACGGAAATAGGAGAAAGATGCATGCAGAAATCCTCGGGCTATCTAGCTTGTATCGGCAACTGCGTATCCAACTGTTGTCCGCAAGTATAGGAAAGACGAGCGTTTTCCGGGGAATTTGCGCGTTCGGTGGCATGTGCGGCCTGACGAACGGGAATTGGCGGAAGCTGTGAGATTCGAACTCACGGAGGGGATAAACCCTCGCCGGTTTTCAAGACCGGTGCCTTAAACCGCTCGGCCAAGCTTCCTGAGCGGTCGATTTTAGCGGTTGTCAGCTGGGATTTTGCGCCGGTAGCGCAAAGATAGGCGAGAGAAGCACCGCGGTGTCGCATTTGCCGTTCGCATGGGGGCTTTCCCCGACGGTTGCTGGCGGGAGTAGGGGCTACCATGGCGCGACCGGGACGGCGGGCACAGTGCAGCCTCAACGAGTTCTCGGATCAAGGGCCATCATTTTTCAACTTGACGTGTGCATGGATAAAGTTGACCGTACCCAGCCCCGCACCATCGGGGTCGTCGTCGCGCATCTGGAGGGCTTCTACACCACGGAGCTCATGGCCAGCATGAATCAGTGCGCCAACGAGATGGGGTTGCGCCTACTCATCGTGCGTACGGGGCAAAACGGGCCGGCGACGATTCCCCTTTCGGCTGATTTGGTCGACGGTTGGATCATCGTGCAGAGGTCCGTGAAGGCAGAGGCGGTCGACGCGATGCTGGCGGACGGGCGGCCCGTGGTGAGCATTGCCGTTAGTTTCCCCTCCGACAAGGTGCTGACGATTCGGTCCGACAGCCGCAGTGGCATTGGGGCTGCGGTCGCCCAACTGGTAAACCGTGGGCGGCGTGATATTGCATTTCTGGGGTGGCAGGGCAACGTGGACGTAGACGCGCGGTTGGCGGTGTTCCGGGACTGTCTGGCGCGCCACCAGTTGCCGGTACGGCCGGAGTACGAGTTGATCTTGCCTTACGCCCGCCTGGCCGAAGCGACCCTGGCGGTGCAAGCCGCTTTGGCGGCCGGACTGCCTCTGAACGGGGTCATTGCGGCCAGCGACATGCTGGCCATGGGCGCCATTCAGGCGGTGCGCAACGCGGGGTTACAGGTGCCGCGCGATGTGGCCGTGATCGGCTACGACAACGTACCACCATGCAGGACCTTTTCACCGCCGTTGGCGTCGATCGACCAAGACTATGCCGGCACCTGTCGGGCCGCTTTGACCGCGCTGTGTGAGCAGTTGGACACCGGTGTTTTGCGGGGCGGTGAGTGCCTGATCCCCAGCCGGTTAGTTGACCGTGTGTCTTCCGGCTCTGGCGTGGTGGCCGTCTCTGATCATGATGCCCAAGGGCACCGCGCGGACGAAACCCTAGTGACTGAGATTCGCATGGGAATGGAAGCGGTCAAGAACATGATCACGACCGAGTCCATTTCCGTGGAGGCGCGTCTGATGGCGCTCGCCCCGTATCTGGAGTGGTTGTGTACTGCACAGTGGCGCGAGGCGGACGGGCCGGATGCGCCGCTGCGCATGGTGGACGCTTTTAATTTTGTGGAGCCGGACAGGGTGGGGCAGTTGCCGCCCCAGATTCCGGTTCGGCAGTTTCCGCCGCTGCAGGCGATGTTGGAAGGGGCGGCGCCGGGTAAGCGGCTTTGCATCGTGGTGCCCATGGTCCATCCGCAGCGGATTTCGGTGATGCTGGCCATTGCGCCCTACGAAACTCCTTTGCAAATTGCGCTGTTACCCAGCCTGATGCAGTACGTGGACTTGCTGGCGATCACGTTGGAGCGCATGGCGCTGGAGAGTGAGGCGCTGGAACGCGAAGCGCGTTACCGGCATTTGTCCGAGCACCTAGAGTTACGGGTGCAGGAGCGTACCCGCTCTCTGGAGCAAAGCAACGCGGAATTGGCGCGTACGCTGGACACCCTGAAGCACGCGACGGAGGAGCTGGTTCGCGCCGAAAAGATGGCGGCATTGGGGTCTTTGGTAGCGGGCGTGTCTCACGAGCTGAACACGCCGATTGGCATTGGCGTGACGGTGGTGAGTACTTTGCAGCAACATCTGGCGCAGCTCAAGCGGGATGTGGGGAGCGGCGGTATGCGGCGCTCCGCCATGACCCAGTACTTGGAGGGAACAGGCATGGGGTTGGATGTGCTGACCCGCTCGCTGGATTCGGCCCGAAGTTTGGTGGAAAGTTTCAAACAAGTCGCGATGGACCAGTCCAGCGACCAACGCAGGCGGTTTGACTTGGAACGTACGCTGGGGGACGTGGTCCTGACGCTGGGGCCCATGTACAAGTCGACGCACTATGGTCTGCATGTTGAGCTGGCCCCCGGCATTGCCATGGACAGTTACCCGGGGCCGTTAGGGCAGGTGATTACGAACCTGTTGGCCAACGCACTGCTGCACGCCTTTGACGGACGCGCCTCGGGCCATATGTGGCTGACTGCGCGCCCGATGGATGGCGACTGGGTCGAGATCATTTTTCGAGACGATGGCGTGGGAATTGCGCGCGAACACCGAGCCCGGGTATTCGATCCTTTCTTTACCACCAAGCTGGGCCAGGGGGGCTCTGGCTTGGGGTTGAACATCGTTTACAACCTAGTGACCGTGGTGCTGGGCGGCAAAATCCATTTGGCCAGCGAGCTCGGGCAAGGCTCTGCGATGGTGATTCAGCTGCCGAGGTCTGCGCCCCAACCCGTACTGAGAAATTTCTATGGCGATGGGGACCCCCACTAAGCGGCCTTTAGCATGCCCTTGGTTTCGATGAAGTCAATTACCACCTGCAGACCGTTCTGGACTTTCAGGTTGGTCATGGCATAGGGCTTGAGGCCCTTGGGCGTGGTGCGCATGCGGATGGTGTCCTGCTCCATGACCTCAAGGTTGGCCCCGACGTGGGGAGCCAGGTCGGTCTTGTTGATGACGAACAAATCGCTCTTGGTGATGCCGGGGCCACCCTTGCGCGGGATCTTCTCGCCCGCTGCCACGTCAATCACATAGATGGTCAGGTCGCTCAGCTCGGGACTAAAAGTGGCTGCCAGGTTGTCGCCGCCGCTTTCCACAAACACGATGTCCGCGTTGGGGAAGTCCACCAGCATGCGGTCAATCGCCTCCAAGTTGATGGAGCAATCTTCGCGAATGGCGGTGTGCGGGCAGCCGCCTGTTTCCACGCCCATGATGCGCTCGGCCGCTAGCGCGCCGCTGACGGTGAGCAGGCGCTGGTCTTCCTTGGTGTAGATGTCGTTGGTGATGGCCACCAGGTCGTACTGGTCGCGCATGGCCTTGCACAGCATCTCCAGCAGCGTGGTTTTGCCGGAGCCGACGGGGCCGCCTATGCCTACGCGCAGCGGGGGGAGGGTCTTGGTACGGTTGGCGATGTGGTGTAGGGTGGACATGGTATTTACTATAAAAACAATAGCTGCTTGCGCAATATCTACGGGGGCCAGAGGCCAATTACGATCTAAAAAGGCGTGAGTACTGGACTTCGTGCTGGCTGCTCAGGATGGCCAGCATAGGAGAAAAGGCTTGGCGGCTGTCGTCGGTCACTGCCAGTGCGTGGTCTACAGCGGCCGGGATCTCGGCGGTCAGCGCGGACAGGATGCGCTGGCCTGCGCTTTGGCCCAACGGCACCGACTTGATGGCGGCCTGCACCATGTTCTCTGCCCAGCCAAAGGCGTAGGCCAGCAGGCATTCGCGTACCGGCGCGCCAGTGCTGCTGGCGGCCAAGGCATAGGCGATGGGGTAGGTGGGGACCTGCACAGCCAGCGTGGCAATCTGTTCAGGGGTTGCCGTGGTGTGGTTCTTCAGCCATTCCAGCAGGCTTTTGCCCATTTGTTCGGTTTGGGCACGTAGTTCGGCGCTCTCGCGCGTTTGCAGCACCCAGGCGTTCAGTGCAGCCACACGCAGCATGTCATCAGCGCGCCATGCGGTAATGCCCTGGGCCACAGCGGGTAGCTCGGAGCGCGCCAACGTCAGGTGTAGTTGGTCCACCAGCCAGGCAGATGCTTCACTTTCTGTAGCGGCTCGCGCAGTATCCACGGCGGCCTCCAGGCATTCTGAGTACGAAAACCCGCCAATCGGCAAGGCCGGTGAGGCCAGCCACATGAGCTGCATCAGGCTGCTGTCGCGCATGGCGTTCGTCTTCAGTGGTCGTGGCCGCAGCCGGGGCCATGCACGTGCGGCGCAGCCGCAACGGGGATGGCGGCCAGCTTGCTTTTGGCACCTGGCGCCGCAGGCGCATGGGAGTGCCCATGGTCATGGTTGTGGTCGCCATGGTCATGCCCGTGGTGGTGTCCCCCCGTGTGCCCGCCCGTGGCGTAGGCGCCGTTCTCGGGCTCAAAGGCCTCTTCCACCGCGTTCACGATCAGGTGCATGGCGCGCAGCATATCGGCCAGCACGTGGTCGGGCTCGATCTTCAGGTGGTCGGGCTTGAGTTCGATGGGCACATGGCGGTTGCCCAGGTGGTAGGCCGCGCGGATCAGGTCAAACGGGGTGCCATGCTCTGTGCAATGCGTGATCTTCAGCACTGCTTGGGGTGCCGCCAACACCCGGATCAGCGAGCCGTCTTCGGCCACCAGCACGTCGCCGCCGCGCACGGCGGTGCCGCGGGGCAGAAACACGCCCAGCGCGCGGCCCGTGGAGGCGGTGGCGTCAAAGCGGCTTTTCTGGCGCACGTCCCAGTCGAGTTCGACCGTGGCGGCGCGCTTGAGCAGAACGGAGGCCAGGCCCTGGCCTTGGGGGATGCATTTGGAGACTTGGAGCATGAGATTCAGGTGTTCAGGAGATGCCAGCATTGTGGCCCACGGGTGTGTAAAGCTTTCAGGATAGGGCCTTGGTCATGAACAGGCTGTACGGGTCCAGCACGTAGTCCGCGAACGGCCCGCACGCCACAAAGCCTTCACTTTGGTACAGCTTTTGAGCCGCAGAAAACGGGGCGTGTTGCCCCGTTTCCAGGTAGAGACGTCGGATGCCTTTGGCCCGTGCCGCAGCCTCGATGTGGCGGAGCAGCGCACGCGCCACACCTTTGCGCACATGGGCTTCAGCGGTGCGCATGGATTTGAGCTCGGCGTGGGTGGCATCCATCTGTTTGAGGGCGCCACAACCCATCAGGTCTTCACGTTCCCACGCCGTCCAAAAGGTAATGCTGGGGTGGCGCAGCGCTTCCAGATCAAGCGCATGCACGCTCTCCGGTGGCGAGTGCTGGTGCATCGCATCGAGGTGCAATTGCAGCAAGCTGGCAATGGCCGTGCCGCGCAGGTCATCGAGGCGAATCTCCATGCTTAGAACAAAAAGTAGCGCTGCGCCAGCGGCAAACTCACCGCGGGCTCGCAGGTCAGCAACTGGCCATCGGCACGCACGCTGTAGGTCTGCGCGTCAATCTCCATCTTCGGCAGGTAGCTGTTGTGGATCATGTGTTGTTTGCGCACGCTGCGGATGTTCTTTACCGCCGACACATTCTTGGACAAACCAAAACGCTCCTTCACACCGGCATTGAAACCGGCTTGGGACACGAAGGTGAACGAGCCCTTGTGCAGCGCGCCGCCAAAGGCGCCGAACATCGGACGGTAGTGCACGGGTTGGGGCGTGGGAATAGAGGCATTGGGGTCGCCCATCGCTGCCATAGAAATAAAGCCGCCCTTCAAAATCAGCGCGGGCTTGACGCCAAAGAAAGCAGGCTTCCACACCACCAAGTCGGCCCACTTTCCGACCTCGACCGAACCTACTTCATGGCTAATGCCGTGGGCGATGGCCGGGTTGATGGTGTACTTGGCGATGTAGCGCTTGACGCGGAAGTTGTCGTTGCGTACCGAATCTTCGGGTAACGCACCGCGTTGCGCTTTCATCTTGTGCGCCGTTTGCCACGTGCGGATGATGACCTCACCCACGCGGCCCATGGCCTGGCTGTCGCTGCTCATCATGCTGATGGCGCCCATGTCGTGCAGGATGTCTTCGGCCGCAATGGTTTCCTTGCGGATGCGGCTTTCGGCAAAGGCCAAGTCTTCGGCAATGCCTGCGTCCAGGTGGTGGCACACCATCAGCATGTCCACGTGCTCGTCCAGCGTGTTCACCGTGTAGGGCATGGTGGGGTTGGTGGAGCTGGGCAGGAAGTTGTCCTGGCCCACCACGCGCAGGATGTCGGGCGCGTGGCCACCGCCCGCACCTTCGGTGTGGAAGGCGCACAGGCCGCGGCCCTTGGTGGCGGCAATGGTGTCTTCCACAAAGCCCGATTCATTGAGCGTGTCGGAGTGGATTGCGACTTGCGTGTCCGTCTCGTCCGCCACGTCCAGGCAGTTGCTGATGGCGCTGGGCGTGGTGCCCCAGTCTTCGTGCAGTTTCAGGCCAATCACGCCGGCGTTGATCTGCTCGTGCAGCGCGCCGGGCAACGAGGCATTGCCTTTGCCCAGAAAACCCAGGTTCATGGGGAAAGCGTCGGCCGCTTGCAGCATGCGTTCGATGTTCCACGGGCCAGGCGTGCAGGTGGTGGCAAAGGTGCCCGTGGCCGGGCCGGTGCCACCGCCCAGCATGGTGGTCACGCCGCTGGCCTGGGCCTCTTCAATCTGTTGTGGGCAGATGAAGTGGATGTGGCTGTCGATGCCGCCCGCAGTGACGATGTTGCCCTCGCAGCTGATGACTTCGGTGCCAGGGCCAATGATGATGTCCACACCCGGCTGCGTGTCGGGGTTGCCGGCCTTGCCGATGGCGACGATGCGCCCGCCTTTCAAGCCAATGTCGGCCTTGACAATGCCCCAGTGGTCGATGATGAGCGCATTGGTCATCACGCAATCCACGGCGCCGCCGCCGGAGGGCCCCGTTCCCGTTCCGGCATTGGTGCGCTGCGATTGCGCCATGCCGTCGCGTATGGTTTTACCGCCGCCGAACTTCACCTCTTCGCCGTAGCTGCCAGCTGCCAGCGTGTAGTCTTTTTCGACCTCAATCAGCAAGCCGGTGTCGGCCAGTCGCACGCGGTCGCCGGTGGTGGGGCCAAAAATTTCCGCATAGGCGCGGCGTCCAATCGTTGCCATTACAGTTTTCCTTGAACTAAACCGCGAAAGCCGTAGACCACACGGTCACCGGCCAAATCAACCAGTTCCACGGTGCGCTGCTGTCCGGGCTCAAACCGCACGGCGGAGCCGGAAGGAATGTTCAGCCGCATGCCTTGCGCCGCCGCGCGGTCAAAGCCCAGCGCGCCATTGGTTTCGGCAAAGTGGTAGTGGGAGCCAACCTGGATCGGGCGGTCTGCCGTGTTTTGCACCACCATCGTCAGGGTGCGGCGGCCGGTGTTGAGGGCGTGTTCGCCCTCGTCGGTCATGATTTCACCAGGGGTCATGTTGCGCCCCTCAAACTTGGTTGAACAGGACGACGCCAGCGATACCGAGCAATGCGCCCAGCCCGCCCAGCACGGCGCCGCTGCGTTCGGCCAACCAGCGGCGGATTCCCAGGCCTAGGCCCACGCCGCCCACATGCAGCGCGGCCGTGGTCAGCAAAAAACCGGTGGCATAACCCGCAAAGCCGGAGCTGGGTGTTTCGGCGCCGTGGGCCAAACCATGCAGCGAAGCTGCAGCGGCGATCAAACCGAGCCCCCAAGCTTTGGACACCGGCTTGGCCGCCATGATGAGCATGGCACCGAACAGGACGACCGACAAGGCAATGGCATGTTCCAAAAACGGCACGGTGACGCCGTTCGCACCTAGCACTGCGCTCAGCACGAGGGCCAGCATGAAAGTAGCTGGGCCTTGCCAAGCCTTCTGGGCAGGCAGGGCCGAGACAGACCAGACGCCCACCGCTACCATGGCCAGCAGATGGTCCAGGCCAAACGGATGGGTTAAACCCTCCATCAAGCTGTGATTTTCATGACCAATATGGGCACTAGCCCCCGTGGATACTGCGCAAGCAGCTATCAAAAGTAGAGTGGATTTGAAAGGGGTACGCATGGGCGATCTCCGGAAAATCAATGGGGTTAGACGATGGGCTGGTGAACGGTGACCAGCTTGGTGCCGTCGGGGAAGGTGGCTTCGACCTGAATGTCAGGGATCATCTCGGCGATGCCCTCCATCACATCGTCGCGCGTGAGCACGGCGCGGCCTTCACTCATGAGCTGGGCCACGGTCTTGCCATCGCGCGCGCCCTCCATCACGGCGGCACTGATCAGGGCTAGGGCTTCGGGGTAGTTGAGCTTGAGGCCGCGCGCCTTGCGCCGCTCGGCCAGCAGGCCGGCGGTGAAGATCAGCAGCTTGTCTTTTTCACGAGGGGTGAGTTCCATGGGGCGTGTCTCGTAGGCGGTAGTCTCGGTACGGTGACTGTAAGCAAAGCGCGTGCCCCGTTGTGGGGCTTTTGCGCGGTCGGTGTACGCCAAAAGCCGCAGATTTCTGCCTGCCGGCCCAGCCCGTGGCATGAAATCTGCACCCGTCAGCCTGTGTCTGCCCCGCCTACCCCCCTTCCCGCGAGCCTTGCGCCCACTGATGCACCATCGCAGCGCGTGGTCAAAATCCGGCGCGACTACAACAACTGGGTGGCCAGCGAGACCATGGAAGACTACGCCCTGCGCTTCACGCCGCAGCGCTTTCGCAAGTGGTCGACGTTCCGGGTCGCCAATACCGCTTTCGGTGCCGCGTCCTTCCTGATTTTGGAGGCCGTGGGCGCCACGCTGTTGGTGCAATACGGTTTCATGAATGCGTTCTGGGCCATTCTGGTGACCGGGCTGGTGATCTTCTTGGCGGGCTTACCCATTAGCGTGTACGCCGCCCGCTATGGCGTCGATATGGACCTGCTGACGCGCGGCGCCGGCTTTGGCTACATCGGATCCACCCTGACCTCGCTAATCTACGCCTCTTTCACGTTCATCTTCTTTGCGCTCGAGGCGGCCGTCATGGCCTATGCGCTGGAGCTGGCGCTGGATATTCCACCCACCTGGGGTTATCTGATTTGCGCGCTGGTGGTGATTCCGCTGGTGACGCACGGGGTGTCCACGATCAGCCGACTGCAGATTTGGACGCAACCGCTGTGGCTGGTGATGCTGGTGGTGCCCTTTGGCTTTGTTTTGGTGCGCGATCCGCAGGCGTTTGCGGGCATAACGCACTACGCTGGTGAGAAAGGCGTCGGCAACGTTTTTGATTTGCACCTATTTGGTGCTGCTTTGACGGTGGGTATTGCATTGATTACCCAAATGGGGGAGCAGGCCGACTATTTGCGCTTCATGCCGCAGCAGACAGCGGCCAACCGCAAAGGTTGGTGGCTGGGTGTGTTGGTAGGGGGGCCGGGCTGGGTGGTCTTGGGGGTCGTCAAGATGCTGGGCGGGGCCTACTTGGCCTACTTGGCCATCAGCCACAGCGTGCCGATTGACCGCGCGGTTGACCCGAACCAGATGTACCTCGCTGCGTACGAGTACGTGTTTCCCACCGTCGGATGGGCGGTGGCAGCGACGGCGATCTTTGTCGTCGTGTCCCAGCTCAAGATCAACGTGACCAATGCCTACGCGGGCTCGCTGGCCTGGAGCAACTTCTTCTCGCGCCTGACCCACAGCCACCCCGGGCGCGTGGTGTGGGTGCTGTTCAACAGCGTGATCGCCTTCATGCTGATGGAAATGAATGTGTTCCAGGCGCTGGGCGAGGTGCTAGGCCTGTACTCCAATATCGCCATCGCCTGGATCATGGCCGTGGTGGCCGATCTGGTGATCAACAAGCCGCTGGGCCTCTCGCCCAAGGGCATCGAATTCAAACGTGCCCACTTGTACGACATCAACCCGGTCGGCGTGGGGGCCATGGCCTTAGCCTCGGCCTTGTCGATCACCGCCTACCTTGGCTTGTTTGGTGAGCTGGCACGCGCGTTCTCGGCGGTGGTGGCCTTGGTCACGGCGATGGTGACCTCTCCGCTGATCGCCTGGTTTACCCGAGGCAAGTACTATCTAGCGCGCCAGCCCGACGCCAGTGCCGCCCTGGGCAGCTACCAGCGGCTGCAGTCCAAACAGTGTGTGATCTGCGAGCGTGAGTACGAAGGCCCCGACATGGCGCACTGCCCCGCATACCAAGGGCCGATTTGCTCTTTGTGTTGCACGCTGGATGCGCGCTGTGGCGACATGTGCAAACCGCACGCAGCCTTGTCGGTGCAGTGGTCTAGCGCGCTGCGCTGGCTCTTGCCCAAGGCGGTGTGGCCGTTTTTGGACACGGGGCTGGGCCACTTTATCCTGCTCATGCTGGTCATCGTGCCGCTACTGGCCACGGTGTTTGGCATGTTTTACACCCAAGAGCTGGGTGCGCTAGCGGCCTTGGCGGGGGACCAGTCTGCAGTGCAAACCGCCCTGCGCTCCGGTTTTACCAAGGCCTTTGCGGCGCTGCTGCTAATGGCAGGGATCGTGGCCTGGTGGCTGGTGCTGGCGCACAAGAGCCGCCAGGTGGCGCAAGAAGAGTCGAATCGGCAAACCCACCTGCTAATCCGCGAAATCGAGTCCCACCGCCAGACCGACGAGGCCTTGCAAGACGCCAAGCTGCTGGCCGAGCGCGCCAAGCAAGCCGCCGAGGCGGCCAACCAGGCCAAGAGCCGCTACATCAGTGCCATCAGCCATGAGTTGCGCACGCCGCTTAACAGCATCTTGGGCTATGCCCAGCTCATGGGCGAAGACGCTTCGATTCCCGCGCACCGCAAACAGGCGGTGAACGTCATCAAACGCGGCGGCGAGCACCTGCTGTCGCTGATTGAAGGCACGCTGGACATGGCCCATATTGAGAGCGGCAAGCTCACGCTCAATGTGAAGCCCATGCAATTCGCCAGCGGCATGCACGAGATGGCGGGCATGTTTGAGTTACAGGCCGCAGCCAAGGGATTGCAGTTTCACTTTGAGGTGCAGGGCACAATTCCTGAGTGGGTGCGTGCCGATGAAAAGCGGGTGCGTCAAATTTTCTTCAACCTGCTGGGCAATGCCATCAAGTTCACCCAAGAGGGCAGCGTGACGCTGCGCCTGCGCTATGCGCGCGAGATGGCCCAGGTCGAGGTGCGCGACACCGGGCCCGGCATGGCGCAAGACGATTTGGATCGCATTTTCGAGCCGTTTACGCGCGGTGCCAGCGCAGCGGGCGGTACGGCGGGTTCGGGGCTGGGGCTGACGATTGCCAAGATGCTCACCGACCTGATGGGCGGCGAGCTGTCCGCTAGCACGGCGCTAGGCCAAGGCGCGGTCTTCCAGGTGCGCCTGTTTTTGCCCGAATTGCACCTGCCTGCGGGCACGGCGGAAAAGACGCATTTGGCGCGCGCGCGCAAGCCGCGGTTGGCCTATGCGGGGGCTCGCCGCAAGGTGCTGGTGGTCGACAACGAGGAGGCAGACCGCGAACTGCTGGTAAGCCTGCTAGAGCCACTGGGCTTTGAGGTACGTACCGCCGCCAGCGGCCACGATGGGCTGGATTTGCTGGTTGCGGGCTTGCAACCCGATGTGGTGTTGCTCGACTTGGCGATGCCGGGCATTGATGGCTGGGAAACCCTGCGGCGACTGCGCGCCCATGCGGGCGAGGGCGCTGCGCAACCGCAGGTGGCGATTGTGTCGGCTAACGCGTTTGACCGGGGGCTGGACAATGACTTGGGTGTCGCCCCAGAAGACTTCATCGTCAAACCGGTGCGCCACAGCGAACTGCTGGACTGGTTGGAGCGTCGCTTGGCGCTGCAGTGGCTGGACGAGGTACCTGCTGTAGCGCCCGCTCCCACGCCACGCACCGCTGCGGCAGAGCAAGCCCCGCCCGCCGGGGATTGCCAAGCCTTGCTGGACCTCGCCCGGTTGGGCTACTACCGCGGCATCATGAATCTGTTAGATTTTTGGACCACGGCGCACCCTGACTGCTTGGTGTTTACAGAGAGAATGCAGGCGCTGGCGCGCCAGTACCAGTTTGAAACCATGGCAGTCCAACTGCAGAAAGCACTGGATGCACCCCCTACCCACTAGGCCGATGGACGGCGCCGCAGATGCGTTGGACCGCGCCAACAGCGATGTGGTGTTGATCGTGGACGACGTGCCCGACAACCTCTCGGTGTTGCATGACGCGCTGGATGAATCGGGTTACACCGTGCTGATTGCCACCTCCGGTGAGGCAGCGTTGCAGCGTGCCACCCAGGGCCTGCCCGACGTGATTTTGTTGGACGCGATGATGCCCGGCATGGACGGCTTTGAGGTGGCGCGCCGCTTGAAGGCAGACTCGGCCACCAGCCACATCCCCATCATTTTTATGACCGGCTTGACGGAGACCGAATACCTGGTGGCTGCGCTGGAGTCTGGCGGGGTGGACTATGTGACCAAACCCATCAAACCCAAGGAAGTGATGGCCCGCATGGGGGTGCATTTGGCGGGCGCGCGCGAACGCCGCCAAACCCGCAATGCGCTGGACGCCTTTGGCTACGCCACGATCACCGTGCGCGCGGTGGACGGCGCGCTGATGTGGCAAACCCCATTGGCGCGCGAACTGCTGGCGCGCCACTGCGGCACCCAAGCACCGACCACACCGCTGGAAGTGCGTACTTGGCTGAGCCAGTGTGTGCAGGCGATTGCCCGCGCGGAAGACCCGCCCAAATTGAGCCTAGAGCGCGGACCCCAGCGACTGACGTTTCGCCTGCACCAGCAGGTGGGCGACAGCGATGCCGGTGGCGAATGGTTGATTGTGATGCGCGAGGTTTCCGACACTGCGGTGATTGAGGCCATGAGCCTGTCCTTCAAGCTCACCGCCAAAGAGGCCGAGGTGCTGTATTGGGTGGTCAAGGGCAAGACCAACAAAGACATTGGTGACATCTTGGGCAGCAGCCCCATGACGGTGAAAAAGCACCTGGAGCGGGTGTTCGTCAAACTGGGGGTCGAAACACGCACGGCTGCGGCCGGCATGGCCATGTCCCGTATTCGCCAGTTGCACCCCCAGTTTGAAAACTGAGGTGCTAGCGAGGTCAGTGCGGTGCTGAATCGCCCGAGAACGTGCGAGGCCCGGTGTAGACCAACTCTCGTGCTTCAGTGGCGCTCATGTAGGGCAAAAAGGTTTTGATCTGGCTGCCGTCTTTTTGCAGCGTTTCCAGTAGCTTGTCCCAGCGCCGCGCTTGCGCTTCGGTAAAAGCGGTGCGGGACAGCATGAGACCACCCACTGAGGCTTCATGTGGCGGTGCCCAGTCGCGGATCACGATGTCATTGCGGAGCTGGGCGTCGCTGAGGTAGGCACGGTACACCACGGGCTGGCTCAGCACCGCGTCCACCATGCCACGTTGCAAGAAACGCAGGTTTTCCTGCACATCGACACTTTCCAGAACCAGCTTGCGTTCGCGTAGCGTATTCAATAGGGCGTCGTAAGAAGGCTCGTGGTGAAAGCTGCGCACCGCCCCCATACGCAAACCCGACTGCGCCAGCGTCTCAAGGCTGTCCGCACGACCGGCCACTTTCTTCTGCATCAACACGACGTTGCGCGTTTGGAGGTAGGGAAGGATGTAGGAGTAGCTTTCCCGTTCGGGCGTCGCGATGACGGCGGTGGCCATGTCCAGCGTACCCGCCTTCATTTCTGCCCAAACCCGGGTACGGGGCAGCACCACAATATTCAGTTGGCAGCCCGTGCGCTTTTGCAGCAAGGTCATGAGTCGACCATCGGCGCCGTCTTGCGTGGCACTGCGGTACAGGATTCCGAACTCAAACAACGCGACCCGCAGGGGACGCGAGCAGTAGAGAGGGTCGGGCGGCGTTGCATTCGCAATCGACAGCAGGCTAGAGACGATCAGTGCTAAAGACGTGCGGATGGCGAATCGGGTCAGCATGGTGAGAGCAGTATTGCGCGGTCGTGGCCAGGGCGCATTGGGAGTTGTCGGGGTGGCGCGGAACATCGTTTTGTGCATCAACCGGTGTCCTACATTCGCTATTTTGCGCCCAAGGGCGCGACCCGTTATCTAATTTTGCAGAAGGGCTCTATGCAACAAGCGAATAACCCTTTACACGGCAAGACCCTAGAGGCCATGGTGACCGAACTAGCGGACTTCTACGGTTGGGATGGATTGGGCCAGCGGGTTCCCATTCGCTGTTTTACCTTCGAGCCCAGTGTGGGCTCCAGCCTCAAGTTTTTGCGAAAAACCCCCTGGGCGAGGGAGAAAGTAGAAAGCCTGTACCTGTTCATGCTGCGAGAGATGCGCCGCGCGGGCTCTTAAAGTCACTTCGGGTGCGTTGTAATCGTTCGGTGATTTTGAAGTGAGTCGTCAATTTCATTCAAAACAAAACAACGTATGAGGCCTAAACTTGGGTCCATGAGTCTCCTCCAATCTCCTGCCGTCACGGTTGACGCTCTGGTACTTCCGGTACTGCTAGGCAGTGGTCTGCGCTTGGAGCGCTCCGGGCGGGTGGTGTTTGATTTACCGCAGTTGGCACTGCCGACAGGCGTGACTTGGCTGGGCGGCGGCGAAGGGCGGGGCAAGAGCAGCTTGCTGCAGCTACTGGCCGGGGACTTGCGCGTGCCCGGTGCCGACTTGCAGTTGCAAGGCGTGGCACTGGCAAAAGAACCGAAAACCTATTGCCAACAGGTCTTCTGGATGGATCCGCGCACCAACACCCACGACGCCGTGGTGGCCGGACAGTTTCTCAATGCCACGGCGGCACGGTACCCGCGCTGGGATGCCGTGTTGCAGGCCCATTTGGTGGAAGTGCTGGGTCTGGGGCCGCATATCGACAAGCCTTTGTACATGCACTCGACCGGCTCCAAGCGCAAAGTCTGGCTGACCGCCGCTTTGGCGTCGGGCGCCGCGCTGACCCTCTTGGACGAGCCTTTTGCGGCGTTGGACAGGGCGTCGATTCGCCGCATTGTGGAATTGCTGCAAGACGCCGCACACAACCGGTACCGTGCTTGGGTGGTGGCCGACTACGAAGCCCCGCCCGGCGTGCCGTTGGCCCACACCATTTATTTGGGCGACTAGCGCGTCGCCCCCTTGCGTTTGAAGGAGTTCACCATGTCCCCACGTTTGCCCACCTATTTCATCTCCCACGGCGGCGGCCCTTGGCCTTGGATGGAGGAGATGGCTCCCGCCATGCAGGCGCTGCGCGCGTCACTGGTCGACATACCGCGCCAGTTGGGCCAAACGCCCAAGGCGGTGTTGATGGTGACCGCGCACTGGGAAGGCCTCGCCTTCACTTTGGGCACGGCGGCGCAGCCCGGCATGCTTTACGACTACGGTGGTTTTCCGGCGCACACCTACGAGGTGGTCTACCCTGCGCCCGGTGCGCCGGAGCTGGCGCAGCGGGTGCAAGACCTGCTGCAAGCCGCCGGCTTGCCGGTGGCGCAGGATGCGCGGCGCGGCTACGACCACGGGACTTTTGTGCCGTTGGCCGTGATGTTCCCCGAGGCGAATGTGCCGGTGCTGCAGATGTCGCTGCGCGCGGGGTTGGACCCGGCCGAGCATTTGGCCCTGGGCCGGGCGCTGGCCCCGCTGCGCGACGAAGGGGTACTCATCGTGGGCAGCGGGCTGAGTTACCACAACCTGCGCCAAATGGGCCGCCCGGGTCAGGCGCCTTCGCAGGCTTTTGATGCCTGGTTGCAAGTTGCCATGGGGGCGGCTCCCGCTACGCGCACCCAAGCGCTGCTGGACTGGGAGCAAGCGCCCTCGGCCCGTATCTGCCACCCGCGCGAAGAGCACCTGCTGCCGCTGATGGTGGCGGTGGGCGCGGCCGAGCCGGATACCGCCAGTTGCGTGTACCACGAAGAGCACGCCTTCGGCGGCGTGACGGCATCCAGCTTTCGCTTTGATGCGGCAAGCGTTTGATGTCATTTAGGCCTCTAGCCCTTATGGAGTATGCGCGAGCAGCTCCTAATTAGATAGTAGCTACGCAGTGGGTTGGCGCTAAGAATCGGTCGACAGGCCGTAGGCCACATGCTGCGGAATTACCAGTTCGCCTTGGGCGTTGGGGATGGCCAGCGCGTTCAAAATCGGCGCAGCCCCCCGTACGCCACCAAACAGGGTGGCAAAGGCGCAGTCCGCCGCATCGCGCCCGGTGGCAAAGCGCACAAACCCCATCGGGATGGCGGTGCCCGACGGATCGAACAGGTACCAGCGCTGGCCAATGTAGACCTCCACGTAAGCATGAAAGTCGGGTGGGCCCAGGGCGGGGTCGGCGCCGTAGTCAATGCCAGTGACAAAGCGCGCCGGGATGTTCACCGCGCGGCACAGCGCAATCATCAGGTGGGCAAAGTCGCGGCATACGCCCACTTCTTCAATCAAGGTGTCCACTGCCGTGGTGGTACCGCTGGAGGAATTGGATTTGAAGGTAACCCGCTGGGTCACCCAGTCGCGGATGGCCTGTACGCGGCTGTAACCCTGCCACAGGTGGCCAAACTCCTTAACCGCCAACACATGCAACCGGTCTGACTGGCAGTAGCGGCTGGGGTAGATGTAGTGCAGCACCTCGCCCGGCAGGTTGGCAATGTGGATTTCGGCGATTTGCGCGGGATCTCCGCAGTAGTGGTCGAGGTCCACAGTGGCCTCATAGCGCACGTTCAGCAGGCCGGGGTTGGCTTGCAGGCGCAGGTGGCGGGTATGGGTGAACGGGTCGGCATAGGGGTTTTGCTGCAGTGGCTGGCTAAGCACCAGCGACTCGGCCACTAGGGTTTGCTGGCGCGTGCGCGCGGCCTGGATGCTGAGCAGCATGTCGCAGCCCGGCGCGTCGATTTCATACCCTAATTCAATGGAAAACTGCATGCGAACCATAGGTGCACTCCTAGCTGGGGTCTCCCTGCTCAAGCACAGAACGGTGACGACCCGCTGTGTGCAGCCCGCAGCCCATTATGGAAGGCCGCTTCTGTTTGGTCCGTGGTCTGGCGCACACACCTATACGCCACACGGCGTATTTCCAGAAACCAAGGGCTTACCCAGAATGCAGTCATCGCATCACCAAAGCACGTCGCTGTGTCAGGTGCTACGAAAGCCGAATTCATCAACCCTCGGAGAAGCCCACATGCAACGCCAGACCTCTCGTCGTTTTACCCTGAAGGCACTCACCGCTGCCGTCGCCCTGACTACCTTGTCTGCAGTGCCTGCGTTCGCCGCAGACACCATCAAGGTCGGTATCCTGCACAGCCTGTCCGGCACCATGGCCATTTCGGAAACCGTGTTGAAAGACACCGTGCTGATGGCCATTGAGGAAATCAACGCCAAGGGCGGAATCTTGGGCAAGAAGCTCGAACCGGTGGTGGTGGACCCCGCTTCCAACTGGCCCCTGTTTGCTGAAAAAACCAAGCAGCTGCTGACCCAAGACAAAGTCGACGTGATTTTCGGCTGCTGGACTTCGGTGTCCCGCAAGTCCGTGTTGCCCGTGGTGGAGGAGTTGAATGGTCTGCTGTTCTACCCCGTGCAGTACGAAGGTGAAGAGCTGTCCAAGAACGTGTTCTACACCGGCGCCGCGCCTAACCAGCAAGCCATTCCTGCTGTTGACTACCTGATGAGCAAAGAAGGCGGCGGCGCCAAGCGTTGGGTGCTGCTGGGCACCGACTATGTGTACCCCCGCACCACCAACAAAATTCTGCGCGCCTACCTCAAGAGCAAGGGCGTGGCTGACAAGGACATCGACGAGAAGTACACCCCGTTTGGTCACTCCGACTACCAAACCATCGTGGCTGACGTGAAGAAGTTCTCTGCGGGTGGCAAGACTGCCGTGGTGTCCACCATCAACGGTGACTCCAACGTGCCTTTCTACAAAGAGCTGGGCAATGCTGGTTTGAAGGCCAAAGACGTTCCCGTCGTCGCCTTCTCTGTGGGTGAAGAAGAGCTGCGCGGTGTAGATACCAAGCCGCTGGTAGGTCACCTGGCTGCCTGGAACTACTTCATGTCCATCAAGAACCCGACCAACACCGAGTTCATCAAGAAATGGTCTGCCTACGCCAAGAAAAACAACATCGCCGGTCATAAAGACAAGCCTTTGACGAATGACCCGATGGAAGCGACTTACATCGGTATCAACATGTGGAAGCAAGCGGTTGAAAAAGCCAAGTCCACCGATGTCGACAAAGTGATCGCCGCCATGGCCGGTCAGACCTTCAAAGCACCGTCGGGCATCGTCTCGAAGATGGACGAGAAGAATCACCACTTGCACAAGTCGGTTTTCATCGGCGAAATCAAGGCCGATGGCCAGTTCAATGTGGTCTGGAAGACGCCTGGCCCGGTGAAAGCCAAGCCATGGTCTCCGTTCATCGAAGGCAACGACAAGAAGCCTGATGAGCCCGTGATGAAGTAAGGCGAAGGCAGGGAGAACGGCTGAGTTCAGCGCCGCAGCGTCGGACTTGATTCTCAGCCGGAGCCGTCATTGCCTGTAGGGGTAGTGACGGCTTGTTGCATTCAACTGGAGAAATTGGCGTATGCCGAAAAGATGGATACACGCGCTGTTATTGGCGCTGACCTGTGCTGCGGTTTCTAGTGCCCATGCGCTCACCGCGCAACAAGCCCAGGCCTTGGCTGTGGGCGAAAGCGATGACCGTGTCGCGGCGCTGCATGCGATTGGCCAGGGGGCCGACGAGCGAACGGTTGCCTTTATTCGCGCGCTGGCTGATGACGCCGTGAAGTTGGTCGCGGGTCACCCGGTCATCGTGGTGGACGACAAAGCTGTGGACCCGGTGACGGGGGCGGAGGTGGCACTTCCCGAGACCGCCGAAGACGTGATGAACAACAACCGCATGCGTAGCGAGATTGACAATGCGATTGCCACGGTCAGCCTGATGTCGCCCGATGTGGCCACCCGCCGCGCCGCGCTGGAAACTTTGCGCGGCAACGTTGACGTTGACAAGCTGGCTCCGTTAGAGAAAGCGCTGGCCGCTGAAACGGTGCCAGCCTTGCGTTCCCAACTGGCGCAACTGCGCGCTGCGGCGCTGCTGAGCAGTGATGACCCTGCTCTGCGTCTC
>JAXHOO010000038.1:0-11902 GCA_034519365.1 Rhodoferax sp. | reverse complement strand
TATTAGCGTATTGCTAAATCCGCCGCACCGAGACCGAAACCAGAAGACCACCATGAGCCAACTCGCTATCCACAACCCGGCCAACGGCCATCTCATCACCAGCGTGGCGGCCGATGACGCCAGCACGGTGGCCAGCAAAGCCGCCCGCGGCCGCGCCGCCCAACCCACGTGGGCTGCTACCTCGTTGACAGCGCGCAAAGCCTGTATCACCGCATTTCGCGCCGGTGTGGTGCGCGACTTGGAGTCGCTGGCCCAGACCATGACGCAGGAGACCGGCAAGCCCATCAAAATGTCGCGCAACGAGCTCAATGGTTTGTTGGCGCGGTTGGACTTTTTCTTGGCCGAGGTCGAGGCCGCTTTGGCGACTCAGACCGTCTTTGCCGAGGGCGGTATGACCGAGCAGATTCAGCACACGCCCTGGCAGCACGACGATTTCGACGTCGGAACTGTCCTTGGTTTATGGGCTGCAACGTCATCATGCCTGCGCTCTCGGCGGGCAATACCGTGCTCTACAAACCCTCGGAATACGCCACGTTGACCGGACTGGAAATCACCCGTTTGCTGCACGAGGCAGGTGTGCCCGAAGACGTGATGATCTGCCTGGTGGGAGCAGGTGCGGTGGGCGCCGCGCTGTTGGAGCAAAAGGTAGACGGCGTCTTTTTTACCGGCTCTTACGGCGATCGGCGCTTTGCGTGATGCGCGCCGCGCAGCAGCAACTGGTGAAACTGCAACTGGAACTGGGCGGCAAGAAACTACTATCCGATGTGTTCGACGACGCCAATGTGCAGGTCAGCAGTCGAGGAGCCTGGCCGACGGCGCCATGTACAACACCGGCCAAGCTGCCGTTCTGGTGGAGCGTGTGCTGCTGCGCAGGGGAGAAAAGGTCTACGACCAATTTGTGCAGGCTTTTGTGAATACGGTGAAGACCTTCAAGTCGGGTGATCCCGCGTCTGAGGACACCTATATCGGCGCCATCACACGCGCACCGCAACTCGATATCTTGCAAGCCCAGGTGGATGACGCCAAGGCCAAAGGCGCTACCTTGCTGACCGGCGGCCAGCGTGGCACCGGCGAAGGTAACTGGTTTGAACCCACCGTGCTTTCCAACGTGAGCCACAGCATGGAGATCATGCGCGAAGAGAGCTTTGGCCCGGTGATTGGTATCCAAAAAGTCAGCAGCGATGCTGAGGCCGTGGCGCTGATGAACGACACCCGCTATGGCCTGACGGCCGGCGTGTTCACCCCCGACGAGGCACGCGCCAAAGCAGTGTTGGAACAGGTGAATGCGGGTACTGTGTATTGAACCGTATGCGAACGTGAGTCCGCGCCCGCCCCTGGAGCGGATACAGTGGCGATTCGGCAAAATGTGGGCCTCATCGCCGTCACTACGGTATCCAAACTTTCACGCGGCCCAAGGCCTGGCATTTGCGCCAAGCCTGACGCAGCGCGACCCGAGGCTCAGCGCTCCTGCGGAGTGTCTGAGCGTTTGAGCAAGGTCAGCGCCAAGATGGCCGACGCCACCATGAGGAACAAGCTCACCGCGTTCAGCACCGGCGTAGCGCCCTCACGCATGCGGCCGTACATCATCACGGTCAGCGGCGCGTCCGAGCCCACCAGCATCAACGTGGTGTTGAAGTTCTCAAACGACATCAAAAACGAAATCGCCGCTGCGCCGATCAACGCGGGCTGCAGGTAGGGCAGCGTGATGGTGGTGAGCACCGCAAAGCGCGAGGCGCCCAGGTTGTAGGCCGCTTCTTCCAGCGTGATGTCAAAGCGCTTGAGGCGCGCTGAAATGGTGAGCGTGGCGATGGACGCGATGTAGGCAAACTGCCCCAACACCACCAGCGGCAGGCCGGGCCGCAAAAATTCCAGCTCTAGACCCCACAAATCGTCGGCCAAATTGGCGACGCGGCTGGCCAGTGCCAAGATCGAGATACCCAGAATGACGCCCGGAATCACCAGCGGCGCCAGCATCAACATACTCAGTGCCTGCTTGCCGCGGAACTGGGTGCGCTCAATTAAAAATGCATTGGCCGTTCCCACCGCAACCGACAGCAGCGTCACCCAACAGGCCACCACCACACTGGTCCACAGGCTGCCGAGCAAGGCCTTGTCGGCAAACAGGCCGCGCCGGGCGCTGTCGGTGCCACCCAAAAACCAATCCAGCGTAAACCCATTCCACGGCGGTGCCGGGTAAGGCGCGTCGTTGAACGCGAACACCGCCACCACCGCCAGCGGCAAGAACAAAAAGGCAAAAAACAGCACGCCGTAAACCACGGTACTGGCGCGCAGCCAAGCGGGGCGGGGGAGCGAGGGAATCATGAGCGTTGCATCACTTCACCAAACTTTTGGCCCGAGAGCTTCAAGCCCAACCAGACCATGGCCGTACTCAAGGCCAGCAGCAAGAAGCCAAATGCCGCCCCCTGTTCCCAGTTGAAGCGGGTGATGAACTGGGTGTAGATTTGCTCTGTAAACCACAGCGAATTTTTGCCACCCAGAAGTGTGGGCGTCAGGTAGTTGCCCAGCGTCAGCATGAACACCACAATGCAGCCCGCCACCATGCCGGGCGCGGCGTGCGGAATCACGATGCGGCGCAAGATAGACCAGCCGTTACCGCCCAAATCGTAGGCCGCCTCAATCAGTGAGTCATCCAAACTCTCTAGCGCGCTGATCAGCGGAATCACCATGAACAGCATGCTGGTGTAAACCAGCCCGACCAAGATGGTGGCGTCGTGGTACAGCATTTCCACGGGCGCGGGCGTTAGCCCCAGCCACACCAGAATGCCGGGCAACACGCCAGACTCGCGCAACAAAATCATCCAGCCCAGCGTACGCACCGTCTCGCTCACCCAAAACGGAATCAGGCACAGCACAAACAGCAACGCCTTGGCGCGGCCGCGCGCAATCTTGGCAATCGTCCAGGCAATCGGGAAGGCCATGAGCAAGGTGATGGCGGTGGCGATCAGCGACATCAGCGCGGTGCGCACAAAGGTGCGCCAGTACAGCGGCTCGTCAATAAAGGTCAGGTACTGCTGGAAGCTGGGCTCGTACACGCGGGGTGCCACGCGCGCGCGCAGCGACAGCACGGCCAGCTCCGCATGGGGCAACACGATCAGCCCGACCAGCCACAGCAAGGCTGGCGCCAGCAGCAGCATGGCCATCAGCTTGGCCATACCGCTGCGGTGGCTGCCCTCAGCTAGCATGGCCGGCAGCCGGTGCTGCAAAGCACACGGCGCGTTGTGGGTCAAAGCCAAACACCACGTCTTCGCCCGCGCGCAAGTCGGCAAACTGCCCCGTCTGCGGCAGCGCAATGCGGAATTCGGCGCCGCTGTGCTTCTCGCGCAGCAACACCGCAGAATTGGCACCGTCAAACAATAGGCTCTCCACCACGCCGGTGAAATGTGGCATCCCGGTCGCTATAAATTCAGTAGCTGTTCGCGCAAGCCTGGCAACCTCGGGGCGCACAAAAGCCTCTACGTTGTCGCCCGCCTTGATGTGCGCTTGGCCTTGGGCCGCGCGCGCATGCAGCGCCATTCCGTCGGTCGTGGTTAGCTGGACGATGTCGCCCTGGACGCCTACGGCCTTGCCGACCAAGCGGTTGTTGGCGCCCACAAAACCCGCGACGAACGGCGTTTGCGGCTCGTAATACAAAGACTGCGGTGTACCCAATTGCTCAAAGCGGCCGTGGTTCATCACCGCCACATGGTCCGACAGCACTAAGGCCTCGGACTGGTCGTGCGTGATGTAAACAAAAGTGGTGCCAAACGCCGCCTGCAGCTGCTTGAGCTCAATCTTCATGTGTTCGCGCAGCTTCAGGTCCAGCGCGCCCAGCGGCTCGTCCAGTAGCAGCAGCGTCGGCTCCAGCACCAGGCTGCGCGCAATCGCCACGCGCTGCTTTTGCCCGCCTGAAAGCTGGTCGACGCGCTTGGTCTGCGCGCCGGGCAGGTTCACCCGCTCCAGCATCTCGCCGACGCGGCGCTGCACTTCGCTGGCCGACACACCACGGCGGGTTAGGCCATAGGCCACGTTGTCGCCCACATTCATCATGGGGAACAGCGCCAAGTGCTGAAACACCATGTTCACGGGCCGCCGGTTGGGCGCAACGCTGACCGAGCGGGCTTGTCGCCTACGCGTGAATTTCGCCCGAATCGGGTTGTATATGCCTGCGATCATGCGCAAGAGCGTCGTCTTGCCACAACCGGACGGGCCGAGGATAGAGAAGAACGACCCATGCTGGTCGGTGAACCATTTGTCGTCCACCGTAGGTCGCGTGCCGTAGCGTTTGGAAACGCCTACGGCTTCAAGGTCCGGCAGCGCGGTACTCAACGGTTCCGCTTAGTTCGCAGCTTTGATACGGTCAAGCACGCGGCCTTCGATTTCTTCAATGCCAGCGGGCACAGCCGGGTACCAATTGATCTTCTTCAGCGCGGCTTCGGGGAAGCTGGCGGCGAACTGGGCCTTGAGCTTGGCTTCCATCGACCGGCCTGCGCTCCTTTGAGGCGGCGCAGCTACCGGCAGAGCCAGCCACCTTGGCCGCAATCTCAGGGCGCATGTTGAAGTTGATCCAGGCGTAGGCCGCAGCGTCGTTCTTGCCCTTGGCTGGGATGGCGAAGGTGTCGATCCAGCCCATGGCGCCAGACTTGGGCGCAATGAACTGCACTTCTGCCTTTTCGTTGTTCAGCTTCCAGCCGCCGGCGTCCTTACATCATGGCGCCCACGATCTCGCCGGTACGCCTGCCGTTGAGCAACTGGTCTTTGTTGTCCCAGTAGAACTTCACATTGGGCTTGCAAGCAACCAGCGTCTTGCCCACTTCGTCCATCAGCGCGCTATAGGCCTTGGCGTCGTTGTACAGCGCAAACGGGTTCTTGCCAGAGGCGAAGGCGAAGGCCAGCAGCGTGGGGCGCTTTAGGCGATAGGCCACTTTGCCTTTGTAATCAGCTTTGCACAGGTCGGTGTAGTCGGCAATTTGGGCCAGCTTGGTGTTCACCACCAGGCCATCCGTACCCCAGATGTGGGGCAGGCCGTAGACCTTGCCGCCCACCGTGGTGTTGCCCTTGGTGGCGTCCAGCATGGAAGAAATGAACAACTCACTCTTGAGCTTGCTCAAATCCAGTGGCTTGTAGATGCCGAATTCTGTTTGCGGGCCGGCAATGCGGTCTTGCGAAGGCTGGGCCAAGTCAAAGCCGGCGCCGCCGGTGGCGCGCAGCTTGGAAATCATTTCCTCGTTGTTGGACAGGGTCAGCTCGACCTTGTAGCCAGACTTTTCAAACTGCTCCACCACGGCAGTGGGCGCGTAGTCGGCCCATGTCAGCAGGCGCAAGACTTTCTCTTGGGCGAAGGCGGTGCCCGTGAGTCCGAGGGCCGCAACAACGGCGGCAATGGTGGCGCGTTTGAATGTCATGTAAAAGTCCTTGAGGTGGATTGAAGTTCCAGCCGGAATTGGCTGTGAGTTTCAAAGGTTAAGACAGCAAGGTGACAGTTATATGTCAAGCATTCCGCGCGCACAAGCGTGGTAACGCAGGGGCGTTTGGTCAGGAAATCAGGGGGCCGCCTGTACGCGGCCGGGGCGCATGGCTAGGGGCGGACTTGGCGGCGAGCGCGCACCGCAGCGGCCAAGCCTTCCAGTACCGGCACGGTTTGCGCCCAGCTGATGCAAGCGTCGGTCACGCTCACGCCGTGTTGCAGCGGCTTGCCGTCCACGATGTCCTGCCGGCCTTCATTCAGGTGGCTCTCGATCATCAGGCCGGTAATGCGCGCATCGCCAGCGGCAATCTGCGCGGCCACGTCTTGCGACACGACGATCTGCCGTGCGTGCTGCTTGCTGCTGTTGGCGTGGCTCACATCCACCATCACCTGCTCGCGCAAGCCGGCCGCCTTGAGCAAGGCGCAGGCCGCGTCAATGTCGGCGGCCGAGTAGTTGGGCGCCTTGCCGCCGCGCAGGATCACGTGGCTATCGTTGTTGCCACGTGTCTCAAAGATGGCGGCCTGGCCCATCTTGGTCATGCCCATGAAGGCGTGTGCGCCTTGCGCGGCCTGAATGGCGTCAGTCGCCACCTTGATGCCGCCATCCGTGCCGTTCTTGAAGCCCACGGGGCAGCTCAGGCCACTGGCCAACTGGCGGTGGCTCTGGCTCTCGGTGGTGCGCGCACCAATGGCGCCCCAGCTCACCAGCTCGCTGATGAACTGCGGCGAGAGCAAATCCAGAAACTCGGTGCCCGCAGGCAGGCCCAGCGCCAGCACGTCCAGCAGCAGGCGGCGCGCCATCTCCAGCCCTTGGTTGATGGCAAAGCTGCCGTCTAGGTGCGGGTCGTTGATATAGCCCTTCCAGCCCACGGTGGTGCGCGGCTTCTCAAAGTACACGCGCATCACCACCAGCAGGTCGGCGCTCAGCACATCGGCCTGCGCCTTGAGCAGGCGCGCGTATTCCATGGCCTGGCTGTGGTCGTGGATGGAGCAGGGCCCCACCACCACCACCAGCCGGTCATCCTGCCCCTGCAAGACGCGCGAGATCGCCGCGCGGCTGCTCTCCACCAACGCCTCGGCCGCGGCCGGCACGGGCAGCTTTTCTTCCAGCAGCGCGGGGGTGATGAGCGGGCGCACCGCGCCGATGCGCACATCGTCAATGCGCGTGGTGTCGTGGGTGGTCAGGGCGGCGATAGTGGAGTGGGTCATACTATGAAATTGATAGCTGCTCGCGCATATTTTGCGTGGGCTAGAGGGTTATTTGATTCATATTTTAGGTGCACGCCGCCTCCATGAGTTTCGCTGTTGGAAATTGCGCTGTCACCCCAGGCAAAGCCCTGGGTCACAAAGCGATGGAAGCTCCCTACGCTTCGCCCTATTCAAAGGAGAAGGTGATGACGACAAGCGTGAAAGCTGAAGATGCAATTCCTGAGTATGGCCAAAGCCCAGCCAAGCCCGGTTTGTACTTAGGCCTTTTTCATGGGCGGGATGACCCCAACGAGCTGATGCATGGTTGGGGCTTCAACGGGCCTGCTATTGGCCCGCTGGTTTGGTGTCACACCACTTATGCCAACGATGTGAAGATCAAGTTTGAGTTCGCGAGTGACGCGAAGCTGTACTTTGGCGACGACTCGACCCACCAAGACTTTGGGATCAAAGGCGACATGCTGATTTATGCCGGTAAGTACTACGGCGATTGGACGGTGTACTACGTGGCTCCTGCGGAATGTTTGCCACCGGAGGACACGTTCAGGACTAATAAGCGGGCTGGTTATCGGATTGCGCACAACCCGATGCCTAAATAGTGGGATGTCTGCCTGGCATACTGCTTTTTCAAGGAGGAAGGCGGTATGCTTTTAAAGACAAAGCCACGCAACGACTGGACGCGAGAGCAGGTACTGGCCGGGTTGCATATCTACCCTACAACTGAACTACGGGGCGGCTCCATGCGCGCAACCCCAAGATCAAGGAGTTAGCAGAGTGGATTGGCCGCACCGCCAATTCGGTGGCGCTCAAGCTGTGCAACCTAGCCAGCCTAGACCCCACAGTACTTGCAAGTGGTCGCAAAGGGATGGTTCGTGCATCCAAGGTGGACAAAGCGGTTTGGAATGGGCTACTTGGCGAAGTGGGATGCCGTGGTCCTCGAGGCCGCTGGCATTTATGGAAAGCTGGCGGCAGGTCACGGCATGGAGCTTGCAGAAGATGTGGATCTTGAGCTGCCTCCCACGGAACTGGGTCGCACCCGCACAGCCACGGTTCAAGTTCGTGTCAATCAAGCCCGCTTTCGCAAGTCTGTTTTGGTGGGCTACGACAGCACCTGCTGCATCAGCGGTTTGCAAGACGAACGCCTACTGATTGCCAGCCACATTGTTCCGTGGAGTGAGGACGCAAACAACCGCCTGAATCCGCAGAACGGCCTTTGCCTTTCTGCCTTGCATGACCGCGCCTACGATCAGGGGTTGATGACGGTCCTGCCTGACTACACCGTGCGAGTGAGCCCCAAGCTCAAAGCGAAGACCGCCGATGCCTTTATGCAAGACGCATTGTTGCGGTTCGACAAAGCGCCCATTCGTATGCCTTCAAGATTCGCACCTGCACCTAGCTTTTTAACGTGGCACGCCACCCATTTTGGCTTTTTATAGACTTATTTGCTCTGCTTTTAATAGCTGTTCGCGCAATATCCACGAGCGCCAGAGCCTGATTTGACTCTTAAACCAAGCCACACCGCTCCATCACTTCCCGCCACGCCGCCAGCTTGCGGTCAAAAGCTCAGCCGGTGTCACCACAGCGGATGACAAATAGCTGATTATCCGTCCATCAAAATAGACAATAAGAATTATTTTGACTATTTTGCTGGACAAATGAGCAATCCAGTCCTGACCCAACTTAATGGCCTTTCCGTACTGGACATGCAGCTGCTGCACCAGCTCGGCGACCGCATCCAGCGCACACGCAAGGCGCGGGGGCTGGGCACCGTGGCGGTGGCGCAGCAGGCGGGCATGTCGCGCACCACCTTGTATGCGGTGGAGTCGGGGGACCCTAATGCATCCATGGGTTCCTATTTGCGGGTGATGGCGTGCTTGGGGTTGAGTGGCGAGCTGGCGATGGTGGCCAGCGACGTAATGCAAGCCGTGCAACCGGGCACGGCGGCAGGGCGCTCGCTCCGGGCGCGGCCTGTGGTGCAGGTCACGGTGTCTGCGGATGCGGGCCGCCATCAGGTGCAAGACTTGCAGAGCTTGGCCTTGCATGCAGCCGCCGTGCGGCTCGTCAAGGCTGATGCTGCGCTGCGTGATCAGGCCAGCCAGGTCGTTCAAAAGTGGCTGGATGCTGACGCCGGTAGCCGTTCTGCGCCCTTGTGGCGTGAGTGGCAGCAGATGCTGCAGACCGGGGCGTTCCGGCGAGCGACCGGGCGCTCTGTGCATGCACAGCAGTTGCGTCAGGCGTCTCCGCTCACGACCGTGTTACCCGCCGAGGTGCGCCAGTCCATCTTGAACGAAGTGTCACAGCTCAAAACCGGTGTGACCTTGGGGCAGCCAATACAGGGAGCCGAGTCATGAGGCGCATCGACTTGGAACACCTGATCCGGGCCTGCAGCGAGATCACGCAGGAGTACGAGTTGGTGGTCATCGGGAGCCAAGCCATTCTGGGTACCCACCCCAACCCACCTGCAGAGCTGACGGTTTCGGCCGAGGCCGACATTTATCCGCTCAATAACCCGGCGTTGTCAGAGTTGATCGATGGCGCTATTGGCGAGGGGTCTGTCTTCCACGAAACGAATGGGTACTACGCCCAAGGTGTAGATATTCACACGGCCAAACTCCCGCACGATTGGCGTGACCGGGTAGTGCGGGTGCCAGAGGCCTCTTTTGCCACCGGCGTGGGCTATTGCATTGGGGTGCTGGATCTGTTTTTGTCCAAAGCCGCCGCCGGCGGCGCTGCCGGGGACATGTCAGGTTTTGTACGGCGCTTTTGGTACACCAGTACACCTGCGCCCTTCCGAGGCTTTGGGCTTGGTGACAAACATGCCGCCGGATGTGAATCAGCGCGCCTTGAGTGCCCGTATCCGCCGATGGATTGCGATTGCTCGCGGACGCAAGGGAAGAGTCATTCCGGAAGGATGATGTGCCGCTCCATCACCTCCCCGCCACGCCGCCCAACTTGCGCTCGAAGCTCCAGCTGGCGTTTGACGCGGGCTGGTGCTGGGAAGCTGGTAGACGAGGCGCCAGGGTGCGGGTGTGGCGGGCGTGTTTGAAGCTCTCGCCGCCGTTGTGGGCGATGGCATGGCACGCGCAGGTGCAGTGCGGCAATGTCGTTGGGCACCGCGTTGCGGATGGCACTGTCCAGGCTGCCTTCGCGCTCGCAACTGGCGTACACGTCCCACACGCCCAGGCCGCGCTCCAGCAGCCAATTGCTACGAATTTCATAGCTGCTTGCGCATATTTCACCGGGGCTAGAGGGCCAAATGGCTTGCAATATCTTCCAGAACTGGTTTTGCGGGTATGCCGCCACTCCGCTCCGCGCGCCTTTTCAGCGGACGCGCGCGCGGAAAGCTGCCCAGTATCAGCAACCTGGTGGCGGGTGACACCAGTGGCGCCAGGCCGGTCAGGGTAGTGTTTGTCACCCGCGCTACCCGTTTGCTAGGTTTAGACCCAATACGGTAAGTATTCGGCAAACTTGTTGCCGCTACTTGCGTCTTTGCGTTTGAGGCGCCCGGCAGCCACCGCTTCGCCAATCAGGTTGGTGATGGCGTTGCGCTGTTTGTCATGTAGCTTGAATCGCTCACGCAGAGTGGTGTTGGTCAGGGTTTGGCTGGACAGGTATTGCAGCACCGCGTGTTGGTAGCAGGCCTCAATACGCTCCGGAGTTTCCATATCGGCGAACTTGCGTGGCGCACTGAGAGTGACGCTGAAGGTGGTTTGTTCCGGCTTGATGCGTAGGGGTGGCATACCAAAGAGCTCAATGGCCTGCACCACTTTTTGAAAGCCCGTGCCCCGTTCCTCACAAATGCGGAAGCGGCGAAACGAGTAGGCAAGTTTTTCGTTGCGCGACTCTGGGGTGGCGCCAATCAGCCGGTCAGGGCGCTTGCCAGGCAGTAAGGTACCGGGGTTGGAAATGGCAATGCGGTCGCTGTAAACGTCCACCATCGGGCCTGAGCCGCTGATATGAAAGTCTTGGTGGATGAGCGCATTGGCGATGAGTTCGCGCAGTGCAATTTCCGGATAAACACTCACCTCGGTGCGCAAAGACTGTTTGATGACCTCTGAGTGCGGCAGCATTTTGCGCAAGTAGCCAATCAGCCCCTCAAAACCCACGGCGTAGCCTCGTTGACCTTGCAGCTCTTCAATCGTGTCTACTTTGTTCGCGCCCCGGTAGATCACCACGCGAATGGCCTTTCTGGCCAAGTTGGGAAAGTCTTTGAGCTGACGGGCTGCAGCTATAGCCCCGAAGTTGGTGATGTAGTGCCCCCGCCCCTCCATGGTGGTAAGGCCTTCCGCGACCAGCCAACGAGCAAGGTCATCATCATCGTCCGGAAGGGGGCGTTCCAGCAGGCGCGCAATAGCCTGGAGGTCCAGTAAATCAGCAACCTCATCAAGCTTTAGTAGGGTTGAAGCGCGCAAGTCTTCCCAGCGCATGGGCGCGCTGTTCATCATCAACGCGCCGATTTCTTGGCGGGACGCTTTCCGGGTAGTGCCCCCTGATCGAATCCACGTCTCCTCTACAGATTTCCCGCGCCGCTGCGCGGGCTTGACCGAAGACTCGGGGATCTTGACGAGCAAGACTGCCGTTCCCGGTATGTGGTCCACCACGGCGTGGTCGAGTGCGATGGGCGGCTCAATGGCATCCCGGCCGAGGTTGGCAAGCATCCCGATGATTTGCTCAACGTCACTATCAGACACACCCACGGCAGTGCCATCGTTGTTGATACCAAATACCAGCACGCCCCCATTTGGCTGGTTGGCCATGGCCATCAGGTGCTCAGCCAAGCGGTCTTTATGGGTCCGAGCTTATCAGCCAGTCCAGCTCATTGAGCTCATGCGGCAGCGGAGACAGGCTTTCCGTCAATATTGCCAGCGCATCAGTGACCCAGTGTTTGCTTGTCATGTGACAGTAAGTTGTTGATTGGATTGGCTTCTATCAAACTTTCCGGATTTGGATGTGATAACCGGCTTGCTTTAGCCTAGCTAGGGCTTGTCAAACTGAATGTGACAGCAAGTGGTTGATTTTTATAGCTTATTTGCCACTTTCCGGATTCGGATGTGATTCTAGAGTGACACTAGCGGCGCCAGGCCGGTCAGGGTGACTGCCGCCATTCGCGTGCCCTGCGTTACTTTTTGGCCAAAGTTTTGCGGGCTTGCTCGATGCCGCCCACATTCTCAGCTTTGCTAAAGCCCAGACCTTTCAGCGTATCCAGCGCGATGCCGCTGCGCCGGCCAGATT
>JAXHOO010000039.1:0-11951 GCA_034519365.1 Rhodoferax sp. | reverse complement strand
CCATGAGTTTGTGCAGTCTGCAGAGATGGGCTTGGACTGGCACATGGACGTGAGCGCCGCGCAGCCGGTGCCTGAAACCCACACCATCGCCATCTTCCGCATCTTCCAAGAAATGCTCAGCAATGTGGGGCGCCACGCACAAGCCACCCACTTGGGTATTTCCATCTGTGCGGATGCCAGTGACATCACCATCGCGGTCAAAGACAACGGCCGGGGCGCCCCCATGCAAGCGTTTGATGCGCCCAACGCCTACGGCATCATGGGCATGCGGGAGCGGGCAAGGCACCTGGGCGGAAGTTTGGAAATTGCAAGCCAAATCGGCCTCGGATCCTCATTCACTCTGCGCGTGCAGCTGCTAAATTCATAGCAATGAAAACCGACCCTGTCACCACGCCCCACCGCATACTGATCGGGGATGACCACCGCATCGTGCGCGAAGGGCTCAAGCAAATGTTGGCTGACGCCTCCGACCTTCAAGTGGTGGCCGAGGCAGCCACGGGCCCCGAGGTGTTGGACGCCGTGCAAGCCCAGGGCGGTACCGCAGGGCTGTCGGCCGTGTTGCTGGACATTGCCCTGCCCGGGCGTGACGGCATGGATGTGCTGCAAGCCCTCAAAGCCGCATGGCCCAAGCTGCCGGTGCTCATGCTCAGCACCTACCCCGAAAAGCAATACGCCGTGCGCTGCATCAAACTGGGCGCAGCCGGATACCTGAACAAGGGTGCTGACCCCGACGACATGATTGCCGCCGTGCGCAAGGTCGCCAGCGGCGGCGTGTATGTGTCGGCACAGGCGGCTGAGGCTCTGGCCAGTGCGGTAGCCAATGCGGCCCATAAAGGTGCAGAAGCCCTCTCGCACCGCGAGCACCAGGTGTTCAGGCTGCTCACCGCCGGAAAAACCGTGGGCGAAATTGGTGCGCAGCTGGGCCTGGCGTCCAACACGGTCAGCACCTACCGGCAGCGCATTCTCGAAAAGACTGGCACCAAAAACGACGTGGAGCTCGCGCTGTACGCCCAGCAACAAGCCAACAACGCGCATTTGTAGGGAAACCCCTACAAAGCGCTGCCGAAACTCCCGCTACTTGTTGCAAGGGCTGCATTCCGGCATTTTCTGGCCCGCTCGTTGCAAAGGGACACACATCTTTTAACCTGGAAAGGTGTTTGCCATGTCGTTTGACTTCTCCCCTACGATGCCGATCGCCCCTTGTTGATGCGTTGCACCTGCGGCAAAGACCACACCGTGGCAGAACACCAGAAAGAGCTCGCTGCGCAGGCCGCCACCTCCGAGCTCATTCTGCCGCAGCCAGACTGAAGAATTCGAGGCATATTCCAACGCCTTTGTAGAGGCTTCACCTCATCAAGGCCATCTTTCCGCAGGAGCGTGAGCGGCGCAACTTTCTGCGCGCAGTAGGCAAGGGCACGGCCATGGCCGCCATTGCCAGCGTATTGCCCATTGCCAGCATGCAAGCCATGGCGCAAGAGGCCGGCAAAAAGCCCGGCACGCTGGAGAAAACCAACCTCAAGATCGGCTTCATACCCATCACCTGCGCCACGCCGCTCATCATGGCCCACCCCTTGGGGTTCTATAGCAAGCAGGGCTTGAACGTAGAAGTCACCAAGACGGCAGGCTGGGCGCTGATCCGCGACAAGATGATCAACAAGGAATACGACGCCACGCACTTCCTGTCGCCTCATGCCGCTGGCCATTTCGCATGGGCGTGGGTTCCACCCAAGTGCCCATGAACGTGGCCACCATCCAAAACACCAACGGCCAGGCCATCACCCTGGCCAACAAGCACAAGGACAAGCGCGACCCCAAGCTCTGGAAGGGCCTCAAATTTGCCGTGCCCTTTGAGTTCAGCATGCACAACTTCTTGCTGCGCTACTACGTGGCAGAAGCGGGCCTGAACCCCACACCGACATCCAGATCCGCGTAGTACCTCCACCCGAAATGGTGGCCAACCTGCGCGCCGGCAACATCGATGGCTACCTCGGCCCCGATCCATTCAACCAGCGTGCGGTGTTTGAGGAAATCGGCTTCATCCACATCCTGACCAAAGAGCTGTGGGATGGCCATCCCTGCTGCGCCTTCGGCACCAGCACCGAATTCATCCAGAGCAACCCCAACACCTTTGCCGCCCTCTACCGAGCGGTGCTCACTGCAGCGGCCATGGCCCGCGGCCCCGAGAACCGCGAACTCATTGCCAAAGTGATTGCGCCTCAAGCCTACCTGAACCAGCCCGAGACCGTGATTGCACAAGTGCTCACTGGCCGCTTTGCGGACGGCTTGGGCAACATCAAAACCGTGCCCGACCGTGCGGACTTCAACCCCATCCCCTGGCAGTCCATGGCGGTGTGGATGCTCACGCAAATGAAGCGCTGGGGCTACGTGAAGGGCGATGTGAACTACAAGCAAATTGCCGAAAAAGTCTTCCTGCTCACCGACGCCAAAAAACGCATGTCCGAACTCGGCATGAAGGCCCCCGAAGGCGCTTACCCCAAGTTCACCATCATGGGCAAAGTGTTTGACGCGGCCAAGCCCGACGACTACGTCAAGAGCTTCGCCATCCACAAGATGGGCTGAGCATGGCAAGCAACTTGAACGGCCGCGCGCTGCTCATTTCGCTGGTGCTGCTGTTGGCGCTGCTGGGTATCTGGCAGGTGGCCACCCACAGCAGCGCCGCAGCCAGTGCCAGCAACCTGACCGCTGAGCAAATTGAATACCTCAAGATGCTCGGCAAAGACCCTGGCGCCCAAAAGCAGGGCGGCTTCCCCACGCCCGCGCAAATGGGCTCCACTATCTGGAAGCATCTGTCAGACCCGTTTTATGACAAAGGCCCCAACGACAAAGGCATCGCCATCCAACTGGGCCACTCGCTGGCGCGTGTTGGCCTGGGCTTCTTGCTGGCATGTGTGGTGGCCATACCGCTGGGGTTTGTGATCGGCATGTCGCCGCTGCTGCACAAAGCGCTGGACCCGTTCATCCAGATCCTCAAGCCCATCTCGCCCTTGGCTTGGATGCCGCTGGCGCTTTACACCATCAAGGATTCGTCGGCCTCCGGCATTTTTGTGATCTTTATCTGTTCGGTGTGGCCCATGCTCATCAACACCGCATTCGGCGTGGCCAGCGTCAAGCGCGAGTGGCTGAACGTGGCCAAAACGCTGGAAGTGAAGCCCCTGCGCAAAGCCTTTCAGGTCATCCTGCCTGCAGCCGCGCCCACCATCCTGACCGGCATGCGCATCTCCATGGGCATTGCCTGGCTGGTGATTGTGGCGGCCGAAATGCTGGTGGGTGGCACCGGCATCGGCTACTTTGTATGGAACGAGTGGAACAACCTGTCGCTCACCAATGTGCTGTTTGCCATTGGCGTGATCGGCGTCATGGGCATGCTGCTGGACCTGGTGTTTGCCCGCCTGCAGAAATGGGTGACCTATGCAGACTGAGCCCACCACTACCGTTACAACGACGCGCCCCTTCCTGCAAATAGAAGGCTTGGCCAAAACCTACCCCGGTGCCACCGAGCCGGTGTTTGACAAGGTCAACTTCACCGTGGCCAAGGGCGAGTTTGTCTGCATCATTGGCCACTCCGGCTGCGGCAAAACCACCATCCTCAATGTACTGGCGGGCCTGGAGCAAGCCAGTGCAGGCCAGGTGTTCATGGACGGGCGCGAAGTCAACGCGCCCGGCCTGGAGCGCGGCGTGGTCTTTCAGGGCCACGCGCTCATGCCGTGGCTGTCGGTGCGCAACAACATTGCGTTTGCGGTGCGCTCCAAGTGGCCTGAATGGTCTGCCGAGCAAGTGCGTGCGCATGTGGAAAAGTACGTGGCGCTGGTCGGCCTGACCGCCGCGTTGGACAAGAAGCCTGCAGCGCTTTCGGGCGGCATGAAACAGCGCGTGGGCATTGCCCGTGCGTTTGCCATCGAACCCAAAATGCTGTTGCTCGACGAGCCCTTTGGCGCGCTGGATGCTCTCACTCGCGGCACCATCCAGGACGAGCTGCTCACCATCGTGCGCGACACCGGGCAAACCGTTTTCATGATCACCCACGATGTGGACGAGGCCGTGTTGCTGGCCGACAAAGTGCTGCTCATGAGCAACGGCCCCACCGCACGCGTGGCCGAGATCGTGCACAACACCATGCCCCGCGACCGGCAGCGCGCCACCGTGCACCACGACCCGCAGTACTACCCGCTGCGCAACCACCTAGTGGACTTTCTGGTCAGCCGCTCCAAAGACCTGTCCAACGGCCGTGCGCCTGCGCACCCGCCGGTGGTGCAGCCGGGTCTGGCCGCTATCCCATCGAAAACCCCCTTGGTCACCGAGGAGGTTATGCCATGAGTTCAGTGCCGCAAACCCGCCCACCCCTGCCACCTTTCACCCTGGAAACGGCGAAAGAAAAGGTGCAAAAGGCCGAAGACGCTTGGAACAGTTGCGACCCCGACCGGGTCGCTCTGGCCTACACCGAAGATTCTGTGTGGCGCAACCGCGCCGACTTCTTCTCGGGCAGGCCCATGATCCGCGAGTTCTTGAAACGCAAGTGGGCCAAGGAGCTCGACTACCGGCTGAAAAAAGAGCTGTGGGCCTTCACCGGCAACCGCATCTCCGTGCGCTTTGAGTACGAGTGGCACGACGACGCGGGCTTCTGGTTCCGCTCCCACGGCAACGAGCAATGGGAGTTTGACGAGCACGGCCTCATGCGCCGCCGCGAAGCCAGCATCAACGACGTGCCCATCCAAGCAGCCGACCGCAAGTTCCACTGGCCACGCCCGGTCGCGGTGTAGCCCATCGCCCCCTCTTATCTATCAACACCGAAAGGAGTCAACCATGAACCGCAACGACATCACCGAAAAAATCATCACCGTCAAAGTGTCCAAAGGCATCACCTGGGAGTCGGTGGCCAAAAAAGTGGGCCTGAGCAAAGAGTGGACCACCGCCGCCTGCCTGGGCCAGATGACGCTGGACGACAAACAAGCCAAAATTGTCGGCAAGATATTTGGCCTGACCACGGAAGAGCAAAAGTGGCTGCAAGTGGTGCCCTACAAGGGCTCCCTGGCCACCGCCGTGCCCACCGACCCGCTGATCTACCGCTGGTATGAAATCGTTAACGTGTACGGCACCACCATCAAAGAACTCATCCACGAAGAGTTTGGCGACGGCATCATGAGCGCCATCGACTTTTCCATGGACATCGTGCGCCAGCCCGACCCCAAGGGCGACCGGGTGAACGCGGTGCTGTCGGGCAAGTTTTTGCCCTACAAAACCTACTAAGCGGGGCAACGGGCTTTTTTAGTCCGTTGAGTCCATTCAGCCTTTTTGGCGCCGCGCCCGCACAGCAGCCGCCAGCTGCTCCAGCACTGGTACGGTCTGCGCCCAGCTGATGCAGGCGTCCGTCACGCTCACACCGTGCTGCAGCGGTTTGCCATCCACGATGTCCTGGCGGCCTTCGTTCAGGTGGCTCTCGATCATCAGGCCGGTAATGCGTGCATCGCCTGCGGCAATCTGCGCGGCCACGTCTTGCGCCACCACGATCTGCCGCGCGTGCTGCTTGCTGCTGTTGGCGTGGCTCACGTCCACCATCACCTGCTCGCGCAGGCCGGCGGCCTTGAGCAGCGCGCAGGCCGCGTCCACATCAGCCGCCGAGTAGTTGGGCGCCTTGCCGCCGCGCAGAATCACATGGCAGTCGTTGTTGCCCCGGGTTTCGAAAATGGCGGCCTGGCCCATCTTGGTCATGCCCATGAAAGCGTGGGCGCCTTGCGCGGCCTGAATGGCGTCGGTGGCCACCTTGATGCCGCCATCGGTGCCGTTCTTGAAGCCCACCGGGCAGCTCAGGCCGCTGGCCAGCTGGCGGTGGCTCTGGCTCTCGGTGGTGCGCGCGCCAATGGCGCCCCAGCTCACCAGCTCGCTGATGAACTGCGGGGAGAGCAAATCCAAAAACTCGGTGGCCGCAGGCAGGCCAATGTCCAGAATGTCGAGCAACAGCTTGCGCGCCATCTCCAGCCCTTCGTTGATGGCAAAGCTGCCGTCCAGGTGCGGGTCGTTGATGTAGCCCTTCCAGCCCACGGTGGTGCGCGGTTTCTCAAAGTACACGCGCATCACCACCAGCAGGTCAGCGCTCAGCGCATCGGCCTGCGCCTTGAGCAGGCGGGCGTATTCCATGGCCTGGCTGTGGTCGTGGATGGAGCAGGGCCCCACCACCACCACCAGCCGGTCGTCCTGCCCCTGCAAGACGCGCGAGATCGCCGCGCGGCTGCTCTCCACCAACGCCTCGGCCGCGGCCGGCACGGGCAGCTTTTCTTCCAGCAGCGCAGGGGTGATGAGCGGGCGCACCGCGCCGATGCGCACATCGTCAATGCGCGTGGTGTCGTGGGTGGTCAGGGCGGCGATGGTGGAGTGGGTCATACTATGAATTTGATAGCTGCTCGCGCAGATTGGACGGGGGCTAGAGGGTGATTTGGCTTGTATTTTAGGTGCACTCCGCCTCATCTAAGTTTCTCTGTTGGAAATTGCGCTGTCATCCCAGGCAAAGCCCTGGGTCACAAAGCGATGGAAGCTCCCTACGCTTCGCCTCTTTCAAAGGAGAAGCCAATGACTGCCAACGTGAAGACTGACGAAGTGATTCCCGAATACGGCCAAAGCCCTGCCAAGCCCGGCCTGTACTTGGGCCTCTTTCATGGTCGAGACGATCCCAACGAGGCAATGCATGATTGGGGCTCCAATGGGCCTGCCATCGGCCCACTGGTTTGGTGCCATACCACCTACGCCAACGACGTGAAGATCGAGTTTGAGTTCGCCTGTGACGCGAAGCGGTACTTTGGCGACGATCTGACCCAACAAGATTTCGGAATCAAGGGCGACATGCTTTTCTATGGAGGCAAGTACTACGGCGATTGGACGGTTTACTACGTGCCGCCTGCGGACTGTTTGCCCCCCGCAGATACCTTCAGGACGAATACGCGGGCAGGCTATCGGATTGCACACAACCCGATGCCGAAATAGTTGGATGTCTGCCTGGCATACTGAAACGAGGGAGGATTTGTATGCCGGTATTCAGTTTCAGAATATCTCAGTGGGTTCTAAATGGTCGCGCAAGAGTCTCGCTTCGTTGTGGGGCTATAGGGCCTATCAAGCTCTCGCACGAGGGGTTGTGACGCCAGCCAAAGAAAACAAAATTATCTTGTTCGTCACTGAGGAGAAACAGGCCTCAGCAACCAACTACAGAGATGTACTTCAAGAAGACATTCTGAAATGGGAGGGTCCAACGGATCACTTTGCAGAAGACCGGATGATCAGTGCTGAAGGACGTAAAGACGAAATTCATTTGTTTCATCGTCCTAGACACCACATGGACTTTGAGTACCAAGGCCAGCTCAGGGGTTATTCAGGTTGAACAACACAAATCAGCGCCCTCTCGATTTGTTTTTGAAATACTTGATTCGGAGCGTGATCGCTGGACACGCCAACAAGTACTTGCCGCGTTCTATCTGTATTTGCAGGTTAAGCCTAGTGAGATGCTTTCGGTTTTCGCCAGATGTTTCTTCGTTGGCAGATTCCATAAAGAAGCCAGCTCGAAATGTCGCTGCGAAATTGCGGGCATTTGCTCAACTCGATCCAGTGCTCGCGCAGGAGCAGAGTCGAGCTCTGGACAACGTAACTCCATTGGATGTCGCAGTTTGGAATGAATTTAAGAAAAACTGGACTGACACAGCGATTCAAGGCAGGTGAAGCTTTCGAATCAGTCGTGCTCAATATGACTCTGCTGCTTCGAGCGGCTTCGCGTCAGCTGGCGACGCAACTTATCTGTATCAGGCGGGTGAGACGCGAGAGGCAATAGTTCAGGTGTAGAAAGAACCAACACATCTTTCGTAAGGCAATCTTGAATAGCTACGGAAGCGCTTGTTGTATTACGGGTTTGAGCAATGAAAAGCTACTGGTCGCCAGTCATATCGTTCCATGGGCAGAAGATACTCAGAACAGACTGAATCCTGAAAATGGCTTGTGTTTGTCAGCGCTTCACGATAGAGCGTACGACCAAGGGTTAATTACTGTGTTGCCCGACTATTCCATAAGGGTTGGCCTAGATTTACACAAAGAAGCAGGAAACGGCTTTCTCTCAGACACCTTGCTCCGACTTCACGGTCAAAAAATTACTTTGCCAGGTCGGTTTCTACCAGCGCCTGAATTTCTTGCTTGGCATGCAAGGCGCTTTAACTTCATTGAGTAAATGCTACATTTTTCGCAGCATTTTTTGCGTAATATCCACGGGCGTTAGAGCCCGATTTGGCTCTTCAAACCAACCCATGCCGCTCCATCGCCTCCCGCCAAGCCCCCAGCTTGGGTGCAAAGGTCCAGCCGGCGTCACCACAGCGGATGACAAATAGCCGATCATCCGTCCATCAAAATAGACAAAAATTATTATTTTGACTACTATAGTGGACAAATGAGCAATCCAGTCCCGACCCAACTTAATGGCCTTTCCGTGCTGGACACACAGCTCCTGCACCAGCTGGGCGACCGCATCAAGCGCACACGCAAGGCGCGGGGGCTGGGCACCGTGGCGGTGGCGCAGCAGGCGGGCATGTCGCGCACCACCTTGTATGCGGTGGAGTCGGGGGACCCGAATGCATCCATGGGTTCCTATTTGCGGGTGATGGCGTGCTTGGGGTTGAGTGGCGAGCTGGCGATGGTGGCCAGCGACGTAATGCAAGCCGTGCAACCGGGCACGGCGGCAGGGCGCTCGCTCCGGGCGCGGCCTGTGGTGCAGGTCACGGTGTCTGCGGATGCGGGCCGCCATCAGGTGCAAGACTTGCAGAGCTTGGCCTTGCATGCAGCCGCCGTGCGGCTCGTCAAGGCCGATGCTGCGCTGCGCGATCAGGCCAGCCAGGTCGTGCAAAAGTGGCTGGATGCTGACGCCGGTAGCCGTTCTGCGCCCTTGTGGCGTGAGTGGCAGCAGATGCTGCAGACCGGGGCGTTCCGGCGAGCGACCGGGCGCTCTGTGCATGCACAGCAGTTGCGTCAGGCGTCTCCGCTCACGACCGTGTTACCCGCCGAGGTGCGCCAGTCCATCTTGAACGAAGTGTCACTGCTCAAAGCAGGCGTGTCTTTGGGTCAGCCGGTACAGGGCGCCGAATCATGAGGCGTATCGACTTGGAACACCTGATCCGGGCCTGCAGCGAAATCACGCAGGAGTACGAGTTGGTGGTCATCGGGAGCCAAGCCATTCTGGGTACCCACCCCAACCCACCTGCAGAGCTGACGGTTTCGGCCGAGCCGACATTTATCCGCTCAACAATCCTGCGCTGTCCGAGTTGATCGATGGAGCTATTGGTGAGGGGTCTGTCTTCCACGAAACGAATGGCTACTACGCCCAAGGTGTGGATATCCACACGGCCAAACTCCCGCACGATTGGCGTGCCCGGGTGGTGCGGGTGCCAGAGGCCTCTTTTGCCACCGGCGTGGGTTATTGCATTGGGGTGCTGGATCTGTTTTTGTCCAAGGCCGCCGCCGGGCGCGCCAAGGACATGGAGTTTTGTACGGCGCTATTGGTGCACCAGTACCTGCGCCCTTCCGAGGCGTTGGCCTTGGTGAAAAACATGCCGCCTGATGTGAATCCAGCGCGCCCTGAGTGTTCCCGTATCCGGATGGATTGCGATTGCCCGAGACGCGGGCAAGGCATGTCATTTCCAGAGGGCTGATGTGCCGCTCCATCACCTCCCTGCCACGCAGCCAGTGTTGCGATCCAAAGTAAAAATCATCAACTCATGGCTAACTCCACCCCTCCCTCCAACGACCTCCCCACCAGCCTCAAGTGGGGCCCCATGGCGATCGTGGCGGTGTGGCTTGCAGTCATGGGTGTGCTGTATCTGCTGTCCGCGCAGTACCTCAAGCCCAAGCCGGTGGCGGTGTTGCCCGGTGGGGTGTTGGTGATTCCCATGTCGCGCGATGGCCACTTCTACGCCACGGGCACGGTGGGTGGCAAGCCGGCGCAGTTTTTGGTGGACACGGGTGCGTCCATGGTGACGGTGAGCGAGGCGTTCGCGCAGCAGGCGGGGCTGGTGGGCGGCACGCCCACGGTGTTCAAAACGGCCAACGGCGATTTGCAGGGGCGCGTGCTGATGGATGTTCCAGTGTCTCTGGGGCCCGCGCAGGTGTCGGGTGTGCGGGTCGGTGTGGGGCTGGTGGGTGCGGAGCCCGACGAGGCGCTGCTGGGCCAGAGCTTTTTGAATCAGTTCGAGATCACGCTGTCCGATAAACAGATGACGCTCAGACCCAAAGCGCCGTAAGCGCTGGGGTTTAGTTCTTCGGGGCCAGTTCCGCCGCCAGGTCATCCCACCACATCTTGTCGGAAAGCGGTGGTGCTTTGTCCGAGAGCTGGGTGTTGGTCAGCCGGAAAACCTTGCGCCCCGACAGCTTCAGGTCTGCCAGCACCAACTTTTTGTAGGCTTGGTAACGGCGGTCAAATTCGCCGGATTTGGCCAGGCGGCGCAGGCCGTCTTCGATGCGTTCGGCCATTTTCTCGCCCATGGGGTTGCGCGGTACAAAGAAGTAGCGTGGCATCGGATAGGCCAGCACCATGCTCTGCTCAATCGATAGCCCGGGGATCTGCGCATGGCGGGCTTGCCATTCGGCCTGGATCTCGATCGCGCCGCGCGAGAGCAGGTCGTAGCGGCGAACCCCCAGCAACTGAAACAGCCCTTCGTAGTTGTCCGCCAGCACCAGTTTGAACTGGTTGTCGCTCAATATCTTGGTGTCTGTCCAGAAAGAGGCTTGGCCAATGCTGAATTGTTTCAGGTCGTCCAGCGTCTGCACCTTGTCCAGTTTGGCTTGCGTATCCGGCATGATCAAGAACATGCGGTAGCCGAGCAGGCCTTTGTCCAGCGGGATTGGGATGGCACGCAGCCGGGCCTCCAGGTCGAGATTGGTGGCGCGCGAGACAATATTCACCCGCCCTTTTTCGCCAACCTCGACTTCCGCCGCCGCGCGCTGAAAGTTCATTGGCAGGTGGTAGGCGGTGATCTTGTAATCACCGTATTTGCTGCGATTGGATTTCAGCGCGGCGTCCAGGATGTCCCAGTAATAGGTGTGGCGCTTGTCGCTGGGGTTCTCGGGGGGTGGGTGGATGAAGTGCATCGGCTCAGCCGCACCTGCTGCCTGAGTGAGGGCACTCAGGCAGACCAGCAGCCAACCATACAAATGTGCTTGCATCAAACGCTCCGTTCCGACGGACAACCTGTCCCTGCCCATTGACGCTAGCCAAGGGCGGGGGCCAAGTATGGCACGGGCGCATTCGAACCCTTGCCGGGCTCAGGGTGCTGCCGAGCCAGGGCCCTCACACCAAGCCATGCCGCTCCATCACCTCCCGCCAAGCCGCTAGCTTGCGCTCGAAGCTCCAGCTGGCATTGGCCGGGCTGGTGCTGGGCAACTGGTAGACGGCTACGCCCAGGGTGCGGGTGTGGCGGGCGTGTTTGAAGCTCTCGCCGCCGTTGTGGGCGATGGCTTGTAGCTGCGGCAGGTGCAGTGCGGCAATGTCGTTGGGCACCGCGTTGCGGATGGCACTGTCCAGGCTGCCTTCGCGCTCGCAACTGGCGTACACATCCCAGACGCCCAGGCCACGCTCCAGCAGCCACTCGCTACGATTTTCATAGCTGCTTACGCTTATTTCATAAGGGCCAGATGGCCAAACGGCTTGCAAAATGCGCCAAAAATGGTTTTGCGGGTGGCCGTAATACTGCTGCGTTTGCAGCGAGCGGACTCCGGGAAAGCTGCCCAAAATCAACACCCGCGTGGCAGGTGACACCAGCGGTGCCAGGCCGGTGAGGGTGGCTACCGCCATCGGGCTGGGCCTTATTTCTTCGCCAGGGTCTTGCGGGCTTGTTCAATGCCGCCCACGTTTTCGGCCTTGCTGAAACCCAGGCCCTTGAGCGTGTCCAGCGCCATACCGCTGCGCCGGCCACTCT
>JAXHOO010000059.1:0-16900 GCA_034519365.1 Rhodoferax sp. | reverse complement strand
GGCAATACAGCAGCACGGTATCGTCTTTGTCCACGCCGGCCTTGGCAATCCCATGGGCGATGGCGGTGTGCTCGATGTTGATGGCGCCTTCCACATGGCCGGCGGCAAATTCCTGCGGGCTGCGCACATCGATGATGACGTCTTTGGCTTGCGCACTGAGTGCGACCAGGGCGAGGGTGATGCTGGCGATGAGTGTTTTCATATCAAGACTGACTTCCTTCTGCTTCCGGCCAGAGGCCGGGAAAATAAAACCGCAAAGCGTGTTGCGGAACCCCAAACCGGAGCTTGCCATAGGCGCTGTCGGTGGCGAGCAAGCCCCGTTTCAGCAATGCGCTCACCTGTGCGGTAGCCAAGCGGTCGCCCAGGCCCAGCATCGCCTTGAAATCGGCTCGCTCCAGGGCGCCTTGCGTGGCAAACAGGTAGTGCAGCGCGGCCAGTGCTTCTGTGCGCACACCGCTTCGCGTGACGCCCTGCTCATAACTTAAACAAGCGGCGATCCGGTCGCGCATGGTACTCAGGTTCAGCAGGCCGGACATGAATCGCACTTGGTCGAGCGACTGCGTGAGCACGTAGTCCAACCAATCGCACAGCGCTTTTTCCGACAAGTTGCCCCTGCCGTCTAGGTCACCGGCGCGCGCCTGGTCGGCAGCGTCCAGCAGTGCGTAGTAGTCAGGGGTGCTGCGGGCAAAGGCGCGCAGCGGAGACCACAAGCCATTCGTCAGCCCCATGTGGCCCATCGCCAAGTGGGTGTGCAAGCGTGCCACGCGGCCGTTGCCATCCGCAAACGGGTGGATCCATGCCAGCCGGTGGTGGGATGCGGCAATGGCCAGCACCTGCATTTCGCCCCGCCTGACGTGGGCGTAATAGCTGGCCCAGCGGCCCAAAAATTCCGGGACTGCTGTTGCAAGCGGCGCCGCATGGCGGCCAACGCTCACCTCTTGGGTGCGCAAGGCGCCGGGCACCAGGGCCTGGCCGTCTGGCAAAAGTCGGTCTGCCGCGTCCAGCCTTGCAAACAGGTCTTGGTGAATGTTCTGGACCATGGCGACAGACCACACGTCTTGCGAAGTCCATTGGGGCCACAGTTGCTCCAGGGCTTGTTCGCTCGCCATGTGGCTCAGGGCCAGGCGCTGTTTGCGCGCCCGGTCTGCGTCGGGTGCGTATTCGTTGCGCAAGGCCTGTTCGATTTCCACCGGCAGGGTGTGTTGCCCTTCAATGCGGTTGGTGTAGTACGAGTTCATGGCGCGCAGCAGGGCCCGCAAGCCTTCCAGGGCACCAACTTGGCATTTGCCCGCGAGTTGGTCACAGGCGCGGATCAGGTCGTTGGCCTGTTCCAGCAAAGGCCCTAGCCTGTGCTCTGCAGGCAGCAGCGGCTCCATCTGGGCTGGATGGTCATGCTGCGCGAATTTTTGCGACTTGTCAGACATACCTAAGTGTATGTCTTAAAACAAGTTTTCGCTATTCTTGCGACTTTTATTGCGGGATAAACCGCAGCCGGTAGATCAGTGCGCTTTCGGCGTTCATGCGCGGCAACGGCAGGCCCACTGCGACCAGCCAGGCGCCGTGTGCCGTAGGCGGCAGGGCCTGCTGGGCACCAGCGGCCAGCGCGGCGTCGTTCAGCGGGCTGCTGGTCCAGTCGGGCGGGGTGGGGTCCAGCCGTTCGATGGTGTAGTGGGCTGCGGGGCGCAGCATGGGCAGGCGCAGGGGCGGCGTGTTGCGGTGGCTGGTGGGCGTGGTGCGGTAGACCAGCAGCAGCACCTCGCTGGCGTTCGCATCGCCATGGGCCTGCCACAGCACGCCGTCGCCGGCCTCGCCCAGCCACACCTGGCCGGTGTGCAGACGGTTGCGCAATTGCTTGTACAGGCCGACCCACTGGCTCAGCGCCATGCGCTCGGTGTCGCTCATGTGGCGCACATCGGCCTCGATACCCAGGTGGCCGCTGAGGGCTACGCCAGCGCGGAAGTTCAGGCTATGGCTGCGGCCGGTGGTGTGGGCGGGCGCGGGGCCAATGTGGGCGCCCAAAATTTCAGGGGGCAAAAACTGCAGTGCGCCGCGCTGGATGGCTACGCGCGACAGCGCATCGTTGCAGTCGCTGGTCCAAACACGGTGGGTGTGGGCCAACACGCCCATATCCAGCCGGGCGCCGCCGGAGGCGCAGCTTTCAATTTCCAGCTGCGGGTGGGCGGCGCGCACGCGGTCCAGCAGCGCGTACAGCGCGTGCACAAAACTTCGGTAGGCCGGCCGCCCCAGCGCGTTGCCGGCGGTGGTCAGGTCGCGGTTCATGTCCCACTTCAGGTAGGCAATGGGCACGGTGCGCAGCAAGGTGTCCAGCTTGGTGAACAGGTAGTCGGCCACTTCGGCCCGCGCCACGTCCAGCACCAGCTGGTTGCGCATGGTCAATAGCGGGCGGCCTTCGAGCTGCAGCGCCCAGTCGGGGTGGGCGCGGAAGAGCTGGCTGTCGGGGTTCACCATTTCGGGCTCCACCCACAGGCCAAACTCCATGCCGAGTTCGTTCACATAGCCGGCCAGCGGCTGCAGGCCGTGCGGGTACTTGCCCGCGTCGGGCCACCAGTCGCCCAGCGCAGCTTGGTCGTTGTGGCGGCCTTGGAACCAACCGTCGTCCAGCACAAAACGCTCTACGCCGACGCGGGCCGCAGCCTTGGCCAGCGCGCGGATGTCGTCGGTGCGGTGGTCAAAGTAGACCGCCTCCCACGTATTGAGGTGCACCGGGCGCGGCCGCATGCGGCCACCGGGCCACGGTAGGCGGCTGCGCACCGCAGCGTGAAAATTCGCCGCCAATCCGTTCAGCCCGGCCGTAGAGCAGCTGGCAAAGAGCGTGGGGGTTTCCAACGATTCACCCGCTGCCAAACGCACTTCGCCAGGGGCCAGCCATTCGCCCATTTGCCATTGGTACTGCCCATCGTGCAGCCATTCAATCGCTTGGCGGTGGTTGCCCGACCAGGCGAGCTGCGCGCCGTAGACCGTGCCGGTGTGGGCGGTCGCGCCGGGCGTGGTGACCACGGCGCCTGGAAAACTGTCGTGCGAGGTGCGGCCGCGCCGGTTCTCGCGCTGCCACAGGCTGCGCGAGAGCGTGTCCACCTGCAGCTGCATTTCATTCGCCCACTGGCCGGTGTAGTTGCGCACGGCCTGTGCGTCACCCGGCAGCGGCACGGTGCCCGCTGCCAGCCATTGCACATTCAATACGTCGGTGCCCTCGTTGGTGAGTCGGCTGCTCAGTTGCAACACGTCATTCGCATCCAGCGCTACAAGAAGCACCAGCCGCAACTGGGCCACGCTGTCAGTCAGGTGGATGGCGATGCGTTGGCCCGCCTCTAGCGTCTCGATGCGGCAGGCGGTAAAGGCCTGCGCAAACTGGTTACCGCTGCGGTGCGCCAGCAGCGCGCTTTGGCCGTACCAGCCCACGCCAAAGGTGGGTGCCACCGTCAGCGGTTGGTCGAATTCCATGCTGCTGGGCGGAATGGGGCGGCCATCGCGCAGCGGGGCCAACGGCAAGCAGCCGTCTGGCAGCTTGGGGCCCCAGTAGCGCCACAGCGGTGCCTCGGTAGCGCGAGCCTCTAGCACTACGGTACTGTGGGTGCCGTGCAAGACGATGAAATCGGCCCGGCTATCGGGCGCGTGGGTGGTGGGCATGGGGGCTGGTGGAAGCGGAAACGAAAGGCCCGATTATTGGCAGTAGATACGCTGGCCGTCTTTGTCAAACAGCAAAGCCTTGCTGGCGTCAAAGCAGGCGTCCAGCGTTTGGCCTGAGCGCAGATTGCGGCCGTTTTTGCTTTCCATCACTACCATCACACCACTGGCGGAGCGGGCGTAAACAAAGGTCTCACCGCCCAAGTGCTCCAACATGTCGATGGTGACAGGCAGCGTTGCATCGCCTTCGTCAATGAAATGCTCAGGCCGCACGCCCACCGACACCTCGGTGCCGACCACAGGCAGTGTGCCTTGCAGCAGTAGCGTGACCACGGCGTTGCCAAAGCCGGCCAGCGCGATCTGGCATTGGTTCGCGCCGTTGAAGCGTTGGTGTCCGGTGACCGTGCCATCAAAAAAGTTCATGCGCGGCGAGCCGATGAAGCCGGCCACAAAGGTGTTGGCCGGGTTGTCATACAGCTCCAGCGGTGCGCCCACTTGCTCCACCACACCAGCGCGCAACACCACGATCTTGTCCGCCAGCGTCATGGCCTCTACCTGGTCGTGCGTGACGTAGATGATGGTGCTGCCCAGCTCGCGGTGCAGGCGCGCAATCTCGATGCGCATGTGCACGCGCAGCTCGGCGTCGAGGTTGGAGAGTGGTTCGTCAAAGAGGAACACCTGTGGGTCGCGCACGATGGCACGCCCAATGGCCACGCGCTGGCGCTGGCCGCCCGACAGAGCCTTGGGCTTGCGCTCCATCAGGGGCTCTAAGCCCAGGATGTTGGCGGCCGCGTCCACTTTGGTGGCCACTTCGGCCTTGGGTACGCCGGCGTGCTTGAGGGCAAAGCCCATGTTCTCACGCACGGTCATGTGCGGGTACAGCGCGTAGCTCTGGAACACCATGGCAATGCCGCGCTTGGATGGGTCCACGTTGTTCATCACCTGGTCGCCAATGCGCAGCTCGCCACTGGTGATGTCTTCCAAGCCAGAGATGGCGCGCAAGAGCGTGGACTTGCCGCAGCCCGAGGGGCCGACGAAGACCACAAATTCGCCGTGTTGGATGTCGAGGTCGACGCCGCGGATGATTTCAATATCGCCGAACGACTTGCGGACCTGGGTGAGTTTTACGTCTGCCATGCTGTGTTCTCCTCGTTCATTCCGCGCGCAGCGTCAGGCGCTGCTCGCCCAGGCGACGGGTGCTGATGTGCACGGCAATATCGCCCACGGCGCCCGTGGTCTCAACCCAAAAGCCGGTGACGCCGCCCTTGATGGGCAGGCTGTCCGGTCCCAATAGCTTGGCAGCGCCGCTCACCTCAATGGTGGCGATGTCGTCTAGGAACGGCAGCACGCGACCCGCTTGGTCCAGCGCGCGCACGATGACACGGGTGGCGTCCTTCTCGCCAGCGCGAAGCGTCGTGTCGTCCACCTGCACCTGCAGCGTGGTGGGCAGCGGGTTGCCCGACACGGCGACGGTGGCTACTGCCTTGCCGTTGAGGTAGCCGGTGAACGTCGCGTCGCGCCACAACATGCCCCAAGCGCCGAGGTCGTTCATGTTGACATGGCGGCCATCAAAAATCACCGGCGCGTGCGGCAGGTGTGGGTAGCGCTCGCGATCAGGTTCGGCGCGCTTGGGCGCAAAGTCGCCCACCTTCAGTTCCACGTAATCGCAATTGGTGAGCACGATCAGGGGCAGCACTTCGCAGCGGTCTTTCTCGCCGCGCGCCCAGTAGGTGACTGGTTCCATGACGACTTGTTCGGCGGGGCTGCACTGGCTGCTGTACACGCTGGCGGCAAACTTGGGCTCACGGAAGATGTCCATCACGCCGTGGTGGCAGATGCGGTCGCCCGCACCAAAGTCTTTGTGCGTGTTGTAGTCGTACATGCACCAGCCGATGGCGCCGGAAATGACCGGGTTGCCATAGGCCGCGTTGAGTACTTGCAGGTGGCGCGTAACGTGCTCGGCCTGGCGGTCTTCGGGGTCGATGCGCTTGGTGGGGTACATGTGGCCGGTGTGCTCGGTCACCAAATACGGCACTTCATGGTCGAGGCCGGTCACGGTGCGCGGCGCGCGCAGTGGCACCGGGTCGCGGCCGTCCAACCACTCGGGGCCTGCGCCGTTGAAGAAGTCGTTCATGGTGTAAACGTCTTCCAGCAGTTCGCTGTTGTCAATGCAGCGAATGCCACCAATGGGGCGCGAGGTATCCAGCGCGCGGGCCATGGCGTTGGTGCGCACATAGAAGTCGTGGTTGTCGGCCGACTCGTTGATGCGCACGCCCCAGCAGATGATGGAGGGGTGGTTCCAGTCGCGTTCGATCATGCGGCGCGTGTTCTCTACCGACTCGTCTTGCCAAGCCTGACCCCCAATGTGTTGCCAGCCAGGAATCTCTTCCAGCACCAAGAGGCCAATCTCATCACAGCGGTCTAGGAAGTAAGTGGACTGCGGGTAGTGTGAGGTGCGGGCCAGGTTGCACTTGAGTTCGTGCTTCAGGATGTCGGCGTCTTTGGTCTGCGCGCGCGCGCCCATGGCATAGCCCACATAGGGGAAGCTCTGGTGGCGGTTGAGGCCGCGGATCTTGACCGGTTGGCCGTTGAGGAAAAAGCCTTCGGTGGTAAAGGCCGCGGTGCGAAAGCCAAAGCGGGTGCTGAGCTGGTCGGTGCCGGCCGAGGTGGTGATGGTGACGCGCACCAAGTACAGCTGGGGCGCGTCCAGCTCCCACAGCTTCAGACCGGCGAGTTTTTCAAACGCGACGCTGAACGTGCTGGCCGACACCTCGGTGGTCTGCTGTTGCAGCACGCTGCCGTCGACGTTGCACAACTCCACCAGCGCGTTGCCGGTGAAGGCTGTGTTGGTGGGGTTGGCCAGAAAGCCTGTGACGCGCACGCCCTTGGCATCGCTTAACTCGGCGGAGGTGTCCACCTTGATGTTGGCAATGGAGACTGCGTCAGTCAGCTTGAGCCACACATCGCGGTAAATGCCGGCGTAGGTCAGGTAGTCAATCTGGCCGCCGAATGGGGGAATTTCAGGGTTCTCGCTGCCGTCAATCTTGACGGTAATGAGGTTGTCGTCGTCTTTCAGCAGACCGGTCAGGCGCGCGCTGAACGGGGTGTAGCCGTCTTTGTGCGCGACCACCTGCTGGCCGTTCACCCAGACCACGTTGTTGGCCATGGCGCCGTCAAACTCGAGCGAGATTTCGCGGCCAGCGTATTCGGGCTTCCAGGCCAGTGTGTACTGGTAACCGAACTCCTTTTGGTAGCTGCGCTCGTCCAGGTAGGTCATCTCCAAGTCCACCGCGTTGTGCGGCAGGCGCACGGAGGCGCCTGCGGCGGTTTGGGTGATCAGAGTGGAAGAAAACGAAGAGTGAAAAGTCCAGCCCGTGTTGAGTTTGGTGAGTGAGCGCATGTGAAAACCTTATTTGACGGAGCCCAGCATGCCCTGTACGAACTGCCGTTGCATTGCGAAGAAAACGAGAAGCGTGGGGACGGTGGCCAGCACCGTCGCTACCATGATCACGCCGAAGTCCGGCGTGTAGGCAGAGTTGAGCGAGGACAACACCAAGGTGATGGTTTTGAGCTCGACCGACTGCAGCGCAATCAGGGGCCACAAGAAGGCATTCCACGACGCCATGAAGGCGATGATGAAGGCCGCCGCGTAGGTGGAGCGCATCACCGGCACATAGACAAACAGGAAGATTTGCCATTCCTTGAGGCCGTCCAATCGGGCGGCTTCGCGCAGCTCCGACGGGAAGGCCTTGCTGCTTTGGCGGAAGTAAAAAATCAGGTAGGCCGAGGCCACGGTGGGCAAGATGACCGCCATGTGGGTGTCCAGCATGTCGAACTGCGCCATCAGCGTGAACAGCGGAATCATCAGCGCCGCAAACGGCACCATCATGGACAGCAGCAAGCCACGGTAGACACGCTCGCGCGTGGCCGATCGGAACACTTCAAAGCCGTAGCCCGCGATGGACGAGACGGCCAGCGTCAACACGGTGCCGACGATGGCAATCTTGGCGGAGTTCCAGAACACCAGTGGCACGTCATACAGAGACGCGAACTTCGCATAGTTGTCCAGCAGCGCGCTGCCAAAACTCAGCTTGCCCTTGGTCACGTCGCGGCTGGTGTTGGTGGCGCTAATGACCATCCAGCCAAACGGAAACACCGAGGCCAGCGCCATAGCGCCGAGAAAGACGTAGACCACCGCACCCCGGAGTTTGTCGAGCAAGAGGTTCATTGGTCACGCTCCCGGGCCAGGTAAAACTGCGCCACAGCCAGTACCGCCACCAGTGCCACGATGACGTAAGACACGGTAGCCGCGTAACCAAAGTTGGGCACGTAGCGGAAGGACAGGTTGTAGATGTAGAGCGACAGCGACAGCGTGCTGTCGGCGGGGCCACCGTTGGTGATGTTCATCACTTCGTCAAACAGCTGCAAGGTGCCAATGGTCGACGTCACCGTGGTGAACAAAATCACTGGCTTGAGCATGGGAATGGTGATGGACACAAAACGGCGGAAGGCTGAGATGCCATCAATTCGGGCCGCCTCGTAGATCGACTTGTCGATGTTTTGCATGGCCGCGAGGTAGAACACCATGTTGTAGCCGGTCCAACGCCAGGTCAGCGCGGTGATGATGACCAAGCGTGACCAGAAGGGGTCAGTTAACCAGGGAATCGGTTCGCCGATAAGACCGAGCTGCAGCAAGCTGGCGTTGACGATGCCGTCGTACGAAAACATGCTTTTGAACAGCACTGAGTACGCGACCAACGAGGTTACGCAGGGCAGAAATACAGCGGTGCGCAACAGCCCGCGAAACTTCAGATTTGGCATGTTCAGGCATGAGGCCATGACCAGCGCCAGTACGATCATGAAGGGCACCTGAATGACCAGAAAGATGAACGTGTTGGTGAGCGCCCGCAGAAAGATCGGGTCGCTCCACAGCCGCACCACGTTGTCCAGACCCACGAAGCGCACCATGGTGCCTTGCCCGGCGTGGACAGACATCCACAGCGATTTGAGAATGGGGTAGACCGTGAAGGCCGCCATCAGCAGCAGCGCTGCACTGATGAAGGCCCAGCCATTGACGTCGTAAAAGCGCCGGTAGCTCGGCGCGGGGGGGTGCCGCATGAAATGTCCCTCTGGCAATCCAAAAAGGGCGGTGCCGCACCTTGCGGCCACCGCCCCATTAAGCAGACCTTATTTGATCTGCGATGCGAGCTGTTGCTGGATGTTGTCCAACACTTTGTCGACCGGTGTGCCTTGGATCAGGCCAGGCAGTTGGGCAGCCACGGCGGCGTCACCTTCGTAGGTGTAGATGCCGTAGTTCACGCTAGGCACCTTGCCCAGGTAATCGCTGAACTGTTGCCAGACTTTGGCGCCGCCAAAGAAGGCATCGGGTGCGGAGTATTCCTTGCCCGTGCGCGAAGCCAAGAGGGTGCCAACGGCGCCACGCGACTGCAGGATGGTTTGGTAGAAGTCCACATCCTTGGCATAGATCTCATTCAAGAAATCCACGGCCATGGCTTTTTCTTTGCCGCTGGACAGCACGTACCAGCTGGAGCCGCCCAGGTTGGAGGCATTGCTCGCACCGGGAATACCCAACGACGGCGTAGGCGCAACAGCCCACAGACCAGATTGGCTCTTCTCGGACTTCACTGAGCCGGTGATCCACACGCCGGTGGTGATGGACGCCACGTCGCCGCTGTTCACCGCGCCGACGTACTCAGCCCAGCCGGTGGTGGGTTTGACGATGCCGGCCTTGAACAGCTTGGCTTGGATTTCCAGCGCGGCTTTCAAGGCGGGGTTGCTCTTGATGTCGAGCTTGCCGTCTTTGTCGAAGTACCAGCGGCCGCCGGACTGCATCATGACGCGGACTAGGCCGTTGTCATTGGGGTCAATGCCGAGCATTTTTTTGCCGGTAGCGGCTTCGACCTTCTTGCCGATTTCGATGTAACGGTCCCAAGTGATGTTCTGCATGTCCTTCTCGGCGAAGCCGGCCTTGGCCAGCAAGTCTTTGCGGTAGTACATGCCGGTCACGCCGGAGTCAAACGGCAGGCCATAAACCTTGCCGTCCAGGGTCATCAGGTCGACCTTGTATTTGGCAAACCCCTTGTAGTCCACTTTGCCGGACATGGGTTCAAACGCGCCGGGGAAGGAGCGCAGGTATTTGGGGGCGTTGTAGTCTTCCACTAGCACGATATCGGGCAGGGACTTGGTCACGCCAGAGGCCAGCGTTGTCTGCAGCTTTTGCTCCAAGTCGGCCTTGGCCATGTCCACGATCTTGAAGGTGGCGCCTGGGTGCTTGGCGGTGTAGCGCTTGGCCGCCTCTTGCATGATGGCGATGTTGAAGTTGGGGTCCCAAGCCCAGATGGTGACTTCTTTGGCAGAAGCGGTCGTGGCAGCCATCAGGCCGGAAGTTCCGAGGACGAGGCCGGCCATAGCGGTCAGCGTGGTGCGTTTTACAAAATCCATGGTGTTTTTTCTCTCAGTTCAAGTCTGTAAGTGTGCTCAGGTGGCCTGCAGTCGATGTTGTCTGCGATCGCCAATCTGTTGTCTCCAAATGGATGTGATCTCCGTATTGACTGAAATCCTTTCTGAAATTTAAGCGGTTAAATAATTGACCCGGCAACAGGTTTCCCAAGTGCTGCATTCGCGGGAGCCCGCCCGGATGGGGCCTGCTCCTGAGACCGTTTAAATATTATTTAAGCGGTTAAATTCAGCAATTTTTGTAGTATACCTACGCTTGTCCGCAAAAAGAACATGACCTAGGGTAAGTCCTTAAGCGCGCCGTTCCAGCCCCACAACACAGGATTTATCTCAGCACATGGCCACTCTCAGTGATGTCGCACGCTTGGCGGGAGTGACCACCGCCACGGTATCCAACGTGTTGCGCAATACCCAAAAAGTCAAACCCTCCACGGTGCAAAAGGTGGAAGCCGCCATTGCCGCTACCGGCTACCGACCCAACCTCATGGCGCGGGCGCTGGCCGAGGGCAAGTCGTCCATGGTGGCCATGGTGCTGCCCGACATTACCAACCCGTTCTACCCCGAGTTTGTGGCGGTGGCCGAACGGGTCGCGCGCAACCGCAACTACTTTCTGATGGTGTGCAACACGCCAGACCGCTCCGACATCGGGCTGGCCTACCTCAAGCAAATTACCGACTCCTTGGCTGGCGGCGTGTTGGTGCTGGACACCGGCATTACTCCCGAAGACGTGGCGCAGATCAGCAACCGGCGCGCTCCCATTGTCTTGGCCTCGAACGAAGTGACCCACTACGACGACCAGGTGCCCCATGTGGTGTTGGACTTGCACCGGGCCGGCGAGATTGCGGGCCAGCACTTGGTGGCCTTGGGCCACACCTGCATTGGCGCCATCGTAGGCAGCGGCTTGGCGGGGCGGCAGATCGTGCGCTTGAGTGGGTTTGAGGCAGCGTTGCACGCGGCAGGTCTTACGCTGGACCCGGCCAACACCCGCGACACGCCTGACACCATTGCCGGCGGGCGCGCAGCAGCAGAGTCGTTGTTGGAGGCCAACCCTAACCTCACGGCCATCTTCGCCAGCAACGACCTGATGGCCTATGGCGCAGCCCAGGTGCTGGTGGAGCGCGGCATTGCGGTGCCGCAGGCCATGTCGCTCATCGGCATCACCGACATTCAGCTCGCGCGCGACATGCGCCCCGGCCTGACCACGGTGGCCTTGCACACCGAAACCATGGCCACGCTGGCGATTAGCCTGTTGTTGGATCTGATGGAGGACCCGCAGCACCAACCTCGCTGCGTCAAGATTCCGGACCCGGTGCTGGTAGTGCGCTCATCCACCGGCACACCCCGCGCAACCTAGCCGCACCGCCGGGTCGCAGGGATTAGCTTGCTCCTGAATCAGGAGCTGCTCGCGCAATTGCCATAAGGGCTAGAGGCCAATTTGACTACTATTTGAGTGCCGAGTGCGCGGGCTACACCAGTCCGCGCGTCGGCATCACCGTGCGCCCCGCGTCCAGCTTGCGCGCAAAGCTCTACGACGCATTGGCAGGGCTGGTGCTGGGGAGTTTGTAGACGGGCAGGCCCAGTGCGGCCGTGTGGCGCGCGTGTTTGAAGCTTTCGCCGCCGTTGTGCGCCAGCGCAACCAATTGGGGGAGTTGTAGCGCCGCAATATCGTTCACCACCGGGTTGCGAATGGCACTGTCCAAGCTGCCTTCGCGCTCGCAGCTGGCGTACACGTCCCACAGGCCCAGGCCGCGCTCCAGTAGCCAAGCGCTACGGTATTCGTAGCTTCTTGCGCAGACTACATAAGCAAGGGCCAAATTGCTTGCAAAATCCGCCAAAACTGGTTCTGTGGGTGGCCATAGTATTCCTGCGCGGCCGGTGAGCGCACGCCAGGAAAGCTACCCAGTATCAGCAAGCGGGTCTTCGGGCTCACCAACGGGGGCAGGCCGTGCTGCCGGGGAGTAGGACCGGGCAGCAGTGCAGTCACGCTGCAGTTCCGGCAGCGCCTCAGGCCATCCAGTCGTGCAGCGCGCGCGCCATCACCTTGGTGGCGCGGCGCAGGTCTTCCAGGTCCAGGCGTTCGTCAGCCCGCTTGGCGTGCGACTCCAGCACGGTGCGCGGCCCCGCACCGTAAATCACACCGGGAATACCGGCCTCGCAGAAGATGCGCACGTCGGTGTACAGCGGCGTTCCCAGTGCGGGAATGTCTTCGCCAAACACCGCCTTGCCGTGGGTTTGAATCGCGGCCACCAGAGGTTGGTTGCCGGGCAGCGGTTGCATAGCGCGCGCCAGCAGCAGGCGCTTCACATCCACCGTGATACCGGGGCATTTCGCTGCGGCTTCAGCGATCAGGGTGCGAAGCGTGGCTTCCACTTCCGTCGGGTTTTCTTCGGGGATCATGCGGCGGTCCACCTTGAAGCTCACCAGGCCGGGAATCACGTTGGTGTTGGTACCGCCGGTGATGGTGCCCACGTTCAGGTAGGGGTGGGTGATGCCCGCGACCTGGGAGCGCACTTGGCGGTACAGCGTGTTTTGCGCGTACAGCGTGTTCAGAATCGCCACGGCGCCTTGCAGCGCATCCACGCCGCTGTCGGGAATGGCGGCGTGGGCCATCTTGCCGTGCACGGTGACTTCCAGTTGCAGACAGCCGTTGTGCGCGGTGATGACTTGGTAGCTAAAGCCAGCGGCCACCATCAGGTCGGGCTTGATATGGCCGTGGCGCAGCATCCAGGCTGGGCCCACTTCGCCGCCGAATTCTTCGTCGTAGGTAAACAGCAATTCAACGTTGCCCTTGCTGGGCTTGGCCACTGCCTCTAGGGCGCGCAGCGCAAAGGCGTAGGTGGCGAAATCGCACTTGCTCACGGCGGTCGCGCGGCCGTAGATCTTGCCGTTCTCAATCTCACCGCCGTACGGGTCTTTGCTCCAGCCCTCGCCCGGTGGCACCACGTCGCCGTGGGCGTTGAGCAGTATGGTTTTGCCAGCGTCACCATCGCCATATTGCCGGCGCACCAGCAGATTGGTAATGCTTTGCAGGCCCGCCGCGTGCACTTCGTCTTGCGGCACGGCGAACTTTTCAGCGGGCAATCCCATGGCGTCCAGCAGCTCCGCCGCGCGCTCAGCATGGGGGGCGTTGTTGCCGGGCGGGGTGTCGGTGGGTACGCGCACCAGCGCCTGCAAGAAGCGCACTTCTTCGTCAAAGTGGGCGTCGACCCAAGCGTCAAGTTGGTGGTAGGTGGTCATGGTGAGAGCTTTCGGGGAACGTGGGAGGTATTGCGGGATTTACAGCTCAGAAATTACAGCTCTGCGGTGAGCTGGTGGAGCAAATGGGCGAAGGCATCGACCGCCAGTTGCATGTCGTCGCTGGTGGTGGATTCGAGTGGGTTGTGGCTGATGCCCGCGTTTTGCCCGCGCACAAACAACATGGCCTGCGGCATTACTTCGTGCAGCTTCATGGCGTCGTGCCCGGCGCCGCTGGGCAGACGGTGCAGCGGCACACCGAGCGACTCCACAGCGCGCTCCCAGCGCTGTTGCCATTCGGGCGCACTGGGAGCGGCGCTGGCCCGCATGGACTCTTCCAGCGTGTAGAGCACCTTGCGGCGCGCCGCAATGTCGTGCAGCGCGGCGCGCACATCGCGCTCCAAGGCGTCGCGCTGGGCGTTGCTGGGCGCGCGCATGTCCAAGCTGAATTCACAGCGCCCCGGCACTACGTTGACCGAACCATTGGGCACCAGCAGTTGGCCCACGGTCGCCACCGAGTCGCCATCGGCCAAGGCGCGTGCTTCGGCCGCCAACATCAGTTCGGCGACCGCCACCGCAGCGTCATTGCGCCGGTCCATGGGCGTGGTGCCAGCGTGGCAGGCTGTGCCCACCACTTCGCCGCGCAGGCGCACGCTGGCGTTCACCGAGGTGACCACGCCCAGCGGCAAGTCCAGCTCGTTGAGCACCGGGCCTTGCTCGATATGCACCTCAACAAAACCGAGGTAATCCGATGGATTGCGTTGCAGCGCGGCAATGTCTTCGACCTTGAGGCCCGCATGGGCCATGGCGTTGCGCAGACTGATGCCGTCGGCGTCCAGCTGGTCCAGCCAGGCCGTGTTGAACTGGCCAATCAGCGCGCCTGAGCCCAAGAAGGTGGCCTTGTAGCGCTGGCCCTCTTCTTCCGAAAAGCCCACCACTTCGATATGAAACGGCAAGCGCTGCCCCGCCTGCGCCAGCGCGCGTACACAGGCCATGGGCACGTAAATGCCCAAGCGCCCGTCGTACTTACCGCCGTTGCGCACCGTGTCGTAGTGCGAGCCGGTGAGCAGGGTTTTGGCGTCGTCCGTGGCCGCGCGGTAGCGGCCCACCACGTTGCCCACGGCGTCAATTTGCACGTCGTCAAACCCGCAGTCGTGCATTTGCATGGCAATGTGGGCGGCGCAAGCGCGGTGCGCGTCGGTCAGGTAAGTGACGGTGAGCTGGCCCTTCTCGGCGTAGCCAGGGTCGGTATGCACGGCCAGCGCCTCTTGCCAGTCCCAGACCAAGTTGCCGACTTGGGGCACCACGCCAAATTTGTCGTTCAGGCGAATTTCCACAATGCGGTGGATGTTGCGCAGGCACTCTTGCAGCTCGAAGCTGGGGTGGCCCTGCAAGCGGCGCGCGAAGGTGGCAATGATTTCGTGTTTGCTGAGGCCCGTGCCGCGCGGGCCGCGCACCGCGAGGATGAAGGGGAAGCCGAACTTGGCGTTGTAGTCGGCGTTGAGCTGCTGAATCTGGGCCAGCTCGGCAGGCGTGCAATCGGTCAGGCCGGCCTTGTTTTGTTCGTTCGTCGATTCCACGGTCAGCGTCTTGCTCACCATGGCCTTGCCGGCCAGCTCGGGGTGGGCGCGGATCAGGGCCAGTTGGGCTTCGGTGCCGGCGGCGTGCAGCACGCGCACCATGGCGTGCTTGAGCTGCGCCAGCGACTGGAACGGCCGCTGCGCCAGCGCCTGTTCGGCAATCCACGGGGAGTGCTCGTACAGGCCGTCCAGCATGTCGGCGGCATGCGCCAGTGGGGCACTGTTGAGGTCTTGCAGGGTCAGAGTGGGCATGGGCGGTCCTTGTGATCCTTCGGCTCAGGCCTGCGCGGGCGTCGCCACATAGGGATGGGTGCTGGCCCAGTGCTTGGCGATGTCAATGCGGCGGCAAATCCAAACCCGCTCGTGCAACTGGACATAGTCCAGAAAGCGCTGCAGCGCGCGCAGGCGGCCGGGGCGGCCCAGCAGGCGGCAGTGCATACCAACGTTCAGCATCTTGGGCGCGTTGAGACCCTGTGGGTCGCCCTCGGCGTAGAGCACGTCGAAGCTGTCTTTCAGGTAGGTGAAAAAATCGTCGCCCTGGGCAAAGCCTTGGGCCGAGGAAAAGCGCATGTCGTTGGTGTCCAGCGTGTAGGGCAGGATGAGCTGGGGCACGATGCTGCCATCGGTTTTCTGCACTTCCATCCAGAACGGCAGGTCGTCGCCGTAGTAGTCGCTGTCGTAGGCGAAGCCGCCGTAGTCGGCCACCAGGCGGTGGGTGTTGGGGCTGTCGCGCCCGGTGTACCAGCCCAACGGGCGCTCGCCGGTCAGCGCGGTGATGATGTCCATGCCGATGCGCATGTGCTCGCGCTCGGTGGCCTCGTCCACATTTTGGTAGCTGATCCAGCGCCAGCCGTGGCAGGCAATCTCGTGGCCCAGCGCCTTGAAGGCCGCCGTCAGTTCGGGGTGGCGTTGCAGCGCCATGCTGACGCCAAAAATCGTGAGTGGTAGGCCGCGCGTTTCAAACTCGCGCAGGATGCGCCACACGCCAGCGCGCGAACCGTATTCGTAAATGCCCTCCATGCTCATGTGGCGCGCGGGAAACGCGGCGGGGTTGAACATCTCGGACAGGAATTGTTCGGAGGCCGGGTCGCCGTGCAGCACCGCGTTTTCGCCACCTTCTTCGTAGTTCAGTACAAATTGCAACGCAATCCGGGCGCCACCCGGCCATTGGGCGTGCGGCACCTGGGTGCCGTAGCCCACCAGGTCGCGGGGGTAAGAGGTGTTAGTAGCGTAGTGGTTCATAGAGCTAGGCCAGTGCCGTTGCCAAGTCGTTGTGGGGTGTTTTGGGGTCGAAGGTGAGGTGGGCTTCTACGTGCTGAAGGTGCTCGTCCATCAGGCGCAGGGCCAGCGCTTCATCTTTGTTGGCCAAGGCTTGGACGATGGCCAAGTGCTCATCGTTCGAGTGTTTGGCGGCGGCGGTGGATTGGTACATCAGCGTGATCAGTGCGCAGCGGGAAATCAACTCACCCAATATCTGTGCCAACACGTCGTTGCCCATCAATTCGGCCATGCGCACATGAAAATCGCCCAGTAGCTCGGCCCGGCCGGACACATCGCCGCCCTGCACGGCGGCCTTTTCTTGGGCCACATGCTGTTTCAGGGCCTTGATCTTGGCGGGCGTGACTTCGCGCACAAAGGCGCGTGTCATCTCGGCCTCCAGCATGCGCCGTACGGCAAACACCTGTTGCGCCTCTTTGACCGACGGCGCAGCTACAAAGGCGCCGCGCGCGGGCTCTAGCCGAATCAGCCGGTTTTGGGAGAGTTGGAACAGCGCTTGGCGTACCAGCGTGCGCGAAACACCAAAGTGGGTGGCCAGCTTTTGCTCGGCCAACTTGGCGCCCGGCTGTAGCCGGTGCTCAACGATGGCCTGTGTCAGCGAGTCGACGATGACGCTGGTGGTAGATGATTCCATGCCGCCATCATAGCCCGCTGGCGATCAAAGTGTATACACTTTTGGTCGCTAG
>JAXHOO010000067.1:0-18721 GCA_034519365.1 Rhodoferax sp. | reverse complement strand
GTATGCTTCGTTCAGTTGCGTATTGCTGCACGGCAGCCAAGCCCTTGTGGATGTCGGCGCGCGCCACCCAGGCCGCTACATCGGCTTCGTCCTGCAAGACATGGCGCAAGCCTTTGAATGCGGAGTGCACAGCCCACCGTGCCAGTAGTTCGGGCAGCTCAGTGGCCGCCAAATCTGCCCAGCCCACCACGCCCAATATCTTAGGGTAACGGTCTGCCAAGTCCAACAAAAAGTCAGTTTCGTCAGCATCGCTGCGGGCCTGTACCGCCACCACCCCCGTGACTCCGGCCGCCTGCAACGCCGGAGCTACGTCGTCCGGCAGGCAGTCTCGCTGCAGCGCGGGCATAGCCGCACTGATCCAGGGGAACGCCTCTGCGCGGTAGCGCCAGAAGTGCTGGTGGGTGTCGATCTTCATCAGGCAGTCGCCAGCGCCTTGGGTTTGAAGGTGTACTCCTTCAACGAAGCCGCCTTCATCTCTATGGAAAAGCCCGGGGCCTTGGGCGGCATATACGCCGCATTTTCAATCACACAGGGCTCCTTGAAGTGCTCGTGCAAGTGGTCGACAAACTCAATCACACGGCCTTCGCGGGTACCGGCAATGCACAGGTAGTCGATCATGGACAAATGCTGCACGTACTCGCACAGGCCCACGCCGCCGGCGTGCGGGCACACCGGCAAGTTGTACTTGGCCGCCATCAACATCACGGCCAAAATTTCATTCACACCGCCCAGGCGGCAGGAGTCAATCTGCACCACGTCAATGGCGCCGCGCATGATGAGCTGCTTGAAAACAATGCGGTTTTGGCACATCTCGCCCGTTGCCACTTTCACCGGGTGTACGCCCTCCCGGATCACACGGTGGCCTTCAATATCGTCCGGGCTGGTCGGCTCCTCGATAAACCAAGGTTTGGCAAACGCCAGTTCGCGCACCCATTCCACGGCCTGGTTCACTTCCCACACCTGGTTGGCGTCGATCATTAGTTGGCGGTCTGGCCCCAGTACTTCGCGCGCAATGCGCAGGCGGCGAATATCGTCGGCCTTGTCACGGCCAACTTTCAGCTTGATATGGTTGAAACCGGCATCGGTGGCCTCTTTGCAAAGACGGCGCAGCTTGTCGTCGTCATAGCCCAGCCAGCCCGCCGAAGTGGTGTAGCAGGGATAGCCCTCGCGCTGCAACGTGGCCCAGCGCTCTTCCTTTCCTACCGCTTGCTTTTTCAGCAGCGCCAAGGCTTCTTCGGGCGTGATGCAATCGGTGATGTAGCGGAAGTCAATGAGCTTCACCAACTCTTCTGGGCTCATGCGAGCCACCAACTCCCACACCGGCACGCCCTCTTGCTTCGCCCACAAGTCCCACACCGCGTTGACCACCGCACCAGTCGCCAGATGGATAGCGCCCTTGTCCGGGCCGATCCAGCGCAGTTGGCTGTCCGAGGTGATGTAGCACCAGAAACGCCCCATGTCCTCGGCCACCCAATCCATGTCCAAGCCCACTACCAAATGGCGCATGGCTTCGATGGCGGCGCAGCAAATCTCGTTGCCGCGGCCGATAGTGAAGGTCAGGCCATGTCCTTCCAAGCCGGGTTGGTCGGTTTCCAGAATCACATAGGCTGCGGAATAGTCCGGGTCCGGATTCATGGCGTCCGAACCATCCAAGTGTTGGGACGTGGGAAAGCGCACGTCGACGACGCGCATGTGGGTGACTTTGCTCATAGGGTGGCCGTTAGGCTTGTACGGTAATTTGGGTCTGGCTGCCCAGGCCATCAATGCCCAGGTGGATGGTTTGGCCTGCGCGCAGAAAGGCGGGCGGCTTTTGCCCCATGCCAACACCGGGCGGTGTGCCCGTCGAAATGATGTCGCCTGGTTGCAGGCTCATGAAGCGGCTCAGGTAGGAAATTAAGAACTTGACCCCGTACACCATGGTAGAGGTGCTTCCATTTTGGTAGCGCTTGCCATCGACTTCCAACCACATGCCCAAGGCCTGTGGATCAGGCACTTCGTCGGCCGTCACCAACCACGGGCCGGTCGGGCCAAAGGTATCGCAACCCTTGCCCTTATCCCAGGTACCGCTGCGCTCCAGCTGGTATTCGCGCTCCGACACATCGTTCACGACGCAGTAGCCCGCCACATGCGACATGGCATCGGCTTCCTCGATGTAGCGGCCGCCTTTGCCAATGACAAAGCCCAGTTCCACTTCCCAGTCGGTCTTGAGCGAACCACGTGGAATTTCCACTTGGTCATCCGGACCAACGATGGCGCTGGTCCATTTGTTAAAAATCACCGGCTCCGGCGGCACCTGCATGCCCGCCTCGGCTGCATGGTCGGAGTAGTTCAAGCCAATGCAAATGAACTTGCCGACGCTGCCAACACAGGCCCCTAGGCGCAAGTCCTTCTGCGGAGTGCCCGCCACCAAGGGCAGGCTCTCAATATTCAAACCACGCAAACGTGCCAAGCTTTCGGGCAGCAGCGCAGCCCCAGCAACATCAGCAATCACGCCCGACAAATCGCGCACGCGACCTTGGGCGTCCAAAACACCGGGCTTTTCCTGACCTGGCAATCCGTAGCGTAGAAGTTTCACAGTCTTTCCTTTTCAGTCAACAAAATAGACAAGGGATACCCATGCACCCCTTGCCACTCAAACGATCAATCGTAAAGAACCGCAGCGATCTTGGGCTCGCTCATATTGGACTTATCGTAGTAGTAGAAACCGGTGTCGATGATCTTGGGCAACTTCTCGCCCTTGAGCGCCTTCACAGCCGCTTCCACCGTCTTGTAGCCAATGCCAACCGGATTTTGCGTGATCGCGCCGGCAATGGTGCCGTCGTTGATCATGTCTTTTTGGGCTTTGCCTGAGTCAAAGCCGATGATGACCACGCCGGTCTTTTTAGCTTCCTTCATGCCCTTACCAGCGCCGATGGCGGAGCCTTCGTTGGTACCGAAGATGCCTTTGAGCTTGGGGTGCGCTTGCATCAAGGTCTTGGCAATTTCAGCCGACTTCAAGTGGTCACCGCCGCCGTACTGAACGTCCACCACCTTAATCTTGGGGTACTTGGCTTTGATTTGGTCCACAAAACCGTCGCGGCGGCCAGTGCCCGTGGTACTGGTCTGGTCATGGCCAATCACGGCCACTTCGCCTTCGCCACCAATGAGCTTGGCCATCATGTCGGCGGCCAATGCTGCTGCGGCCTTGCTGTCGGTTTGGGCGGTGGTCAACACAATGTCGCTGTCCACACCCGAGTCAAACGCGATGACGGGGACCTTGGCAGCCTGGGCCTTTTTCAACAAAGGAATGGCGGCCTTGCTGTCCAGCGCAGCAAACCCAATTGCAGCTGGCTTCTTGGCCAGTGCAGCCGACAGCATGTCGATCTGCTTGTCCACTTGTTGCTCTGTTTCCGGGCCTTCAAAGGTGACTTTCACTTTGTAATCTTTGGCGGCCTGGTCAGCGCCTTGCTTCACGGCTTGCCAGAATTGGTGTTGGAAGCCTTTGGAGATCAGCGGAATGTAGATCTCTTGGGCCGATGCGAAGCTGCTAAAGCCCGCCAAGGCCAGGCCTGCGGTCAAAGCCAGTAGTTTTCGTTTTGCGTTCATGGTTTGTCTCCTAATAAAAGCTTGTGGTTGTAAAAAATCAATCTAACGAACTAACACGGTGAGATAGGTAGCGGGAAACTGGATGTGCGGTGAGCGTCAGTCGGTCTCCTTATTTCTTGTTGCGACGGAGGTTGTCGGTGTAGACGGCCAAGATGATGATGAGACCGGTCAACACCATTTGCCACTCCTGCGCCACCGACATGATGCGCAAGCCATTGATCAGCACGCTCATGATGAAAGCGCCAATCAGGGTTCCTAAAATCGTCCCCACGCCGCCGCTGAGCGAGGTGCCGCCAATCACTACGGCGGCAATCGCGTCCAGCTCGTAGCCTTGGCCCAATGCAGGTTGCGCCGAATTCAAACGCGAGGCAATCAGCAAGCCCGCCACACCGCAAATGCCGCCGGCAAAGGCATAGACCTTGATCTTCCAGCGGTCCACATTGACCCCCGACAGCCGCACGGCTTCTTCATTGCTGCCCAGCGCAAAGGTGTAGCGACCCAGTGCGGTTTTGTTCAGTACGATGGCACTGACCACCGCCACTAAAAACAAAATGAGCACGCCATTGGGAATGGGCAGGTCTGGAAACACCATGCCAATCAACGACCCCAGAGAAATGCTGTCAAACCCCTCCACATCGCTGAAATAAATGGGGCGCGTGCCGGTAATGATGAGCGAAGCCCCTTTGAGCAACATCATCATCCCCAGCGTGGCGATAAAGGGCGGTACCTTGAGCTTGGTGATAGCAAGGCCCGAGGTCACGCCACACAAGGCACCCACAGCAACCGCGCCCAACACCCCCAACGGCAAAGGCAAGCCCCAGTTCACCATGAACACGCCGCCCATCACCGCGCAAAAGGTCATCAGCACACCCACCGACAGGTCAATGCCCGAGGTAATGATGATGAAAGTACTGGCGATCGCCAGCACGCCAATCACAGTGGTGGACTGCAAGATGCCGATGATGTTGTCCTGCGTCATGAAGGCGTCGGGCTTGAGGATGCTGAACACCACCATGAGCGCGATCAAGCTGGCAAAAGCCAGCAGCTTTTGCTTGGCCTGGCCACCCGACAGACGGGCCAGCCAAGAAGTGGAAGTAGTGGAATTAGCTTGCGTCATCAAAATACCTTGGGTTCTAAGAGTCAGTGCACCACGTGGGTCGGCGCGTCGCGCAGGGTCGCCAGTGCCATCAAGTTTTCTTGGGTGGCTTCGCTACCGTGCACCTCGCCGGTAATGCGGCCCTCGCACATCACCAGCACACGGTGGCTCAGCAACAGCACTTCGGGCAGCTCGCTAGAGATCACCACAATGGCGCGGCCCTGGGCCGCCAGGTCGTTCAGCAGCTTGTAAATTTCGCTCTTGGCGCCAACGTCGATACCGCGGGTAGGTTCGTCAAAAATCAGGACATCACAGTCTTGCACCAGCCACTTGGCAATCACCACTTTTTGCTGGTTGCCGCCGGACAAGAGCTTGGCCGTTTGCGTGAGCGACGGAGTTTTGATGCGCAGCTTCTCCACCATCTGTTGGGAGATCTCCTGAATGGCCGACTGCTTGAGGAACACGCCCCACTTCAGCCAGCGCCGCAGGCTGGGCAGCGTGATGTTGGACTCCACATCCATGCCGGTGGCCAAGCCGAAATGCTTGCGGTCTTCGGACAGGTAACCAATACCCGCCTGCACCGCGTCCTCGGGAGACGTCAGGCGGATGCGTTCGCCGCGCACCCAGACTTCACCCGCGTCGATCGCGTCAGCGCCAAAAATAGCGCGCGCCACCTCGGTGCGCCCTGCCCCCATCAAGCCGGCAAAGCCCAGAATTTCGCCCCGGCGAACGCTAAAACTGACATCCCGAATGACCCGGCCGCGGCGCAGGCCGCGTACGTCTAGTAGTACCTCATTGCCCATGGTGTCGGGGATGGTCTTGGCGGCGGGCTCCAGCGTGCGCCCCACCATCATGGCGATGACTTCGGGCATCGGCGTGCTGGCCGGCACCGTGTCCACATAGCTGCCGTCGCGCAAGACGGTCACGCGATCGGCAATGCGCTGGATTTCGTCCATCTTGTGGGAGATGTAAACAATACCCACGCCTTCGCTCTTGAGCTGGCGAATGATGGTGAAGAGCTCTTCAATTTCGGCGTTATTCAGTGCGGCGGTAGGCTCGTCCATGATCAGCACGCGCGACTTGTGGGACAGCGCTTTGGCAATTTCCACCATCTGCTGCTTTGCCACCGTCAGCTCGCCAATCATGGCGGTCGGCGCCAAGCCAAGGTTCATGCGGGTAAACAAAACCTGCGCATCGCGGTTGAGCTGGTCGTCATCCAAAAACCAGCCGCCCATCTTGCGCGGCTCGCGCCCCAGGTAGATGTTTTGCGCGGCCGTCAGGTGGCCCATCAGGTGCAACTCTTGGTGAATGATGCCGATGGCCAGTGACTGGGCGTGCGCTGGGCTTTCGATGTCCACTGGCTTGCCGTCCAACAGCACTTCGCCACTGTCTTTTTGGTAAACGCCGGCCAGAATTTTCATCAAGGTCGATTTGCCCGCGCCGTTCTCGCCCATCAGCGCGTGGACTTCGCCGGCCTGCAGGTCAAAGCGCACACCGTCCAAGGCCTTCACGCCGGGGAAGGACTTGCTCACATCACGAACGGAAATCAATGAAGTCACCACGAAGCCTTGTGCAGTGTCGAAGTTGGGGCGCTCAAATCGTCACGCCGCCGTCAACCAACATCGTCTGTCCGGTCACAAAATGCGACTCGTCGCTGGCCAGGTAGACCACCAGAGGTGCAATGTCGGCCACCGTGGCCAGGCGACCCATGGGCTGGCGGGCAATGAAGTCTTTTTCCGCCTGTACCGGGTCGGCGGCGCTGGCGATACGCCCGCGCAGCGAGGGCGTGTCCACCGTGCCAGGGCAAATCGCATTGGCCCGAAGGCCAGCCTTCACATAGTCCGCCGCCAGCGATTTGGTCATGCCGATCACTGCAGCCTTGGTGGTGCCGTATGCAGCCCGGTTGGCAAAGCCCTTGATGCTGGACGCCATGGAGGCCATGTTGATGATGGACGCGCTACCCTGCTCGGCCTGCGCCTTGGCCAACATAGCGGGCAAAAACGCCCGGGTCATGCGGAACATGCTTTTCACGTTGAGCTCGAAGCTCAAATCCCAATCGGCTTCCGTGCATTCCAGCAAACTGCCGTTGGCCACCATACCGGCGCAGTTGAACAACACGTCCAACGCAGGCAGCTTGGCCGCCAGTGCATCCACCGAGGCCTGCTTGAGCACATCCAGAACTGCAACCTCGATATGGCTGTGTTCGGCTTTTAGCGTGGCCAGCAGTGTCTCGTTGATGTCGGTCGCAATCACCTTGGCGCCCTCGGCCGCACAGGCCAGCGCGCTAGCCCGCCCAATGCCTTGCGCCGCTGCCGTGATCAGCACTGTTTTACCTAGCAATCGACCTTGACCCATGGCGCAGACTCCGATTAAATAATTTACTTATGAATTGTTTATTCATTTGTGAACCTAAATGATAAGTAAGTTCACGCGGCAACGAACTAGTAGATACCCTCGGTTCGGCCTGCTCTGCTATAAAAGCCCACCCCGAAAGCCCGCCCACCATGACCCAGCCAGCTCCCAAGCCCCGCGGCCGCCGCCCCAAGACCGAAGAGCCGCAAGACGCGCCCTTGGCCGACGACCGCTACCGCGCTCCCGCGCTAGACAAAGGCTTGGACATTTTGGAGCTGCTGGCCACGCAACCGCACGGCATGACCCGCGCGGAAATCGTTAAGGACATGGACCGCAGCGCCAGCGAGATCTACCGCATGCTGGAGCGGCTGGTGGCCCGTCAGTACGTCATGCGCAACCCTTCGGGCGACCGCTATGCGCTCAGCCTCAAGCTGTTTGCGCTGGCCCATATGCACCCGCCGCTGAGCCGCATGATCAACCAAGCCCTGCCCATCATGGACGACTTCGCGCGCAAGGCCGAGCAGTCTTGCCACATGGGTGTGTACGACCGGGGCAATGTTCTGATTGCCGCGCAAATCAACAGCCCGCGCGGTTGGAGTTTTTCGGTGCAGCGGGGTGCGCGCGTGGGCCTGCTAGACACCGCGTCGGGTCATTTGCTACTCGCCTACTCCGACGAAGGCGGCTACCGCCGCATGCTGGCCGAACACACGCCGCTGGACGGCGAAGTGCCCATCGCGGAAGACGCATTGCAGGCCAAGTTAGCCGTGATCCGGGAGCGCGGCTATGTGGAACGGGACTCGGCCCAGTCTTTCGGCGTCACCGATATTTCCTTCCCCATCCTAGGCCCAGACAACACCGCGCTGGCCACCCTCACCTGCCCCTACATCCGCCGCATTGACAGCCACATCGGCCCCGAACTGGCCAGCGTACGGGAGCAGTTGCGCGAAGCAGCTGCGGCCTTGTCCTTTACCTAGCGCCCAGATTCACCACTTTGCTATCGAATCAATAGCTGCTTGCGCAATATAGACGAGGGCTAGAGCCTAATTTCTCTTGTATTTTCAGCACGCTAAAGCTGCTGGTGGCTGACTACGCCAGCGCGCGCCGAGTAGCGTGCCCGCGCATCCACTTTCTCCACCTGAACCGCCGCGTGGCGGTTGTTGTAGACCTGCTCTTTGAGCCAGGCCAACTCCACTTTTAACGCAGCGTCATCGCCCACGCGCGTGGCCCACACGCGCTGGTCGGCGTTCCAACGGTAGCCGCGCGCCTTGAGCAGGTCTTTGGCGTCAAACGGCGCATTGGTGGCGCTCACCTTGTAGCTGGGGTTGCGCGCGGCCTGCAGCAACTGCGCCAGCCCGGTGTGGGCGGCCTGCGGCAGGGGGCGCGCCAATACGGCCAACAGCGCGTGACAGTCCATCTCAGCGCGGTGCGCATCGTAAAACCAGCCGTTCTGGTGGGCCAGGTTTTCCAGCTTGGCCGAGCTGCGGCCCTGGGCCTTCCAGTCAATATCGGCAAACGAGCAAGCCCAGTCCACTTGCGCAAACGCCGGAATGCGACTCTCCACAAACGGCCGGTCAAAGCCTGCGTTGTGTGCCACCACCACATCCACCCCTTGCAGCAGTTCCGCAATTCTGCCCTCGTCCAGCGCTTGGCCTTGCACGTCGGCATCGGTAATACCGGTGATCTTCAACACCTCGGGCGGGATCGGCTTGCCCGGGTCTTCCAGCCCGTCGTACACCAACACCTCGCCCACCGGCAGGCCTGTGGTGGTGTCCACGTCCACGCGCAACAGCGCCAGCTCAATGATCTTTTCTCGGCTTTGGTCCAAACCCGTGGTTTCGGTGTCCAGCACCAAGATGCGGGTCACGCTGCCTTGCGCGGTGCCGGGCCACCGCAGGGTGGGCTGAAGGCGGCGCTGCACGCGGTAGTCGGGGTGGGCTTCCAGTGCCTGGGCCATGGCTTCGGGGTCGCCCGAAGTGGCCGGCGCTGCGGCGGTTGTACTCGCAGTGTCTGGCACTATCGCAGCCGTAACGGCTGTGGCCGCTGGCGCAGCAGCTGCCTGCGGCGCCCGTTTCTTTGCCACCGGTTTGCTGCGGGGCAGCGTGGGCAAATCGGGCAAAAAATCGAATCCAAGCTGGTCTGTAGTCAAGGGCGCACCTGCAACAATAGTTGCGCCATTATTGCCCCTATCATGTGCCTCCCGCTTTCAAGTTCTCCTATGCAAATCACCCTTTTGGTGGGCAGCGTGCACGGCAATGCCAGCAGCGTCGCCCAAGCCCTGCAGTTCTGCGCCGACGACGTAGGCGCCACCATAGACCTGCTGCCCATGGACGGGCTGGACATCACCGTGTTGGACCGCCCCGGCATCTTCGTCATTTGCACCAGCACCACCGGCAGCGGCGACCTACCCGAGAACGCCCAAGCCCTGTTCCACTCGCTGGACGCGCAGGCCAAATACCTGGGCCACGTGCGCTACGGCTTGGTGGCGCTGGGCGACAGCAGCTACGGCGACAGCTTTCTGGGCGGTGGCCGCCAATTGGACGAGCGCCTGCGCGACTTGGGTGCGCAGCGGCTGGGCGAGATCTGCGTGCTCGACGCCATGGAAACCAGCCAGCCCGAAGACGACGCCGTGGCCTGGTTTGGCCCTTGGTGTGCCGCAGTGCCGAAAATATGAGGGGAATCGGCCTCTAGCCCTTATGGATATTGCGCGAGCAGCTTCTCTTTTAGTAGCAATATGACCCCACAAATCCCTGCCAAAACGCCTGCACCCCGCGCCGCATTACAGCCACTGCGCGGTGTGCGCATCTTGAGCCTCGCCCTCAACCTGCCCGGCCCGGCCGCACTGATGCGCTGTCAGCAGATGGGCGCCCAGTGCACCAAGCTAGAACCGCCACCGCATCCCAGCGCCCCAGCGGGCAGCTCGGGCGACCCCATGGGCAGCTACGCCCCCAAGGCCTACGCCACGCTGCACGCGGGCGTCAAAGTCGTCACGGCAGACCTAAAGACCGACGCCGGCCAAAAAGCCCTGCACAAGCTGTTGGCCAAGACCGACGTACTGCTCACCTCGTTTCGCCCCAGCGCGCTAAAGAAACTGGGCCTGAGCTGGAAAACACTGCACGCGCAATACCCGGCGCTGTCCCAGGTCGCCATCGTGGGCGCGCCCGGCGCACGCGCCGAAGAGCCGGGCCACGACCTGACCTACCTGGCTGAAAGCGGCTTGGTGCAAGGGCTGGACTTACCTCCTACTTTGTACGCCGACATGGGCGGCTCGCTGATGGCCTCGGAAGCCGTGCTGAAGGCGCGGCTGTTGCAACTCCAAAAAGGCCAAGGCGCGCAACTTGAAGTGGCGCTGTCTGATGCCGCCACCTACCTCGCCCTGCCCCGCCAATGGAAACTGACCACGCCCGGCGCCGCCGTGGGCGGCGGCCACGCGGGCTACCGCATCTACCCCTGCCAAGACGGCCGGGTGGCGCTGGCCGCGCTGGAGCCCCACTTCGCCGCCGCACTTGCCGCGGAAGTGGGCCTGCCCAGCGCTCACATCATGGCGATGTTTGCCCCCGCGACCTACGCCGCCATCGCCGCCTATATGGCCAGCAAAACGCGACAGGAGTTAAACGCGCTGGCAGCAGCCAAAGACATACCGCTTTACACGCTGGAATGAGTCGGTCGCCTTGACCATTTCTACCGGCAGTCGCGAACATTGGGCTCGCCGGATTCAATCTTCACTATCGACCCAAAGCGGAAATCCACCTGTGTTGAATCCAAGTGGGAAAGCGGTCATCTGATCGAAAACGCAGTGCTCATGAGGTCATGTTGTCCATACATTCCAATGTTCGTTAGAATATATGAGATGAAAACTCAAAGGCACTGCTCTTTACGAACAAAGTCGCCCGTATTGGCAAGGCCGCATCGAGCCCAGAAACGGCTTGAGCTGCTGGGACTTACTGGTCCAGGGCGAAAAGTCGGTGAAGTTTTAGCGGACGAACTCTCCATCGAGATCAAGCTGGCCGCGCACACCTCAAGGTCTCAAGGAGGCGCGGATGGTGGTGCGCAAAGAAGGCAAGTTTGTCTTTTACCGCTTGGCTGGCGAGGATGTGGCAAGCCTCTGGTGATGCTGCGCGAGGTAGCCCTGGAGCACTTGGTGGAGTTGCGGGTGGCTCTGGATGGCATGGCCGGTGCACCAGACAAGCTTTCCAGCATTAGTCGTAAGCAACTGATGGAACAGGCCAAGCGCGGCGAAGTCATCGTAATTGATGTGCGGCCGCGCTCCGAGTTTGACCTGGCCCACCTCCCATACGCCCGGTCCATGCCGGTGAGTGAGTGCACACCATACAGCTGAACTCCCCAAGTCCAAAGAGATTGTTGCCTACTGCCGCGGCCCGTTCTGCCTGTTCGCAGAAGAAGCGGCGCAGCTACTCAAAGCGCGGTGCCGGTCAGCAAGCTGCAAGATGGGGTTGCCGAGTGGCGATCTGCCGGTATGCCAATGGAACTCAAGGGAGTCCGCATGAACACCATTCTTTGTCCTAAACGATGCTCCATATGGCAGCGAGAGGCCTTACAACGCAATGCGTTTGGCCGGAGCGCTGGCCTTGCACGACAAAGCACGGGTGCGCCTGTTCCTCATGGGTGACGCCGTGGGCTGTGCCAAGTCTGGCCAGCGAGTACCTGAGGGCTTCTACAACGCCTCCCTCTTGTTGGACAAAGTCATCCAGCATGGCGAGGTTGCACTGTGTGGTTCATGTATGGATGCACGTGGGCTGGAAGAGACCCAATTGATCGCTGGTGCTTACCGATCCAATCTGGCGCAACTGGCCGATTGGACCGTGGATGCCGACAAAGTGCTTGTGTTCTGAAGACCCGTATGTTTTTCAAGCAACTACCTACCAAAGAGTTTTCTCTTTCCTACTTCTTCGGTTGTGCTGGCCATGGTCTGGCCGTTGCCGGTGATGTTGTCGCAGGTGATGAAGACTGGTTTATCGAACAAGCCCGACTTGCCGATGTGCGCATTACCCGTGATTGTACCCCATGTCCACGCGGATCATTACACCGGTGGTCATTGAGCTGGCCCGCCGTGCCGGCGCCTCCTACTGTTTGCATGAGAGGCGGTAAAGCCTCCTTGGTGGACTTCGAGTTCCAGCCTTTGGCAGATGGGCAGGTGCTGGAGTTTGGCAATGTGAGGATCAAGGTGCTGCATACCCCAGGGCCACACTGGAGAGCGTGTGCTTGCTGGTATCCGATGCCAGACGCGGGCCAGACCCACCAGGTTCGCCATCACCGGCGACACCCTGTTTGTGGGGGCCGTGGGCGTCCCGACCTGGCTGGACGTGGTGAAATGGCGGGCATGCTGCACCAGAGCCTGGGCGAGGAAGCTGCTGAGCCTTCCTTCAGAGTTGGAGATTTATCCGGGCCACCAGGCCGGCAGCGCCTGCGGTGCTGGGCTCTCGGGCAAACCCACCTCGACTATTGGCTTCGAGAAGCGCTGGAACCCTTTCCTGGCCATGGACAGGGAGACGTTTGTACGCGAGTTGACCGCTAGCATTCACTGCCCGCCCTGCAGACACCAGACCGGATCATCGCCCGCCTTTACAGCTGCCTGACCAGTCAGTCCATGAAATTGCATCACGGCATACGCCCAAACCTGGAGTCAGTTTTTACATCAGCTTTTGTGAGGTGCTGCTCGTGGGACTCGCGATCGGCATGACACGCACGGTAGTTACCCGCAGTAGCGGAGTCAGAATTTGGTGTTCCCAAGAACTCATTTGTGCTGCTGGCATCCTTTGTGGTGGCATTCGGTCTGGTCAAGGGGGTGATGAATTTTGTAGCAGGTAGACTGTCCGAGCGCATTGGCCGCAAGCCCGTGTTGTTACTGGGCTGGGTGGTCGCTCTGCCCATCCCGGTGATGATCTGGCTGGCTCCCAACTGGGACTGGGTGGTTGCCGCCACGGTCTTGCTGGGCGTGAACCCAAGAGGGCTGACCTGGTCCTTGGGCGCAAGCCTCCAAGCTGGACATTACCCGGCTCGAAGAGCGTGGGCTGACATTGAGTTGAACGGGTTTGCTGGTTATGTGGGAGTAGCCCTTGGCCGGCACATCCTCACTGCGTACATGGCAACCCACTTTGCAGACTCAGCCGGGGGCCTGCTGATTTTGGACTCTCTGTGCACTCATGTTCGCCCTGCTATTCAGCCCAGTTCGGCGTCAAGGACACGCTCCCGTGGGCCAAAGCCGGAGGCTACCAGGCATTCACCAGGCTCCACCCAGTCTCTGCGACCACGCTACCCGCTCAACGTGTCGGACACACCCTCCACCTTGGAAATCTTCACATTGATGAGCTGGCATGACAAGCGCTTGATGGCCCCGAGGTCAGGCCGGATTGGTGGAGTGCGTCGATGCCCTAGTGTCGGGTCTTCTATCCGGTGTTTCTATACCAGCGGGGTATGGAGTCTGCCCGAGGTGGGAGTGGATCATTGGCTTCTACGGTTTCGTATGGGGCGGCTCGCAACTCTTCACAGGCCGACTGTCGGATCAGATTGGACAGCATCTTCTAAATGTTTGAGGCATGGATTTATGGCGCTGGAGTGCTGGCCATAGTGCTTGGCAAGGCGTTATGTGGTGGGCCGTTAGTGCTGCAGTTTCGGGCTTTGGCATGGCCATGCTCTATCCCAACCTGTCGGCGGCAGTCATGACGGATATTTCTCACCCGGCTTGGCGCGGTTCGTCCATCGGAATCTACCGCTTCTGGCTGATCTGGGATACGGGATTGGTGCTTTGGGATTGGGACTGGCCGCCCATTTCGCTGGCCAGTTGGCGGCAGCATTCTGGTTTGTGGCTTTGTCAATGTTCGCCTCCGGCGCTCTGTTGAATTGGCTGGGCGAAGAGACACATCCACGTATCAACCCGGCCGCAGAGTCTTCGACTTAGACCAGTAAGTTGGCGCTGTGCTGATCAAGGGACCGCCGCCCCATACCGGTCACTCGCTATCGTCCGCTGGCCCAAAGTGACTATTCAAATTAGCTGGGGCGACCGTCCGCCACGACCCAGCCACGGCCACGGACTACTAGGAAGGGACCAAAAAAGTCAGTAGTCTTTCACCAAGATGGACCGGGTAAACGGTCTCGGGCCGGCGTCGTTGATACTTGCGCTATGGATTTTGTGAATCTTCCCCTTCTTGCCGCCGCCGCGCTGGTCTTCGCCAGCGTGCTGGCGGGTTTGTTTTCGGCGCGCATTGGCTTTTCGTTTTTGCTGGTTTTTCTGTGCGCTGGCATTTTTGCGGGGGAAGATGGGCTGGGCGGGTATCGGTTTGATGATTACAAGCTCAGTTTTTGGGTTGGTAATCTGGCGTTGGCAATCATCTTGCTGGACGGTGGCTTGCGCACCACGTTTTCGACGTTTCGCACCGGGCTGCGGCCTGCCTCTGTGCTGGCCACGCTGGGGGTTCTGGTGTGCGCGGCGATCACGGCAGTCGCTGGCGTTGTGCTGGTGGGCTTGGACTGGGGTACCGCGCTGTTGCTGGGCGCGATTGTGGGATCGACCGACGCGGCAGCGGTGTTTTCGCTGCTCTCACGTTCCGGTGTCGTGTTGAACGAACGCGTCGCCGCCACGCTGGAGATTGAGTCGGGCGTGAACGACCCGATGGCGGTTTACATGACGCTGGCGCTGATTACCCTGTTGGAGTCCGCCACTTGGTCCGGGGCCGATCTGCTCACCACCGCGCGCACCTTTTTGCAGCAATTCGGCTGGGGTGCGCTGGTGGGTGTCGGCAGTGGCTATGCGATGGCCAGCTTGCTGCGCAAAGTGGCGCCGCGTGACGCGGGTGGCGGCATTTTGGCGCTGTTGATTGGCGCTGGCGGCCTGTGTGTGTTCGCGGGGACGGGGCTGCTGGATGGCTCGGGTTTCTTAGCCATTTATTTGTATGGCCTGATCGTGGCCAACCGCGCGTCTGAGGCCGTGTTGCCCACGCTCGCGGCGATGGACGGGTATGCGTGGTTGGCCCAAGCGGGCATGTTTTTGTTGCTGGGTCTGTTGGTTACCCCGTCCACCATGGCGAACTCGGTGTGGCAGAGCTTGGCCGTCGCCGTGACCTTGATTTTTGTGGCGCGGCCTGTTGCGGTCTGGTTGTGCCTCATGCCGTTTCGTTTCACGCGGCAAGAGACTTGGTTCATTTCTTGGGTGGGTTTACGCGGCGCCGTGCCGATTGTTTTGGCACTCTTTCCGCTGATGGCGGGCACGCCACAGGCGGGGCTGTTGTTCAATATTGCTTTCGTTGTCGTACTGGTGTCGTTGCTAACCCAGGGCACCACGATTGCACTGATGGCGCGCCGTTTGGGCGTGGCCCTGCCTGACCCGACCGACGAAACCCATATGCGCGCGGTGTTTCAGGATTTTTTACTTAACCCAGACACCCCCGTCGGTGACGTTTGCAGCTTCTATGGTCTGCCGATCCCGGTGCAAACCTCTCTCCCGTTAGGCGAGTGGATCACGGCAGAACTCAAACGCCCGCCCGTGGTGGGCGATCAGGTTCGCCACGCTAGCGCTACCTTCGTGGTGCGCGAACTTCAAGGCAACAAGATCAGCCAGGTCGGACTGGGAATTCAGGCCTAGTCCTGCTTGCGCAGAAAATAGCGCTTTAGCCAATGAGGTCCTCGTGAACCAATCCGCCCCCCACGCCGAACTCATCGCCACGTTCCGCCGCGCCGAGGCCGAGGCGGCCCACAAGTTCAGCCTGATCCAAGCGGCCGCCAAAAAGGGGCCTGTGGCCATTCAGACAGCGACCGAAACGGCAGCCAAAGCAGCCAAACGCCGAGATTCCTACGCAAAAAAACTGAGCGCGCTGGGCCTAGACCTCAAGGTTTAAGCTGGCCACATGGCCTGCGGGTGTATAACCGCACGTCCCGATTCGCAAACAATTTAAGGAGCTGACGCCATGGGCGCGCAATGGAAAGCAAAGGGCAAGGCCCTGGTGGCCGATGCCAAAGGCAAGCTGTTTACCAAGCTGGTCAAAGAAATTACCGTGGCCGCCCGGGGTGGCCCCGACCCGGCAGCCAATGCCAAGCTGCGCTTGGTGGTGGAGCAAGCCCGCAAAGTCTCTATGCCCAAAGACACGCTGGAGCGCGCCATCAAAAAGGGCGCGGGCCTGACGGGCGAAGTCATCCACTACGAGCACGTGATCTACGAGGGCTTTGCGCCCCACCAAGTCGCGGTGATGGTGGAATGCCTGACCGACAACGTGAAGCGCACCGCGCCTGAAATGCGCGTGCTGTTCCGCAAGGGTCAGTTGGGCACCAGCGGCTCCGTGGCCTGGGACTTTAACCACGTTGGCATGATTGAAGCGGCGCCCAGCCGCCCCGATGCAGACGCCGACATGGCTGCCATTGAAGCCGGCGCCCAAGACTTGGAGCCTGCGGAAGAAGAAGGCAGCACGCTGTTCTACACAGACCCGGCCGAGTTAGACGTGGTGGCCCGCGCCCTGCCCGACCACGGCTTTACCGTGCATTCCATGAAGCTGGGCTACCAACCCAAGAACCCGGTTGACCCGACCAGCCTGAGCGCCGAAGCACTGGAAGAAGTGGAAAACTTCTTGGCCGCCATTGACGGCAACGATGACGTGCAAAACGTCTACGTGGCGCTGGCGGGGTAAACCAGCCCCCTCCCTCAGCCCTGAGCGGCTTTACTGCCAGGCCCAGCGGCTATTGCAGCCGCTGTACCGTATAACCCTGCTTCGCCAACACGGCGGGCAGGCCTCGCGGGCCCACCATGTGCAGGCTGCCTACAGCGGCCAACACCCGTTTTCCTTCTCGGTGCAATTGGTCAATCGCACGGGCCATCAGCGGATTGCGCTGGTCCAACAGGCGATGCATTTGTTCGCGCGCCAGCGGCGTATCGGTGCATTCACACCAGGCCGCGTAATTTTCCAGCGCGGCGGCGTCCGATTGCTCCCAGGCCTTCACCGTGGCCAGCAGCACACGCGCTTGGCGCCCCGACTCCAAATCGTCCAAGCCCTCTTCCACCGCCTGAACTGCTTGCGCCGCGTCGGGCGCCAGCAATGCGTCCAGCTGCTGGTCCACCGTTTCTAGCGAAAGCACCGGCATGCCGCCCTGGCGTGCCATGGCGCTAAGCAAGACTTCGGAGCCAAAGCTGGGGTCGTAGCCCGCGCGCCGCCCTACCAAAGTCGCCAAGCCCATGACCTGCATTTCGGCGGGGCCCAAGTCGGCGGCCATCGCAGTCAGGCATTCGCGAGCCAACTGTTGGTCAAGCCGCTGACGCAGCGCCGCCGGCAAGGCCACCTCAGGCCGCTGGGCCAAGGAGGCACGCATGGTGGCCTGTACCTGCGGGTCCAGTGGGTCTAACTCAAGCGCGAGGGCATCTGAAGCGCGCAACGCCGCCGCCAGTTTCGGGCCCGGCGCAATCCACAAGCTGCGCCCTACGTGCAAGGTGCCGTAGAGGTAAGAGTCGTGGCCGTCTTTGCGAATGCGCCAAAGCAAACCCCGGTCGTTTGCCTGGTCAGTCGCTTGGCGAAACAGGGCTTCGGAGGGCGGCTGGGCTGTCGGCGGGCAGTCAGTGGTCTGTGCAGATACTGGCGCCGCTCCCACAAAACACAACGCCAATAGCGGCGTTATAAGCATCAAGGCATAGCGCAAAAACGTGCGCCCCCCACAAATGCCAGCGCCCACCGATAGGTCGACCAGGGGCCTATTTGCTATCAATTTAGAAGCTACTCGCGAATACCCCACAAGGGCTAGAGGCCTATTTCGCATAAAAAATAGACCTCAAAACCAGCATTACCGTGGTTTACGCGCCGCTTTGAATACAGGCTTGGCACTGCCCGTTACCCGCGGCGGCAAGCCGGTGTGCTGGGTGAGCAACTGGCCGCGCTGGGGGCTGGCTGCGCGGCTCGCGCCCGTCGCGGCCGGCGGCGCAGCGGTCGAGTTTTTCTTGCGCGCACTCTGGTAGCCGCCGTCGCCCAAGGGCTGAAAGGTCGGAATCAGGTGGTGCTTGCCATTTCCGACCAAGTCTGCCCGGCCCATGGTCTTCAGCGCTTCGCGCAAGAGCGGCCAGTTGTTGGGGTCGTGGTAGCGCAAAAACGCCTTGTGCAGGCGGCGGCGTTTTTCGCCGCGCACGATGTCGACCGTCTCGTCATCGCTCTCAGCCGTACGGTGAATCTTGCGCAGCGGGTTGCGCCCGCTGTGGTACATCGCGGTGGCCGTGGCCATGGGGCTGGGGTAGAAGGTCTGCACCTGGTCCGCGCGAAAGCCATTCTTCTTGAGCCAAATGGCCAGGTTCATCATGTCTTCATCGGTGGTGCCGGGGTGGGCGGCGATGAAGTACGGGATGAGAAACTGCTTTTTGCCGGCTTCGGCACTGAACTTTTCGAACAGTTGCTTGAACTTGTCGTAGCTGCCGATGCCGGGCTTCATCATCTTGGTAAGCGGGCCCTGCTCGGTGTGCTCCGGCGCGATTTTCAGGTAGCCGCCCACATGGTGCTGAACCAGCTCTTTCACATACTCGGGGCTTTTCACGGCCAAGTCGTAGCGGAGGCCGGAGCCAATCAGAATCTTCTTGACACCACGCAGCGCACGCGCACGGCGGTAGATTTTGATCAACGGGTCGTGGTTGGTCGTCAGGTTCTGGCAAATGCCGGGGTAGACGCAGCTGGGCTTGCGGCAGGCCGCCTCAATCTCGGGGCTCTTACAGCC
>JAXHOO010000069.1:0-19423 GCA_034519365.1 Rhodoferax sp. | reverse complement strand
CGGCCATGGCTTTGAACCTGGATGTTCCGCTGCGCAAGCCCGGTGTCTATGTGCTCAATGCGGATGGACGCAGGGCGGGGGCAACAGATACTGCCAGTGCGCTGGTTTATGCGTCAAAAGCACTTCTAGCCCTCGTCCTGATTGCGCAAGTAGCTATGATTTTGGTAGTGATAGGCGGTGCGGGATGAGCGCATCGGGGCTCCCCACACCGCACTCTTCTGGGCGCATCCACGGCGGCCCGGACGCGCAGGGCGCACCGCGCTACGACTTCTCGACCAACAGCAACGCCTGCGGCCCATGCCCGCAGGCCTTGGCCGCGGTGCAGGCGGCCGACGCCACGCGTTACCCCGACAGCAGTTACACCGTTCTGCGCGATGCGCTTGCCGCCTTTCACGGCGTGGACGCGTGGCGCATCGTGCTGGCGGGCAGCGCCAGCGAGTTCATTTTTCGCATCACGGCGTGGACGGCGCAACAAGGTGGCCGCACGGTGCATTTGCCGGCGCACGCCTATGGCGACTATGCCCATGCGGCGACGGCTTGGGGCGTGTCTGCGGTGGCGGATGCAGACGCGGCCGCCTTGGTCTGGGCCTGCGAGCCCTCCAGCCCGCAGGGGCAGGCGCATGGACCATGGCCGAAGAACGTCGGCAAGGTCGTGCTGGACAGCGCCTATGCGCCGCTGCGCCTCAGTGGCTCGCCCAGCTTGAGCGCCGCGCAGCGCGATGCCCTGTGGCAGCTTTTTTCACCCAACAAAGCCTTGGGCCTGACCGGCGTGCGCGCGGCCTACGCCATCGCGCCACGGGGCGCGGAGGCTGCGGCGCAGCAGCTGGAAGCCTTGGCTTCTTCTTGGCCCGTGGGCGCGCATGGCGTAGCCATGTTGTTGGCCTGGACGCAGGCGGACTGCCAGAGCTGGTTGCAAGCCAGCCTGCAGACGCTGGCTGGCTGGAAGCAGCGACAGGTGGCCCTGCTGCAAGGCGCAGGTTGGACGGTGCAGCCCAGCGACACCCCATTTTTCTGCGCCCGTCCGCCTGCTGGGGTAGACGCTGTGGCGTTGTGCGCTGCGCTGCGGGCGCAGGGCATCAAGCTGCGCGACGCCACCTCGTTTGGCCTACCCGGCTGGGTGCGGCTGGGGGTGTTGTCACCGCAGGCGCAAGACGCGCTACATCTTGCTTTGAAAGTGCTGAAAGAGGCATAATGGTTATATGGGCGCAACCATTAAAGCGGTTTTTGACACTTCGGTACTGGTTGCTGCGGTGCGCTCGCGCAACGGTGCCAGCTTTGCCTTGATCGCTTCGCTTCCCTCGCCCCGCTTTCAAATCTGTCTGTCGGTGGCGGTGTACACAGAATGGCAAGCTGTATTGACCCGTCCCGAGCACATCCCGCCCGGCAGCGATGCGAGTACGGCTTTGGGCTTTGTGCGGTACTTGGCTTCAATCGCGTATCTGCAGGACGTTCATTTCCTGTGGAGGCCGTTTCTGAAAGATCCGGACGATGACATGGTGCTGGAGTGTGCGGTGGCCGCAGGGTGCCAGTACATCGTGACGCACAACGTCAAGGATTTCCGCCGGAGTGAGCAATTGGGCGTGGCCGCGATTAGCCCTGGCGATTTTTTGCAACTTTTGAAGGAGCAATGACATGACTGCATTGACCATTCGTTTGCCCAATTCGGTGCATGAAAGCATCAAAGAATTGGCGCGCAAAGACGGCATCTCGGTGAACCAGTTTATTGCCAGCGCAGCGGCGGAAAAGATGGCGTCTTTTCAGACGTTGGACTATCTGCGCCGCGAAGCTGCATTGGCTCAGCGGCAGGACTTTGAGCGGTATTTGAGTCTCGTCCCGGATGTACCTGCGCAGCCGGACGACATTTGCTGACAACTTGCAAGCCGCGAAGCTGCATCAAATTCCGGTAGAAGCAGCTACAGGTACGGCCATGAATCTCGACTACGCCACCCTCGAAGCGCAGCGGCGCCAGCACCCTGCGTGGCGTCTGCTGGCGGCCGACTCCGCGCCGCTGGTGGCGAGCTTTTTGCACCGGGTGTTTGTGCTGCCCAATGTCCGGGTCATGGCGCAGTCGAACCTGGCCGAAGCGTTGGAAGATACGCTGTACGAATTGCGCGAACAGCGCGGCGCGCAGCTTTTCCCCAAGACCGCCCTAGAGTATCTGAATGACTGGGCCGCCAACGACAAAGGCTGGCTGCGCAAGTTCTACCCCCAAGGCTCAGATGAACCGCACTTTGACCTGACGCCGCCGACCGAGCGTGCGCTGGCGTGGTTGGTTAGCCTTTCGGACCGCAGTTTTGTCGGCACTGAATCCCGGCTGCTAACCTTGTTCGCGCTGCTCAAGCAAATGAGCGAGGGCAGCGAGACCAATCCGCAGGCGCGGCTGGCCGAGCTCCACAAAAAACGCGATGCCATTGATGCTGAAATCGCCCGCGTGGTGGACGGTGATCTGGCCCTGCTGGACGACACCGCTTTGCGCGACCGCTTTCAGCAATTCACGGGCCTGGCGCGGGAGCTGCTGGCCGATTTTCGGGAGGTGGAACACAACTTTCGTGCGCTGGACCGGCGTGTGCGCGAACGCATCGCCTTGTGGGATGGTGCCAAGGGCACGCTGCTGCAAGAGATCATGGGTGAGCGTGACGCGATTGCTGATTCGGACCAGGGCAAGAGTTTCCGCGCTTTCTGGGATTTTTTGATGTCGCAGTCGCGCCAGGAAGAGTTCACCCAGTTGCTGGCGCAGGTGTTGGACTTGCCCCCGGTATCGGCGCTTGGGCCGGACCCTCGCCTTAAGCGCGTGCACTACGACTGGCTGGAGGCAGGCGAATACGCCCAGAAGACGGTGGCCCAGCTGTCGCAGCAGTTGCGCCGTTTTCTGGATGACAAGGCCTGGTTGGAGAATCGCCGCATCATGGACATCTTGCGTGGCATAGAGAGCAAAACCCTTGTGTTGCGAGACGCTGCACCACAGTTATTGCGCGAAACAGATTTCATGGCGATCGACACGGCGTATGCCGACATCGAACTGCCGTTTGAGCGCCCAATGCATCAGCCGCCGGTGCGCACCGCGCTGACCCGCGTTGCGCTTTTGGCTGGAGAAGATGGCGATAACGCGGTGGATGCCGGTGCACTGTTCTCGCAGGTGATGGTGGACAAGGCTGCGCTGGCAGCGCACATCCGCAAAACCCTGCAAACCCGCGATCAGGTCAGTCTGGCCGAGCTGGTGCAAACCCGCCCGTTGGAGCAGGGGCTGGGTGAGTTGGTGGCCTATTTGCAGTTGGCCGCAGATTCTCCGCACTGCGTAGTGGACGAGAACACGCTGGAGACCGTGGCTTGGGTGGTGACTCCGGACGATGCGGGGGAACTTCTTGAGGGCCGGTCCGCAACGCCACCTGCCATGCGCCGCGCTGAACTGCCGCGCGTTATTTTTGTCCGGCATTAGCACTTCACCATTGACCATGCAAGACTTCGAAGCCACTTTAGAACCCAGCGCGGAATCCGCCACGCTCGCGCCCCAATACGACTTGACCAGCCTCGTGGTCCCCTTGCTCAAAGGGGTGCTCTACCGCGAGGAGGACGCGCCGCAGTGGAACGCACTGTTGCAGTTGCAAGCCCGTGTGCGCGACTACGTGTCTGTGTTGGCCTTGAACTTGGTTCTGGATGAAGCGGAGGGATATGCCTTTTTGCGCTCCAAGGGGCGAGGTGATGGGTTGGACAACAGCCAAGATGACGACAATGCGCCCAAGCTACCCCGCCTGGTGCGTCGGCAACCCCTGAGTTTTCAGGTCAGTTTGTTGCTGGCGCTTTTGCGCAAAAAGCTGGCCGAATTTGATGCCAATGGTGGCGACACGCGACTCATCCTGTCGCGCGATGCCGTGGTGGAGCTGGTGCGCGTGTTCTTGCCTGCCGGCTCCAATGAATCCCGCTTGATCGACCAGGTAGACACGCAGCTCAACAAGGTGATTGAACTGGGGTTTGTGCGCCGCCTGAAAGTGGAGGGTGTTGGCACCGCCCGCAAAGGCGCAGAGTCTATGTACGAGGTGCGCCGCATCCTGAAAGCCTTTGTCGATGCACAGTGGTTGGCCGAATTCGACGAGCGACTGCTGGGGTATCAGGCGCAGTTAAGCAAGAGCCTAGATGCTGTGGAGGATGGCGATGCTTAATTCCCCCTTCCCGGATACCGCTGACGCAGGTGATACGTTGGATTTTGGCGTGGATACCTCCCTCTCTGGCTTTCGCCTCACGCGCCTGGAAGTCTTCAACTGGGGTACGTTTGACAAGCGCGTCTGGACGCTGGCGCTGAATGGCCGCAATGGCTTGCTCACCGGCGATATTGGCTCGGGCAAGTCCACGCTGGTCGATGCCATTACCACGCTCTTGGTTCCTGCTCACCGCGTGGCCTACAACAAGGCAGCGGGGGCCGAGGCGCGGGAGCGGTCGCTTCGCTCCTATGTGTTGGGGCACTTCAAATCTGAACGCAATGAGGTGAGTGGCACGGCCAAAGCCGTGGCGCTGCGCGATGCCAGCCAGTATTCGGTGATTTTGGGCGTGTTCCGCAACGAGGGTTTCGACCAAACCGTTAGTCTGGCCCAGGTGTTCTGGATGAAAGAGGCTACGCAGCCCGAGCGTTTTTATGTGGTGGCTGAAAAGGCCTTGTCGCTGAGCGCAGATTTCTCTGACTTTGGAACCGCCATGCCCGCGCTGCGAGCACGCTTGCGCAAGGGCAACGTGGCGCTGTTTGACAGCTTTGCCCCCTACAGCGCGCACTTTCGGCGTCGCTTCGGCAATCTGGGCGAGCAGGCGTTAGATTTGTTCCACCAAACCGTGTCGATGAAGTCGGTCGGTAACCTGACCGATTTTGTGCGCCACCACATGCTGGAGCCGTTTGATGTAGCCCCTCGCATTGCCAGCCTCTTGGCGCATTTTGATGATTTGAACCGCGCCTGGCATGCGGCGCAGTGCTAAGCTCCAAACAGCAGGTGGATTTGCTGACCCCGCTGGTAGCCGATTAAATTCGGCACGCCCGGAGCTAACAGCGCCAAGCACACGAGTGGCCGCGCCATACCGCGAGGCCCTAAAAACCCATGTTTGCCGACCGCGAAGAGGCGTTGCTGGCCGCATCGCGCCGCGAGAACCTGGACCGATAACCTGGCGCACCGAAACACGCCAAAGTGCAGGAGCGCTTGAGGATGTACAACGGCGCGAGCAGCAAGCGCAAGTCTCGCGACTTGCGCCATTGCCGCGAGTAACTGGTGGCGACAGGCATTCCCGGATTGACTGAAGACAGTTGACCCGCCAGCAAGCAGAGCTGGAACGGCGCCAAGCAAAACGCTACCCGTTATGACGAACTACGACGCAGCTTGGGCCTACTGCAAGTGGCCAGCAGGGAAGATTTCTACAAACAGCAGCAAGCCTCACACCCAGCTGCGATCCGGCTCGAAGAAGACCTGGCAGCGATGGCATCTGCAAAACGAGTTGATTGGAGCCAGGGCCGACCTGCACCAAGGGCGCCTGGAGCACGCCACGCTGGGCGACGAGATTGCCAAGCCTGCGCGGGCGCCGCAGCAACATTGACGCCCGGCAGATCGGCATCCGCATGGCACTGTGCCAGGCGCTGGGCGTGCCCGAAGACCGCATGCCCTTTGCGGGCGAGCTGATTGAGGTGCGCGACAGCGAGCGCGACTGGGAAGGCGCCATCGAGCGGCTGATGCACAACTTTGGCCTTTCTTTGCTGGTGCCCGAGGCGCTTTATGCGCGCGTGGCCGAGCGGGTCGACGAGACACCCCTGCACGAGGCCGGCTGGTGTACTTTAAGGTGCAGCCAACGCGGCCTGCGGACGGCCCGCGCTGCAACCGCAGATCGCCTGGCTGCGCAAGCTGACCATCAAGCCCGATTCGCCCTTTTATGGCTGGCTGGAGCAGGCGCTGTGGCAGCGCTTTAACGTGGTGTGCTGCACCACGCAAGAGCAGTTTCGCCGCGAGCCCCGGGCCATCACACGCAACGGCCAAATCAAGGGTGGCGAGCGCCACGAAAAAGACGACCGCCACCGCCTGGACGACCGCAGCCGCTACGTGCTGGGCTGGAGCAACACCGCCAAGCTGGCAGCGCTGCAGGCTAAGGCCAGCGTGCTGGAGGCCCTCTTGGGCCGACGTGGGCAGCCAAATTGCCGAGCTGTGCAAGACCAGCAGCAAGGCGCGTGCAAGAGCGGCGCCATGCCCTGGCCAAGCTGGTGGAGTTTCAAGCGACTTCAGCGAGCTCGACTGGCGGGCCCTGCCAACGCGACCGAGGAGGCGCGGGCTTGCAAGACGAGACTGGTGGCAGTTGGACGCAGCGTCTGACCTGCTGCAACACCTGACCCAGCGCCTTAGCTCGAGGTAGGAAGAGCATGGCACAAGACCGAAAAGCAGTGCTGAGCCGCAACGCGATCAACGCGTCACGCCAAAACCGAGAAAAACTGAAGATGCCATCGCCGCGGGGCCGGACCACCCGCACCCGGCGAGTGCGGCGAAGACCGAGCTCCGGCCCACTTTGAACGACGAGCCCGACCGCTCGGATGCGGCCGCTGCGCAGCAAGCCCGGCTGGCCCAGGTGCTGCCCGCCCAGAACCGTTGGAGCTGCCTGCGATGCCACGCGAGCGCGAGCTGCGCGAGGGCGCTGCAAAAAGCGCATTGATGCAGAGGAAGGCGCGTGCCAGCCGCTGGCTGGAAAAATCATTGCTGCCATGCGCAGCTTTCAGCACGCGCCTATCCCGTTGGAGACGCAAGAGATGGATGTGTCCATGGCCTCGGCAGATGAATACCGCAGGCTGTTGGCACGGCTGCATGGCCGACGATTTGCCGCGCTTTGAGGCGCGACTTCAAACGAACTGCTCAACGAGAACACCATCCGCGAGGTGCTGGCGTTCAGCTCGCAGCTCAACATGGAGCGCGAAACCATTAAAGAGCGCATTGCGCAGATCAACCAGTCGCTGACGCAGATTGACTACAACCCGGGCCGCTTCATCGAATTGCAAGAACAACCGACGCCCGATGCCGAGGTGCGGGACTTTCAGACCGAGCTGCGCGCCTGCCTAGACGGTTCGCTGGCGGTGCCTGGCGATGGCGGCGGGCGAGGACAGTCGACAGTATTCCGAGACCAAATTCTTACAGGTTAAAGCCATCATCGAGCGGCTGCGGGGGCGTGAAGGACAAACTGATTCGGACCGGCGCTGGGCCGCCAAGGTGACGGACGTGCGCAACTGGTTTGTGTTTGCGGCCAGCGAGCGCTGGCGCGAAGACGCGCGAGCACGAGCACTACACCGACTCGGGCGGCAAATCGGGCGGGCAAAAAGAAAAACTGGCCTACACCATCCTGGCGGCCAGCCTGGCCTACCAGTTTGGCCTGGCCTGGGGCGAAACGCGCTCCAAGAGCTTCCGCTTCGTGGTCATCGACGAGGCCTTTGGGCGGGGCTCGGACGAGTCGGCGCAATATGGCCTGCAGCTGTTCCAGCGGCTCAACCTGCAGCTGCTGATCGTCACGCCGCTGCAGAAAATTCACATCATCGAGCCCTTTGTGTCCAGCGTGGGCTTTGTGCACAACGACGAAGGGCGTGACTCGAAACTGCGGAATTTGAGTATTGAGGAATACCGGGCGGAGAAGAGTCGGCTTGCATCCGCTGATAAGTTTGGCGAAATGGTGGGTGGCAAATCTGCCTTAGCGACAATAGCTAGTCAAAACGGAGCACAAGAATGATTACGAAACTGACCCTGCGCAACTTTAAGAGCGTTGGTGAACAAGTCTACGAGTTCACTCAGTTCGATTTGCTGGTTGGAAGAAACAACAGTGGCAAGAGCACCGTTCTTCAGGCGTTGGCTATTTGGCAGTTTTGTGTTGACGAGTTTCACCGCTCAACGCGGGGTGGAGCCAAGGGTATTCAGGTCGTGCTTCCAAACTTCACGGCGCTGCCTGTACCTGAGTTCAATCTACTTTGGAAGAATAGAGACATACGCCATTCACCGAGCAAAAGCAGTACTAAAAAGCAGGAGTACATCCTGATCGAAATAGTCGTTGACTGGAGCGGAGCTGACGGGGCCAGCCAGTCGCTTGGTGTGGCGCTTCGGTATCACTCACCGCAAGCGATCTATGCGATTCCGACGGAAGGCTGGGCGGCATTTCGGGAATTGGATCAGGCGCAGCAGTTGCCACGTATCGCATATGTGCCCCCGTTTTCAGGTCTTGAGCCTTCAGAGGAGTGGCGGGATGATGGCCCTTTGCGAAAGCAGGTCGGCAAGGCCCAACCGGGAAGCGTATTGCGTATTATGCTGAACCGCGGTTTGCCCAGCAAAGCGTTCTGCGGCGCGAGGTCCTGGGGAACGGAAGCGCAACGCACATACCAAGGCGTGGCATCTGCCCAAAGAATGGCGTGAAATTAGCGATGTCGTAAAGCGGTGGTTTGGTGTAAATCTGAGGACGCCCGAGTATCACAAGGGTGTAGATACACAGATCAAGGTGCAATATGGGCAGGGGGACAAGGACTTCGACATTATTGCTGGTGGTAGCGGGTTTCACCAGACATTGACCTTGCTTGGATTTCTTCACGGATATAAACCGACCACCATTTTGCTGGATGAGCCGGATGCCCATTTGCATGTCAATCTGCAAAGAGAAATCCTGGACTACTTCAAACAAAAGTCTAAGGAACTGGGTACGCAGTTCCTCATTGCTACCCATGCTGAAGAGTTTGTGCGCGGTGTGGATGCAAGCCAGATCGTTTCTTTGCTAGCGCAAAAGCCGAAACGCGTTCAGTCCACGCCGGAGGTGGTGCGGGCCATGTCGGAGGTATCGAACGAAGAGATTACCAAGGCCATGTCTTACCCCTATGTTCTCTATGTGGAAGGGGAAAGTGACGAGCGTATTTTGAGGGCGTGGGCAGTTCAGTGCGATGCCCAAGCTGCGATGGATCGCGTCTATTTCAAGACCATGGACGGTGGCGGCAAGAAAAACATGAAGGAAAGAGCAGATGAACACTTCGCAGCCCTGCAGCAAATTGTTCCCGGTGTATCAAGGCTGATGTTGTTTGACTATGACGATCAGGCGGAATGGCATCCCCCAGCTAACAATCCCTCTGTTGCCGAGTGGAAACGCAAGAATATTGAAAATTATTTGCTAGTGCCAGATGCGTGGAAGCGGGCAGCATTGCAACAGCTCGGGTACGCCGAGGATGAGCTGTTTGCGCAACCCATTCAGGAGTTCATTGATGGTTTCTTTATTGGAGAAAACCTTACATTGCCGCCAGGGAAGACCTGGCGCAATGTCAGTGCCAATGTGTTCAGCGTGGTTGATGGCAAGCGCATCCTGTTTGAGAACGACGATTCACTCTTCCATCAGCTCAGAAATGCAGAAGTAGCCATGCTGCTGATTCGTGAACAGGTTGCGATGCAAATGAGCGCAGATGAGATTCACGAAGATGTGCATCAGTTCGTTGCCAAGCTAAAGGCCATGACTGGTCAATCTTGATTCATCAACGCCTGCCAGCTTTCTCAATGCCAATCGTAGCTTTGAGCTGTTCGGCTTCCTCGCATAACTTCCTGGGCAAGGTGGGTGCAATTTGGAATTGTTCGTTGCGAGTCAAATCCTCATGACTTGGACCACCCGCGCCGACCTACGCCTGCAGGTGCAAAAGCTATGGGACAAGGGAGACTTGTTGCGCCCCTGCGTGCAGGGCCAGGCAGTGCCACCCCTGCGTCTGCGGCTGGTCGGGCCAAGTTCGACCGAACTGACGGAGCGCTTTGACGAAGTTCGGATGTGGATGAAAGCCCTGGGCTGCAACGCGCAGCAGAGCGAAGCGCCGCGCTATCGCATCGTTATGCGCGAATTCCGCCATCGCGTGTTGGGCAGCAACTCCGTGCCGGCGGAGATTTGGTTGGATGTGTTGGACGACGCGCTGGCGATGATCGGGAAACAAGATGACTGCATGCGTTTCGCTCGGCTGGTGCAACTAACGCGCGAGCAGCATCCTGTTTTACTACCGTGGCTGGAGAAACGCCCTCTGAACGCGCTGGCACTCGCGCAGGCATGGCCGGGGCTGCTGGCTGTCGTGGCTTGGTTGCAGGCGCATCCGCGTCCCGGAATCTATCTGCGACAAGTTGGCGTATCCGGTGTGGACAGCAAGTTTATTGAGGCGCACCGCGGGGTTCTATCTGAGTTGCTGGACCTTGCCTTGCCTGCGGAGGCCGTGGATACCAATGCCTCTGGGGCGAGCCAGTTTTCTCGCCGCTATGGTTTCAGGGATAAGCCACTGCGCGTCCGTTTTCGCTTGCTGGACTCGTCAATCGCCAGGGGCACCACTGGTTTATTTCCAGCCGACGCAGAGCTCGACATCACGCTGACGCAGGCCGTTTTTTCGCAGCTGGAGCTGCCGGTTAACCGGGTGTTCTTCACTGAAAACGAAGTCAATTTCCTGGCGTTTCCGTCCGTCCGGGGCAGCATGGTGGTATTCGGTGCTGGGTACGGCTTTGACGTGCTGGCCGGTGCCGCGTGGTTGCAGCAATGCAGCATCCACTACTGGGGCGATATTGACACCCACGGCTTTGCCATCCTGGACCAACTGCGCGCCCAATTGCCGCATGTGCAGTCACTGTTGATGGACAGACAAACCTTGATGGCGCACCGCGACCACTGGGGTGAAGAGCCGCTGCCGGTAGTGCGCGATCTGCCTCGGCTCAATGCCGCCGAGAGTGCATTGTTTGATGACCTGCGCCACAAGCGCCTTCTATATACGCCGGGCATTGGCTTGCGCCTGGAGCAAGAACGTATTGATTTTGATTCGGTGCTGCGAGCGATTGCGGCGCTACCACCCTTGGTTTCTTGAACGCCCTTATGAAATATGCGCAGACAGCTATCTTTTTTGTAGTAACAACTCGCGATGACTGAGCGCAACCAACCTTTGGCCCGCTGCATCATGGTGCTAGGTACCACCAGCGGTGCCGGCAAAAGCTGGCTCACGACCGCGCTGTGCCGCTATTACGCCCGTCAGGGGCTCAAGGTTGCGCCCTTCAAGGCGCAGAACATGAGTAACAACGCCAGAGTGGTTGCATCTGACAACGGCCAAGGCGAGATTGGCAGTGCGCAGTACTTCCAGGCGCTGGCGGCCAACGCCGTGCCCGATGTGCGCATGAACCCGCTCTTGCTCAAGCCCGAGCGCGACACCCACAGCCAAGTCGTGCTGATGGGGCAGGTGAGCGAGGAACTGAGTGCCATGCCTTGGCGCGGGCGTAGCTTGAAGGTATGGCCGCAGATAGCGGCGGCGCTGGACGCATTGCGCGCCGAGAATGATGTGGTGGTGATTGAGGGCGCAGGTTCGCCGGCCGAGATCAACCTGCACAGCAGCGATATCGTGAACATGCGTGTGGCCGCGCATTGCGATGCGCAGTGTTTGCTGGTGACCGATATTGACCGCGGTGGCGCGTTTGCGCATCTGTATGGCACCTGGGCGCTGTTGCCGGAAGACGAGCGCACGCTGATCAAGGGCTATGTGCTGAACAAATTTCGCGGCGATGCGGCGCTCTTGGCACCCGCGCCGCAGATGTTGCTAGACCTGACCGGCGTGCCGACCGTGGCGACGTTGCCGATGTGGTGGCAGCACGGGCTGCCCGAAGAAGACGGCGTGTTTGACGACCGCAGCATTGCCAAGGGCGCGGTGAACACCACCGTGGCGGTGATCGCCTATCCGCGTATCAGCAACCTCGATGAGTTTCAGCCGCTCAAAAACATTCCCGGGCTCAAGCTGCAGTGGGTGCGAAGCCCGTCCGAGTTGGCGGGTTTGCAGCCTTCCGACTGGATCGTCCTGCCGGGCTCCAAGAACACGAGTGGCGATTTGGCCTGGCTCCGCACGCAGGGGCTGGACGCGGCGATTGCGCGCCATGCGGAGCGGGGTGGGGCGGTGCTGGGGGTGTGTGGCGGGCTACAGATGTTGGGCGAGGCGCTGATTGATACCCACGGGATTGACGGCAATGCGCCGGGGCTGGGCTTGTTGCCGCTGGTGACGGTGTTTGCCGAGGATAAGACGGTGCGGCACACGCACACTCGGTTTGTTGAAGATTGGCACGCGCTGGCGGCGCAAGGCGAGGTCGGGGCCCTCATGGTGCCAAATGCGCACAAATCGGGCCCCGACCTCGCCTTGCGCCACCCGGGCTTGGTGGGTGCTGGCGCTGAAGTCACTTCCTCGTCATCGCCTTGGGCTGCGCTTGCGGGTGTCTCGGTGACTGGCTACGAGATTCACCACGGTCAAACGGCACAGCACCCGGCCATGGCGAAAGCGGGCGATGTGGCGCGCGCCGTGTTGCCCAATGACCTGGGCTGGGTGAATGCGCGCGGCAATGTGATGGGTGTGTACCTGCACGGTTTGTTTGAAGACGCCGCTGTGTTGCAGGCCTTGTTTTGCGCGCAACTGGGTGGCGCTGTGCCGACGCTGGAGACGGTGTTCGAGGGCTTGGCCGACTACATCAGTACGCACTTTGAGCCTGGTGTATTGCAAGATTTGTTGAACTGATTTTTTGAAAGCGATTGCCATGACTACTTCTTTGCCTGTTGGCTTGCCTGTCCTCTCCAACATTGCCAATGCCACGCTGACAGAAGCGCTGCAAAGCGCGCTCAACAACAAGACCAAACCGCTGGGTTCGCTGGGCCGGCTGGAAGATGTGGCGCTGCAAATTGGCCAGATTTTGGGAACCACAATGCCGGTGCTAGACCAGCCCCAGATGGTGGTGTTTGCCGGCGACCACGGGCTGACTGCGCGTGGCATCTCGGCGTTTCCCAGCGATGTGACCTGGCAGATGGTGGAGAACTTTTTGGCGGGTGGCGCGGCCGTGAGCGTGCTGGCCAAGCAGAACGGCATTGCGCTGACGGTGGTGGACTGCGGGGTGAAGCGCGATTTCCTAGCGGGCTTGCCAGCGGGCAAAGATGGTGAGATGCCAACACGCCCCGGCCTGCAGGTTCGCAAGGCGTCGGGGGCGGAGTTGGGCACGGCGGATTCTTCGGCGCAGCCTGCGATGACCGCAGTGCAATGCGACGCGGCTTTGCAGCACGGCGTGGAACTGGTGAGAGGCCTGCCAGGCAATGCCTTGCTGCTGGGTGAAATGGGCATTGGCAATACCTCGGCGGCGTCCATGCTGCTGGCGCGCCTGGCGGGCTTGGACATCGCGGTGTGCACCGGCGCGGGGACCGGGCTGGACGCGCCTGCGGTGTTGCGCAAGACCGAGGTGCTGCGCGAGGTGTTGGTCTTGCATGCCGATGCCACTGAGCCGTTGCACGCCTTGGCCGCCCTGGGCGGCTTTGAGATTGCCACCATGGTGGGCGCTGTGTTGCAGGCCGCGCACGAACGCCGCGTGGTAGTGGTGGACGGATTCATTGCCACCAGCGCCGTGCTGGTGGCGCACGCGCTGCAGCCGCTGGTGTTGCAGCGCTGCGTGTTCGCGCATCGCTCGGGCGAGCGTGGCCACGAGTTCATGCTGCAGCACCTGGGCGTGCACGCCTTGCTTGACCTGGGCTTGCGCTTGGGTGAGGGCTCGGGCGCGGCGCTGGCTTGGCCGCTGTTGCAGTCGGCGTGCACGGTGCTGCGCGATATGGCCAGCTTTGCGTCGGCGGGTGTGTCAGAAAAGTCGGCTGACTCTGCCGTCACGGTCTGATTCTCTGGCTGCAAGCTGCACAATCATGCCCCAGTTCCTGCACCAATTTTTGCGCCACTACCTGCTCGCACTGCAGTTCTTCAGCCGCGTGCCGGTCACAGGGCGGCTGGCGGCTTGGGTGGGCTTTAGCCCCGCCATGCTGCGCGCCAGTGCGGCGCATTTTCCGGGGGTGGGTTGGCTGGTGGGGGGCGTGGTCGCGTTGCTCAGTGCAGCCCTTTTGACTTGGTTGCCCGTCAGCACTTTCAGCCCCTTGGTGGTCGCGGTGTTGGGTACGGTCGTCAGCGTGTTGATGACCGGCGCTTTTCACGAAGACGGCCTCGCCGATGTGGCCGACGGCTTGGGCGGCACGCTGGACCGCGACCGCGCGCTGGAGATCATGAAGGACTCGCGTGTGGGCGCCTTCGGGGCCATCGCGGTGATGCTGGCGCTATTGGCCAAGGTCAGCCTGTTGGCCTTGCTGGGCGCGCAAGGGGCGGGCGTGTTGGGTGTGGCCTTGTTTACCGCCCACGTGGTGTCGCGCACTTGGCCGCTGTTCACCATTCGCCTGTTGCCGCATGTGGGCGATGCGGCGGGTTCCAAGTCAAAGCCGCTGGCGGATCAAATTTCGGGTGCTGCCTTGGGTGTGGCATGTTTATGGTGTTTTATGGCCTTAGCCCTTGTGGTTATTGTGCAAAACGCTACATATTTCATAGCAAATCCCAGTGCGTGGAGGGCTTCATGGCTGGCCTTGGCGGCGTTGCTGGGGGCGGGCTTGGTAGCCAGCGGCCTAGCCTGGGCTTGGATGGCGCGCTGGTTCGCCCGGCGCTTGCAGGGCTTTACCGGCGACTGTTTGGGCGCGACACAGCAGGTGTGTGAAATCTCGTTTTACCTGGGGCTGGCGCTGGCCTGGGGCGCGCTGCAACGCGGCGCTGGCGCATGACGCTGTGGGTGGTGCGCCATGCGCAGCCGCTGATTGCGCCGGGTACCTGCTACGGCGCGTTGGATGTGGCGGCCGATGCGGCGGCCACCCAGCGAGCTGCCCGCGCGCTGGCCGAAGCAGTTCCCCACGGCGCTACGCTGCGCTGTTCGACGCTACAAAGATGTGAGCTACTCGCGCAATATCTGAGCGGGCTAAGGCCCGATCTGACTACTATTTCAGAGCCACGGTTGGTGGAGATGAACTTTGGGCGTTGGGAGGGCGTGGCCTGGGCCGACATTCCCAAAGCTGCGCTGGACGCCTGGACCACCGACTTTTGGCGCCACTGCTTTGGCGAGGCCGAGTCGCTGGCCGAATTGATGGACCGCGTGCGTGGTGTTTGGGATGAAGACCGGGCTCAGAAGGTGAACGTAAACGGGTCGCGCTGCGCCATTTGGATTACCCATGCCGGCGTGGCACGGGCAGCGCTGCTTTTGTCGCGCGGAGTGGGGGTTGTCGATCAAGCGGACCAGTGGCCGCTGGAGGCTCCGGGGTTCGGGGCTTGGTGGCAGTTGGAGCCGTAGGGTCTAGCGCGTATTTCCGTCTGACAGGTCACCTGTTCGGGAATCCATTGGCCACCGCCGGTCAATTTTCCGGTTTGCGATCTGAGGTTTGGCGGCGCCGCTTCTGGGCCCCCCCCCAAACGGCCCTTGAAAACATGGTTGAAACTCCGTATACCCCGCCATTTCTAGCTTGGCCGATTTTTAGCATTGTCTATGCACTGTAAGTTCAATAGGGCTTTCACTGACTGGGGCCAGACTTGCAATTTGCTGCAAATGCTTCCACACTAAACATGTTGGACGACTACAAAGTTGGAGATGAAAAGTTCAATTTTTAAGCTCCTGGCGGCGACACTTTTCTGCACTGCCACCGGTATGGCAATGAGTGAGCCTTCCCAAGCTCTCCCACGCCTTCTGACGCTGCCATATCCGCCATTCACAATTGAAACGGGGGCAAACGCACCAGGCGCCCTGGGCGAAATTGTGGTGCACATGTCCAAGCGTTTGGGGATATCGAACGCTAAGGTTGAGTTTTTCCCTTGGGCGAGAAGCCAGATGATTGCGAAAACTCAGCATCATGCTGTCATCTTTCCAATGGACAGGTCAGCGCAACGTGAAGAAGAATACCGATGGATAGTTCAACTCCACTGCCGAGTGGTGAGTTTTGTGGCGCTAAGCTCGTTCGTTGGTGATCTAGACCGTGGCGAAAATCTTACGCAATACAAAGTCGGGATTCTGCGCGCCTCCCCTAGTCAGGAGTTGCTCAAGAGTCTGAAACTCACAAAAATCATTGAAGGGAATGACTACGCAGACTTGGCCAAGATGCTGCAAAAGCGTGTGATTGATGTCATTTTCGGCACGCAGGAAATCACTGTCTACGAGCTGGCTCAAGCCGGACTAAAGCCCGGTGAATTCGCTATTGGCAAACCGATGTACTCGCGTGGTATTTGGCTTGCAGGGAATTTGGGAATGCCGGATGCTGAAGTTGCCCAATGGCGGCGCGCCTACGATCAGGTCGCTCAAGACGGAACCTACAGTAGAACTTTGCGCAAGTACCAAATCACGGAACGAACATGTCAGTGAGGCTTTCCAATCGACAGTCAATACGATTCAGCCAGCGCTACTGAATAGACTCCACGCTAGACAAGGCCCAAGCGGGCATCCGTGCCTTGAGCAGTTGCCAAAAATACGCCAGATGGACCTTGTTTTGAAATGCTGCGTGCAACGTGGCTAGGCTTTCGGGATCAAGACGTTTGGTGGAGAGATAGAAGCCCGTGCCGGAGACGGGTAGGTTCGGAACGACGGTACCTCGCAAGACGTCATTCATTTGGTTTTCTGAAGCGGCATTGACCAAGATAGATGCAACCATGATGGTGGCATCGGTCCGACCCAACTTGATCTTTCGGATGACGGTGGCTGCGTCCGTTACCTCTTGCAGTTTATTCATCGCACGTAGTTTGGTCAGTAGTGCTTGGTAGGCCGGGCCGTAGTTGAAGCCGCGCACCGCATCGACCCTGAGATCGCCGTTCTCCAACGCGAAAAGCGGGTCTTGGATTTTTTCGTTTGCCAACGTAATCAGGCTGGCTCGAATATGCGCGACGGGTACAAAGCGGCCCCATCGATCCCGTTCTGGCGTTTGAACCAGGCTGGATATCAGGTCGACCTGCGCTTCTTCGAACATGCGCAGTGCGCGCGCATGTGGAACATACAGGTAGGTAAATTGACACCCCGTACGGGCTTGCAGGTACTGGAAAAAATCAGGCACCAAGCCGCTGGGGCGGTTGTCTTTGTCCAATTCCAGGTTGAGCCCGGGGCTGGCCGCGATGACGATGGGGCGGGTGCACGCTGCAGAGGCCCAAGGCGTTGCAAGCAAGCTGCCAACTACGCCCAGTGTGGTCGCTGTTCTTCTTATCAGGCCGACGGCAGTAGACGGCAATGTCATCGTGGTATTAGACCTTAAATCTTGCTCCATAGCACCTCCACGAGGCCACCCACCGGGCGACCATATGGTCTAGTTGAGCAGCGACGACACGTCGGCAAAAGTTGCTGGATCGGGTAGACCGGCCAGCAATTTTTCGGGGGCAATATTCAAACTGCTCAGCAGTTTCGGGGGCAGGGCGCTTGCACAGGCCTGCAGCGTCGCCAAGTCGTCAGCGTGTTCCGCCAGCCAAGCGGCAAGGCTCACGACTTTGGCCAGTTTGGAAGTGCGTGGGTTGGTGACGGGCAGGCAGGCCTGCTCCAGCGCCTGCACCACTTCGTCCGGAAAATCCCACCGACCCGCCATTGCCGCCGTGATTTGGCCTTCGTCGAAACCCAAGATTTGGCGTTCTCGCAACCAGCGCTCACCGGGGGCACAGGGTTGCAGCCCAATAGAGGCGAGGTCGCCCGGGCGCACTTGGCCGATCAGTGCTTCGCCCAAGCGCAGCATCATGGCCGTGAGCCAAGCCTGCTGCTCGTCGGTTTGGGCCCAACCTGCCAGTAACTTGGCGTAGCCCGCGCAGACCATGCAGTAGCGCCAAAAATCCATACGGCTCATGGAGTCTGGCAGGCGCACCGCGTTGGCTAAACAGATGCCCAGCGCGCGCGCGCGCACTTGGCTCATGCCGACCACATTGAGCGCACTGTCCAGCGTGGTGACCTTGCGCGACAAGCCAAACATGGCGCTGTTGGCCATGCGCAGCAGCGTGGCGGTTAGCGCCGGGTCTTTGTCGATGATGCGTCGCACATCGCCCATGTCGGCGTCGTCGTCTTTCAGGGTGCGAATCAGTGCGTGCGCTACCTCTGGCATGACCGGCAGCTTGACGGACCGAAGGAGGGTGGTGATGTCGGTCGTAGTCATGCGCTATTGTGCAGCGGTCTTGTCGGGGTAATCACAAAAACTGCGGACCGCGCAGTCGGGGCACTGCGGCTTGCGGGCTTGGCACACGTAGCGGCCGTGCAAAATGAGCCAGTGGTGGGCGTCAACCAAATACTCTGTTGGAATGCGTTGCAGCAGGCTGTTTTCCACATCACGCGGAGTTTTTCCGGGCGCCAAGCCGGTACGGTTGCCCAAGCGAAACAAATGCGTGTCCACCGCCATGGTGGGCTCGCCAAAGGCCACATTCAGCACCACGTTGGCCGTTTTGCGGCCTACGCCGGGCAGGGCTTCCAAGGCCTCACGTGTGCGGGGCACTTGGCCTCCGTGCTGCTCCACCAGCATCTGGCAGGTTTGCAGCAGGTGGCGCGCCTTGCTGTGGTACAGACCAATGGTCTTGATGTAGGACTCCAAGCCGTCCAAGCCCAGTGCCAGAATTTTTGCGGGCGTGTTAGCCACCGCAAACAAGCGCCGAGTGGCTTTGCTTTTTTGGAAAACTAAATGTCAAAAAGCTCTATTTTATTTTCATTTATCTGAATTTTTAAAATGCCTCTTTTTTTTAAATGATTTATTTACATTTAATTTAATTTATTTCAAAAAAAACATTCTTTTTTTGTGTGTGTTTTTTGTTTTTTGTTTTTTTCGGTGACCGAACAAGAATATCTTGATTGGAGTTTTTAATGAAATAGGTGGGCTAAAAAAGGCCCGAAATCTGCCCGAAACAGAAATTTGCCGAAATTTGGGTGGTCATCGAAACCCGATGAGATCAATTTTTTTACTGCTAGCCACTCGAGATGGAAGCTGGGTTGAGATGAAGAACCAGAAAACGAAAATAAAAGAATAAAGTTCATATATGTATTAACTTCAATCGATCGAAAAAGAAGACTAAGGTAATCTCTAACAAAGAGAATTTTCGTGCAGCAGTATAGCTTTCTGCCTAGGGAATCCAAGGTAGAGGTTCATGCACTGGTTCAAAGTAACATTCAGGCACTTTGCAAATGAACAATAATGCCTTTGAAACCCTTTAGATGACCTTATCTCACGCTGGATTTCTACGAAGTCAAGTAAACTTGGCAATCAATCGGAGGGATCTTATTGAAGCGATTCACTGATCTATTTTTTTCTGAATGCGTAATAATAATAATAAATAATAATAAATAATAATAAATAATAATAAATAATAATAAAAAATAATAAATAATAAATAACAAATTATAAATTATAAATATAAAAGATTATAAATTTAATATTTTTTGAATTTTCTTTTGTTAGTTCAACTTCTGAAAATGGGAATATTCTGTTGGAGCTTGAGGTAGTCGAAATGGTTCCCTTTCAGCCCTTAGAACAACTCCAAGGCTAATCCTTTTCTGACTGGTAAAATATTAATTTATGCTCAAGAACAACCAAAGAAGGATGATTTTAAAATAAAGAATTTATAGAGCAATACGTAACTTCG
>JAXHOO010000070.1:0-19797 GCA_034519365.1 Rhodoferax sp. | reverse complement strand
GTTGGTGGCCATGTTGTCCATGCTGCAGGCCACGTTGACGCTGCCAGGTATGGCGGCCATGGCTTTGGTGCTGGGTATGGCCATTGACGCCAACGTGCTGATCAACGAACGGGTGCGTGAGGAGTTGCGCAATGGCGCGTCGCCGCAAGCGGCCATTCATGCGGGCTATGACCGCGCCTGGGCGACCATCATTGACTCCAACGTCACCACCTTGATCGCCGGCCTGGCCTTGCTGGCCTTTGGTTCTGGCCCGGTTCGTGGCTTTGCGGTCGTGCACTGCTTGGGCATTATGACCAGCATGTTCTCGGGCGTGTTCTTCTCTCGCGGTGTGGTGAATTTATGGTACGGTCGCCAGAAGAAGCTCAAGACTGTGTCCATTGGCACGGTGTGGCGGCCTGATTCTGGTAATCAGGTAACGACCAGTTAAAGGGATAGGGCATGGAATTCTTCAAAATTCGCCGCGACATTCCGTTTATGCGGAATGCTTTGGTGTTCAACGTCATTTCGCTGGTCACGTTCTTGGCCGCGGTTTTCTTCCTCTTTTCTCGCGGACTGCACCTCTCGGTAGAGTTCACCGGCGGTACGCTGATGGAAGTCAGCTACGCCCAGTCGGCTGATGTGCCTGCCATTCGCACGGCAGTCGATAAGTTGGGCGTGAGTGATGCCCAGGTGCAAAACTTTGGGACGGCACAGGATGTGTTGATCCGCATGCCGGTTCAAAAAGGCCAGACGTCGGGCCAGCAAACCGAAATGGTGATGAGCGCGCTCAAGGTTGCTGATCCTTCGGCCAACTTGCGCCGCAGCGAATTTGTTGGCCCCCAAGTGGGCGACGAGTTGGCTCAGGATGGTCTCAAGGCCTTGGCTTTTGTGGTGGTGGGCATCATGCTGTACTTGGCTATCCGCTTTGAGTGGAAGTTTGCCGTGGCCGCCATCATTGCCAACCTGCACGATGTGATCATCATTCTGGGATTTTTTGCCTTTTTCCAGTGGGAGTTTTCGTTGCCGGTATTGGCCGCCGTGTTGGCCGTGTTGGGCTACTCGGTCAACGAGTCGGTGGTGATTTTTGACCGGATTCGGGAAAACTTCCGCCGTTACCGCAAGATGAATACGCAAGAAATCATCGACAACGCGATCACCTCTACGATCAGTCGCACCATCATCACCCACGGATCCACGCAGCTGATGGTGCTGTCCATGTTGTTGTTCGGTGGAGCTACGCTGCACTACTTCGCACTGGCGCTGACCATCGGTATTTTGTTCGGCATCTATTCGTCAGTCTTTGTGGCTGCTGCGATTGCCATGTGGCTGGGTATCCAGCGCGAGGACTTGGTCAAAGGCGGTGGCCCCAAGAAAGACTTGGATCCGAACGATCCCAACGCCGGCGCGACTGTGTAAAGTCACACCATGGCCTCAGCACCCCCTTTGACTCCCCGGTTGCAGCTTGCGCGCGCGTTACGTGAGCGGTTCTTGGCTGAGGCCGGGCAAGCGGCCTTGGAGATCAGTGGCGTGGTGCAGGAACGCCTCACCACGTTGATGGATGAGTTGGTCAATGCCAGAGAGTCGCAGATGCGGCGTGATATCTGGATGGCGTACAAGCGCTGCCGGCCCCTGTGGTTGGATGGCACCATGAAGGCATGGCGCGAATGCCTCGACCCGCCCAAGCAAAAGGCAGCCAGCATCGTGGAGTCCGCCGGTTTAGAGTTAGTGGGCACCGAGGTGGTGGAAAACAAAATTTTGGCCTCACGTTTGGTGTTGGCCGTGAACGAAAAAGTATTGCCCCAGCTAGACGACGTGCGGGTGCGCATTCGTTACCTAGAGAACATTGAGGACTTGGACGGCAAGGATTTACTGCGTCCTGAAGTCTTGGTGCTGCTGATGGTCGAGCAGTGGACCCAGGCGGGCATGCCCGGCGAATCCTGGTCCTTGATCACCGAGGTGGTGCAGCGGCTGCTCATCGAGCGCCTGATCGTTGCCTATAAAAACGCCAACGACCTGCTCATCAGCAAGGGCGTTATGCCCACCATCGAACTCAAAGACCGCGTCAAGGCGCCGGTGCGTGCGCCTAACCGGCCTCGTCCGCCAGCACCTGGTGCGACTCCCCAACCGGGGGATATGCCGCCCAGTGGTCCCAGCGGCTATGGTGATGTGGGCTATGGCGCGCAGGCCGGCGGTGGTTATCCGTCTGGTTATGCGCCGACCAGTCACGCCGGCTTGGGCGGTGGCTCCGCTGCGCAAGGCGCAGGCCATGGTGGTGGAGCGCCCGGCCCTTACGGCGGCAATGGTTCCCACGGTGCGCCGTCTGGCCCGGCGGGCTATGGTGGTTCAGCAGGTGCTGACGACGGCAACGCAGCGTCAGGACCTGGTGGTGCAGCGCCCGGGCGCAGTGGCGGCGGTTTTTTTGGTGGCCGCCTAGGGTGGGGCGGTGGCAATGCTCCCGCCCAAGGTCAGGGCGCACCTTCCGGTCCCGGGAGTCAACCTGGTTCCGCGTCGTCGCCAACCCCTTTCTGGAAACAATCGTCGGGCGCACAAAGTGCGCCCAGTAATGCCTATGGTGCGGGGGAAGAAACCCGCATGTTGACCGCCACCACACCGATTGCCAGGGCGCGCAGCCGCGCCCAAGGGGTGATTGGGCAAATTCGCCGCCTGTTTGTTAGCCACGGTGGGGGTGACTTTGTCGGTACGGCCCACCATGCGCCGTCTCCCGGCTTGGCTGCCGCCATTGCGCCCGGCGGCTCCGGTGCCATGGCTTATGCCGCTGGTGGCACACTCTATGAAGACTACAGTCCGGCCGGGGTGGCACGGGTTGCCGGGGACCTGCGAGAAAAGACGACCGAACTCAAGAAGAAAGCCGAGACTAAAGGCGAAAAGGCAACCATTGAAATCGTGGCGTTGATGTTCCAGGCCATTTTGGCCGAAGAGCGCATCCCGCCTGGCATACGGGTTTGGTTTGCGCGTCTGCAAATGCCGGTGCTGCGCGTAGCGCTAGAAGACCCAGATTTTTTCGGCACGGCAGACCACCCGGCGCGTCAGTTGATTGACCGCATGGGTTCTTGTGTCATGGGTTTTGATGCGTCGGGTATCCAGGGCGGCGCCATGGAAGCGGAGATCAAGCGGATTGTCCAGGTGGTTGAGCAGTACCCGGAAACCGGTAAAAAGGTTTACCAAATCGTTTACGAAGAGTTCCAGAAATTTCTGTCCAAGTTTTTGACCGAAAAAGGCGCGACGCAGAAAGTGGTGAGCGTTGCGCAACAGGTCGAGCAGAAGGAAACGCTGACGATTCAGTACACGATAGAAATGCGCAACATGTTGAAAGACATGCCGGTCCGCGACGAGATTCGGGACTATTTGTTCAAGGTGTGGGCTGAGGTTTTGGCAGTAGCCGCTGTGCGCAAGGGCCCCAAACATGCGGACACTTTGGTACTAAAGAAGTCCGCCACCGACCTGATCTGGGCGGCGAGCGCTAAACCGAATCGGGCAGACCGCGCGCGCGTGATCCAGGATTTGCCGAATTTGTTGCTGCGCTTGCGGTCCGGCATGACGCTGTTGGCGATGGCCCCCAGCGAACAGGAGGCCCACGTCAAACGCATCAGCGACACCTTGGCTGACGCCTTCATGTCCAAAACCCAGGCCATTCCCCAGGCCCAGATCGATGCCATGGCCCAGCGCTTGGGCAATCTAGAAGACTTTGTCTCCGAAGACGGTATGGGTGACTTGCCGTTGGATGCAGAAAGCATTGAGATGATGCTGGGCATCGACGCCTCGGCGATCGACGTGGTGGCCAATGGAGGCTCCAAGCCGACGGCCGCGATGCTGGCTTGGGCGCAGGAACTGCAGCTCGGCTCTTGGTTTACGCTCGACCACAACAACCAAATTACCCAGGTTCAATTTGCTTGGCGCAGCGAACGCAAGCATTTAAACCTGTTCGCGTCCACCTCGGGAAAGAGCTTCTTGATCCAAGGCGGTCGGCTGGCCGCTTATTTGCAGGCCGGCTTGCTGCTGCCGCAAGAGGAAGAAGCATTGACGGTGCGCGCTACCCGGGACGCACTGGCCAAGCTGGAAGCCAATCCCGAGCGCTTGTTGGCCTGATCCTGCCAGGCCGCTGTATCGGCAGATGCGCGTGCCTTAGTGGGACACCCGGTCGAGCGGGTCGTCGCACAGCTCGTCTAGCACTAGGGCATCGGGTTCCAGCCCCACACTCCAGAACACCATCAGAATAATGACTTTGAAGTCGTCCAGCGCCAACGGTGTTCCTGGCGCCGCAAGGGCACGGTCAATCACCACCTCGCGCAACTGAGGCGATAGCACGCCAGCGGACTCCAGAAAGCGGATGAACCCCAGGCACTGGGGTCCTAGATGGGATTGTTCGTAGCTGGGGTAGATACGCACGCTGGTGGGAAGTGGCTGGCGTAGCCACGGTTCAACCGCTGCGATGGCGGGTGCCTCGTCGCGCGCCGGACCCACGCCGCGCGCTGCGGCATTAAGCCCTTGCAACCAGGACAAGGCGTCACTGATTTCATCGTCCTCAAACCCGACCGCGCGGAGTTTCCGCTCCAAATGGGCCGGTTCGGGATAGCTCTCGTCGGCGTAATAGTTTTCGTAGACGAAGGTGAGTACTTCAAACATGGTGGCCAATATAGCGCAGAAAAATCTGCTGGGTGGCCTATGTCCAAACTGCCCCGCTTTTCCCGCGTTTAAGCCCTCACAAGCCGCTGAAACAGGGCGCCGGGCATCCGCGCGACCAAGCCCTGCAGCTCTAGCCCCATAAGCAGGACTTGCAGCTTGGCGATGTCCAGTCCGGTACGGTTTTGAAGCGCATCGAGTCCAATGGGGTCGTAGCCAAGGGCTTCCAGTAGTGCCAATTCATCGGGGCTGGCGGTTGACGCGCCGGCATCGGTATCCGCAGGCGCTGGCTGTCCGGGTGCCGTACGGGTGGGGAGGTCAAACTCTTCAAGGATGTCTTGCGCGCTCTCCACGAGCTTGGCGCCTTGCTTGATCAGCGCATGGCATCCCCGTGCCTGGGTCGCGTGGATGGATCCCGGGATGGCAAATACATCTTTGCCTTGTTCCACCGCCAAGCGCGCGGTAATCAATGAACCTGACTGTAGCGCGGCCTCGACGACCAGCGTAGCCCGGGACAGACCAGAAATCAGCCGGTTACGCTGCGGAAAGTTGGCCGCCAGTGGCGGCGTGCCCAGTGGATATTCGCTTAACAACAGGCCGTGCTGTGCAATGCGGTGTGCCAGTTTCAGGTGACTTTTGGGGTAGACGCGGTCTAGTCCAGTCCCCACGATGGCAATCGTTGCGAGTTGGTCAGTCGCTGAGCCGTCCAACGCACCCTCATGGGCGGCACCGTCGATTCCCAAGGCCAAGCCGGAGACGACGGTGAGCCCGGCCTGGGCCAGCGCGCTAGAGAAATTGCGGGCATTGGTGGCGCCTTGGGCGGTTGGGTTGCGGCTACCGACGACGGCGATGCTAGTGGCAGCATGGCCCCAATTGCCGGCGAGTAGGGTTCGGGGCCCCAACGCGTAAAGCACCAAGGGCGGGTCCTCAATGTCGAGCAATGCCTTGGGGTAGCCAGGGTCGGCCAAGGTCAGCACATGGTGCTGGTCGGGGGCGGCTGCAAGCCAAGCCCACGTGGTGTCTAACTGCTGTGCCAGATCGGGTTGCGCTTGAAGCAGCGAGTGGGCTTGCCGAGTGCTGACGTGGCGTTCCAGTTGGGCAGTCGACTGAGAAAAGATGTGGTGGGGCAGCCCGAAAGCGGTCAGCAGTTTGCGGGCGGTCGTGTTGCCGACGCCGGGCACGCCCAGCAGACGCAACCACGCGGCGAGTTCATCGCGCTCCACACCAGCCTTGTGCGTGAAACCGCGTCTTAGCGCGGGTTGACCAAGCGGTCACCCACCCGCACGCTGTCGGTGATCTCCAAGATGAGGGCATACGACACGCGGTCAAAGGTCTTGAAAACCATGAGCAGGCCATTGCGCTCGTCAGGCAGCTTCATCAGTGGCTTGGTTTCGTCCGACTTGTCCACAACGCGGGCACCGTCCTTCAGAATAGCCAGCACTTCGCCGGGCTCCATGCCGTCTTGCTTACCACGGCTGATAGCCACCACTTGATTCTGTCCGGCGTTAATGACGGCGTTGCCGTAGACCGACACGATGCGGGCAGACACCGGTACTTTGGGTGCGCGGGGGATGTAGGTGTTGATCTCGCGGGCTGGTTCGGGCAGCATGCGATCGCCCACCCGGATTTCTTCTTTGGCGGTGGTGATGTCGATGGTGGCGGGCACGATGGCAGTGGACATCGCGCCTTTTTCGCCTTCAACCTCGGCGGTGGTTTCGCCGCGCGCCAAGTTGGCTTTGCCCACGTAATGCGCTTCGTAACCCAGTACTTCGCCGGTGCCAGGGTCTTTCAGCGGGACCGCTTCGCGGAAGATGCGGAACAACTGGGTGCGAGACTCGTTGTCGAGCAAAGGTGCGGTGGTGCCACGCGCATAAGCACGATCGCCCTGGGTCAGCAGTACGCGGTTTTCTTGGGTCGACACAATGCGGGGCGCGGCCCTCAGACCTGCCTCGTCCACGATCAGCGGCTCGGCCAAAAATGCCTCAATCACGCGGGTACGCAGGGCAGGCAGAGCCAAATCACCTAGCGTTTCGTAGCGGGTGCGGGGGGTAACGCGCACCGTGTTAGGGGTGCTGTTGTCGCCGGAGCCGGCAACGCGCAGGGTGGCGGTATCGCCAGAGCGTTCTAGTACCAAGACCTGGCCAGGGTAGATCCTGTGAGGATTCTTGATGTCGTTCAGGTTCATGCCCCACAGTTCGGGCCAGCGCCAAGGGCTTTTGAGAAACAGCTTGGAAATATCCCACAGCGTGTCGCCACTCTTGACGGTGTAGCGCTCGGGCGCATTGGGAGCCAGTTCGCTCAGTGCGACACCTTTTTGGGCGACCTGGTTGGCGGTTTCCCGCTGCGTGCCTGTAATCGGAAAATTCTGGGCCCAAGCCGATGGCAGGGTCAAGGTGCCTGCCAGTGCGGCCAAGGCGGCCAGCGCCATGCGGGATTTCGCCATCAGGTGTGTCGTCATAAAGGTGCGAATCGGTGAAGAAAACTTGATAAGTTACGCGCGATTTTGCGCTCAAGCCCTTGATTCGGCAACGTTTTTGGCCAATCGACGGTGCAAGCAATCGTAAAAGTGGCGAAAATAGCCACATCTTCTAAGCAGTTTCTATGGCTTTACTTCCTATTCTTTGCTATCCCGACCCCAAACTGCACACCGTGGCCAAGCCCGTGGCCGCAGTGGATGCCCGCATTCAGCAACTTGTGCGCGACATGCTGGACACCATGTACGACGCCAAAGGTATTGGCTTGGCGGCGACCCAAATCAATGTGCATGAACGCCTCATCGTGATCGACGTGTCCGACGAGCGCGATCAACCGCTGGTGCTGGTGAACCCCGAATTGGTCTGGACCAGCGAGGCGACCCATCTCAATGAAGAAGGCTGCCTGTCGGTGCCCGGCATCTACGATGGGGTGACCCGCTTTGATGCAGTGCGCGTGAAAGCGCTGGATGAAAAAGGTCAGAGCCGAGAAATCGAGGCTGATGGCCTTTTGTCGGTTTGCATCCAGCACGAGATGGACCATTTGTTGGGCAAGGTGTTTGTGGAATACCTGTCGCCCCTCAAACGCAACCGCATCAAGACCAAGATGATCAAGGCCCAGCGCGAGGAATCGCGCTAAGTGGCGGAGGCTCAGGCGATAGGGGTGGGCCAAGCGGCGCACCCTTTGCGGGTGGTGTTTGCGGGGACCCCTGAGTTTGCCCGCACGGCGCTGGAGCGCCTGCATGCGGCTGGCCACACCATTGCCTTGGTGCTGAGCCAACCGGACCGACCTGCCGGGCGCGGCATGAAACTGCAGGCTTCCGCCGTCAAGCAGTTTGCGCTGGAGCACGGCATTCCGGTAGCGCAGCCCCGTAGCCTGCGGCTAGATGGCAAATACCCCGATGACGCAGCGACCGCGCGCCAAGCCCTGGCCGACGCGGACGCCGATGTGATGGTGGTGGCTGCCTACGGTTTGATCCTGCCGCAGTGGGTGCTGGATGACATGGCCGCACCGCGTGCCGACGGTCGTTTGCGCTATGGTTGCCTCAACATCCACGGTTCCTTGCTACCGCGCTGGCGGGGTGCCGCGCCCATTCACCGCGCGATTGAGGCCGGTGACGCCCAAACCGGGGTCACCATCATGCAGATGGACGTCGGCTTGGATACGGGCGACATGCTGTTGATGCAAAGCCTACCGATTTTGGATGCCGACACCACGGCGACTCTGCATGACAAAGTGGCCGACTTGGGCGCCGACATGGTGGTGCAAGCACTGGACCTCGCGGCGCAAGCTGCCTTGCAGCCGGTGAAGCAAGCCGAAGCCGGCGTGACCTACGCCCACAAGATCGAGAAGCACGAAGCCGGCATCGACTGGCGGTTGGACGCCGCTATGATCGTTCGGCGCGTGCGTGCCTTCAACCCCTTTCCTGCTGCCAGTGTGTTGCTGAATGGCGAGGTGATCAAGGTGTGGGGTGCGACCGTGAGAGAGGGTGATCTCGCTACAAATTTAGGACAAATAGTGGCCGTAGCCCCCGAGGGTATTGCGGTAGCAGCTATGAATTCGATAGTAATTTTGACCGAACTACAACGCCCGGGCGGTAAGCGCTTGCCGGTGGCTGACTTTCTGCGCGGCTGTCCGCTGCAGCCGGGCCAGCGCTTTGAATTGATCATCCCCTAAGCAACCCATGTTTTTCCTGCGCGCCAACTACACCCACCCCGAGTTTCGCCAGGGCTACCAAGACATGCTGGGCGTGGCGCCCGGTATTGGCGCCTGGGGTTTGATGGCCGGCGTGGCTATGGTCGAGTCCGGTATGAGCACCGTGGAGGCCCTTTTCATGGCGCTGGCGGTGTTTGCCGGCAGCTCGCAGCTGGCCGCCTTACCGCTGTTGATCGTGGGTGCGCCCATGTGGGTGATTTTGGTCACGGCGTTCTGCGTGAATCTGCGCTTTGTGGTGTTCAGTGCCCACATGCGTTCTTATCTGATGCATTTACCGCGCTGGCAGCGTTTGGTGACGGGCTACCTGTGCGCCGATTTGACCTACGTGTTGTTTGTCAAACGCTTTCCCCAGCCAGGAACCGACGCGGCGCAGCGGCGGGCGCAAATGGCCTATTTGGCGGGCAACGGATGCGTCAACTGGTTGAGCTGGACGGTGCCGGGCTTGCTGGGTGTGATTCTGGCCAATTTCATACCCACCGAGTGGGGCTTGGGCTTTGCTGGCATTCTGGCCTTGGTCGGCATCACGGCCTCGCTGGCGAACAGCCGCTTGCGATGGGTGTCGGCCTGCGTGGCCGGTGCGGTCGGCGTGGTGGCATTTGCGCTGCCGCTGAAGCTCAATATTTTGGTTGCGATTGCAGTGGCGGTGGCGGTGTGTTTGTTGCTGGAACAACGCTCTACCCGGCCGATGTCGGCCGCTTCCACGCCACCTGCCGGCCCGTCACCCGCGCCCGGAGAGACACCATGAGTTGGGACCTTTTTTTCATTGGCACCACCGACGGCTGGACCTTGCTGACCACGCTGGGCATGGTGTGCGTGACAGTGCTGGCCCGGTCTTTCTTTTTCATCTCGGACAAAGAGTGGACGATGCCGCTGTGGGCGGAGCGCGGCTTGCAATACGCGCCGATTGCCGCGCTGGCCGCTGTGATTGTGCCGGAGGTGGTGATGGTTGAGGGCGAGTTGATTCACACGCTGAAGGACGCCCGGCTCTATGCCGTGGCGGCGGGGCTGGCCTTTTTTGCTTGGCGGCGTGGTGCGGGCCAGGCCGTGCTGGGCACCATCGTGGTGGGCATGGCGGTGTACCTGCCGCTGCATGTCGGGCTGGGTTGGTAGGTCAGTACGTTGCAGTTACGTGCCCTATGTCATAAGGCACTTTTACAATCCGCCGTGAACGTTGCGGGCCGCAAGGCCCGCCCGCCCCATTTCCAGTCCGACCCAACCCGAGGTTTCTCCCCATGAATGTCATTCGATTCGCCGACTTGTGCGCCAACGGCAGCGTTGCCGGCAAACGTGTTTTTATCCGCGCTGACCTGAACGTGCCGCAAGACGCTGCCGGCAATATCACCGAAGACACTCGTGTGCGCGCCAGCGTGCCGTGCATTCAGATGGCACTCGACGCGGGTGCCGCCGTCATGGTCACCTCGCACCTGGGGCGCCCCACCGAGGGGGAATTCAAAGCGGCCGATTCGCTGGCCCCGGTGGCCAAGCGCATGAGCGAACTCATGGGCCGCGAGATTGCCGTGGTCGCCAACTGGACTGAGGGCGTAGACGTAAAGCCCGGCCAACTGGTGATGCTGGAAAACTGCCGCGTGAACAAGGGCGAGAAAAAGAACGACGAAACCCTTGCCAAGAAAATGGCGGCGCTGTGCGACATCTTTGTGCATGACGCCTTTGGCACCGCCCACCGCGCCGAAGCCTCCACCTATGGCATCGCCCAGTTCGCGCCCATTGCTTGCGCTGGCCCTTTACTGGCGGCCGAGATGGACGCCATCAGCAAAGCGCTGTTGAGTCCAAAGCGCCCGCTGGTCGCCATCGTTGCGGGCTCTAAAGTTTCCACCAAGCTCACCATCCTCAAGAGCCTGGCGGAGAACGTGGACCAACTCATCGTGGGCGGCGGCATTGCCAACACCTTCATGTTGGCGGCGGGCCTGAACATCGGCAAAAGCTTGGCCGAAAAAGACCTGCTGGCCGAGGCCAAGGCCGTGATCGAAGCCATGAAAGCGCGTGGCGCTGCGGTGCCGATCCCGACTGACGTGGTAACGGCCAAGACCTTCGCTGCCGACGCGGTCGCCACCGTCAAAGCCGCGACCGATGTGGCCGATGACGATTTGATTCTGGACATTGGCCCGCAAACTGCCCAAGCCCTGGCCGAACAACTCAAGAAGGCCGGCACGATTGTGTGGAACGGCCCCGTGGGCGTGTTCGAGTTCGCCGCGTTCGAAAACGGTACCAAGGTCATTGCGCAGGCGATTGCTGACAGCAGCGCCTTCAGCATCGCCGGTGGTGGTGACACGCTGGCCGCGATTGCCAAGTACGGCATCGAGAAACAAGTCGGTTACATCAGCACCGGCGGCGGCGCTTTCTTGGAAGTGCTGGAAGGCAAGACCTTGCCGGCGTTTGAAATTCTGAACAAGCGCGCAGCCTGAATCTACTGATTTGCTCCTCAAATAGGAGCTGCCCGCGCAATATCTGTAAGGGCTAGAGGCTGATTTGGCTTAAAAATACACTAGTGTCCGGTAAATTTCCCTACAAATTGGCCAAAGCCTAAGCTGGGCGTGGGTTTCAAAAGGGTTTTGGATTCCGGCGACTTGAAGTCCGATTTTTGCTCTGGCGCATACCGTGACCTCATTTTCGAGGTTTTCGTTATGTACACAGGTCACGCGGTATTCGCGCAATTGCTGGGCGTCGTACCGTTTAGCCACTTTGAACATCTCGTCGACAAGTACCAAGCCAACCGCTGGACACGGGACTTCACCGCATGGAGCCACTTCATTTGTATGGCCTACGCGCAGTTCACCCGCAGAGAGGGATTACGCGACTTGATCGTGTGCCTGAACTCACAAAGTACCAAGCTCTACCACTGTGGCCTGCGCCAGCGTGTATCGCGCTCCACGCTGGCCGATGCCAATGAAAGACGCGACTCGCATTTGTTTGAAGCACTGGGACAACGCCTGATTGAAATCGCGCTGGATTTGTACAAAGACCATGACATTGGCCTGGGTCTCAAGGAGCCGCTCTATGCCATGGACTCCACCACCATCGACTTGTGCTTGAAGCTATTTCCCTGGGCGGACTTTCGGTCCACCAAAGCGGGCATCAAAGCCCATACAGTGATCGACTTGCGCGGCGCCATTCCAGTCATGCTGTCGATCACCACAGGCAAGGTCAGTGATGTGGGGCAATTGGACGCATTGAGACTGCCCAAGGGCTCCATCGTGGTGCTGGACCGTGGCTATGTGGACTTTGCCAGGCTGCACCGCTTGGTGCAACGGGAGTGCAGTTTTGTAGTGCGCGCCAAAGGCAATCTGAGCTTCACTTGCAGCGAAGCGCATGCGACGGATATACAGGCTGGTGTGTACTCGGATCAAACCATTGTGCTCACGGGTGAGCGCTCCAAGAAAGGCTACCCTGAGCCATTGCGCAGGGTGCGTTTCTATGACGCAGTGAGTTGCCTGGAGCTCGTCTTCCTCAGCAACCGATTTGACCTATCCGCTCTGACTATCGCAGCCATCTACAAACAGCGCTGGCAGATTGAATTGTTCTTCAAATGGCTCAAGCAGAATTTGAACATCCAACACTTCTTTGGCAACTCATTGAACGCCGTGCGTTCGCAAATTTGGATTGCGGTATGTACCTATCTGATAGCTTTGATCGCACACCACCGGTTAAACACGAAACTGTCATTGCGCAATTTCTTGCATCTGGTGGAGGTCAATATGTTCGAGAAGATCACCTTGGCGCAGATGGTGGACAACGCGCTTAAAGACGTGAGCTTCGAAGAGCTCAAATCACAGGTTGAGCTGTTCTGAAAATTGGTCAAAATTTACCGGACACTAGTGTTAAAAATAGGCGGCCTTATGCTGCTGCGTTACAGCGGCATCGGCGCGGATTCCAGACTGGCATTGCGCAGCTGCCCGCGTCCGCTGCGTTTGGCGTGCTGCAGCTGGGCGCTGGCCAGCGTCAGCAGATCTGCCGCCTTGCCGCTGTGCGGGCTGACGCGGGTGCCCAGTCCCACACTGACCGAGATGCCCGCGCCGTTTGCACCGTCGTTTGGCATGCGCAGTTGTTGCACCCGCTCCACCATGGTCTGGGCCAGCCCCAGTGCGTCGGCGTGGCAGGTGTCGGGCAACAGGCAGGCAAACTCTTCACCCGCAAAGCGCGCCACCACGTCGGCCGGCCGGCGCAGCACCGATTTCAGCGTGACCGCAATCAGCCGCAAGCAGTCGTCACCCGCTTGGTGACCGTAGCGCGCGTTGTAGGCGGCAAAGTGGTCCACATCGAGCAACACCAGTGAGAGAGACAGGCCGCTGCGCGCGGCCCGCGCCCACTCGGTGGCCAGTTGCTGGTCAAAGTAGCGGCGGTTGAAGACGCCGGACAGGCCGTCTAGCAGCACCAGTTTTTTGAGCAGGTCGGACTGGTACTTCAGCGTCAAATGGGTGTGCACCCGCGCGCGCACCACGTCGGGGTTCAGTGGCTTGGCGATGCAGTCCACCGCGCCCAAGCCCAGGCCATGGGTTTCGGTGCCCGGGTCGGTGCGCGCAGTGATCAGGATGACTGGAATGGCGGCCGTGGCGGGGTTGGCTTTGAGCTGGCGGCAGACGGCAAAGCCGTCCATCCCCGGCATTTGGACGTCTAGCAGCACCAAATCCGGCGGGTTGCTGTGGCAGACCGCAAGCGCCTGCTCGCCCGAGGTGGCCATGAACACTTGGTAGTCGCCAGCAAAGGCCTGCACCAGTTCGGCGATGTGTTGGGGCTGGTCGTCCACCACCAAAAGTCGGGGCTTGCCGTGGGTGCTGTCCAGCAGGGCGGACGCCGAATGAGAGGCAGGAGGCATGGCGCTGAACAGGCAGTCGGGAGGATGAAGGTGCGGAAGTGGGCCGTCATTCCAACATGCTCGCCTAGCGGGCACCACCCCGTACTTACCCGCCTTGTACTGACCGGAAGTGGGGCGTTCTTGTGGCGGGCCTGTAACTTTTCGCGAACCTTACATGTAAAAATAGAGAAACTACTCTAGGACACCGCTTCATGCACACCCGCTCTACCAAAATCGTCGCCACCTTGGGCCCCGCTTCCAGCGACCCCGCACTCTTGGAGCAGATGATTCGGGCGGGGGTCAACGTGGTGCGCTTGAACTTCAGCCACGGCAAGGCACAAGACCATATCGACCGCGCCCGCGTGGTGCGCGAAGCCGCCCAGCGCGTGGGCCGCGAAGTTGCCATCATGGCCGACCTGCAGGGCCCCAAGATCCGGGTGGGTAAGTTTGCTGAAGGCAAAGTCTTTTTGGAGCCTGGGCAAAAATTTGTGTTGGATGCTGCCCGCGTTGAGCTGGGCGACATCAACGCTGTGGGTTTGGACTACAAAGCCTTGCCCGAAGAAGTGAAGGCCGGCGACGTGTTGCTGCTCAACGATGGCCTGATCGTGATCACCGTGGATGCGGTGCGCGGGCAGGCAGTGCACACCACCGTCAAGCTGGGTGGCGAGCTGTCCAACAACAAGGGCATTAACAAACAAGGCGGTGGCCTGACGGCCCCGGCGCTGACCGGCAAGGACATGGAAGACATTCGCACCGCGATGAGCTTCCAGGCCGACTACGTGGCCGTGAGCTTCCCCAAGAACGCGACCGACATGGAAATGGCGCGCCAGCTCTGCAATGTGGCGGCCGCTGAATACAACCACAAGCCCGGTCTGATCGCCAAGATCGAGCGTGCTGAAGCTATCCCAAAACTGCTGGAAATTTTGCTGGCCTCCGACGGCATCATGGTCGCCCGCGGTGACTTGGCCGTGGAAGTGGGCAACGCCGCCGTGCCCGCGCTGCAAAAGCACATGATCAAGCTGGCCCGTGAGCACGACAAGGTCGTCATCACCGCCACGCAGATGATGGAGTCCATGATCGTCAATCCGGTGCCCACCCGCGCCGAGGTGAGCGACGTGGCCAACGCCGTGCTGGACGGCACCGACGCGGTGATGCTGTCGGCCGAAACGGCCTCCGGTAAGTACCCGCTGGAAACAGTGGAAGAAATGGCCAAAATTTGCCTGGCGGCCGAAGGCAGCGAGCACGTCAAGCTCGATGCCGACTTCACCGGCAAGACCTTCACCCGCATCGACCAGTCCATCGCCATGGGCGCGCTGTTCACCGCCCACCACCTGGGCGCCAAGGCCATCGTGGCGATGACCGACAGCGGCAGCACCGCCTTGTGGATGAGCCGCCACCTGATCCATGTGCCCATTTATGCGCTCACGCCCAAGGTGTCCACCCAGCGCAAGATGACGCTGTACCGCAACGTGCGCCCCCTGCTGATGGACAACAACACCAACCGCGATAACTCGTTGTTGGATGCGGAGCAACACCTCAAGAAGCGCGGCATTGTCCAGACGGGCGACATCTACGCGATCACCTGCGGCGAGCCCATGGGCGCGCCCGGCGGCACCAACATGCTGAAGATCTGCGCGGTGCGCTAAACACCAGCGGCAGACCCATGAGGGCGTGGTAGAAGGGACCTTCGTGGTCCCTTTTTTACGTCCGGAGGCGGAAGAAAGAGCGGGTTAACCCTAGGCGGCTAAAATCGCGCCAAGCAAAAAGTTACCAAGCGGTTACCAAAGCTGCCGCCACCCGTTTTTTAACTTCCTGGGGATTTCTATGGCACTCGTTTCCATGCGTGAGCTGCTGGACCACGCAGCAACCCACAACTACGCGATTCCGGCGTTCAACGTGAACAACCTGGAGCAAGTCCAGGCCATCATGGAGGCGGCCAAAGAAGTGGGGGCCCCGGTCATCATGCAGGCCAGCGCCGGTGCCCGCAAATACGCGGGTGAATATTTCCTCAAGCACCTGATTCAGGCGGCGGTTGACAGCTACCCGACCATCCCCGTGGTCATGCACCAAGACCACGGCCAAAGCCCGGCGGTGTGCCAAGGCGCGATCGATCTGGGTTTCAGCTCGGTGATGATGGACGGCTCGCTCGAATCAGACGGCAAGACCATCGCCAGCTACGAGTACAACGTCGAAGTCACCCGCAAAGTGGTGGACATGGCCCACAAGCTGGGCGTGACGGTGGAGGGCGAGCTGGGCTGCCTGGGGTCGCTGGAAACCATGAAGGGCGACAAGGAAGACGGCCACGGCACCGACGCCACCATGACGCGCGAACAACTGCTGACCGACCCCGAAGAGGCCGCTGACTTTGTGAAACGCACCCAGCTGGACGCCTTGGCGATCGCCATTGGTACCAGCCATGGCGCCTATAAATTCACCCGCAAGCCCACGGGCGACATTTTGGCGATTGAGCGCATCAAGGAAATCCACCGCCGCATTCCCAACACCCACTTGGTGATGCACGGCTCCAGCAGCGTGCCGCAAGACCTGTTGGCCGTCATCAACCAGTACGGTGGCAAGATGGAAGCAGACCTAGGGTGTGCCGGTGGAAGAGATCCAGAGAGGCCATTCCAGCTTCGGTGTGCGCAAAGTCAACATCGACACCGATATCCGCATGGCCATGACCGCCGCCGTGCGCAAATTCCTGGTGGAAAACCCCGACAAGTTCGACGCCCGCGAATGGCTCAAGCCCGCCCGTGAAGCTGCCAAGCAGTTGTGCAAACAGCGCTACATAGAATTCGGCTGCGAAGGCCAGGCAGCCGGCATCAAAGGCCATAGCCTGCAGGTGGTGGCGGGGCAATATGCGCGCGGCGAGCTGGCGCAGGTCGTTCAGTAACTGTTAGCCCCCACGCTCCGCCTTGTAGAGCGGTTGCGTAACTTGCGATAATCAAAGGCTTCGCTCCCACCGGGGGGCGCGGGCCTTTTTTTCTGAGCCCGATGCTATGACTTCTGCCCTGCACACCTCCGCCCTATCCCTCCCTCTGCTTGCCCGTGGCAAGGTGCGTGACAACTACGCCGTGGGCGACGACCGCATCCTGATGGTGGCCAGCGACCGCCTCAGTGCGTTTGACGTGATCATGGGCGAGCCCATTCCCGGCAAAGGCGTGCTGCTGACGCAGATGGCCTTGTTCTGGTTCGAGAAGCTGGGTAAAAGCGGCGCCAACATTTGCCCCAACCATCTGACCGAAGACGCGCCCGAGAGTGTGGTGCTGCCGTCCGAAGTGGCCCAGGTCACCGGCCGGTCCATGCTGGTCAAGCGCCTCAAGCCCCTGCCGGTGGAAGCTGTGGTGCGTGGCTACCTGGCGGGCAGTGGCTGGAAGGAATACCAAGAGAACAGCGCGGTCTGTGGCGTGAAGCTGCCCGCCGGCCTGCAAGAACGCCAGCAAGCTGCCGGAGCCTATCTACACGCCGGCCGCCAAGGCCGCTGTGGGTGACCACGACGAGAACATCACCTTTGAGAAAACCGTGGAGATGATTGGTCTGGACCTAGCCATCCGCATCCGCGATCTGAGTATTCAAATTTACCAAACGGCGGCCGAGTTCGCGCTGACCAAGGGCATCATCATTGCCGACACCAAGTTTGAATTTGGCCTGGACAGCGACGGCACCCTGACGCTGATGGACGAGGTGCTGACACCTGACTCCTCGCGCTACTGGCCGGTGGAAAGCTACCAAGTGGGCTCCAACCCGCCCAGCTACGACAAGCAGTTTGTGCGCGACTGGCTGGAGACCGCGCTGGTCGATGGCAAGCCCTGGAGCAAGACGCCACCGGCACCGCGCGTGCCCAACGAGGTGATCGCCAAAACCGCCGCCAAGTACCAAGAAGCCTGGGCCCGTTTGTCGACCTGACCCACGGAGGTTATATGCCAAATAGGGCTCTAGACCTTATGGGTATTGCGCAAGCAGCTTCTCTTTTGATAGCAAGCTAGGGTGTAACAGCCCAATACCACCACGCGACGGTACATCGCTCCAAGAATCGGACTCCCATTCACAACGAGGAGACCGACATGGCAGCGAAAAAAATTCTGATGATTTGCGGTGACTACTGCGAAGACTACGAAACCATGGTGCCCTTCCAGGCGCTGCTGGCCGTAGGCCACACGGTGCACGCCGTGTGCCCCGACAAAAAGGCCGGCGACAGCATAAAAACCGCCATCCACGATTTCGAGGGCGCGCAGACCTACAGCGAGAAGCCCGGCCACAACTTCGCATTGAACGCGACGTTTGCTGACATCAAGGTGGAGGCCTACGACGCACTGGTCATCCCCGGCGGACGTGGCCCCGAGTACCTGCGCACCTACCCTGCGGTGGTGGCCGCCGTGAAGCATTTTTTTGACACCAACAAACCGGTCGCTGCGGTGTGCCACGGCGCACAGTTGCTGGCCGGTGCCGGCGTGCTCAAGGGCCGCACTTGCTCCGCTTACCCAGCCTGCCGTATGGAAGTGGAAATTGCCGGCGGCACCTATGCCGACATCGCCATTGACGCCGCCCACACCGATGGCAACCTGGTGTCGGCCCCGGCCTGGCCTGCGCACCCTGCGTGGATCGCGCAGTTCCTCACCTTGCTGGGTACGCGTATCTCCCATTGACGCGGCGTGGACTGCCTTGCACCATGCAGGGCAGTCCTTGTAGTCGGAGAGTTTCCATGTGCCAAGTGTTCATCAGCGCGGACCCCGCGCTTTATGAGAGCCGCGCCCGCTCGGTGCGGCTGCACGGCGTTGCCACCAGCATCAAGCTCGAAAACCTGTTTTGGCGGGTGCTCGACGAGATCGCCACGCGCGACGCCATGAGCGTGCCCCAGCTCTGTACCAAGCTGTACGACGAGCTGGTGGAAGAGCGCGGCGAAGTGGACAACTTCGCCTCGTTCTTGCGCGTGTGCTGTGGCCGCTACCTCGCCTTGCAGCTTAGCGGCGGGATCCCGCAAGACGCGAGCATTCCCATTGCCAGTCTCAATGCCCAGCGCGTACTGGCCACCGAGCACCAAACTCGGCTGCACAGCGGCTTGCAAGCGCGCGCCGCCTGAAGCCACTGGGCAGCAAGCGCCTAGGGCGCGGGTTCTATGGCCGTGACGACGATGGCGCCTTCCTGTTGTTCGGCGCTAAAACGCACCTTGTCACCGGCCTTGGTTTTCTCCAGCAGGGCCGGATCGCGCACCTGAAACACCATGGTCATGGGCGGCATGTCCAGGTTCTTGATCTCGCCGTGTTTGATGGTGATCTTGCTGGTTGCCTTGTCGACCTTGCGGATTTCGCCACTGCTCATGTCACTGGTTTGCGCCCAGGCGCTGCTGATTCCCAGCGTACAGAGCAGCAAGGTGGCCAGCAGTTTGTGGGGGATGTGTATGCGGTTCATGGAGGCCTTATCGGTAGCTTTGGTAAATCGAACTTGTGCCGCCCTTGGCGACCAGCAGCACGTCGTACGGGTCTTTGCGGCCCTGGTAAATGGCGCCATCCATGCCGGGCGAGCCCACTGGCATGCCCGGCACGGCCAGGCCCACAGCCTTGGGTTTCTCGCGCAGCAGGCGCTGAATATCCTTGGCCGGCACATGCCCCTCAATGGCGTAGCCCGCCACCTCTGCGGTGTGGCAAGAGCCCAGCGCCTCGGGTATGCCCATGCGCTTGCGCGCACCTGCATTGCCGGTGTCCTGCACGGTGACCCGGAATCCGGCCTGCTCCAGGTGGACCACCCAGTCTTTGCAGCAGCCGCAGTTCGGGTCTTTCCAGACCTGGACGGTGGTGCGCTCCTTGGCGGCCCACACCGGCAAACCCAGGCTGACCAGACCCACCGCCAGTACGCTACGGCGTGAAAAAGTGGGCGCGCTCATGGCTTAGCGCCCACAGTCACGCGGCCCTTCATGCCCGCCTCGTAATGGCCGGGGTGCAGGCAGGCAAAGTGGACCGTTCCCGCTTTGGTGAACTGCCAGATGACTTCGCCACTCTTCCCAGGTGCCAGGCTCACCAGGTTGGGCTCGTCATGCTCCATCTCGGGGAACTTCAGCATCTGCGCGTAGTGCGCTTTCAGGTCTGCCTCGGTACCCAGGTTGAACTCGTGCTTGAGCTGGCCGGAGTTGGTAACCACAAAACGGATGGTTTCACCACGGCGCACCTTGATTGTGCTAAAGC
>JAXHOO010000037.1:0-87336 GCA_034519365.1 Rhodoferax sp. | reverse complement strand
TGGGCAAGATGGGCGGCCAGCCCGCTTGTTCAACGTCAGGCGTGGTGGCGCGGTGATGGGCCCGGGCGCGCCCGGGCCCGCTGGCCCGCTGCGCCCGGTCGGGGTCAGCAGTTGCTGAAGGCCTTGCGCAGGCCAATGCGGCGGGGCATTGCCGGGCCGAAGGATACCTTTTTTAAGCGTGAGGCCCTGCCCCGCTGCTGGCGCTATCCGCCCGCCCGGGCCGGGCGATGCCACGGTGCTGGTAGGGCGAGCGCTGACTGAGGCGCAGCTACCGTGCAGCGGCAAAGAAGCCTTGCCGGATTTGGCGCAAATCTGCTCGGAGGGCGATACCCAGTCCCATCGCATTACCTCATGCGCGTTCGTAGCCCGCGTGCGAAGGCCGATAGTTGGCCTCGCATGTTGCGCAGCGCAACGTTGACCCGGATGGACGGGCCGCTGGCCCCTTGCCGCTGGTACAGGCTGCGGGTGCCCCTGTTGTGGGCTGTAATGCGGCGAAGGCCGGCGCGTAGTTCAGCCCTGACGTGATTTCCGCAGATAAGTGCTGGCAACGCCGCGAGGCGAAGCGCGTTCGTTCGGTTCGCTAAGCGAGCAGATCGCGGTAATTGTGGCACGCTCGGAGCATGCGGCGCGCGCGCATGGAGCGATGCCCTGTCGCGACCGCGCGGCTTTGGGCCGGGTTGGCAGCGGTGCCCCGTCCGTTCAGCACCGACTATGCCGTCGGAAGCCGGCCTGTTTGGATACTGCAGACGGGTTCAGCGGTTCGCCAGTGTTCGGACGTCGATGGCGTCAAAGTATTGTGTCGGGTATGAAACGGCACCCTGTTGCCGGACGAACACGGTCGGAAGGTGTTCCACCGTTTTTATTTCCGGCGGCCACCATGCTCTCTTCTCGCTTTGAGGCCTGCCACCGGTATGACAGATTGAGCTACGAAGTGCGAGTCTGCCTCGTCAGCGCGGATCCGGCAATACAGCGCGGATGAAGCCGGACTAGAGCGCTGTGTACTGTGGGTGCGCAAGCGCTCAGCACCGAAGTCCGCCTGAAACTCTTGAGTTCGGGTTATTGACGGTCTGCGGCCGACTCTTCGTCCAGGGTGCTGGCTGGCGATACTCGCCGCCTCCGGTAATGACGGTAGCGCCTTCGCAGCAGTATCGACGTAATCAAGCGATCGAGGCCTGATCCAGGCCCGGCGGACTCATCCGGTTCGGTCGTTCCATGGCGCTGAACACATGAGCACAATGCCGTGTAGATGCTGCGGGTGATCGAAGTATTGGCCATCACCTGGATCTTGTCCTGGTTTGTTATAGCCATAGCCCGGCAGGGCCGGTCAGGCCGCGTCGACGCTGCGAAAAGTTATTAACGGGTGCGGCTTTTTTATTTTTGGCATGGGCCAGTTTGTACAGCAGACAACTCGGTGATGCGAAATTGAACTGCCGCGTGGGCTTGCCGATTTTAAATGCATTTCAGGACGTCGAGTTGCAGAAATGCGGCTGTGGTGCCGTAATCTTGCGCGGTATCGCCATCCATGGCTGTGAGCGGCGGCGGATATCCGTGACCGGGAAAGGCGAGACGCCGCACCCGCAACTGTAGTGTTGGTCATGGAGCTGTAGTGAGCAGAGCCGGCCAGCTAGGATGAAAAACTGTTCCGCCCACCGCGAACCCAAGGTCCCATGAAGTTGATCATACGCTGATTGCTGCCTCTCTACAGTCTTGTCCTCGTTCGGAAGGAGCGGCCTGAAGCCGCTAGGCGGCACCAAGCCCTGATCTCGTCGACGGGGCGGCCTACACCCGACGTGCACGGCCGACGACTAACGGGGACGCCTGCTATCCCGAAGCTGGCGAATCAATCCCGAGTACTCGTCGAACGGCTACCCCAGGCGACGAAACCCGGTGGCTCGTTTGCGAATTGCCGTTGAGGAATGAATATTTCTTATTGGCTCGCCCAAAGGCTTTGGGGCCTGCTACCGAAAGACCCCAAAGGTTGGTGGCGTTGGGCGAAATACGCGTGTGCCGTAAGTTAGCCCCTGTGCCGGTGCCACGGCTAACGTCGCGGTACCCTCGTCTGGTGAGCTTCGGACACCGTGACAACTGGTGAGCTTTTCGACAACGTTCGTAAGCAACACCTTGTCGCAAGTAGCTTTCTTGAAATGAATGATCGTGAACCGTAACCAGTTTGACTGGTGATGCATGGGTTCTATTTACCTCAACGGGCGGGACCATCGTGGATGATGGCCTGCCTTTTTTTGAGATCGCCGAACGCTTCAGTCATGACAGTTTCCACACAGGGTATTGCTTTGCGAGACGGGTTCCCGGGCGTGGCGCGCCGGCGTGGAACTGCTATCGTCCATGCGGTTTTCGATTTCGCTGCTGACGGTGATCTGTATTGCGTCCGTTATTGGCACGGTGCTTAAACAGCACGAACCCATGAGCCAATTACGTCAATCAGTTCGGTCCTTTTTGGGCAGACGTGTTTGCGGTAGTCAGCCTGTACAACGTCTACAGTGCTTGGTGGTTCATGGTGATTTTGGTGTTTTTGGTGTTGAGCACCTCTCTGTACGTAGCACGCAATGCGCCCAAGATATGGGTTGATCTGCGCGCTTACAAAGAAAATATTCGTGAACAGAGCCTGAAAGCGTTTGGCCAACGCGCCGAAGCCCAGTTGGCAGACGCGCCCGAAGACGCCGCACGCCGGTTGGGAGACATGCTGGTCAAGGGCGGCTGGAAGGTCAAATTGCAACGCCGGGAGTTAACCCAGGGTGGTACGGGCTGGATGCTGGCAGCCAAGGCCGGTGCGGCGAACAAGCTGGGCTATATCGCGGCGCACAGCGCCATTGTGTTGGTGTGTTTGGGCGGCTTGCTGGATGGGGATTTGGTTGTTCGGGCGCAGATGTGGTTTAACGGGAAGTCGGTTTACCAAGGTGGTGGCTTGGTAGCCGATGTGCCGCAGCAGCACCGGTTGAGTGAGCGTAATCCGACGTTTCGTGGCAATCTGATGGTGGCAGAGGGAACCCAGTCCAGTGTCGCCATCGTGAACCAGTCCGACGGAGTTTTACTGCAGGAGTTGCCATTTGCGGTTGAACTCAAAAAAATTCATTGTCGAAGTACTACTCCACCGGCATGCCTAAACTGTTTGCCAGCGATATCGTCATTCATGACAAAGCTACGGGAGCGCAGACCTCCGCCCGGGTGGAAGTGAACCACCCCGCCAGCTACCGTGGCATCGAGATTTACCAGAGCAGCTTTGACGACGGTGGCTCCAGCTTGCGCTTGCGAGCGCAGAGTTTGGATGGCCGTACGCCAGCATTCGACCTGCAGGGGACGGTGGGCGGAAGTTCGGAGCTGACCCCTAGCCCGGGTGGCGAGGCGCGGCCAAGCGGTGCGCCTTTGACCGTGGAATACACCGGCTTGCGGGTGATCAACGTGGAGAATTTTGCAGCGCCGGCAGAGGCAGGTGTGGATGTGCGCAAGGTCGACCTGCGATCAGCAGTCAGCGCCCAAATGGGCGCCGCCAACAAGACCAGTGAACATAAAAACCTGCGCAATGTAGGTCCGAGCGTGTCCTACAAACTGCGAGATGGAGCAGGCCAAGCCAGGGAATACAACAACTATATGTTGCCGGTGGACATGGGGGATGGTGTGCCGGTGTTTCTGTTGGGGATGCGGGAAACCCCCGCCGATGCCTTTCGCTACATTCGCGTGCCCGCCGATGCGCAGGGCGGTATGGACGATTTTGTGCGACTGAATGGCGCTTTGCGCACACCAGCACTTCGGGAACTGGCGGTGCGCCGCTATGCCAGCAAGGCCGTCGAGGGACAGAAGCCAGAACTGACGCAGCAGCTTGCGGCATCGGCGTCTCGGGCCCTCGCCTTGTTCGCCGGACCAGTTTCTGCGGGGACGACCGGTGTCGCTGGCTTGCAGGCCATTTCAGATTTCATTGAGGCCAATGTGCCGGAATCTGAGCGTAGCAAGGCGGGAGAGGTGCTGATCCGAATATTGAATGGCACTTTGTACGAGTTGGCCCAAGCCGCTCGGGAGCAGGCCAAGCTGCCGCCTTTGGGGTCGGACGAGCGGGTACAGGCCTTTATGACGCAAGCAGTGCTGGCGCTCAGTGATGTGCCGCTGTATCCGGCTCCGGTCGTGTTGACCTTGGCGGACTTCACCCATATTCAAGCCAGTGTGTTTCAGGTCGCCCGCGCCCCTGGGAAACTGGTCGTTTATTTGGGTTGTGCCTTGTTGATTCTGGGGGTTTTTGCGATGCTCTATGTACGTGAGCGGAGACTGTGGCTATGGTTGACCCCCGTGGCGGGTGGGTCCGGCGTGCAAGCGACGCTGGCGTTTTCGACCAATCGGAAGACCATGGATAGCGACAAAGAATTTGCGCATTTGAAGGCCCGCTTGCTGGGCCTAAAGGACTAACGGTATGAATACGATTTCTGGCAGCCAAACCGAAGTGTTGACAGCTTCGCGCTGAACGTGGAGAAGCGCTGCACACCGGATATTTTTCTGGGCGCAATGTGTGGGAATGGGCGTTTGCATTGGCCGTTACGGTCGGTGGTTTATGGTGTCTGTTTCGCTACAGCGAGAGCATGGATATCTACGAAAAAGGCATTTTGCTTGCTGCCATTCCCAGTGCCATCGCGGTGGGTTGGTTTTGGCGCCCGTTGCAGTGGTTAATGTTGGTCGTTACAAGCTTGTCGTTGTTGGCGATCTGGGCTTACGGCGGCGAGTTGGGGCGTGCCGAAACGGTATTTGGCCTCAAGTATTTTTTGTCGAGTCAGTCGGCCATTCTGTGGATGAGTGTGGTGTTTTTGATGGCCACTGTCTTCTACTGGATTGGTGTGTTCGCCAAAGGTCGAGCCGAGGGGATGGAAGTGATCGCTTCGCGATTGGTTTGGTTGGCAGTCACTATGGCGCTGACTGGCACCATGGTGCGCTGGTACGAGAGCTATCTGTTGGGCGCCGATATTGGGCATATTCCGGTGAGTAATCTGTACGAGGTGTTTGTGCTGTTTTGCTGGATGACGGCCACGTTCTATCTTTACTTTGAAGCGCAGTACAAGACGCGGTCGATGGGCGCCTTCGTCATGTTGGTCGTCAGCGCCGCAGTTGGATTTTTGCTGTAGTATTCGGTGGTGCGCCAAGCCCATGAAATCCAGCCGCTGGTGCCGGCCCTCAAGAGCTGGTGGATGAAACTCCATGTGCCCGCCAACTTCATCGGCTACGGAACATTTGCGCTAGCCGCCATGGTGGCATTTGCCTACCTGATCAAACAACAGGCCGGCGAGTCGCGCTGGTACCGATTGGCTCCTTTGTGGCTGCTGGGCATTGTGCTGTGCTTTGAACCCGTGGTGTTTCGCCGCTCTGCAGCCGGTGGCATGAGCGATTACTGGGCTATCTATTTCGGTATCTCCGCATTGATCGTGGCAGGCATTTTGCTGGGGCGGCGCCATATTGCAGCGCGTTTGCCCGATTTGGAGGTGTTGGACGATGTGATGTACAAGTCGATCGCCGTCGGCTTCGCCTTTTTACGATCGCGACTGTCTTGGGCGCGCTGTGGGCGACTGAGGCCTGGGGGAGGCTACTGGAGCTGGGATCCCAAAGAGACTTGGGCGCTGATTGTTTGGCTGAATTACGCGGCTTGGTTGCACATGCGGCTGATGAAGGGCTTGCGCGGGACCGTGGCCGCTTGGTGGGCTTTGGCCGGTTTAGCGGTGACCACATTTGCCTTCATTGGCGTCAATATGTTCCTAAGTGGCCTACACAGCTACGGCACGCTGTAAGAAATTCTCCTCGGTGTCGACCTAGTCCTATCAAGGAGTCCCCATGCTGATTAAGTCGTCCATCTCAGGTTTTGACCACCCCGTCGCCAGCGAAATTACCTCGCCTCAGGTGTACGAGGAGCGGCGACGACTGCTGAAGCACTTGGCAACGGGCGTGGCCGGCATAGGTATGGCGCAATGGGCTAGTCGTCAGGCTATGGCGCAAGCGTCATCTTGGGGCGCTCGGCCTGGAAAGCTTGCGGCCCTGGTGAGTAAGCCATCTTCAGTGGCTGGTGGCATGACCATGGAGCGCGTAAGCGCCTACAAAGATGCCAGTACTTATAACAACTTTTATGAATTTGGGACCGACAAGGCAGATCCGGCGGTCAATGCCCACACGCTTAAAACGAATCCTTGGTCGGTGGAGATTGAGGGCTTGGTCAAGAAGCCTGGGCGCTGGGCGCTAGAAGACTTACTAAAACTCAGCCCCATGGAAGAGCGAATCTATCGCTTGCGCTGTGTTGAGGGTTGGTCGATGGTAATTCCTTGGGTGGGCTATTCCCTGGCCGAATTGATCAAAAAAGTCGAGCCTTTGGGCAGTGCCAAGTACGTGGAATTTGTCACGCTGGCTGATCCCAAGACCATGCCGTTTGTCGGCTCCAGAGTGTTGGATTGGCCCTATGTGGAGGGGCTGCGGATGGATGAAGCCATGCACCCACTGACGCTGCTGGCGTTCGGGATGTACGGTGAGATCTTGCCCAACCAGAACGGTGCGCCGGTTCGGGTCACGGTGCCGTGGAAGTATGGCTTCAAAAGCGGCAAGAGCATTGTCAAGATCCGTTTCACGGAAAAACAGCCCGGTACGGCGTGGAACAAGGCCGCAGCCAATGAATACGGTTTCTTCTCGAACGTGAACCCAGATGTGGATCATCCGCGCTGGAGTCAGGCGTCCGAGCGGCGTATTGGCGAGGATGGACTCTTTGCAAAGAAACGCAAAACGCTGATGTTCAACGGGTATGAAGCCCAAGTCGGCCAGCTCTACGCTGGTATGGACCTCAAGAAATTCTACTGAGCGCCATGGCTACCGTTAACCAGTGGATTGCGCATCCACGGACCAAGCTCGCGCTGCATTTTGCAGCTGCCCTGCCGTTGGCCTGGCTGGTCTACGCCGCGTTCGCCGATCAGTTGGGGGCCAATCCAGCGGAAGCGCTGGAGCGATCTACCGGCGATTGGACACTTCGCATGCTTTGTGTGGTCTTGGCTGTAACCCCTCTGAGGGTGACGCTGGGCTGGACTGCGTTGGCCCGCCACCGCCGCATGTTGGGGCTGTGGACGTTTGCCTACGCGATGTTCCACTTGCTGTGCTACAGCTGGTTCGACATGGGTTTTGATGTCGCCGACATCGCCGTCGACATTGTCAAGCGGCCGTTCATCTTGGTAGGGTTCGCGGCGGCGGTCTTGCTACTGGCCTTGGCTGCCACGTCGTTCAATGGGGCGATCAAGTTCATGGGGGCTAAACGCTGGCAGCGGCTACACCGTGCGGTGTACCTAGTTGCCGGGTTGGCCATACTGCATTTCTTCTGGATGCGCGCTGGGAAAAACAATTTTGCCGAAGTGGCGGTGTATGCAACTATCTTGGCTGTGTTGCTGGGCTGGAGGCTCGTCAAATACATTAAAAACAAGCGCCAGCCCCTACCCAATATGCGCAAGCAGCTCTCAAAATAATAGCGGTATTGCGTTTCAACCCCTGCGTTTCGTGGGGTGCCGGTTGAGCTTACCGAGCGGGAGGCGTTGTAATCTCTTGCGCTTGTGAGGCCGATGATGCGCTGGATGCGGGGCCGGCACTCCGGGATACGGGGGGGAGGTACAGCGAGCCCGTTTGGCCACAGGCCGACATCAGAACCCCCACTGTGGCAACCACCAGGGTGCTGACTAGAATTCGGGTTGCATTGAACATGGTGGAATTGTAATGACCGACCCAGAATATTTGGACTGCGCGGAGTCGCTGTTGCGTGCTGTGGAAGCGGCTTGCGATCAGATCAACGAGGAATCGGACGCAGATATCGACAACCAGCGCGTGGGAGCGATGGTGACACTGACCTTTGCCAACCGGAGTCAGATCATCATTAACCTGCAAAAGCCCTTGCAGGAGGTTTGGATGGCGGCGAAGTCCGGCGGCTATCACTACCGGTGGGCGCGCCGGAAGTTGGCAAGACACCAAGGGACAGGGCGAATTTTTCGCCGCGCTAAGTGAGAACGCAAGCCAGCAGTCGGGGCTCAACCTGCGTTTCTCTGCTATTTGAGTTAGTTACTGGGTAAACAGATCCAGAATACGTTTTCGTTCCTCAGCGGGCGGTAACACGATGGTGCTAGATGCGCTTGGCGCATCTGTCAGCCCCAGCGAGCTCACGCCCGCACCCCGAGAAAATTCATCGTAGTACCACTCGCCACCGAGTTGAATCACCCCCTCTGGCGCGCTCATTTCGGAGACAGGTACATCTTTGAGTGCAGTTTCCATGAAACTGATCCAGACCGGAAGGCTGAGCCCCCCACCAGTTTCCCGAGCTCCCAATTTGCGTGGGGTGTCGTATCCAATCCACGTGATCGCCGCCAAGGTCGGCTGATAGCCTGCAAACCAAGCATCCATGGAGTCATTGGTGGTGCCGGTCTTGCCGTAAACGTCTGGGCGTTTGAGGGTCGCTTGTGCGCGTGCCGCAGTCCCCGAACGTGTCACCTCCTGCAACAGGCTGGACATCAAGAAGGCGTTGCGTGGCTCGATGGCGCGGGCGGATTCGTCCAACACAGGTGCGGTCGATTCCACCAAAACCTTGCCCCGTTGCTCGCTGACTTTGGAGATGACCCAGGGGGTTGACGCGGTATCCGCCGTTGGCAAACACGGAATAGCCGGTGGCCATTTGCAGCGGTGTTACGGCGCCAGCACCCAAGGCCATGGTGAGGTAGGCAGGGTGTTTGTCGGCCTCAAAGCCGAATCGGGTAATCCAGTCTTGTGCGTATTGGGGGCCAATGGATTGCAATACCCGGATGGAGATCATGTTCTTAGACTTGGCCAGTCCGCGACGCAGTGTCATGGGGCCGTCAAAGGTGCCATCGTAGTTTTTCGGTTCCCAGGGTTGGCCGCCGGTCACCCCTGCATCGAAAAACAGGGGGGCATCGTTCACCACGGTGGCGGGTGTTAACCCTTTTTCCAGCGCAGCAGAGTAAATAAAGGGTTTGAAGCTGGAGCCTGGCTGACGCCATGCCTGGGTGACATGGTTGAATTTGTTCTTTGCGAAGTCAAAACCTCCAACCAAGGCCTTGATTGAGCCATCGCGCGGGTCAAGGGCGACAAAGGCACCCTCTACTTCCGGGAGCTGGGTGAGTTCCCAGGCGCCTTTGCTGGTTTTTGCAATCCGCACCAGCGCACCACGCCGAATCTTGATGTTGGGAGGTGCTTTGTCAGATAGACCAGATTGCACAGGTTTGAGTCCATCGCCGGTGATATCAATCACTTCGGCGTTTTGGCGTATCACCTTCACCATCTTTGGAGTAGCTTCGAGGACTACGGCCGAAATTAAGTCGCCGTTGTCGGGGTGGTCGTCCAAGGCTTCATCCACCGCATCATCCAATTCACGGCCCGAAGCGGGTAAGGGGACAAATTTTTCTGGACCACGGTAGACCTGCCGACGCTCAAAATTCATGATGCCTCGGCGCAGTGCGCCATAGGCGGCCATTTGGTCTCGACTACGCAGGGTGGTTTGCACATCTAGGCCGCGTGTGTAGGTTTCGTCACCATATTGTGCAAACACGAGTTGCCGAACCATCTCGGCGACATATTCCGCGTGGATCGGGCTGGCGTTGGCGTTGCTTCGCAACTTCAGCTGCTGGTTTTTGGCTGTGTCCGCTTCTTCTTCCGTAATGAAGTTGTTATCCAGCATCCGGTCAATGATGTAACGCTGGCGAGCGCGTGCGCGCTTGGGGTTGACGATGGGGTTGTAGGCTGAGGGTGCCTTGGGCAAGCCCGCCAGCATGGCGGCTTCGGCAACGGTGATGTCTTTGAGCTGCTTTCCGAAATAGGTGTCGGCTGCCGCCGCAAAGCCGTAGGCGCGGTTCCCGAGGAAGATCTGGTTCATATAGATTTCGAGAATCTGGTCCTTGCTCAGCACATGTTCGAGCTTGAAGGTCAACAGAATTTCATAGATCTTTCGGGTGAAAGTCTTTTCCGAGGTCAGATAGACATTGCGGGCTACCTGCATGGTGATAGTGGATGCACCTTGACTTTTGACTCGCCCAAGATTGGCCAGACCGGCGCGTATAACCCCAAGATAGTCCACGCCACCGTGTTGGTAGAAGCGCGCATCCTCAACCGCCAGAATCGCATTGATCATGACCTTGGGAATGTCCTTGATGGGTGTCAGATTGCGTCGCTCCTCCCCAAACTCTCCGATTAAATCGCCCTCTACCGAAAATACACGCAGCGGCAACTTGGGACGGTAGTCCGATAGATCCGAGATGTCCGGCAAATTGGGGAGGAGCGACGCAATCTGACACCCATCAAGGACATTCCCAAGGTCATGATCAGTGCGATTCTGGCGGTTGAGGATGCGCGCTTCTACCAACACGGTGGCGTTGACTATCTTGGGGTTATACGCGCCGGTCTGGCCAATCTTGGGCGAGTCAAAAGTCAAGGTGCATCCACTATCACCATGCAGGTAGCCCGCAATGTCTATCTGACCTCGGAAAAGACTTTCACCCGAAAAGATCTATGAAATTCTGTTGACCTTCAAGCTCGAACATGTGCTTAGCAAGGACCAGATTCTCGAAATCTATATGAACCAGATCTTCCTCGGGAACCGCGCCTACGGCTTTGCGGCGGCAGCCGACACCTATTTCGGAAAGCAGCTCAAAGACATCACCGTTGCCGAAGCCGCCATGCTGGCGGGCTTGCCCAAGGCACCCTCAGCCTACAACCCCATCGTCAACCCCAGGCGCGCACGCGCTCGCCAGCTTTACATCATTGACCGGATGCTGGAAAACAACTTCATTACGGAAGAAGAAGCGGACACAGCCAAAAACCAGCAGCTGAAGTTGCGAAGCAACGCCAACGCCAGCCCGATCCACGCGGAATATGTCGCCGAGATGGTTCGGCAACTCGTGTTTGCACAATATGGTGACGAAACCTACACACGCGGCCTAGATGTGCAAACCACCCTGCGTAGTCGAGACCAAATGGCCGCCTATGGCGCACTGCGCCGAGGCATCATGGATTTTGAGCGTCGGCAGGTCTACCGTGGTCCAGAAAAATTTGTCCCCTTACCCGCTTCGGGCCGTGAATTGGATGATGCGGTGGATGAAGCCTTGGACGACCACCCCGACAACGGCGACTTAATTTCGGCCGTAGTCCTCGAAGCTACTCCAAAGATGGTGAAGGTGATACGCCAAAACGCCGAAGTGATTGATATCACCGGCGATGGACTCAAACCTGTGCAATCTGGTCTATCTGACAAAGCACACTCCCAACATCAAGATTCGGCGTGGTGCGCTGGTGCGGATTGCAAAAACCAGCAAAGGCGCCTGGGAACTCACCCAACTCCCGGAAGTAGAGGGTGCCTTTGTCGCCCTTGACCCGCGCGATGGCTCAATCAAGGCCTTGGTTGGTGGTTTTGACTTCGCAAAGAACAAATTCAACCATGTCACCCAGGCATGGCGTCAGCCAGGCTCCAGCTTCAAACCCTTTATTTACTCTGCTGCGCTGGAAAAAGGGTTAACACCCGCCACCGTGGTGAACGATGCCCCCCTGTTTTTCGATGCAGGGGTGACCGGCGGCCAACCCTGGGAACCGAAAAACTACGATGGCACCTTTGACGGCCCCATGACACTGCGTCGCGGACTGGCCAAGTCTAAGAACATGATCTCCATCCGGGTATTGCAATCCATTGGCCCCCAATACGCACAAGACTGGATCACCCGATTCGGCTTTGAGGCCGACAAACACCCTGCCTACCTCACCATGGCCTTGGGTGCTGGCGCCGTAACACCGCTGCAAATGGCCACCGGCTATTCCGTGTTTGCCAACGGCGGATACCGCGTCAACCCCTGGGTCATCTCCAAAGTCAGCGAGCAACGGGGCAAGGTTTTGGTGGAATCGACCGCACCTATGTTGGACGAATCCGCCCGCGCCATCGAGCCACGCAACGCCTTCTTGATGTCCAGCCTATTGCAGGAGGTGACACGTTCGGGGACTGCGGCACGCGCACAAGCGACGCTCAAACGACCAGACGTGTACGGCAAGACAGGCACCACTAATGACTCCATGGACGCCTGGTTTGCAGGCTATCAGCCGACCTTGGCGGCGATCACGTGGATTGGATACGACACCCCACGCAAGTTGGGAGCTCGGGAAACTGGTGGGGGGCTCAGCCTTCCGGTCTGGATCAGTTTCATGGAAGCCGCATTGAAAGACGTACCTGTCGCTGAAATGAGTGCGCCAGAAGGCGTGATTCAACTCGGTGGCGAGTGGTACTACGATGAATTTTCTCGGGGTGCGGGCGTGAGCTCGCTGGGGCTGACAGATGCGCCAAGCGCACCTAGCACCATCGTGTTACCGCCCGCTGAGGAACGAAAACGTATTCTGGATCTGTTTACCCAGTAACTAACTCAAGTAGCAGAGAAACGCAGGTTGAGCCCCGACTGCTGGCTTGCGTTCTCACTTAGCGCGGAGAAAAATTCGCCCTGTCCCTTGGTGTCTTGCCAACTTCCGGCGGCCCACCGATAGTGATAGCCGCCGGACTTCGCCGCCATCCAAACCTCCTGCAAGGGCTTTTGCAGGTTAATGATGATCTGACTCCGGTTGGCAAAGGTCAGTGTCACCATCGCTCCCACGCGCTGGTTGTCGATATCTGCGTCCGATTTCTCGTTGATCTGATCGCAAGCCGCTTCCACAGCACGCAACAGCGACTCCGCGCAGTCCAAATATTCTGGGTCGGTCATTACAATTCCACCATGTTCAATGCAACCCGAATTCTAGTCAGCACGCTGGTGGTTGCCATGGTGGGGATTCTGCTGTCTGCCTGTGGCCAAACGGGCCCGCTGTACCTGCCCCCGGTATCACGCGGCGCAGGTCCCGCATCCAACCCATCGCCAGCCCCGCAAACGCAAGAGATTGCGACTCCTCCCGCTCTATAAGCTCTATCGCCCCTCGCAAGACGCCGGGACCGACAGGGGAATTTGCTATAATTTTAAGAGCTATTCCCGCATACTGCATGCGGTCTAGCGCCTATTTCTAATGTATTTAGCAAGCCGCCAGCCCAGCAACACAGCCAGAACAGTCGCATACACCGCCACTTCGGAAAAATTATTCTTCCCAGCGCGCATCCAAAAAAAATGCAGTATGGCCAACCCGGCAACCAAGTAAACCGCCCGGTGTAGGCGCTGCCAGTGTCTAGCACCCATGAACTTGATCGCCCCATTGAACGACGTGGCAGCCAAGGCCAGTAGCAATACCGCCGCCGTGAACCCTACCAAGATGAACGGCCGCTTGACAATGTCGACGGCAATGTCTGCGACATCAAAACCCATGTCGAACCAGCTGTAGCACAGCAAGTGGAACATCGCGTAGGCAAACGTCCACAGCCCCAACATGCGGCGGTGGCGGGCCAATGCAGACCACCCCATCGTCACCCTAAGAGGCGTGACAGCCAAAACCACGCACAGCATGCGAAGTGTCCAATCGCCGGTCGATCGCTCCAGCGCTTCCGCGGGATTGGCGCCCAACTGATCGAAAAATGCAGCGTAGACAAGCCAAGCCAACGGCAAAGCGGCGACAAAGTGCAAGACAGGCTTGATCCGTGGATGCCCGATCCACTGGTTCGCGGTCGCCATGGCGCTCAGTAGAATTTCTTGAGGTCCATACCAGCGTAGAGCTGGCCGACCTGGGCTTCATACCCGTTGAACATCAGCGTTTTGCGTTTCTTTGCAAAGAGTCCATCCTCGCCAATACGCCGCTCGGACGCCTGACTCCAGCGCGGATGATCCACATCAGGGTTCACGTTCGAGAAGAAACCGTATTCATTGGCTGCGGCCTTGTTCCACGCCGTACCGGGCTGCTTTTCCGTGAAACGGATCTTGACAATGCTCTTGCCGCTTTTGAAGCCATACTTCCACGGCACCGTGACCCGAACCGGCGCACCGTTCTGGTTAGGCAAGATCTCACCGTACATCCCGAACGCCAGCAGCGTCAGTGGGTGCATGGCTTCATCCATCCGCAGCCCCTCCACATAGGGCCAATCTAACACTCTGGAGCCGACAAACGGCATGGTCTTGGGATCAGCCAGCGTGACAAATTCCAGGTACTTGGCACTGCCCAAAGGCTCGACTTTTTTGATCAATTCGGCCAGGGAATAGCCCACCCACGGAATTACCATCGACCAACCCTCAACACAGCGCAAACGGTAGATGCGCTCTTCCATGGTGCTAAGTTTTAGTAAGTCTTCTAGCGCCCAGCGCCCAGGCTTCTTGACCAAGCCCTCAATCTCCACCGACCAAGGATTCGTTTTAAGCGTGTGGGCATTGACCGCCGGATCTGCCTTGTCGGTCCCAAATTCATAAAAGTTGTTATAAGTACTGGCATCTTTGTAGGCGCTTACGCGCTCCATGGTCATGCCACCAGCCACTGAAGATGGCTTACTCACCAGCGCCGGAAGCTTTCCAGGCCGAGCGCCCCAAGATGCCGCTTGCGCCATAGCCTGACGACTAGCCCATTGCGCCATACCTACGCCGGCCACACCCGTTGCCAAGTGCTTCAGCAGTCGTCGCCGCTCCTCGTACACCTGAGGCGAGGTAATTTCGCTGGCGACGGGATGGTCAAAACCTGAGATGGACGACTTAATCAGCATGGGGACTCCTTGATAGGACTAGGTCGACACTGAGGAGAATTTCTTACAGCGTGCCGTAGCTGTGTAGGCCACTTAGGAACATATTGACGCCAATGAAGGCAAATGTGGTCACCGCTAAACCGGCCAAAGCCCACCAAGCGGCCACGGTCCCGCGCAAGCCCTTCATCAGCCGCATGTGCAACCAAGCCGCGTAATTCAGCCAAACAATCAGCGCCCAAGTCTCTTTGGGATCCCAGCTCCAGTAGCCTCCCCAGGCCTCAGCCGCCCACAGCGCGCCCAAGACAGTCGCGATCGTAAAAAAGGCGAACCCGACGGCGATCGACTTGTACATCACATCGTCCAACACCTCCAAATCGGGCAAACGCGCTGCAATATGGCGCCGCCCCAGCAAAATGCCTGCCACGATCAATGCGGAGATACCGAAATAGATCGCCCAATAATCGCTCATGCCACCGGCTGCAGAGCGGCGAAACACCACGGGTTCAAAGCACAGCACAATGCCCAGCAGCCACAAAGGAGCCAATCGGTACCAGCGCGACTCGCTGGCCTGTTGCTTGATCAGGTAGGCAAATGCCACCATAGCGGCTAGCGCAAACGTTCCGTAGCCTATGAAGTTGGCTGGCACATGGAGTTTCATCCACCAGCTCTTGAGGGCCGGCACCAGCGGCTGGATTTCATGGGCTTGGCGCACCACCGAATACCACAGCAAAAATCCAACTGCGGCGCTGACGACCAACATGACGAAGGCGCCCATCGACCGCGTCTTGTACTGCGCTTCAAAGTACAGATAGAACGTGGCCGTCATCCAGCAAAACAGGACGAACACCTCGTACAGATTGCTCACCGGAATATGTCCAATATCGGCGCCCAACAGATAGCTCTCGTACCAGCGCACCATAGTGCCAGTCAGCGCCATAGTGACTGCCAACCAAACCAATCGCGAAGCGATCACTTCCATCCCCTCGGCTCGGCCTTTGGCGAACACTCCAATCCAGTAGAAGACAGTGGCCATCAAAAACACAACACTCATCCACAGAATGGCCGACTGACTCGACAAAAAATACTTGAGACCAAATACCGTTTCGGCACGCCCCAACTCGCCGCCGTAAGCCCAGATCGCCAACAACGACAAGCTTGTAACGACCAACATTAACCACTGCAACGGGCGCCAAAACCAACCCACCGCGATGGCACTGGGAATGGCACCAAGCAAAATGCCTTTTTCGTAGATATCCATGCTCTCGCTGTAGCGAAACAGACACCATAAACCACCGACCGTAACGGCCAATGCAAACGCCCATTCCCACACATTGCGCCCAGAAAAATATCCGGTGTGCAGCGCTTCTCCACGTCCAGCGCGGGCTGTCAACACTTCAGTTTGGCTGCCAGAAATCGTATTCATACCGTTAGTCCTTGTGGCCCAGCAAGCGGGCCTTCAAATGCGCAAATTCTTTGTCGCTGTCCATGGTCTTCCGATTGGTCGAAAACGCCAGCGTCGCTTGCACGCCGGATCCACCCGCCATGGGGGTCAACCATAGCCACAGTCTCCGCTCACGTACATAGAGCATCGCAAAAACCCCCAGGATCAACAAGGCACAACCCAAATAAACGACCAGTTTCCCAGGGGCACGGGCGACCTGAAACACACTGGCTTGAATATGGGTGAAGTCCGCCAAGGTCAACACGACCGGAGCCGGATACAGCGGCACATCACTGAGCGCCAGCACTGCTTGCGTCATAAAGGCCTGTACCCGCTCGTCCGGCCCCAAAGGCGGCAGCTTGGCCTGCTCCCGAGCGACTTGGGCCAACTCGTACAAAGTGCCATTCAATATTCGGATCAGCACCTCTCCCGCCTTGCTACGCTCAGATTCCGGCACATTGGCCTCAATGAAATCTGAAATGGCCTGCAAGCCAGCGACACCGGTCGTCCCCGCAGAAACTGGACCGGCGAACAAGGCGAGGGCCCGAGACGCCGATGCCGCAAGCTGTTGCGTCAGTTCTGGCTTCTGTCCCTCGACGGCCTTGCTGGCATAGCGGCGCACCGCCAGTTCCCGAAGTGCTGGTGTGCGCAAAGCGCCATTCAGTCGCACAAAATCGTCCATACCGCCCTGCGCATCGGCGGGCACGCGAATGTAGCGAAAGGCATCGGCGGGGGTTTCCCGCATCCCCAACAGAAACACCGGCACACCATCACCCATATCCACAGGCAACATGTAGTTGTTGTACTCCCTAGCTTGGCCCGCACCATCTCGCAGTTTGTAGGACACGCTCGGACCTACATTGCGCAGGTTTTTATGTTCACTGGTCTTGTTGGCGGCGCCCATTTGGGCGCTGACTGCTGATCGCAGGTCGACCTTGCGCACATCCACACCTGCCTCTGCCGGCGCTGCAAAATTCTCCACGTTGATCACCCGCAAGCCTGTGTATTCCACGGTCAAAGGCGCACCGCTTGGCCGCACCTCGCCACCCGGGCTAGGGGTCAGCTCCGAACTTCCGCCCACCGTCCCCTGCAAGTCGAATGCTGGCGTACGGCCATCCAAACTCTGCGCTCGCAAGCGCAAGCTGGAGCCACCGTCGTCAAAGCTGCTCTGGTAAATCTCGATGCCACGGTAGCTGGCGGGGTGGTTCACTTCCACTCGGGCGGAGGTCTGCGCTCCCGTAGCTTTGTCATGAATGATGATATCGCTGGCAAACAGCTTGGGCATGCCGGTGGAGTAGTACTCCACAATGAATTTTCTGAGTTCAACCGCAAATGGCAACTCCTGCAGTAAAACTCCGTCGGACTGGTTCACGATGGCGACACTGGACTGGGTTCCCTCTGCCACCATCAGATTGCCACGAAACGTCGGATTACGCTCACTCAACCGGTGCTGCTGCGGCACATCGGCTACCAAACCACCACCTTGGTAAACCGACTTCCCGTTAAACCACATCTGCGCCCGAACAACCAAATCCCCGTCCAGCAAGCCGCCCAAACACACCAACACAATGGCGCTGTGCGCCGCGATATAGCCCAGCTTGTTCGCCGCACCGGCCTTGGCTGCCAGCATCCAACCCGTACCACCCTGGGTTAACTCCCGGCGTTGCAATTTGACCTTCCAGCCGCCCTTGACCAGCATGTCTCCCAACCGGCGTGCGGCGTCTTCGGGCGCGTCTGCCAACTGGGCTTCGGCGCGCTGACCAAACGCTTTCAGGCTCTGTTCACGTATATTTTCTTTGTAAGCGCGCAGATCAACCCATATCTTGGGTGTATTGCGTGCAATGCACAGAGAGGTGCTCAACACCAAAAACGCCAAAATCACCATGAACCACCAAGCACTGTAGACGTTGTACAGGCTGACTACCGCAAACACGTCCGCCCAAAAAGGACCGAACTGATTGACGTAATTGTTCATGGGTTCGTGCTGTTTAAGCACCGTGCCAATAACGGACGCAATACAGATCACCGTCAGCAGCGAAATCGAAAACCGCATGGACGATAGCAGTTCCACGCCGGCGCGCCACGCCCGGGAACCCGTCTGCAAAGCAATACCCTGTGTGGAAACTGTCATGACTAAAGCGTTTGGCGATTCAAAAAAAAAGGCAGGCCATCATCCTGATGGTCCCGCCTGTTAGGGAGGTAAGGATGCTTTTGGTTCCTCAGAACCTATGCATCACCAAATAACTACTAGCGCAAACCAGCGATGTAGTCTGCAACGGCTTTGATCTCACGATCATTCATCTTGGCAGCTACTTGCGACATGGGCAGGCTATTCTTACGAACGTTGTCGCGAAAGCTCACCAGTTGGGTCACGGTGTAGTCCGAATGCTGCCCGCTCAGACGAGGGTACTGCGACGGAATACCCGCGCCATTGGGGCTGTGGCAACCGGCACAGGCTGGAACTTGGCGGTCAGCAATACCACCGCGGTAGATTTTCTCGCCCAACGCCACCAACTCTTTGTCTTTCGCAAAGCCAGCCTTGGGCTTTTGGGCGGTGAGCCAATAAGAAATATTTTTCATATCCTCATCGGCCAAAGTACCCGCAAACCCGCTCATCACCGCATTGGCTCGTTTGCCAGACTTGAACTCTTGCAGTTGTTTGACGAGGTACTCGGGATGTTGATTCGCCAGCTTGGGATAAGCAGGCGTCCCCGCATTACCGTCTGCCCCGTGGCAGGCCGCGCACACTGCGGTGTAGGCTGCCTCACCCTTGACGAGATCAGGCTTGGCCACCTTGGCGGCTTCAGGCTTGGCCTCTTCCGAGAACGAGGACAAGGATACGACTGCCAGAGAGGCAGCAATCAGCAAATGGGCGATCAACTTCATGGGGATCTTGGGTCTGGTGGTGGGCAAAAACAGCGCCATTCTACAATGCGGCTCTGGGTTTCCCACTACATTCCATGACCAACACTACAAACCCACCGTGCGCCAGCGCCCCGCCTTCCCCGGTCACGGACAAGTCCGCCGCCACCATTGCCATGGGATGGCTACACACCGCGCGCTTTTTGACTACGGCACCACAGTTGCATTTCTTGCCGGAACTCGACGTTCCGGAAATCGCATTTGTCGGGCGCTCCAACGCGGGCAAGTCCACCTGCATCAATACGCTCACCCAGCAAAAGCAACTGGCCTATGCTTCAAAAAAACCAGGCCGCACCCAGCACATCAACCTTTTTTCAGTGGGCAAGCAAGGCCTCACCGACGCGGTTCTGACTGACTTGCCGGGCTATGGCTATGCGGCCGTCCCCAAGCAGGACAAGATCCGCTGGCAACAGGTGATGGCCAACTACTTGATCACCCGCAAGAATCTACACGGCATTGTGCTCATGTGCGACCCGCGCCATGGAATGACCGAACTGGATGAAATCCTGCTGGAAGTCATACGCCCCCGCGTGGAAGAAGGATTGAAATTTCTGATCGTCTTGACCAAGGCCGACAAACTGACCCGCTCCGAAGCTGCGAAGGCGCTGTCCATTGCCAAGCTGCAGGCCGGAGGCGGCGAAGTAATGCTGTTTTCTGCCCCTAAGCGCACCGGGATTGAAGAAGTCGGCCAGTTGTTGTGGAAATGGGCTCACCCCCAACCACCAGCCACCACAACCTGAACTTCAAGAGTTTCAGTAAGGAGGGGCCTCCCCGGCGGGACGATCCTTGAAGCGCTTGTGCACCCAGTAATATTGCTCGGGCATCGTCTCGATGTAGCGCTCTAGTTCGGCGTTCATCCGCGCTGTATCAGCTACCGGATCTGCGCTGGGAAAGTCTTTCCAGGCAGGCATGACTTGCACTTCGTAGCCCACCTTGGTCATCCGCGTCACCACCGGTACCACGCGAGCGCGCCCCAGCCGGGCAAAGCGAGAAAGAGACGGCACGGTGGCCGCCGGAACACCAAAAAACGGCACAAACACTGAATCTTCCGGACCAAAATTCATGTCCGGCAACAGGTACAAAGCTTCCCCAGACTTCAGGCCCGACACAATGGCTTTGACGCCATCGATACGTCCGAACAGACGTCCATTGGCGAACCGTTGACGGCCTCGCAGTATCCAAGCATCGGCATCTCGATTGGCCTGATCGGTATAAATGGTGCTGAACGGACGGGGCAACTGCTGAGTCAACCCGGTCCAAGCCGCGTCCAGGCCGAAAAAATGCGGCGCAAAAATCACGACAGGGTCATCGCCGGACAAAGCCTCCATGTCTCCGGTTAGGCAAATACGCGACCGAAGTAGAGCGCCCGAGCCGTGCCACAACCAACCGCGATCCAGCCAGGCTTGGGCGAACCGAACGAACACGCGCAAGCCAAGCCTGCGGCGTTGCCAGCACCCCATCTGCGGAAAACACAATGTCAGATTGATTCGAACTACGCGCCGCCTCGCCGGCACTACAGCCCACAACAACACCCCCAGTAGGGCACCCGCAGCCCGTACCAGCGGTAAGGGCCAGCGGCCCGTCCACGCCAATAACGTCAAAAGCCAGCGGGTCAACATGTATGAGGCCAATCCATCAACAGGCCTAAGCCGCACGCGGCTGCTTGTAACGCGCATAACCCCAGAGGTACTGCGACGGGGACTGGGCAATCATGGCCTCCATGGCCTGATTGATACAAGCAGATGCTTGCGCCAAATCCGCTGGCAAGGGCTCTGTCAAGGGTCGCACGTGCACGGTGTAGCCGCGCCCCCAAGTCAGGCGCTCGCCCCAAGCGACCAGCACCGTGGCACCGCCCTGGGCCGCCAAGCGGGCGGATAGCGTCATGGTGTAGGCCTCACGCTTAAAAAAAGGCAACCACAGGCCTTGGCCCTGCGGCGGCACCTGGTCCGGCAACAGCCCCACGCACTGGCCCGCGCGCAAGGCCTTCAGCAACTGCTTGACCCCGGCCAGACTCGTGGGCGCAGTGTTCATACCCGGGCGCGCCCGGGCAGCCTCCACCCACCGCGCCAACCACGCCTGACGCGGTGGTCGGAACAGCACGGTAATGGGTTGCCCATCTTGCCCAAACCGTTGGGCATAAGCCTGCGCCGTCACTTCGAAGCATCCCAAGTGGGGCGTCAAAAAAACGATTCCCTTCCCATTCTCCAGCGCGCGCGCCACATGGGCGTCGCCGTCCCACTGAACAGGCACCGCAGCCCCCAACCACAGCCTGGGCAATTCCACCACCAGCTTGCCCGAAGCGCCAACCGCCCGGCGCCATTGGGCTGGTGCAATACCCGCTTGTCGCGCGTTGGCCAGAAATCGTTGGCGGTAGGTGGTAGACCCCAAAAACGCCAGCCAACCCACCAGCCAGCCCAGGGCATGCAACAGCCACAAAGGGAGAAAGGACAGGCATTTGAAAATCAGACGCATGGGTGGGCTAAAATCGGCGATGTCGCTGAGTTATGGAACTACTTGCAGGGCGACACGCACAAGAGAGCACCCCGCAAGGGAGGCCATTGTGCCCTGTCAGAAATGACACATCTGCTAAAGCGTTCGCTGCAAGCTCCAAAGCCCAGGCAACGCTCCCTGTTGTTAATGATTGGAGACTTTTTATGGCGAACGACTTTCTCTTTACCTCTGAATCCGTGTCTGAAGGCCACCCCGACAAGGTAGCCGATCAAATTTCGGATGCAATCCTCGATGCGATTTTCAAGCAGGACCCCAAGTCCCGCGTAGCCGCCGAGACCTTGACCAACACCGGTCTGGTCGTGCTGGCCGGTGAAATCACCACCAACGCGCATGTGGACTACATCCAAGTCGCACGCGACACCATCAAACGCATCGGCTACGACAACACCGACTACGGCATTGACTACAAAGGCTGCGCCGTGCTGGTGGCCTACGACAAGCAGTCCAACGACATCGCCCAGGGGGTGGACCATGCATCCGACGACCATCTGAACACCGGCGCTGGTGACCAGGGCCTGATGTTCGGCTACGCGTGCAACGAGACGCCCGAGCTGATGCCAGCCCCCATCTACTACGCACACCGTTTGATGGAGCGCCAAGCCCAGTTGCGCAAAGACGGCCGCCTGCCCTTTTTGCGCCCGGACGCCAAGAGCCAGGTCACCATGCGCTATGTGGACGGCAAGCCCCACAGCATTGACACCGTGGTGCTGTCTACCCAGCACAGCCCGGACCAATCCGAGACCAGCACCAAGATGAAGGCCTCGTTCACCGAAGCCATCATCGAAGAAATCATCAAGCCCGTGCTGCCCAAAGAGTGGCTCAAGGAAACCAAGTACCTGATCAACCCCACCGGCCGCTTCGTCATCGGTGGCCCGCAAGGCGATTGCGGCCTGACCGGACGCAAGATCATTGTGGACACCTACGGCGGCGCCTGCCCCCACGGCGGTGGCGCGTTCTCCGGCAAAGACCCGTCCAAGGTCGACCGCTCAGCCGCCTACGCAGCACGCTATGTGGCCAAGAACATCGTGGCCGCCGGCCTAGCCAAACAGTGCCAGATTCAAGTCGCATACGCGATTGGCGTGGCCAAGCCCATGAACGTGACCGTTTACACCGAAGGCACCGGTGTCATTTCTGACGACCAGATCGCCGCGCTGGTCAACGAACATTTCGACCTGCGCCCCAAGGGCATCATCCAGATGTTGGACCTGCTGCGCCCGATCTACGAAAAAACGGCTGCCTATGGTCACTTTGGCCGCGAAGAGCCAGAGTTCGCCTGGGAACGCACTGACAAAGCCACCGCACTGCGCGCCGCTGCGGGACTGAAGTAAACCGCGGGCCATGAACCTCCAGACGCAACGCTTCATAGACCGCTGGGCTGGCCAACTGCTGTGCGGCGCGGTGTCTGGGTGGGTTCGCATCAGCGCGCTGATCTCTGGCGCCCCTGCGCCCAAGATCAGCGCGACGCCTAAAAATATTTTGGTGATTCTGTTGTCCGAAATGGGCAGCATCGTGCTGGCTGGGCCCATGTTTGCCCAGCTGCGGCGGCAGTATCCGGGTGCGGCCATCCACGTTTTACAACTCAAAAAAAACCAAGAAGTTTCCAAGCTGCTTCAACTCACCGATGTGAACCACATGCACAGCCTGGACGACAGCTCGGGCGGCTCAATTGGTGCGCGACATCCTCAACGTCAGTTTGACGTTGCGCCGCTTGCGCATGGACGCGGTGATTGACTGCGAGCTGTTCTCGCGCGTGAGCGCCCTGCTTTCATTCAGTTGTGGCGCCCCAGTCCGCGTGGGCTTCACGCCGCACACGCAAGAAGGCTTGTACCGTGGCAGTTTTATTAACCACGCCATTCCCTACAACCCCTACCAGCACATCAGCAAACAGTTTTTGTCGCTAGTCGACACGCTGGATTCAGTCGGCAGCGCACCGCGCAACAAAGCCGCGCCGATTCGCGAAATTCCTGCCAACACCGAGCTATCGGTCCCTTTCACGCCGAGACGAACTTGCCGGCTACCGCCGCAAAGTTGGTCACCGACCACCCGGTGCGCGCCGGTCGCGCCAATTGGTGCTGGTCTATGCCGGTGGCGGCATCTTGCCCGAGCGCGCGTGGCCGGCAGCCCACTATGCCCGCGTGGTGCAAGGCCTGTGCGCGGCCGGCCATGCGGTTGGGCTGATTGGCCTCAAAGACGACGCCGTGCTGGCGCGCGACCTCCAAGCCCAGGTAGGCCATGACGCCTGCATAGACCTGACTGGCTACACCAAAAGCATCCGCGAACTGCTGATGCTCATGCACGCCAGTGCGACCTGCTGATCACCAACGACGGCGGCCCAGGCCACTTCGCCACCCTGACGCCGATCCAGACCATGGTGTTTTTTGGCCCGGAGACGGGCAAGCTGCAGGCCCGCTGGGCCAACGCACCATCGGTGCTGGAAAGCGGTATTGCCTGCTCGCCTTGCCTGTCGGCCTACAACCACCGGCTGACCTTTTGCGACGGGGATAACCAATGCCTCAAACGCATTGCGCCCGACCCGGTGCTGGCACCAGGCCCTGACCTTTTTGCAGCAACTACCCGCCGCGACCGCCGCGAGGCAGCGCCGGGCTGCTTCCTGCAATGAGGGGCTCGACCGTGCAGCGCGCCGTGCTATGGGCATTGGCCTTGGCAGACCGCTACCGTTACATCAAATTCGGCATCGTCGGCGCCAGTGGCACCGTGGTCAACTTGGCCATGCTGCACATCGGGCACGAATACATCTTCAACGCAATTGAGGCCAGCTACAAAAAGCCCTATCTATCGCTGGCACTGGCCATTGGCCTCGCCACCGTCAACAACTTTACTTGGAACCGGCTGTGGACTTGGTCTGACCGGGTACGCACGCTCGAAGCCGACGAAGGCATACAGCGCCTGAGCTTGCGCATGTTGGGCCAAGAATTTGGCCAGTACGCCACCGCTTCCGCATTTGGCAGCGCCTTGCAATATGTGCTGACCTTGCTGCTGTCTGGCTCCATGGACTACCGCATCGCCAACGTGATCGCCATTTTGGCGGCCAGTGTGAGTAATTTCTTGGCCAACGACCGTTGGACCTTCAAGCGCCGCCAGGACTAGCTATGTACCCCCTGTCCACCGCTCCGCACACCTCGCCAGCCTGGCCTTGGCTGGTCCTGGTGTTGGCAGCGGCAGCGCTCTACCTGTTGGGCCTGGGTAGCCCCTATGCCCCGACCAATGGCGACGAGATGGTCTATATCCACATCGCCCGAATGACCGGCGAGGTAGGCCACTGGCTCCCCCTGCAGTCCGAGCTGCTGGGCACCCGCAACACCAAGCCGCCACTACTCATCTGGCAAGCCATGGTGGCCGGCGACTGGGGCCACAGCTGGCACCTGTTTGCATTGCGCCTGCCCAGTGTCGCCTACACCCTAGCCACCACCGCCCTGTTGGCTTGGTTTACCCGGCGCATCAGCGGGCAGTGGCGCACCGCGCTGATTGCCGCCGCGCTCTACCTGCTGTTTTTCTCCAGCTTCCGTTACGGCCGCGCCTACCTCACCTCGGCGCCAGAAACCTTTTGGCTGGCCCTGCCCATGTGGTGGGTGCTGCACTTGCGACTGCGCCACGTTCCCCGTTTCTTGGCCGCGCCCGATGGCCCGGGTTGGTTGGCCTACACACTGTTCGGCGTCGCAATGGGCTTGGGCGCCGCCTACAAATCTTTTGCATTGCTGGCTCCTGCAGCAGCGGCCACTTGGTTTGCCCTGTTACTCGGCACGCCTTGGTCGTGGCGCGCTGCGCTGCGGGCCAGCATCGGTCTGGGCTGGAGCACGTTGTTGGGCCTAGGCATCTTTGCGCTGTGGTTTGTGCTGGACCCGGACCCCAACGCCGTTTGGCAAGAGTTTGTCGTGGCGGAAAACGCCGGCAAGATGTCTGGGGGCATGGGCTACTGGAACGCCGCGCTCTACGGCGCCTACCCCATGTGGACCCAGCTGTTCGCGTTTGCCGAAAACGCCGGCTTGCTGGCCCTGCCCGCGCTGGGCTTTTGCCTGTTGGCCCTGTTCCGCGCCGTGCGGCCGGGTACCTACGCGCGGTTGCAGCCCGCGCATTGGGTGCTACTGGCTTGGTTGCTGGTGTGGCTGGTGGTGTTCACCATTCCCAGCCAACGCTCGGCCCGCTATGTGATTCCTGCGATGCCAGCACTCGCCATCGCCATGGCCCTGGTCTGGGACCGGTTGCCGCGTCTATGGTTCTGGCTGACGCTGTTGGTTTTGGCACCCGCTCTGCTCATGCTAGGGCGTATTAGCTGGGTGATGGGTGAGATGGGTATCGCCAGCCGGCCGCAGATTGCTATGACTTTGATAGCTGGTGGCGCAGGCGGTGTCTGCATTGTGGCCGGTTTTATTCACAAGCATTGGCCACCCAACGCCACCTTGGCCGCCTGCCTGGCGGTCTACGCCAGTTTTGGCCTGATGGTGGCCCCCCTGTCTGGGGGCAACGCCGACTACAGCGGCGCGATCCAGGCCCAGCTGAAAGGCCAACGCGTGGCAGTGCCCAATGGTTTCACGGGCCAGTACGAGCGCTTCCACTTTTTGCTGCCCGGCACCCGCATCACTCCGTACGACGCCGAAGGCCGCGACACCGGCGCGCTCTATCCCAAACTGCCCGACGCACAACGCCTGAGCCGCCTACTGTCAGAGTTTGACGCCGTCGTCTGGTTGCAAGACGAACTGGGTAGCGCCCCCAGCTGCCTGCCCGCCTGTACCCTCATAGGCCAGCGCTGGCACGTGAAAAGCCGGCACAAAAATGGCGAAGTCACCTTGGAGAATATTTGGCAACCCCAAGACTGGCTGTTCCGACGTGAATGGTTGCTGGCGCCTACATCAACACCGGTGGGCCAACCCACGACAGCGAATTGATCCGATTGCAGTGCCAGGCGACACATTCACGCCCTATTGCCAACGCCAATATTTGAACAAAACTAGCCTCTAGCCCTCGTGGATGTTGCGGGAGCAGCTACTGTTTTCGTAGCGTTTTGAGGTGGCGCCAGAGCTGTTGCAATGCCAAATACTGGGCCAACAGCCACAACCAAGGGTCCAGTACCGCGTCCCAGACATTGCCGGTGGGCAGCCGCAGCGCCACAAACAGCAGCAACGCCAAGGGCATCGCCCAGACCGCGCAATGCGGGCGCCATCCCATTGCTACGGCAGGCAGCAGCGAGACGAACAGCAGCCAGCCCAGTGCCTGCGGTCCAAAACCCCACGCATAAAGTGACACGGGCCACCAGGCCATGGTGTCCAACAGCAACACCCAGCCCAGCAACGCCAGCGGCCACCATCCCCAGGCGGCACCCGTTGCAGAGGGCGCCATGGGCCCACGCCAGGCGCGCCACAGCGCATTACAGGCCAGCACCACGGCCAAGCCACTGGGCGCCTGAAACGCCAGCCCCAACCAGTAACTTACCGACAGCGGCCCCGGCCACAAAGACCACAGCAGCGTCACGCCCGCCAGCAGCCACGGCAAACCGCCATGGAACCGGCCCGATGCGTTGCCCGTCGGGTAAAGGGGAATCCGACGCAAAAGAACCCAAGCCGCCAGCCAGCGTACCAGCGCTGCCAGTACCAGCCCCCAGCCCAGTGGCAACCAGAACTGCTGCAACCCCAACGCCGGCAAAGCCGCCGCGCCCGAGCCCCCTGCCAAGCCGCCCTGCCAGCCCAAGTGAAGGCCCAAATCCGTCAGCCCCATCATGGTGTGCTCTCCATGGGCGCAAAGCGCTGCCACGACAAAGTAGCTCGGTCCACGGTGTAACTAATCCACAGCGCACCATCGGCCCAGGCCAGCGCCGGATAAGAAAACTCGGCCTCTGGGCTGCCCTGTGCCAAGGTGGTCAGCGGCTGCCAGTCCAGTCCGTCCGAGCTGCTGCGCAAATCTAACCGTGCACGGCCTTCGGGCGTTGGGTTGTAGGCCAATAGGTTTTGACCGGGCGACAAGGTCATCGCCGCCACGGCGGCATCCGGGTTACCCAGCGGCAAGTCTGGCAAATCGATCCAATGCTGGCCGCCATCGTCAGTACGTGCCGCTGTGACGCGGCCGTTGGACCTCTCATCTCGCATGAGTGCCACCCACTGCGTGGCACTGATCGGCAGCACGCTGGGTTGCAGCATGTAGTTGCGTGCCGACACACGTTCCAAGCCTACAAAATCACCATCGGCACCGACCCGCACCAGCGCTGGGTACTTCAACCCCAGTTCAAAGTGCAAGGGCAGCACCATGCCGCCATCTTGCAAGGGCATGGGCGCGTTGCGCACCAAAAAGCTGGTGTTCCACAACCACGACAAAGGCAGCGTACGCATCGGCTCAAAAGTCAAATCGTCCAACCTGGCCGAGGCACTGCTTTGCCGCAGGTGCAGCACGCGGCTAGCAGCCCAGCCACCCCAGCCCGTGGCAACCACATACAAATGCATGCGCCCCTGCCGGTCGCGCCAGACCACCGGGTTGCCCAAGCGGCGCAGAGCATAACCCAGCGCATCGCCCATCACCTGCCGGTTCACCACAAAACGCGGTGGCAGCCAGGCCTGGCCGGTACGGTCCCACTGGGTCGCGGCAATTTGCACCAGCGGGCCGCTTTCGCGTTCGCCCGAAAACCAGAACAGGGTCAGGGCCGCCGGGTCGCCGTCCGGCATGGGCAGCAGGCTGCTGGCGTGGGCCGCCTGGGTATCGGGGGGCATGGGCACGTCGCCTTGTGCCACCCGGCGCAGGCTGCGGGCCTGCACAAGCTGCCCGTTGAGCACAATGCCCGGCACCTCGGCTTGGGCTGGCCCCAAATCGGTAGGCCTGCGGGCCTGGTCCCACAACAACAAAGCGGCGATCGCTATCAGCGCCAACACCAAGCGCAGCACCACACCTCTCACCACGCTGCCCCACGGGCGGCGCCCAAGCGCATCCAAAAAGCGATGATGTAAAGCGGTACGCAGGGGCATCTCCCGATCTTAGTGGCCCAATTCAGCCCTTTGCCCCTGCCCCTGCAAAAAGCCGCGCCGCGCGCCACAATGTGCGCATGAACACTGTGATCGCTATCGCCCCCTTGGGCAACCCTCCTTGGCCCACGCTGGACCCGTTTTTATTCTGCGTCCACCACAACGACGCCTACCCCGCTGGCAACGCACAATTGGCACCCCAGGCCTCGCTAGCCGGGCGCGCCATTGGCCAAGACTTTGCGGGCAAAGACGGCTGGAGCATGTACCACGGCGATACCGTGCCGGGCTTCCCCTCGCACCCGCACCGCGGCTTTGAAACCGTCACCATCGTGCGCCAAGGGCGTATTGACCACTCAGATTCCTTGGGTGCCACAGCCCGCTTTGGCGGCGGTGATGTGCAATGGCTCACGGCGGGCAAAGGCATCGTGCACTGCGAAATGTTCCCGCTGCTACACAGTGAGGCGCCTAACCCGACCGAGCTGTTCCAAATATGGTTGAACCTGCCCGCGCGCAGCAAGATGGCCGAGCCGCACTTCACCATGTTTTGGAACGAAGACATTCCCCATGTCCACGCCACCGACGCGCAAGGCCGCAAGACCGAAGTGGTCTGCGTGGCTGGCAATGTAGAAGGTCGCCAAGCGCTGCCACCGCCGCCAGACTCTTGGGCCAGCGCCGCCGAGAGCGACTTGGGCATCTTCACCATTCGCATGGAAGCTGGCGCAGAGTGGACGCTGCCCGCTGCCAAGGGCGACGGCACGCGCCGCCAGCTGTATTACTTTGCGGGGGAGCGCTTGCAAGTGGCCGGTGAAACGGTACAGCGCGGCTCGCTCATCGAAGTGCGGGCCGGCGACGACTGCGTGCTGCTCAACGGCTCGCAGCCCTCCGAACTCCTGGTCTTGCAGGGGCGGCCGATTGGCGAGCCGGTAGCGCAGTACGGCCCCTTTGTGATGAATACCCAGGCGGAAATTCACCAGGCTTTCAGCGACTACCAGCGCACCGGTTTTGGCGGCTGGCCTTGGGGCCGCAGCGACCCAGTGCATCCCCGGGAGCAGGGCCGCTTTGCGCGCCATGCCGATGGGCGGGTCGAGACTCGGTAACACGGCCAGGTTGAGCAACCGGCACAAGGGCGAAGAAACCCGGCGCAAGCCGGAGTCACCAGTGCTAGAGGCCCGGGCCGTCTTGCCCGCCATAGCCCTGCACCAGCGCGGCCATGTCGGCGGCCTGTGCACTGCCATCCGCCTGCAGAGCGCTGTGCACACTGGACTGGTTGGCCACGCTCTGGTTCTGGCTTACCTTCCACTTGCCCTGCAAACTGTCCACCACCAGCTCCAGCCCCACCACAGCGTTCAACAACCGCTCCGTATAGTCGGCGGGGGCGTCGTCCACCGCCCACGGATGCGACTGCGGCGCCTCTTGCTGTGTGGTCAGGGCCTGCATTTGCGCGCGCACCCAGGCCGCGTCATCTCGGATACGCAGCAGGCCCTTGGCGTGGACCACCGCGTAATTCCAAGTCGGCACCACTTTGCCGCCCTCCGCTTTACTCGCATACCAATTGGGGCTGATGTAGTGCTGTGCCCCCTGAAACACCGCCAACACCGGCACACTTAAATCAGCCTCGCGCCAGATCGCGTTGGCCCGGGCGACGTGACCCCGCAGCACCACGGGTTCTCCGGGCGCGCAGTGCAAGTGCAACGGCACATGGTTGGCCTCCAGCCCGTTCGGGCCGAGGTGGACCAAGGTCGCCAACGGGTGTTCTCGCACCAGCTGATGCAGGACGTCCGCTCGGGTTTCTTCAAATTGGCTGGGCAGGTACATGGCGACGCCTACAAATGGACAGCGGCCTAGCGCCCCAAAATCAGTTGAGCCTGCGGCTTGGCCTGGTCTTTGGGCATGTCGGTTTTGATTGCGCTCAAAAACAGGCGCTGCGCGGGAACCTGCTGGGCCAACAGGTAGTCGCGGGTAGTGACACCGCGCTGAAGCGCCAAGTCGCGCACAGCTTCTTCGTCCACCGCCATATTCGCCAACAGCAATGCCTGCATATCGGGCACCGGAATGTCCTTGGTCAGGCCGATCACGTTTTTGGGTTTCGGAAAATCCGCACGGCGGTAGGCTGCCCGCAACAGCACAGGCATTTCTTCGTCGGTATAGCTCTGTACCGCGTCGGCGGCGGTGCCGCTGCCGCCGGTTCGACGGCGCTTTTCAGCCAGCAACAGAGCGCGCAACCGCTCTTGGCGAATGGCTTCAACTTCCGACTCCAACTGTGCTTCGCCCTGCACGGTCAAGTTGAGCGCTGGACGGTCTTTCAAGGCCTTCGCCACTTGGTCTAGTCCAGAACGGGCGCTGTCGCTGAGCGCAGAGCGGCCCGGCGCAAAGGCCACGGTACTGAGCTCCGAACCGGTTGCGCCCCCCAACATATTGGCCAGCAAGCTAAAGGGCGCCGTAATCGCACGGGCGACCAAGTTGGTGATGACTTTCCACACCACCGCACCCACCTTGAACTCGGGGTCGTTGAGCGAGCCGCTGATGGGCAGGTCCAGGTCAATCACGCCGTTGCGGTCGGCCAACAGCGCCACCGCCAGCTTGACCGGCAAACTGTTGGGTGCGCCTTCTACTTTGTCACCAAAGCTCAGCTGGTTAAGTACCAGCTTGTTGCTGGCCGTGAGCTGACCATTGGGCTGCACAGCGTAGCGCACGTCCACGCTGAGCTTGCCGCGTTCGATGCCATAGCCGGCGTACTTGATGGCATAGGGCGACAGCGGTGGCAACTCCAAATCCTTCACTTTGCCGGTCACATCCAGCGCCAACGGTGTGGCCAGCGGGTTCACCTTGCCGTCGATCTCCAGCACCGCGCTGCCCTCGGCCCGGCCACGCAAAGTCAGGTCCGCCAAGTCCACCACGCCGGCTTGGGTCTGGCTAGAAAACGCCCCCAGACGCCCCGTCAGCTCGCTCAAACGGGCGGTGTAGTTGGGCTGGATAAAGCGGTCAGAAAATTGCACCCGGCCATTGATGAGACTAATAGTCCCGAGACTCACCACCGGCGCTAGACCCGCCGACGGTGCGGCTGCAGGCGAAGGTGCCGCCGCCGCGGGCGCTGACTCGGAGGTCTGTGCGGCCGGGCTGCTGCGCACCAAGTCTTGCAAGTTAATCCGGCCCTTGGGGTTGATGATGATCCGGGCATAAAAATCTGACAGCACCGCCTCTTTGGTGGCGACACGGGTGGCTTGCCCCGGTACCAAGCTAACGGAGACGCCGGGCACCTGCAAAGACTTCCACTGCAGCAACTCTTCGCCCGCCACACCTTCCGTGCCCGCCGCCGTCAAAACGCGCACCTCGTCGAGCTGGGCATCGCCCTGCAGGTTCAACTCCGGCCCGGCAGGCGTGCTGGCAAAGCGGACTGGGCCCTTAAAACTGGCATCGGCCCGCACGAGGTCTAGGTTCAGCAGGTCGGCCGCATACGGTGCCAGTGCGTGCAGCGGCAAGTCCTGGACCAGCAGATTGCCTTGGGCCTGCACCGGGGCCCAGGCTATCTTGCCGTCATAGCGCAACTGCCCTGGCTCGGCCTGCCCCGCGGCCACTTTGGCAGACACGGTCAGCGGAACCGGCTGTGCGCCGTTGAGGATGCCGTTGCGCAGCTGAAGTTGAATGTCCGACACGTCCAGGCGCACGGGCTTGGGCGCGTGGCGGTCTGCGTAGGCCACCCGCGCGTCCGCCACTTGCAGCTCTTTCAATGCCAGCGACCAGGGTGCCGAAGACGGTGAAGCGGGAGCCGGTACCGCGACGGCGGCACCGGTGACGTTGGCACTGCTGGAGGCTGGCAACCAGTCCTGCGCCATCCAGCGGCCATCGGCTTCGCGTCGCACGCCAGAGCTCGCACCACGCAGCAGCACCTTGCCAACGGTCGCGGTGCGGGCAGCGGGGTCCAGCTGCAGATCGGTGACTTCCAGCAACGCCAAGCGTGGCATAGCAGACGACGACAACTCCTGCAAACGGCGGGAACCCGCTTTGCCTTCGCGGGGCGCAGTCTCCGCCACCTGGGGCGCGATCGGTAGCAAGGCTGCGTCTTGCAGACGCAGCGTCGGTGCTGCCAGCAGCAGCTTGCCTTGCGTCCATTGGAGCTCCAGCTTGGCATCCAAACGGCCTTGCACCGCCGGGCGCAACCACGGCGTCAGGTAAGGCTGGCCCAAAGCCAGCGGCACGGCGTCCACGGACAACTGGGCACTGCCCTCTTGGTCGGTGCCATGGGCCTGCAACCGCAGCGCAGCCGTACCCGCGCGGGAAGAAAGCTTGTTTTTTTCCTTGTCTTTGCTTTTGCCCGCCTTCTGGCCAACAGCCTTCAGCTGGGCCTGCAGCTCCAAATCCACCGCATCTTTCATCGGCCACTGCACACCTTTGACCGTCAAAGCCAAGTCGGTCAGCGCCAGTTGGGCAGCGGCTTGGGCATCGCGCCATTGCACGTCGCCCTCGGTCACCGCCAAGGTGTCGAGCTGCACCACCCAAGCGCCCGCATCCTGGGCGCTGGCGCCCTTGACAGGCGCCTGATCAGGCAGCGCGTCCATAGCCGCAGTATCTTCAATTTTTACGTCTTTTTGGCCTCTAGCCCTTGTGGTATCTGCGCGAGCAGCTTCTTTTTTGATAGCATTTTTGGCGCCAACCGCCTTCTGCGGCGACGGCGCGCCCAGCACATTGAGTTGCCCCTGGGCATTGCGGCTGAGCTGCAGCGCGGGTTGTGCAATCTCCAATCGGCTCAGCACCACCTTGCGCTGCAGCGGCTGTACGCTGGCCAGCCTGGCGTGCAGCTGGCGCACAGCCAGCAGCGGCGCGCCAGCCGCATCGTCCAGCGCCAAGCCTTGCACCGTGACCTCACCCGAAATATTCAGCGCGGCAGTCTCTGCCTGGCGGAAGTCCAGCTTCAAATCAGCGTCCAGCACAGCGCCGCGTAATTTCACCGGCAGGCCGGCGGGCACATACGACAAATACGGCGCCAGATCGAATTGCTGGATACGCAACTGCGCCTCGCCGGCGCGTGTCATGGCAAACGGCGTCCCCTGGGCTGATGAATCAAAGGCGCTGCCATTGAGTACGAACGCCAGGCGCGGCGCCACCAGCACGTCGCGCTGTGAATTCAGGCTGCTGATAAAGGGCACGCTAAGTTGCACATCGCGCAGCGCGTGCGAGCGCGGTGCACCCGCCAAGGCTTGGTCGTGGAAATCTACATTGGCGTTGACCAGCTCCAAGTTGTAGAGCGCAAAGCGCGGTGGGGCCGACGGCGGCTCGTCCGGTTCGTACTGCAAACGCGCCAGCACATCGTCAATGTCGTAGTGACCCTGTCCGGTATGGGTGAGTTGGGCCTTCACTCCTTCGACCCGCACCGCGTCCACCACCGGGGCCAAGCGCAACAGCGACTGCAGCTCGGCATCCACGTACACCCGATCCACCGCCAGTTGCGCACCGCTCCCATCGGCGGTGGCCACGGCAAATTCGCGCACCGTCAGCTCCAGCGACCATGGCAAGAAGTCGACAGACCCCACCGTGACCTGTCGCCCCAACAGGGCGCTCAGCCGTGTCTGGGCTTGGTTTTTTAATAACCAGGGCAAACCCGCCCAGGCCATCGCCCACAGCAACAGTAAACCCGCCAAAGCCCAGGCGGCGCGGCGGTACCAAACAACAAGGCGGGGGGTAGCAAGGTTCATATCGGTACACGTTGGCAGTCCGGCAGTGCGGGCGCGCACGCCAAGGACCTAGAGGCTGACCATTATGGTACTGCGCTGATTGGCAAACTGCGGAACGATTGACCTGCATCAAGTGCACAAGCCGGGCAGCATGGGAACCTCTGCACCACCAAGACTCAGGAGACAGATCGTGCAAAAAACCAGTCTGCAAACCATACGGGACGAACACGCATCATTGGCGGCCATGCTGCGATCGCTGATCATGATGTTGGACCGTGGCCCCCGCGATGCGCCGGAAGCGTTTTTTGATGTGATGCGCGCCATGCTGTTTTACGTTGCTGAGTTTCCAGAACGCCAGCACCACCCCAAGGAAACTACGCTGCTATTCCCGCGTGTACTGGCGCTCGCACCGCAAACCCAAGCAGCCATCGCCCAGTTGGAGCAAGACCACCAACACAGTGAAACTGCCGTGCGCGAGCTGCAACACCTGTTACTGGCCTGGGAGCTACTGGGCGATGTGCGACAAGCCGTATTTGACAGCGCAGTACGCCGCTACGTCAGCGCCTACCTGGAACATATGCAGCTGGAAGAAACGGCCATTCTCCCGGTCGCCGAACGCAGCTTCTCAGCGGCTGACTGGGAGGCGCTAGACCATGCCTTTGCCGGCAACACCGATCCCCTGAGCAGCCAAGGTCGTCACGACCCCAGCTTCGACCGCCTGTTCACCCGCATCGTGATGCGAGCGCCAGCGCCCATCGGGGTCGGGGGCTAGCCGCTCTCAGGACTTCAGGCGCAAGGCCAGAACCTTCTGCGCTACACAGCGTCCCTGCACTTTGCCGCTTTCAATACCGCTGCGGAAATGGATGCCCGCGTACAGGCGGGACACCGCCGCCTCGTCAGCCGCCGCCCGGAAGCTGCTAAAAGTGCGTGGGCCCCAGCCCCGGTCGTTGTGGGTGTTGTCGGTGAAGGCTAGGTTCGCGCCAAACACCTGTTCCAACACAGTGGCCGCCGCACTCGACTGCACCGAATGCCCGGACGGGAATTCGGGGAACGGCGGCGTGTCCATCAAGGTCGGCACCCAATTGCTGTCAATCACCAGTTGCACATAGGTCACCGGCCGAACCAGATTCACGGTGTATTTGGATTTCCAACCTGCAATGAAGGCGTCCGCCATGGCCATGTTCATCTGGGCATAGGCCGTTGCCGCCTGCGACAGATTCGCCTTTTGCAGGTTCAGCAAATCCGTGGCGATATAAACCCAATGGCCGCCGGGGGTGGGTGTTTTGAGTGGGTCATCCGACCAGTACAGCGAGACCTGGCGTTGTGTTTGTGTGGCCTTGACGTTAGCCTGGTAGACCTCGTCCGCCTCCTTATAGAAGGCCGAGCCAGCTTGCTCCGAGTACGGTGGTGGTGGTGGTGGTACGCACACGCCGCTGTTGCGCAGCACAAAGGGGCGCACATCACCCCACCACGGCAGCAAGCCGGGCGCAAAAGCGGGCGGTGTGGCAGACCACAAGCCCGGCCCACTCGGAGGCACATACACCGTCTGCGAGCGGCGCAGCGGCCCCCAAGCCTGGTGGCCGCCGTCGGTGCGCGCCCAAGTCATGATGGCCATGGCCATGAGCTTGCCAAAGGTTTCTGAGCGATTGGTGATCTCGGGCGTCAGCGTGACAGGGTCAAAGTCTTGGCTCAACTTCAGCGGCAGGCTGCGCTCTAGCAAATCGATCTTGGCTTTGTTTTCGGCGCTGGCCGTGGGAAACATCATGCGCGTCATGGTGGCGAGCGAGGCGTTGGCCACCGTGGGCCAGTGCAGCGCCTCGTCGGGCTGCGCCCAAGGCAAAGACTGCAATTCGTTGAGCTGCCCGGCCATGCTTTGGTAACCCGGCATGCCCGGAACCACGGATTCGTACAGCGTCAGGCCCATATAGGCCAGCGCGCGCGACGCTACGGGTGGGCTGAAACCCGGCGTTTGCTGCACCAATAGCAACGCCAACCGAAACCATTCCGTGGCCACTTGGCTGCTGTAGGCGGTCGCGGGACGCGCAGCCGGGCCACTGGCCACCACCACGGGGCCCTGTGCTGCGGCAGTTGCAGTACTTTGGGCTGGCACAGTGCCGCCCCACAGGCCGGCCAACAGGCCCAACACTAAACAATGTCGTTTCATGGAGCGCTCCAAAGGGTAGTCTTCTGATCGGTCACTAGGTAATAGCTGTCCGCCTTGGCATCGGTCCAAGCCGACCAACCTCCCTGCGGCCATTGCACGCGCACCTGCACCGCGCGCGCGTCGCCCACCCCAAAATGCATCCAGCCCAAGTGGCCACTGACGTGACCACCGCCCACGGTCAATTCTTGGCGAATGACCCGTGCGTCAGGCGTGGTCCCCAGCCGCACCTCGACCCACGCCCCGATGGCATCGCGGTTGCCCTGCGACTGCTGCAGACGCAACTGAAGCCAATGGCCGGCATCTTGCCCGGCTGTCGCGGGCAGCTGGCGCCAAACCTGGGCCTTGTCCCAGCGGTTCACCACCAACACGTCCAGTAAACCGTCGCCGTTGAGATCCGTCACCATGGCGCCCCGGCCCCGTTTGAAGCTGGCCAACCCGGCCTGCACCCCGACTTCGACAAATTGGCGCTCCGGGGTCTGCAACAGTAGGTTGTTCGGGTCCAACGTTGCGAAGTCCGGCATGGACGAAACGTTGCCCTTGGCGATGAACAAGTCTGCCCAGCTATCGTTGTTCACATCTGCAAACTGCGCATGCCATGCGGTAGATGGGTGTACATCGCCTCCTACATAGGGGCGGTGCGCTGTCACTCCGCGCTTGAAAGCGACATCGGTGTAATGCGGCTTGCTCGCGCCCGCGTCCAACACCTGCAATTTGTTGTCCGACATACTGGTCAGGAACACGGCCGGGTAACCGTCGCCATTGACATCGTGGCTGGCGATGCCCATGCCCCAAATTTGCAGAGGCCTCCAGCCTTGCTCGGCGCCGTAGAGGGCCGGAGCCGCGCCAGGGGGTAAATCCCACAACTGCTCTTGCCCATTTTTGTAGTACTCGCGGTCATTGCTGACGCGCAAGGCAGCTCGCCCCGAGCGGTTCCAGTCGGAAAACAACATGGACAGCGCACAGTGGCCGGGTACCAGGGGCGCGGCAGCGGCGTAGCCGCCGCCTTCACGCGGACGCAGCAACAAGCCCGGGGTGCAACTGCCCCAAGGGAATTCGGGTTTGCTGCGGTCGGTATACGTGCCAAACGCCAGTGTGGGCCAGGTCTGCCCCTGCTCCCAAGTGGCCGAAAACGCGGTGTGCCAGCCGTTACCGGTGTGGATATTCCAGCTGTCATTGGCACGGCTGAACTTGCATTGCCCCAATCCTTTGAAGACCTGCACCTCGCCCACGCGCAACACCACCAGATCCGTCTGGCCGTCACCATCAATATCCAACGGGTAGGCTCCGATGGCGTTGGTCAGCTCCAGCCCCGAACGCTCTTCCTGAAAGCGCAAGGGCGCGCCGCGGGCACTGCGGTTGCGCAGCAGTTTGGCCTTGTTCACCCCGGCGGTGACGTAGACCTCGGGCAGCCCGTCGGCATCGCAGTCAAAGGTGGCCACGCCGCCACCCACTAAGTACTCGCCCTCGCCTTCAAATCGGCTTTGCAACCCCGCCAAGTCGGTTTCTTCAACAAATTTAGGGGTGCGCAGGGGCGAGGTTTCTGCGCCAACAGCCGGCAGCACACTGGCCGCGCACAGCAAGATGCCCAGAGCAAGCACCCGAAAATGGGGAATAGTGGAGTCCACAGCCAAGCCTTGATGAAAAATGAATGGAATGTGTCATCTTAATAAGTTCGATCACTAAACTATGTCGGGTTTCCCCCTATATGCAGGTGACATTGATGATTCCACAATTAGTTTGTCGTCCTAACTAAATGCAGCGTGTTGCATTTTTTTGGCAGCACGACGGCTCTCGTGAGTCCTTTTCCCCAACCACAGGCCCTTCAAAGGCCGAACTACCGGAGACATCGATGAAATTGAAGACAACATTGACCGCTTTTGCCCTGAGCATGGCAGCAGCTGGTGCATTCGCCCAAGTTGTGGGCGTGAGCTGGTCCAACTTCCAGGAAGAGCGTTGGAAGACAGACGAGGCAGCGATGAAGACCCAGTTGGCCAAAGACGGCGCCAGCTACATCAGCGCCGACGCTGGTGGCTCCCCAGAAAAGCAATTGGCTGACATCGACAGCTTGATCGCCAAAGGTGCCAAGGCCCTGATCATCTTGGCCATGGACAAGGACGCGATCCTGCCCGCAGTGAACAAAGCCAACCAGCAAAAAATCCCCGTGGTGGCCTACGATCGTTTGATCGAAGCTCCTGGCGTGTTCTACATCACCTTCGACAACGTGGAAGTGGGCCGCATGCAAGCCCGCGCCATTTTGGAAGCCAAGCCAAAAGGCAACTACGTGATGATCAAGGGCTCGCCAACCGACCCTAACGCCAACTTCCTGCGTGGCGGCCAACAAGAGATCATTGACGCTGCTGTGAAAAAGGGCGACATCAAGATCGTGGGCGAGGAATACACCGACGGCTGGAAGCCTGAAGTTGCCCAGAAAAACATGGAACAAATCATCACCAAGACTGGTGGCAAGATTGACGCCGTGGTGGCCTCCAACGACGGCACCGCTGGTGGTGTCGTCGCTGCATTGAACGCCAAGGGCATCAAGGGCCTTCCAGTCTCCGGCCAAGATGGTGACCACGCTGCGCTGAACCGCATCGCCACTGGCAACCAAACCGTGTCGGTCTGGAAAGACTCCCGTGACCTGGGTCGTGATGCAGCTGCCGCTGCCGTGCGACTGGCCAAGGGCGAAAAAGTGACTGGCGCTGTAACTTGGGCTGGCGGCGAGAAGAAGGTTTCCCTGCAAGCCCAATTCCTCAAGCCCGTGCCTGTGACTGTCAAGAACCTGGATCTGGTCGTGAAAGCTGGCTGGATCAAGAAAGACGTCCTGTGCAAGGGCGTGGACGCAGCGACCGCTCCTGCCGCTTGCAAGTAATTCGCGTCTCTCTCTGAGTTAATGATGCCCTCGAACCGCGGGCTGGAAAGCTCGCGGTTTTTCTATTCCTGCGGAGAACGCACGTGAACCCCGTTTTGAATTCCCTCAAACTTGCTGCCATTGATTGGCGCATGGTGATGATGGGCACGGTCTTGGCAGCGATTGCCATCGTGTTCAACATTTTGTCCGGCGGGCTGTTTTTGTCCCCCGAGAATCTTTACAACATTGCCCAGCAAACGGCCGTGGTCGGCGTGGTCGCCACCGTGGTGGTGCTGGTCATCGTGGCGCGCCACATCGACTTGTCGGTGGGCTCCGTCATGGGTTTTGTCGGTGTGCTGATCGCCACCCTGATGTACACCGCCGGTTGGCACTGGGTCAGCGCTTCGCTGGCTGGTTTGGCTGTAGCCATTGCCGTCACCATGTACCAAGGCGCGCTAACCGCCCAACTGGGTGTTCCCTCGTTTGTCGTCACCTTGGGCGGCCTAATGTCGTTCCGGGGCGCCGCCTTCTTGGTCGCCGACGGTAAAACCCAACCCGTCACCGATTCGTTCTTCCAAGGCCTGGGTGGTGGTTTTGATGGTGCCATTGGTGTTACTGCCAGTTGGGTGCTGGCCGCCGTGATCGTACTGGCCTTGGTCCTGCAGACCTGGGCCAAACGCCGCGCCAAGTCTTCGTATGACGTACCCAACAACCCACTATGGTTAGACGCGGTGATCGTGCTGATCCCGGTGATCATCGTGTTGGCTTTTGTCGGCGCCATGAACCAGTACCAGATTCGCAGCAAGGACGCAGCCCAGGGCATTCCCATCCCCGTGCTGATCTGGGCCGCCGTGGCCTTGACGCTCTCCTTCATCGTGCACCGCACGCGTTTTGGTCGCTATATTTTTGCCATGGGCGGCAATCCGGAAGCGGCTGCGCTGGTCGGTATTCCCGTGCGCCGCGTCACCTTGATGCTGTTCGCCTTGATGGGCGTACTCATCACCATCGCCGCCATCATCTCGATTGCTCGCCTAAATGCCGGCACCAATTCGCTGGGCACCAGCATGGAGCTGTACGTGATTGCGGCCGCCGTCATTGGTGGCACGGCATTGGCCGGTGGCAGTGGTTCTATTTCAGGCTCAGTATTGGGCGCACTCATCATGCAATCGATTGACAGCGGCATGTTGCTGCTGGACGTGTCGATTGGCGTGCGCTACGTCATCATTGGTCAGGTGCTGATTGCCGCAGTGGTATTTGATGTGATTTACCGCCGCGCAACAGGAGACACCGTATGAGCGCCACCACGACGAACACGACCGCCCCCTTGGTCGAGATGCGCAACATTGGCAAGTCCTTCGGCGGCGTACAGGCTGTTGACGACGTCAGCATCAATCTCTACCCCGGTGAAGTGGTCGCTTTGCTAGGCCACAACGGCGCAGGCAAATCCACGCTCATGAAGATGCTGGCCGGCGCCTACCCGATTGACAGCGGCGAGGTCTATATCAGCGGCAACAAGGCCCACATCCGTACGCCCGTAGATGCCCAACACTGTGGGATCGAATCCATCTACCAGACACTGGCCTTGGCCGACAACCTCGATGCCGTTGCCAACTTGTTTTTGGGTCGCGAACTGCTGACCCGCTGGAACACGCTGGACGACCACCGCATGGACGCGGCCGCCCGCAAGGTGTTCCACCGCCTGAACAAAAACTTCAAAAACGTGCGTACCCCGGTACGCCGCCTGTCTGGCGGACAGCGCCAGGTCGTCGCCATTTCCCGCGCCATCTACTTCAACGCCAAGATTCTGATCATGGACGAGCCCACTGCGGCGCTCGGCCCAGAAGAAACAGCGATGGTCGGCAACTTGGTCAAACAGCTCAAGGCTGACGGTGTGGGCATTTTCCTGATTACCCACGATATGCCCGACGTTTTCGGTCTAAGTGACCGCTTGGCCGTCATGAAAAACGGTAAATTGGTTGGCACTTATCGCACCACCGAGGTCAACGAGGACGAGGTGCTTGGCATGATCATCGCAGGCAAACAACCTGAAGGAAAGCCGCAGACCCCCACCCTGTGAGGCCTGCTTGCCCCTTGCGACGATGAACACCACCGGCGACCAACAACTTGTCAAACGCATCAACCGCAGCGTCTTGCTGCGCTTGTTGCGCAACCAGCCGGGGCTGTCCCGCGCCCAACTGGCCCAAGCCAGCGGTTTGACAAAATCGACGGTCAGTTTGTTGGTGCGCGAGTTAATGGACGAATCTTGGCTGTCGGAGACCGAAGTCCCCGCCACACAAGGGCTGGGACGCCCCTCCACACCACTGCAGCTCGATGGCCGCAGTCGCGGTATGGTAGGGGTCGAAGTGGCTGTGGAGTCCTTGCGCGTGGTGGGCGTGTCCATTACAGGCCAGGTCCTGTGTGCGCTGGAAGAGCCGCTGATCAGCACCCAACCTGAAGACGTTTGCCGTCAGGCTGCGCGCTTGGTCGCGCGCACCCACGCCCAGCTCACCCAACGGGGCGTCCAACTTTGCGGTGTTGGAGTGGGCCTGCCCGGCGCATTCGACGAAGCCAACGGCATGTTGCGCTTTGCACCCAACCTGGGCTGGCGAAACATCGCGTTCCTGGCATTGATCACCCAGGCTTTGCAGCTGGCCGGCATCCCCCAAGTCCCCATCCATGTGCAGAACGAAGCGGACACCGCCGCACTGAGTGAGTACGAATTCTCCGATTTGACGTCGCAAGACGCACTAATTTTTGTGACCTGCGGCGCAGGCGTGGGCGCGGGCATTGTGCTCAACGACCGCCTTTTCACGGGTATGCAAGGCATGGCGGGCGAGATCGGGCACAGCATTTTGGAGATCGACGGTCCGCTGTGCTCCTGTGGGCGCAAGGGCTGTGCAGAAACCTTCTTTGGGGCCCGCGCTTTGGCGGCCTGTGCTGACCCTAGCACCGGTGGTCACTACCTCGGCGTCGTCTTGTACAACCTGTGGACGACCTTCAACCCAAGCCTGCTTGTGATCGGTGGCCCGTCCTGTGATCGCTACCCTTCCATCGTGCAAACGGCGCAAAACACCTTGGCCCGCTATGCCCAGCCCTCAAACATCGCGCCCCCTACTCTGCGGCCGGCGCGCTACGGCCTTCTGGCATCGGCTGTCGGTGCAGCAGCCTTGGTATTGCACCACCTTCTGCGCCCTATGCATCCGCATTTCACCACCGGGTTGGAACGCGCGGCATCAACCCTTTCCGACACCCTGGCCCCAGTGGCCCTCTCCCCACAATGACTATGTTTCTAGGTATTGATATTGGCACCTCTGAGGTGAAGGTCCTGCTGTTAGCGTCGGATCACCGCGTCGTCGGCAGCGCAGGCAGCGCCCTCACCGTGTCGCGCCCCCAACCAGGCTACAGCGAACAGGCGCCACAAGACTGGTGGACTGCCACCCAAACCGCGTTAGCCCAGCTGCGTCACGCCTTTCCGGCCGAGTACGCTCAAGTGCAGGGCATAGGACTGTCGGGTCAGATGCACGGCGCCGTGTTGCTAGACGCCCAAGACCAAGTATTGCGGCCCGCCATTTTGTGGAACGACACGCGTTGCGCCGCCCAGTGCGTGACGATGATGGCCGAACTGCCCGAGTTGCCCCAGTTGGCTGGCAGCTTGGCCATGCCAGGTTTCACCGCACCCAAGCTGCGCTGGGTGGCTGAAAACGAACCCGCCATCTTTGCCAAAGTAGCCAAAGTGCTGCTACCCAAAGACTACGTGCGCCTGATGCTGACCGGTGACTACGTGACCGATATGTCCGACGCCAGCGGCACCTTGTGGCTGGATGTACAGCAGCGCACTTGGTCCGATAAATTATTGGGGCTGACGCGCCTCACCCAAGCGCACATGCCGCGACTGGTCGAAGGCAGTGCTGCCGGCGGCTCTCTGAAATCGGATGTCGCCCAGGCCCTCGGTCTGAAGCCAGGCACCGTCGTAGCGGGCGGCGCTGGCGACAACGCGGCCAGCGCCATCGGCATGGGCGCCACCGACAGCGGTCAAGGCTTTTTGTCCTTGGGCACCAGCGGTGTCTTGTTTGTCGTAACCCCCAGCTACCAACCCAATGCCGCCAGCGCCACCCATGCGTTTTGCCACGCGGTGCCACAGCGCTGGCACCAAATGAGCGTGATGCTGTCCGCCGCCAGCGCGCTGCAGTGGGTTAGCGACTTACTGGGCGCTGCCAATGCGGGCGAGGTCGCCGATCGGGCCGCCGCGCTGCCTGCTGCAGACCGCGCCACGGCACCGATCTTTCTGCCCTACTTGGGCGGCGAACGCACGCCACACAACGACGCCAATGTGCGCGGTAGCCTGCACGGCCTGAGCTTTGACACCGACGCCGCCCGCTTAGGCTACGCCGTGATTGAAGGCGTCACCTTTGGCCTACAAGACGGCCTGGCCGCGCTGAACGCTGCGGGCAGCAAAGTAAGCAGCCTGTCCTTGGTGGGCGGCGGCGCACGCAGCGCCTTCTGGGCCCAGCAGCTGGCCTCGGCCCTGAACACCGAAATCGTGACCCACGGCAGCTCTGCCGTCGGCGGCGCACTGGGCGCAGCCCGCCTGGGCTGGCTGGCCACCGGAGCTGCTTCTGCAGACGTCTGCGTTCGCCCCGAAGTTGGACAGCGCTACCTGCCCAATGCCGCAGAGCAAAGCCTTCTGCAAGAGCGTTATTCCCGATTCCGCGCGCTGTACCAACCAGCACCTTCCCACTAACCCCAACCACCTTGAAAAGAGAACACCATGAGCTCCTATTTCCCTGATGTTTCCAAAATTGCCTACGAAGGCAACCAATCCACCAACGACCTCGCCTTCAAGTGGTACGACAAAGACCGCGTGGTCATGGGCAAGCGCATGGAAGACCACCTGCGCTTTGCGGTCTGCTACTGGCACAGCTTCTGCTGGAACGGCCTCGACCCATTTGGCGGCGACACCTTCATGCGCCCTTGGCACCACATGGCCGACCCCATGGCCGCCGCCAAGGTCAAGGCCGATGTGGCCTTCGAGTTTTTCTCCAAACTCGGCGCGCCGTTCTACAGCTTCCATGACCGCGACATCGCCCCCGAAGGTGCCACACCGCGTGACAGCGTGAACAACTTCCGCGAGATGGTCGACATCTTGGGTAACAAGCAATCCCAAACCGGCATGAAGCTGCTGTGGGGCACTGCCAACTTGTTCAGCCACCGCCGCTTTATGTCGGGCGCGTCCACCAACCCCAACCCTGAGTTGTTCGCCATGGCCGCGCTGCAGGTGAAAGAGGCGATGGACGCCACCTTGAAACTGGGTGGCGCCAACTACGTGCTGTGGGGCGGCCGCGAAGGCTATGAAACCCTGCTCAACACCCGCATGGGCCAAGAACTAGACCAAATGGGCCGCTTCCTGAACATGGTGGTGGAGTACAAGCACAAGATCGGCTTCAAGGGCGCGATCCTGATCGAACCCAAGCCACGCGAGCCGTCCAAGCACCAGTACGACTTTGACACCGCCACCGTCTACGGTTTCCTGTGCCGCTACGGTCTGGAAAAAGAAATCAAGGTCAACATCGAAGGCAACCACGCCACCCTGTCCGGCCACAGCTTTGAGCACGAAATTTGCACCGCCGTCGACCTGGGCCTGTTCGGCTCCATCGACATGAACCGTGGCGACATGCAGTGCGGCTGGGACACCGACCAGTTCCCCAACAACCTGGCAGACACCGCACTGGCGATGTACTACATCCTCAAAGGCGGCGGCTTCACCACCGGCGGCCTGATGTTCGACGCCAAAGTGCGCCGCCAGTCGATCGAACCCGTCGACATGTTCCACGGCCATATCGGCGGCATGGACCTGTCCGCACGCGCCCTGTTGGTGGCAGAAAAAATGCTCACCGACAAGAAGCTCGAAAACCTGGTGCAAAACCGCTACGCCGGTTGGGAAGCGCCTTGGGCGCAAGACATCATGACCGGCAAGATGGGCCTAGACGCGGTGGCCAATGCGGCACTGGACCGCAACGTCGATGTGTTGCCAGTATCTGGCCGCCAAGAGTATCTGGAAAACCTGCTCAACAGCTATATCTGATTGGGTTGGCTAGGCATGGCCTGGACAAAGGCCCCGCAGGTGAATGCCTGCGGGGCCTTCTCCATCCCACACCAGAGGCACTAGCGCCTAGCGCTTCGCGGCCAGTCGAAGTTGCGCGATTTCCTGTCGCTGGTTGTTAGTGATCTGGTCATACATTTGCAGCTGTTCACTGAGCGAGCGCAGCCGGTCGGAAGCGCTCTGGGCGATATAGATGACAAGTTTGATCGCCACTTGGGGGAACTGTTCAATCAGGCGCTGCAAGCCGCCAGATGAGAGTCCTGCGGTGACGACGGCTGAAATAGCCGTGCACGTCGCCGAGCGTGGGGCTCCATCCAGCAAGGACAACTCGCCAATCAACGCACCGGGCCCAATGGTCGATATATCGACTTTGGGAGCACCGCCGGCATTTCCGGTGTCCACAGCGACGTCCCCCTCTAGCAACAACAGCATGTATCCGGTGTTGCTGGCATCACCGGCACTGAACAGGGTGGTGCCGGCAGGGAACTGAACCAGCCGCATGAGAGAAACGATGCAGTTCGCGTCCTGCATTGTCAGAGCAAAATTCGGACTCGTCTTGCGCAACAATTCCGCAGCTTTGACTGCGAACTCAGGGACTTCGGTGATCGACCGGGTTGCTGTTGGGGGAGGTGATGCCATGGTGGGATGCATGCCAGACTCTCAGTAGGTGTGACCGAGGAGCCGTTTGTTATTAACGGCTGGCCAGTTGAATCCACACACCGACGCCGGGGAATTGGAATGTCTGCGCGTCAAAGGCCATGGACTTCAGTCCGCGCATACCATCCCAATCACATTGAACAACAGTCTCTACGTCCAGTTCGCGTTGCAGCAGGCTTTGCGAAAACTGTCCGGGGCACCAGATGATGTCCAGCTTTTCCATGGCTTGGTTCACAACTTTGACATTGCCCTGCCAGTCCAGCAAGGTGGAGGGCTGGCTGGCACAGTGGCAAATTTGCGATAGCGTTGCAAGTGAGGCTTCTGCCATGAGTGCAACATCAAACAGCGGAGCCAGCAGCTGTGCCAACTCGGCGGCGCGTGCAAGGTGGCGTTCGCGCAATAAGCCAGGTTGTACATGGTGGAAGGACAGCAGTCCGACCACCGTGTTCCGACTCATCAAGGGCACCACCAGCGCGGATCCGATGGAGGTGTCGCCCATGGAGGCCCAACGGGCATCCAGGCTGGTGTGTGATGCCAGCCCGCCCTGGCGGTGTTGAAGCACCCAGCCAGCAAGCCCTTCAGCGATGACCGTGCGCACCTTGTGGTCGGAGACCTGGGTAAAGGTTTCCTTGGTGGCGAGCACTTTGTGCACCACGCGTTCCTGAGACAGGAGCAGAAGCGAGCCGTTATCCGCTCCGAGGTAATTGACCATCAGGGGCATGGATTTGGTCGCCATCGTGGCGACATCGTGGTGCTTGGCCACCAGGTCCAATAAATCGATTAATGCGGCGTTCATGAACGTGTTATTCCCACAAAAAAGTTGCGCTATTTGCGTACCATCACTATCAGGGTGCCGTTGTCACCCGCCTTCAGCCTATGCAGATGGTAGCCCACCAGCGCATCGTCCGGATGGTGCGCATGCAGATCCTGAAAGGCCGCCAAGGCGTCGGGCGACTCGGCCTCCATGAGCGTGTACGCCGCAAGGTAGGCAGTGACCCGTTCGCTGCGGGCCTCTTCAGCAGCCAGGGGTTCGAACACGGTGGTGGGGATGTTTTTCCCCTTGAGAACCCATCGCCCAGCGGGCCGGCCAACAAAGTTCGGACACTGCTCCACGGTGGACGCGCTCACGCTGATGCGGGTGCCGAGGTGGTTGTTGAGGGTTTCCAGTCGCGCTGCGGTATTGATGGCATCACCCAGCGCGCGGTAGTCCAGCATGACCTGCCCACCAAAGTTGCCAACCAAGACGTCACCGGTGTTGACGCCAATGCGGGTCTTTCCGAAGGGAATGCCACGGGCCTGTTGCTGCAGGCTGAAATTATGGGCGAATTGATCCATGGCCAGTGCACAGGCTACCGCCCTTGCGGCGTGGTCGGGCTGGGCGACCGGCGCTGAGAACATCACCGCCACGGCGTCGCCCACAATCCGGTCCAGGGTGCCTTCGTGCGCAAAAGCGATGGCGATCATGCCGTTGAGGTACTCGTTGAGCAGCGCCGACAGCATGGCCGGTTCGTGCTTTTCCATCATCGCAGTGAAGCCAGCCAGATCGGTCATGACAAAGGAGCACTCGCGGTACTCGCCGCCCAAGGCCAGGGTCTCTGGGTGCTCCTGTAAATACTTGACCCGGTTGGGGGACACGTAGCGTGAAAACGCATTTTTGATCCAACGCTGCTCGTACTCGGTGCGCAGGTAGCTGGGCACCGCCAGCGACAAAAATATGCCCAGCAGGCCCGCTGCAGGGAACACCGGATCAAGCAGCAGTTGCTGCGCCTGGAAAAGATGGTCCGACAGCCACAGCAAGCCCGCAATACCCGCCACGACGAAGGCCACGGACCATACCGGCCGAAACTTCGCCAGCATCCATGCCAAGACCAGAGCAGAAAGCCCCCACAGGGCGGTAACCCACGCGTTCTCCCAGCTGGGGCGCAGCAGGTATTCACTGGTCAGCAGCTGCTCCATGAGCTGCAAATGGCCCTCCAGCCCCGGCACCGCCTCACCCAAGGGTGTACGAATAATGTCGCCCAGCCCTGCCGACGTGGCGCCAATGATGACGATGTGATCCTTGATGCGGTTGGGCTCGACCTGCCCCGCCAGCACATCGATGGCGGATACATAGCGGGCGGTATTTTGCGGACGGGCATGGAGCCAAACCCGGCTATCGGGTGCGGTAGGCAGCAATGCCGTGTGGCCCAAGCCGATGCCGGAAATACCCGCCTTTTGGAACAGCCCCGCTTCGCCCGAGGATCTGACATGCACAGTCAGCGACGCTTCGCCCATGTACACCCGCAGCGCATCCAGTGCGAGGCTGGGGTACACGCGCCCGCCCAGCAGGTTGACCAAGGGCACCGAGCGCAGGATACCGTCGTGGTCAGGCACCACCGTCACCACCCCTGCGCCAGCGGCGTTGGCAGATAGCGGAGGCAAAAAACCTGTGCCTCCCGCCCAGTCTTTCAGCCAATCGCGGGCATCACCCCCTTGGCTGACAAACCGGGCAGGTCTGTCTGGCAATGGGCCCGGCGCGCCACGGTGTTGCGCCACCACGCCCGTGACCACCCGGCTGCGTGCAATGCTCTCCGCCAATATCTGGTCGTGGGATGGGAAGGTGGCCAACAAGGCATCCAGCCGCGGGTTGTCGGGCCAGAATTGTTTGACTTGTTCGGGAGACGTGCGGTCCGACTCCGCCAGGATGAGATCCAACACCACCACCCGGGCACCCATGGCGGTCAACTGGTCCACGATTTGTGCCATGACCGTGCGCGGCCAAGGCCATTGGCCCACTGCCGCCAGGCTAGGGTCGTCAATGGCCACCACCCGCACCGGAACGTCATCCACGTACTGGGCCGGATGCAGCTTTTGCAGTTGATCAAACGCCAGATCGCGAATGCGCATGCGAAATAACGGATCCTCGAACTGCACGACCAACAAAGCACAGAGCACCCCCACAGGGAGCAACACGCGCAGCAGGGGAAACAACAACTTGCGCATGGCTTCAGTCTTTCAGACCTCCGCCTTGCAGCACCAGATGGAACGCATCGCTGTAAGGCCCAATGACCCCGGCTCGGGTTACGCTGGCAACGCGCCAGAAGTAGCGCCCGGGCGCCAGTGCCAGCAGCACGGCGCCGGCTTCGCCCGCGATGTTCGGGACCATGGCCACCACCTGCGCAAACTTTTCATCCTCAGCAATCTGGAAGCGGTAGGTGTGGGCTTCGGGAGCCGCGTCCCAGCGGAAGGAAACTTTGGAATCTGCGCCGCGTTGCCCGTCGCCCGGCAATACCAGCTTCGGGGGCGTAGGCTTGGTGCGGAGCGAGAAGGCTTGGACCGCATTCAAGCCTTCCAGACCGGAGGCATGCACGCCGCGGATGCGCAGCAGGTAGTCGCCATCTGGCAGATCATCCCACTGCACACTGGTGGTTTGCAGCAGCGTATCTTCAATGATGGCCTCCGCGCCCTGCACCCGCGCCAGCAGCTGAAGACGGTACTGCTGCGCACCCGCCAATTCCTGCCAGGCAAACTGAACCGGCAGTTTGCCGATGACCTCATCCCGGCCTTCCAACTGCGGGGCCGGCAGCAGCGCCTGGGGTTGGCCCAGCGGCTTTCCGGGTTCGGCAATCAGCCCGAACCCTCGGCCAATTAGAGCCTGCTGCCCGTCTGCGGTACCGGCCACCAGGCCCTCGCCCACTTCGGTGCGGGTCGCGCCACTGGCGCCGTCCACCTGAATGCGGAAGCCAGTTCCGCGCACCGCAAGGTTGATGGCCGGGGTGCCGATTTCGTAGCGTGAGGCAGGCCCCTTTTGCGGAGACACCTGGGAGTCTGTGCCACCTTCGAGCACCTGCACCTTGGTATCTGCCATGCCGGTCTTGCCGTAATTGACAAGGCTGGTCAGGTCCACGGTGCTTTTTTCTGTCACCAGCATGCGTGAGTCGTCGGCAAAGCGAATCGTCACGGTGCTGCGAGCGCCGGTTTGCAGGCGTTCCCCCATCTTGAGGATGTCGCCAGACGACAGCTTGCCTGCGGGCTGCCCGGCCTTGTCCAGCCGTTGCACTTCCCCATGCACCAACACGGCTTCCGCCACCGGGTTGCCTTGCTTTAACTCGCCCACCGGGATGTTCAGTTGCTTGCCCGGCGTCAGCAGTTTCGGATCGGTGACGCCATTGCGCTGCTGCAATTGCTTCCACTCATCGGGCTTCTTTTGGTAGGTTTTGGCGATATCAATCAAGCGGTCCCCAGGCTTGACCTTGTAGCCCCAGACCGCATTGCCAGACTGCGCCTGGGCAAACGCTGTGCCGGAAAGGCATAGCCACAACATCAATGCCATCGAACGTGCCACGGAGATACGGGAACTCATTGGAAGACCACGTCCGCAAATTTGCCGTTCGGGCTCACCAGCCGCACTGTCAGCGGCAGGCCACTGGCAGGAACCGCACTGGCGCTCAAACCACCCGTGGAGCGGTCAAACCGGAGCCATGCGGGAAACGAGCCCCCGCTCACTTGCGCTTGCAGAGCCGTGGCGCGCCCATTGGTCTGCAAGCCCTGCAATAGCGGGGGTGGCAGGCTGATCTGAAAGCCCTCGCCAGGCGCTACCGCGACTGTCATGCCGAGTGGCCGCCCAGGGGCGCTGACGGCGCCCAACAGCACGGCGCCGCTGCTGCTGGCACCGACCTGGAGCGACTTTGCAGCGCCCTTCAAAAACGCCTCCAGGGAAGGACGAGGGGCGACCGCAGGGGCAGTGGAGGTGACGGGCCTTGGAGCACCGGAAAGACCGCTGCTGCGCAAGCGGCTGGTGGGTGCTATCCCAGAGCTGCCGCCAAGCGCCGCTGCGCCGCTCGCCGCGGCCCCAGGCGACAGGGTGCTCGATGTCGCCACAGCCGTGGCGGTAGGTGCAACACCAATCGAGCGCGCAGGTGAGTCGGCACCACCCGTTTGCAATATCGCCAAGCCGCCTTCTTCCACGCTTCGGAAAAGCCAGTCGGGTGGATCGAAGGCCAACAGCAATGGCGCGACCGTTGGCGCATTGGGCGTGGGGGGCGAAGCGCCAAGGCCTGATTGCATGGGGCCCAGTGTTTGGGTCACGGCGGTCGTGGGGTTGGCGGAGGCATAAATGAACCAGTTGCCCGCTGCGACCGAGGGCGGGGGCAAGCTGCCGGGGTCTTGGCCATAAATGGCCGCGTTGCCACTGTTGAGGCCACCCACAGAGTCATTCAAGGGGCTGCTGGAGTAGACCAGCCACCGCCCGCCCCCGGTATTGAATGCCCCTGCACCGGCGCTGTTGGAAAAACTGGCGCCTGCCAACACGATGGTGCCCCCGTTGCTGGAGATGCTGCTGCCAGAGCCCAGGCCTATGCCTCCACCTGCCAGCAAATTGACATCCATAGCACCGGAACTGGAACTGATGCTGACACCATTGGCCAGAGTGATACCACCGATCGCCTGGAGTGTGAGAAAAGCATTGCCGCCACCGGTCTTGGAAACGCTGGCATTGACCGAAATATTGCCAGCACCGGCCCCGGTGGGCGCAGTTTGCAGAACGACGCTGGTACCCAAGTTCAGCTGGAATTCGATGTCAGTGTTCAGCACGTTCGGCGTGCCAGCACCCGATGTGAAGACTGCAAACGGACCGGGAGGGGTAATAACTGCATCCGTCGCGACGGCGCCGATGGTCAGGTCCTCCGGGTCCAGCAGCCAGGTGCCGCCGCTTCCATTCGGTGCGGTCGCGTCGAGCCGCATGCCTTGCACGTCGAGCCAGTGCCCGGACGTCTCGATGCGCCCCCCGTTACCCGACAAGGCGCCGCCCCGCGCGCGCAATGTGCCGTACGCCCGGGTACTGGCCCCAGGCTTGGACACATCCGACCACGCCACAATCTCCCCGCCATCGCCTGTACTGGTGGCGGACGCGTCCAGCGTGGCGCCGCGCGCAATGTAGACCGCATTGGCCTGGCGGATGTTCGGGTCCTTGCCCTGCCAGCCCCCACCCACGGCAATGCTCCCGCCACCCGCCTGGCCGGTGGCATCCAGCAGTGCCCCGTCATTGATGCCCACCTTGTCGCCAGTCACCGTGATGTTGCCGCCCGTGGTACCCGTGGCAGTTCCAGCGGCCTGCACGGTGCCACCCACGCTCACCACGCCAGACTCTCCACCATCTAGGTAAATGCGCCCGTTGCGGTAGCCGACCGTGTTGGCCTGCACAACGCCCGTGTTGTCAATGACGGTGGACAGCAAGGCATCGCGGGCAGAGGCAGACATCCACACCGCGCCCCCATCGGCTTGCACAACGCCACCGTTGCGCACCAGCGCGTTCAGGGCAGACTCGCTCACCGCCACCTTCAGCAAACCATCCCAGGCAAAGTCCAGAGTGACGGCGCTGCCTGCGGCCAAGCCCACGCTACCCAAGGGGGCCGAGATGGTGCCGTCGTTTTCCACGGTGTGGCCCACCAAGGCCACGTAGCCACCCTCTTGGGTCTGGATCGTACCCAGATTGCGCACACTGGCGGAAGAGTCACCCCGCAGGCTGTAACGGCCTGCGAGGAAGTCGCCGTCTGTCATGTCTAGCGTCGAAGCAACCAGACCACCCACATTGACCGAGGCCCCTTGCCCGAACAGGATGCCGTTGGGGTTGATCAAAAAGACTTGGCCATTGGCCGACAGCTTGCCCAAGATCTGGGAAGGGTCCGACCCCAGCACCCGATTCAAGGCCACCGAACTGCTGCTGGGCTGGACAAAACGCACTGTCTCGCTCGCGCCGATGCTGAAGCTCTGCCAGTTAATGGTGGCCGCATTGCTGGTTTGGGTCACCACCAAAACACCGGTCCCACCACTGGTGATGGCGGCATTTCCGTTGGTAACGACCCCATCCACCGGCAAGGCCAATGCGGTGCCTCCCAGGGTGGCCATTACTGCCAACGCGGTGATGCGGCGTTTGAATGTTGAAGTGCTCAAGCGAGACATGGTACGACTCGTCGGTTAGAAGAACTTGGCTGCTTGGAGCCAGAATCTCCAAGCCGCGTCGGGGGCAGAGGTAGCCGTTTCATCGCCCACCTTGAAGGCGCAATAGGCAGTCGCTGTCCATTTGTTGGGGCTGCTGTAATTCAGCCCTACGCCCACACCACTCAGGGTTCTGCGCTTCGTGCTGGTGCCAGCGTCCCACGGCGACTTGTTGGCTGTCTGTGTACCCGTATCAATGAAAGCCACCGCTTGGGCGGAGCCGGCGAGGTATTGCGACAAAGCCGGCCAAGGCGCCCGTCCTTCCAGGGTCAGGACATAGCCCTCGTCACCACTTGCCTCACCCGCGGGATAAGCGCGAACGCCACCGGTGCCGCCCAGGCTGAATTTCTCGGAGGCATCGAGGTTTTTGGAGGCCCATTGCCCGTTGACGCTCAGGTACAAGCTGCGCTTCTGGGCAAGCTCTTGTTGCAAGGCAACGCCGTAGACCAGCTTCTCATAAGCCCCATTACTTTGCGCGGTGATGGCGTCGTTGTTGCGGGTGGTGACGTCTTGCAAAGAAATAGTGCCCAGTGCCCACGCCACGTTGTACTGCCAAGCCCGCTGGCCCGCCGCATCCTGCAGGTTGCCCTTCAGCCCGAGGGTGTGAATGCGTGCGTTCTTGGACGCCTGGCTGGGCGAACCGCCACCGGTGCGGTCGCTGAAGTCCTTGTAGTCCACCGACCACTGTGCGCTCAAGTTCTGCTGGCGCGAGCGCAGCAAGGGGTAGCTGGCAAACGCGGAACCGGTTTGTGCCGTCCCGCTGGATTCCAGACGGGCAAACGCGCCGCCCAATTGGTAGTAGAGGCTGCTGGTGGCCAGCCCAAGCGTGAAAGGGCCCATCAAGGTTTGGTAGGCAACACGGCCATACGACAGCCCCTCGCCCGAGGTCAACAGCCGGGCCGATGTCATATCGCCGCTGCCCGTGGGCTCGTTGACATAGAGCGTAGCCCCCACCCGAAAGGCACCCGTGTAATGGTTGCCTTGGTTATCCAACTCCAGGCTGCCGCCCATTTTGGGCCCCGCCGACAGTTGCACCACCACATCGGCCGTGCCGGGTGTGGAACCCGGGCGCAGGGTGGAACGCGCGAGCACACCCGGGAGATCACTGAGCAACAAAATCCGCCGCTCCAGCGCTGCCTGCGTCACCGGGCTGGCGTCCTGCAATCCGGCCAGCAGGCTGGACGCGGTGCGGTCAGACGCCTCAGAGGCGTTATTCAACTCCACCTGCCCCACACGCCCCTCCAGCACCTTCAGCTGCACCATGCCGTTGGTGATCTCTTGGGCTGGCACCAAGGCTTGCGCCAAAAAATAGCCCCGCTCGCGGTAGTAGCTGCTGACCTTGGCCGCCAGCTGACGCAATTCGCCCAGCGTGTAGGCGCGACCGGCAACGAACCCGCTGGCCTGGGCCAGCTCAAGTGTGGTGAACACTTCGTTACCAGCCAAGGTGAGCGCCTCAACAAGAACCTTGGGCCCGCTGGAATCAACCGGAAGCGGCGCCTGCGGTGCAGCCTGCTGAATGTCTGGCTGCTTGGTGGACACGCTGGGCGATGCAGGAACCTGCTGCAGCTGCGTGCTCGCATTGGGCGCTTGCTGAGCCCGTGGTGCCGTTGCGGTGGCAAGCACGAGGGAGCCCAGCAACAGAGACGGGAATAAGCGGATATTTGGCACAGCGGAAGCGCTCGCAAGGGTTCTGGCGGGTAGTGTACGAGAGCCAATTCAATAGGTTGAACATGAAAAGCGAGCCTTGCGGTAGCCCTGCAAGGCCCAACTGGGCTACAGCGCAGGAGGCTAGGCTGAACCGGGGGTGCATGGCAAGGTACTTGTTCACGTTTTTCGGGAAAAGTAAACAACTGATGCGGGCTATTAAAGTAGCGAAATGGCACCAACCATGACGATGCCAAACCAACGGTGCACGCCTGCCTGTGACCGCCCTGGTAGACGTGTTTTATGCGAATGTGCAGCAGATGTGTGGCAAGCGCTGGGACGCCTCCAGCCTCATTAAACGGCTCAAGTAGCCGGCAATGACGATATCTCGGTGCGGATGCTATTTGGAATAGTTCTGAAATCACGCTTGAGACAAATGGCATATCAATCGAGACGATTCGTCAGCACACGGGCACGCACCAACCTCAGAATTTCCAGGTGACTCGAAACAAGAGCGCAGCAGATCAGCAATCCAGAAGCATCCATGCCGGGTGCTGGTTTACCGAAAGCTGCGCCTATACAAACACCATCTGGAGACAAAATGAACATCGGTTGCAAAGTACACGGATACGGCCCTACAAAACTTCTGTTGCTGCACGGATGGTTGAGCGACCATTCCATCTACTCAAATGTTCTCGGCAATTTCGATCATGATCGCTTCTCAGTTGCGCTGATGGACTACCGCGGCTATGGAATGTCCAGCGACAAGAATGGGGATTTCACTCTGGATGAAGTGGTAGAAGATGCACTTCATCTGACAGAAGCCCTTGGCTGGAAGTCTTTTCATGTGATTGGTCACTCCATGGGAGGCATGGTTGCCCAGAAGATGGCGCTCCGTGCGCCCGAGCGCCTGGTCTCGCTGATTGCAATAACGCCTGTACCGAGCTCTGGATTTGCACTCGATACGGCTACTCAAGAATTTTTTGAATCCTCTGCGACCAGCGACCAGGCTCTGACAGAGATATTCAATACGCTAACCGGCAAACGCCACAGCACCAAGTTGCTTCAGGACTTGACAAAAAGTGCGCGCGCAAGCTCGACAACACCGGCATTTCTCGCCTACCTTCAGGAATGGACCAAGACGGACTTCTCGGAAACTACACAGGGTCTGGCGACACCCACCTTGGTCATCGGCGGTAAGCACGATGGGGCGATTGGGCAGCAACTGCTCACCGACACCTACCTGCGCCGGTTGCCCAATGCACATCTGGTGATGATCGATGGTGCTGGGCATTACCCCATGATTGAAACTCCGCTGGAGTTCTATACCTTGCTGGACCAACACCTGACCCAGCTCGGAGCGTAGCCAGTGGATCAGTCAAAGCTCACAGTGAGTCAACAAAGCACTTCCCCCGAGTATCCGGACAGTCTTCTTTTCATTGGAAACACGTGGCGGGAAGCACAGGATGGCGCGCGCCTGCCAGTCGTCAATCCCGCGACAGGTCGCTACATTGGAAGCGTCGCCAAGGCTACGGTGACGGATGTGGATGAATCCCTGGTCAACGCGCAACAAGGCTTTCAGGTTTGGAGCAGAACCCCAGCCTCCGCCAGATCGGTAGTGCTGGACCGAGCTGCCCATTTGTTGCGGGCGCGTGCCCCCGAGATTGCCCGTCTGATGACGCTGGAGCAAGGGAAGCCACTGGCCGAATCGCTCACAGAAGTTCTTTCGGCCGCGCAGACGATTACCTACTTCTCGCAAGAGGGGCCTCGTATTGCGGGTCGTGTGGTACAGGCCAGGTTCAGCGACATGCAGCAACTGGTTGTGAAAGAACCGGTGGGCGTAGTCGCTGCGTTTACACCTTGGAACTTTCCGGTCAATCAGGCAGCACGCAAGGTGGCAGCTGCGTTGACGGCGGGTTGCAGCATCGTGCTCAAAGCCGCCGAAGAAACACCAGCGTCCCCCAGCGAACTGGTAAGAGCATTTGCAGACGCAGGCTTGCCCAAAGGTGTCATTGGCCTGCTATTTGGAAATCCGACAGACATCTCCCAGCAACTGATATCCAGTCCCTTCGTGCACAAGGTTACGTTCACTGGTAGCACCCCGGTAGGGAAACAATTGGCGGCGCTGGCGGGCCGGCATATGAAGCGTGTCTCGATGGAGCTAGGCGGGCATGCGCCCCTCATCGTTGCCGAGGACGCAGACATAGAACGCGCTGCAGATGCCTGCCTATTGGCAAAGTTCAGAAATGCAGGGCAAGTCTGCATCGCACCCAGCCGATTTCTTGTTCATGCGTCTATTGAAAAAGATTTTACTCGCGCACTCTGTGCCAGGGTCCATCAAATCCAGATCGGCGAAGGCCTGTCGCCCGCAAGCACCATGGGGCCTTTGGCCAATCAGCGTAGGGTTACTGCCATGCAAAGTTTTGTGGACGACGCTGTGCGCAAAGGTGCCACTTGGGTCGCAGGTGCAAAAGTCGATGACTCCGGTGGCTACTTCTTTGCCCCACATGTTTTCACCGATGTCCCTTTGAGCGCCAACCTCTTCAATGAGGAACCGTTTGGCCCCATCGTAGCCATCCGAACCTTCAATCGGCTGCAGGAGGCGATTCAGGAATCGAACCGACTGCCCTATGGCTTGGCGAGCTATCTGTTTACAGAAAACCTGAACACTCTGCATCAGGTCAGACAAGACATTCAAGCTGGAATGCTTTGGGTCAACCAAGCCGCTAAATCTGCACCGGAAATGCCCTTCGGCGGTCAGAAGGACTCAGGTTATGGCAGCGAAGGTGGTGTCGAAGCGCTGGAAGCCTACTTGAATACGAAAGCCGTCAGTGTGTACTTTCAGCCAAAAGACTAATGCTCCGTAGCATTTACTGCGCTCCATGCAAGTGCGAGAGGCATTGACGGATACGGCATGCAAGACTTTATCCGGATGGCCTGTTCACGCGATATTGTCCACAACGCTATGCGCATCGCATTAGTAGTGGGCTCTCTGCTCAATGCACTCAATCAGGGCGAGGCATTGCTGAAAGGAAGTGGTATCGCGTGGGTGCATGTCGCCATGAATTTTGTAGTGCCCTATTGCGTGGCGACCTACAGCGCGACCAAACATGCTTTGGCAACGCAGACGAGACCTTAGGGGGCTTTTGCGAACCCCGAGCGCTCTCTGGACAAGCGCGCATAGGGTGTAAAAATATTCCCTAGAAGAAACGAAATGGATAGAAAATGACATTTTTATATCCATTTCATCCTCATGGATAGCTTAACCATTCTGCTCAATCAGTACGCCCTGCGCGCCGGTGTTTTCTACGCGGGCAACATTTGTGGGGTGTATGGCTTTCCGGATGACTCCAGCCGTGGTCACTTGCACCTTGTGCGTTCCGGTACGGCACAGCTGATTGGTATCAACGCCAAGCCCATTGTGGTGAACGAGCCTACGGTGCTTTTTTTGCCACGCCCTGGGCCTCATCGATTGGTGGTGGACCAAGATGCAGGATCAGACATGGTGTGTGGCACGGTTCAGTTCGGTATGGGCGGGTGGAACCCGATTACCAGCGCATTGCCATCTGCGGTAATGGTGCCTCTTCAGGCCATGCCTGACATGGCTGGCCTGTTGCAAGCCATGTTTGACGAAGCCTTTGAGCAACAGTTTGGACGCCAAGCCATCTTGGACCGTTATTGCGAAATCATCATGGTGAAACTGCTGCGCCACTGCGTGGAGAAAGGCCTGGCCCAGGGTGGCTCCATGGCGGGCCTGGCACACCCTCGCTTGTCCAAAGTCTTGCATGCAGTGCACGAGCACCCAGAGCAGGCTTGGACGCTAGAATCCATGGCCGATCACGCTGGCATGTCGCGCGCACGCTTCGCGCTGTTGTTTCGTCAGATCACCGGGGACACGCCGGCTGACTACGTCAGCTCCTGGCGGATTACCACGGCACAAAGGCTGCTGCGTAGCGGCCGCGGCCTCAAGCACGTGGTTGACGAAGTGGGCTACACCAGTGCCAGTGCTTTTACGCGAGCCTTCACGCGCAAGGTGGGGCAACCACCAGGCGCGTGGTTGAAAGGCCCACACCCACAGCCCTTGGACACACACACTGAGATGCCTGGTACAAGCAACGAGACATTAGGGCAACGCAAATAAGGCGTGAATTTTTAGCATTCATGCACGCCCCACCAGTGGCCGGCAATCGTGCCAGCACCGGGTTGGGGCGCAACGGTGCACAGCACCCTCGTCTGGAGTTATTGCATGTCTGCCTCGTCATTTATCAACACCCTTACCGCACTCACCCCTGCCACTGCCACAGGCACAGCAACCGCCCAACTTGCAGACGCTCAAATCAAGATGGGCTTTGTGCCCGCGATGTACGCCAACATGGCCAACGCACCTGCGGTCCTGAGTACGTATTTGCACGGGTACGGCCTATTCCGCACCGAATCGGGTCTCAGTCCCGCGGAGCAGGAAATCGTTTTTCTGGCCACCAGCATCGCCAACGGCTGTGACTATTGCACCGCTGCACACAGCATGGTGGCCGACAAGATGTCTGGCGTGCCCGCGCCCGTGCTACAAGCCATTCGCACAGGCACCACAGTGCCGGATGCCAAGCTAGAAGTCCTGCGCGCCACCACTACCGCACTGGTTCTGCAACGCGGTCAGCTCACCGCCACGCAAGCCCAAGCCTTCTATGCTGCGGGCTACAGCGAGCACCAGTTGCTATACATCGTGCTGGCGCTGGCTGTCAAAACACTGAGCAACTACAGCAACCACGCATTCGACCCGCAGCTGGACGCGCCGTTTGCGGCCTACGCAGTGGGTACCAAGGCGTAAAGGGTGTCCCATGCTGCCCAGAATGATGCGCATATGGCAATCCTTTCGAAGCATTCCTCTATGGGTGCAGGTTTGGATTTCTGTCTTCTTGTTTCCTGTCAATGCAGCTTCATTGGCACTGACGCATTGGGATACCGGATTCTGGGCGGCCTGCGCCTTTGCGGTGGTAGGAATCAGCAACATCGCCATGCTGCTGATCCAGTCCGGACTCAGCCGACTCATGGCACTGCCCCATGTCGTGGCGTGGCTGCCCTTGCAGGCCTATCTCCTGCAGAGATTGGTGGGCCACGGTCACGAGGACCTTGGCAGCAGTGAAAGCACTTATACGATGATACTTTTCAGCATCAACGCCGTCAGCTTGGGTTTTGACCTTCTCGATTCGTGGAAATGGCTACGTGGCGCAAGAGACGTTCGTCGCCCGCCCTCCCATTGAGTCCCTAGAATATTTGCCTGCCCCGTACGCGTGGCGGGCTCCACACCACATACAGCCAAAGGGATTCCATGCAAGTCGTCATCGTTGGAGCAGGGAAGTTGGCAAGGGAGCTGCAAGGCGCGCTCAACGGGGCGTTCCCATGGGCAGAGAGGATTTACCCGGCGCAACGCTCCATCGTCGTCCATGCGGGCTCTGGAAGGGAGCTGCAGCCCGCCATAGAGTTTTGCGAACACACCCGATCCACGCTGATCGAGCTGGCCACGGGGACCGACATTGGCTCTTCCACACCGAAGTTCCCACTGGTCATTTGCCCCAACACCAATATTTTGATGCTCAAGTTCATGAGCATGCTCGAAAAGAGTGGGCCTCTCTTTCACCAGTACCCCATCGAGCTCACCGAATCGCACCAAGCAAGTAAATGCTCAGTACCGGGCACTGCCGTGGCCATTGCCGAATCACTTGGTTTGGCAGAGAGCAGCGTAAGCTCGGTGCGTGATCTTGTTCTTCAGGAAACCGCACTGCAAATTCCTGCCAACCATCTGGCACGTCATGCCTATCACCAGATTCGTATTGGAGACGGGGTATGTAGCCTGACGTTGGAAACACGTGTATACGGTGAAACCGCTTATGCAGGCGGCGTCGCTCACATCGTTGCCGCCGTCCAGAAGCAGGAACTTGAAAACCGTTTGTATTCCGTCATGGAGTTTATTGACCGCAGTTGGATTTGAACTCGTGAACAATGACTTTATCGTCAACGCTACCCGCCTAACCAGCCATCCTTGAACGTCAACTAGCTGGTCAGCAATCCGCGCCACCTGACGACCGCTTTGGGGTCGAACGCTGCACCAGGCTGTGAACCTAAAACAACTTATGCATCAAATCGGCCTCTAGCCCTTTTGGAATATGCGCAAGCAGCTACTCTTTATATAGCAAATTGAACGTCCCCCAGCCCCCGCAGCAGCCAAGCACATGGGCACTGCGTAGTGGTCGCGCCCATCGCAATGGCACACGCTGCTGCCCGTGTATAGCCCGCGCGGCACTCCCCCGCACGAAGACTCGCCTAACATCCCACCTCCTCGCGCCGTAGACCTAGCGCGCCCCACGATCTGATCCCCAACGCTCACACACTCCATGGCTTCCGTGCAAGATTTTCTAACTGTCTTTTTTGGCTACAAAGCCTATGTGATGCTGCCCATCATCATGTTCGTGCTGGCCTTGGCCGCCCGCCTGCCGCTGCTGCAAGCGGTACGCAGCACGGTGGCGCTGGCAGCCGGGTTTGCGGGCGTCTTCATTGCGTTCAATTTCTTTGTGGCCAATATCAGCCCCGCAGTGCAGGCGCTGTCGCTGGCGCGCGGCTTGAGCTTTCCGGCGTTGGATGTGGGCTGGCTGCCCTTGGCGGCCATTACCTGGGCCTCACCGCTGGCGGCCATTTCCATTCCGCTGGTGTTGGGGCTCAACCTGTTCATGCTGGCCGTGGGGTGGACGCGCGCGATCTACATCGACATCTGGAACTACTGGCACTTCGCGCTGATGGGCGCCTTGGCCATGACCGTGTTCGATAACTGGTGGGTTGGTCTGAGCGCCACGCTGCTGCTGGCGGTGTACTGCTTCAAGATGACCGAATGGAACGCGCCCGATGTGGAGCGCGAAACCGGGCTGCCGGGCATTGCGATCTCCCCGGTGTCGGTCAACGGCACCTTGCCCTTTGTGGTCTGCGCCGATTGGCTGATGGACCGCATTCCGGTGCTGCGGAACTGGAACTACAACCCCGAGCGCCAGCCCTCTGCCAGTGCCGACCAACCACTGCGGCATTGGCTGGCTTTGCTGGGCGAGCCCATGGTGATTGGCCTGCTGATGGGCCTGCTACTGGGCTGGGCGGCCAGCTACACGCTGCAAGTCACGCTGGAGATGGGCGTCAACATTGCGGCCGTGATGTTCCTGCTGCCCAAAAGCGCGGGGCTGATTGGCGACGCCATGATTCCCATTACCAACGCACTGCGCCAGCGCGTGGAGCAGCGCTTCCCGAACCGCAAAAATCTGGTGGTCGCCATGGACACCGGCTTTCTGATGCAACACAAGTCGGTCATCACCACCGGGCTCATCCTCATGGCGCTGGCCATCGTGATTGCGCTGGTGTTGCCGGGCAACCAAGTGCTGCCGCTGGGCGATTTGTCCAACCTGATTTCCATCATGTCTTTGTCGGTGCTGATGTTTCGCGGCAACGTGGTGCGCGCCGTGCTGGCGGGTATTCCGGTCATCGTGGCCTTCCTCTTGATCTCCTCAGACATGGCGCACCTGTACACCGAGCTGGCCAGCAAAACGCCGTCGTTTGACACCACGGGCTTGGGCACCATCACCTCGTTCACCGACGGCGGCAACCCGCCGCGCTACGTGCTGTACGCGCTTTACCAAGGCAAGCTGTGGGCGGTTGCCGCGTTGGCGCTTACTTTGGGCGGCATGGTGTTGGCGCGCAAGCGCTACCAGCGCGCTATGCAAAAGGCGCTCCCTTTGCCGACGGACACCGCCGCCTAAACTTGGGCGATGCGCCCGACCTCCCCAGCTTGGTTGACCTCCACCCTAGTGCCACTGACCTTGCTGGCGCTGGTGGCGGCGCCCATGGGTTGGAGTGTGGTGGCGGCGATGGCGGCCGCGGCCGACGCGCAAGCCTGGGCCGCCTTGCGCGACCAACCGCAGGCGGTGAAGGCTCTGGTTTTGAGTGTTTGCACTGGGTTGGTGTCCACGGTGATCGCGGCGCTGGGCGCCACCTGGATACTGGCCCACGCCACCGGCGCAGTGCTCCGCGCCGACCCTACCCAGCGCCGGTTGAGTCGACTCTTGTCGCCCCTACTGGCCGTACCCCACGCCGCCTTTGCCATTGGGCTGCTGGCGCTGATTGCGCCCAGCGGCTGGATATTGCGCCTGCTCTCCCCGTGGGCAACAGGGTTTGACGCACCGCCACCCTGGCCTACCAGCCAAGACCCCTGGGGCGTGGGCCTGACCTTAGTACTGGTGTGCAAAGAGATTCCTTTTTTGCTGTGGGCTGCCTTGGCTTACCTGCAGCGGCCGGATGTGGCCCAACGCCTGCGCCAAGAGCTGCTGCTGGCGGGCACGCTGGGCTATGCGGACACGGCCGCTTGGTGGCGCATCGTCTGGCCGCAGTTGCTGCCCCGCTGGAGCGCACCACTGCTGGCGGTGTGGGCCTACAGCCTCACCGTCGTCGATGTGGCGCTGGTGATTGGCCCCGGCGCGCCGCCCACCTTGGCGGTGTTGGCGTGGCAGTGGTTGCAAGACGCTGACCCGGCCACCAACGCCCAGGGCGCGGCGGCGGCCTGGCTGCTCGCGGGCGTACTGCTCGTGGGGGCTTCGCTGGCGTATCTGGCACTGCGTTGGCCCGGCTGGCGCGCGCGCCGCGTGCGCGGCCACTCCGCAAACGAAACGACATCGCGCGCCACAGGTCGCCCACACACCACGGTGCAGCAAATGATTCAGCCCAACGCCTTGCCCACAGCGCTGTGGGCGTTGTTGGGGATTTACACCGCCGTCATGCTCGCCCTGCTGCTGGGCAGCCTCACCGGTAGTTGGCCTTTTCCGTCGCTGCTCCCCGCCCAATTCACCTGGGCTGCCTGGCACAACGTTTGGCAAAGCAGTGTCACCTTGAACACCACCTTGTGGCTGGCGCTGGCCAGTGGCTTGGCGGCCTTGCTGTGGGCGGTGGCGTGGTTGGAGTGGGCGCCGTTGCGCTGGCAACAGCGTGCCCAGCCCTGGCTCGCCGTGCCCTTGGTGTTGCCGGCGGTGCTATGGGTGCTGGGCCTGCACCGGCTGGCGCTGGCCTGGGGGGTAGACGCCAGCGCGCTGGGCGTAGGACTGGCCCACACACTGGCCTGCCTGCCCTATACCGTACTGGCGCTGCAGGGGCCTTACCAAGGGGTGGACCCACGGTTGCAGCAAGTAGCGGCCAGTCTGGGCCACGGTCGGGGGCACTTTTTGTTGCGGGTGAAGTGGCCCCTGCTGCGCCCGGCCTTGCTGGCGGCCTTTGCCATCGGTTTCGCGGTCAGCGTGGCGCAGTACCTGCCCACGCTGTATGTGGGCGCCGGGCGCTTCAATACGGTGACCACCGAAGCGGTGAATCTGGCAGCAGGTGGTCAGCGCTCACTCACTGCTGCCTACGCGTGGTTGCAATGGTTGCTGCCAGTGCTGGTGTTTGCGCTGGCGGCCCGCTGGAGCCATCGGCGATGGCCCCGCGTTAAAGGGGTTTAGCTTTCATTTGGACGATTGTCCTGATATTATTGGACGATCGTCATACTTTGAGAGTAACCATGCGTTTGGCCCCCGGCTCCACACCACCTGCCCTCAGCAGCGCCGATTTTTTGGGCGAGGCAGTCGACCTTGCCGCCCTGCACGGCCGCCCCGTGCTGCTCTCGTTTTATCGCTATGCCTCCTGCCCGGTGTGTAACTTTCGGGTGCACTCCCTGATCGAGGTCTACCCGGAATGGTCGGCCCAGGGGCTCGAAGTCATTGGCGTATTTCAGTCGCCGGCCGAATCTGTCGCGCAATACGTGGGCCGCCAAGATGCGCCCTTCCCCATCGTCCCAGACCCCGACATGCAGCTGTACCGGCGTTTCGGTGTGGAAGCACGCTGGGCGGGCATGTTCTCCTGGAGTGTGATCAAGTCGGCCCTGCAGGCGTTTCGCCAAGGCTACTGGCCCGGGCGCATTGAAGGGCCCGCACAACGCGTCCCCGCCGACTTCCTGATCGACCGCCAAGGCCGCATTGCCATGGTCCACTATGGAAAAGACATCGACGACCACATTCCACTCGCTACCATTGCGCAATGGTTGACCACGCAACAGGCCTAGCGCCTTCCTCACCCCGCGCAACGCTCGCAACCCCGCCCGACAACGTGGCTGCGGGCAAAGGCGGCGCCAACCGCCAACGCATTGTGGACGCCGCGCTAGACCTTTTCATGGAGCGCGGCTATGCCGAAACCTCTATTGGTGATGTGGCCGACGCCGCGGGCTTGCTCAAAGGCAATCTCTCGTACTACTTCAAGACCAAGGCCGACCTGCTAGAGGCCGTGTCGGAAGCGCGCCAGGCCGAGCTGTTTGCCCGCCTGCAAGCCCGCCTGCCCGCCCAGCCCACGCCGCTGCAGGCCGTCGACGCCTTTATTCAGGTCACCCAAGACTCCGCTGAAGAACTCGCGCGGGTGGGCTGCCCGGTCGGCAGCCTGGCCAGCCAACTGGGCAAGTCCGACCCAACGCTGCAGCCCTATGCCTCGCGCATTTTGGAGGCGCTGCGCGACTGGCTGGTGGCGCAATTGGGGCGTGTACATCCGACTCCCGTCGCACAGGCCCATGCCGAACACCTGCTCACCCTGCTGCAGGGCGCAGCCACCATGGCCCATGCGTTTCGCGACCCCGGTTTGATAGCGCGCCAGAGCGCGGTGGCCCAAGTGTGGTTACGCACGGTATTGCCCAACACCGCCGAAGGCCCAACGCCATGAGCCTCCCCGTGCCGCCAGAGCCTGATGGGCCTACTCCGCCCCCGTGGCACAGCCTGCCCAACGCTCCAACGGTCGGCACGCTGCTGGGCCAGCGCGATGCCTTGGCCGACCCCAGCGCCACGCTGCACGCATTGCCTCTGGCGCCCGAAGCGGCCAATCCCACGCCGTTTCGCTACCTGCTGCTGCGCGATGGCGACAAGGTCCATGCCTTTGTGAACCGCTGCGCCCACTTCGGGGTGCCGCTGGCGGCCAAGCAAGAGCAGCTGATTTACCAGCCTCGCCAGAGCCTGACCTGCAACGTGCACTACGCCAAATACGACTGGACCGACGGCCGTTGCCTCTCTGGCGAATGCGACACCGAGTCCCTGAGCCCCTTGCCGCTGGTGATGGCGGCCAACGGCGAATTGCGCGTCGCCCCGAGCGCGGCATGAGCCTGGACATTCAGCTCGCGCAACTGCAGGTGGGCGACACGGTGCTGGTGCGCGACCTGGCGCTGCACATCGCCCCCTGCATGGTGCACACCTTGATGGGCGACAGCGGCTCCGGCAAATCCAGCGTATTGGCCGCCGTCTGCGGCACGCTGGACCCGGCCTTGCGTTGGCAGGGCGAAGTCTGGCTCAACGGCCAGCGCATCGACACCCTGCCCACGCGGGCCCGGCGCGTTGGCATTCTGTTCCAAGAAGACCTGCTGTTCGCCCATATGACCGTGCGCGAGAACCTCTTGTTTGCCGTGGCGGCCGGGCCGCAAGCGGCGCGCGAAGCACAGGTAGCGCAGGCGCTCGCCGATGTGGAGATGACCCCTTTTCTGCAGGCCAACCCGGCCACCCTTTCTGGCGGCCAGCGCTCGCGGGTGGCGCTGGCACGGGCACTACTGGCCCAGCCCCATGCCTTGTTGCTGGACGAGCCCTTTTCCAAACTCGACGCCTCACTGCGCCAGCGCATGCGCGACTTGGTGTTTGGCCTGGTACGGCAACGCAGCATCCCGGCGCTAATGGTCACCCACGATGCGGCGGATGTGGCTGACCCGAACTGCCTGACGCGGCTGTGCTAGCGAACTATGGCCCCGCCACCGGAGTAAGAAAACACCGCCGCCAGCGACCCATGTCCGCTACCCCCTAGACTGTGCCCATGCCACCCCACCTGCCAACCCCCACCACCGCACTGCGCCGCATGGCGCTGGCCATGCTCCTGAGCGCAACGGCTCTGGGTGTCGGCCACGCCCAAACCACCACGGCGACCATGGACGCACCAGCGGCGGGACTGGGCATGGTGGGCGGCAGCTTGTCACTCGAAACCGCCGATAGCAAGGGCAAGCGCATCACCGCTGGGGCAGTGCGTGGCAAAGTGGCCGTGGTGTTTTTCTGGTCCACCCGTTGCGCTGTCTGCCGCGACAGCCTGCCCGAGCTGCGCGCCAATGCCGCAGGCTGGCAAAACAAACCGTTCACCCTGCTGGCGGTCAACCTCGATTCGCGCAAAGACGACTGGCTCACCTACGAAAAGCTGGTCGACCAAACGGTGATGCCCAATGCCAACTGGCTCTCGGTGCGGCTGGACGGCGCAGCACCTGCGGCCCAACGCCTACCGCTGACTTTGTTGGTGGATGCCAAAGGCAAAGTCATCGCGCGCTATGAAGGCCGCCTGGCACCCGAGGTGTGGGACGGCGTGGCCGACCTGTTGCACTAGGCCATGCTGGACCGCTACGCCACGGCGCTCATCCGCCCGCCCATTGCCGCCACCGCCCGGGTACTGGTGCGCGTCGGCTTGGGCGCCAACACCATTACCTTGATCGGCTTTTCCATTGGCCTAGTTGCTGCGTTTTTGATAGCTAATGGCGCATATTTGGCGGGGGCTAGTGCCATATTTCTCTCTAGATTGTGCGATGGCCTGGATGGCGCGGTGGCGCGCCTGACACAGGCGACCGACGCAGGTGGTTTTCTGGACATTGCGCTGGACTTCTTGTTTTACGCCAGCATTCCGCTGGCCTTCGCCATTGGCAACCCCGCCGAACACGCCTTGCCCGCAGCCGTCTTGCTGGCGGCGTTTATTGGGACCGGCTCCAGCTTTTTGGCCTTTGCCGTGCTGGCGGCCAAGCGCGGCCTGCAAGACTTGGCCACCCCGGGCAAATCGTTTTACTTTTTGGGCGGTTTGACCGAGGCCACTGAAACGCTGGCCTTTTTTGTGGCCATGTGCATTTGGCCCGAACATTTTGCGGTGCTGGCCTATGCGTTTGCCGCGCTGTGCGGCATTACCATCGTCACCCGCATTTGGTGGGGTTGGAAGGCATTTTCATGAAACAACCTGCGTGGGCCCGTTGGATGGTGGTGGCTGTGGTGGCCGCCGCTGTCATCGCTTTTTTTGCGTTGGACCTGGGTCGTTTTCTCAGCCTGGACTACCTGCGCAACAGCCAAGCGGCGTTTGCCGAGCTGTACGCGGCCCGGCCCTGGGCGGTGCGGCTGAGTTACTTTGCGCTGTACGTGGCGGCCACGGCCTTCTCCTTGCCCGGCGCCGCCATCCTCACGCTGGCCGGCGGCGGCATATTTGGCTTGGGCTGGGGCTTGCTGCTGGTGTCTTTTGCCTCGTCTTTGGGGGCCACCTTGTCGTTTTTGGCAGCGCGCTTTGTGTTGCGCGACTGGGTACAGGCGCGCATGGGCAAGCGGCTGGCCGACATCAACCAGGGCATTGCCCGCGAAGGCGCGCTGTACTTGTTCAGCCTGCGCCTGATTCCGGTCGTGCCCTTCTTTGTGATCAACCTGTTGATGGGTCTAACCACCCTGCGCACCTGGACCTTTTATTGGGTGAGCCAGCTCGGCATGCTGGCGGGCACCGCCGTGTACGTAAACGCGGGCACGCAGTTGGCTGGAATCTCTTCACTGCGCGACATTGCCAGCCCCGGATTGCTGGGCGCCTTTGTGCTGCTTGGCCTCTTTCCCCTCCTCACCAAGGCTGCCATGAACTTCTTTGAAAAACGCAAGGTCTACGCCCGCTGGGAATCGGTGCGGCCGCGCCGCTTTGACCGCAACCTCATCGTCATCGGCGGTGGCGCGGGTGGGCTGGTGTCGGCCTATATCGCGGCGGTGGTCAAAGCCAAGGTCACGCTGATCGAGGCCCACAAAATGGGGGGCGACTGCCTCAACTACGGCTGTGTTCCCAGCAAGGCCCTCATCAAAAGCGCCAAGCTGGCGCACCAGATGCAGCATGCAGACCGCTATGGTTTGGATAGTGGGTCGCGCAATGCAGATGCGGTCTTGAAGCACTTTTCGTTTAAAAAAATCATGCAGCGCATCCACGGCGTCATTGCCGACATTGCGCCGCACGACAGCGTGGAGCGCTACACCGGCCTGGGCGTTGAGGTACTGCAGGGCTACGCCAAGATCGTCAACCCGTGGACCGTGGAAATCGCGCTGAACGACGGCACCAAGCAGACCCTGACCACGCGCAGCATCGTCATCGCTGCCGGTGCGCAGCCCTTTGTGCCACCTCTGCCGGGGCTGGCCGAAGTGGGCTACGTCACCAGCGACACGCTGTGGGACCGCTTTGCCGAACTCGACGCAGCCCCTAAGCGCTTGGTGGTCTTGGGCGGCGGGCCGATTGGTTGCGAGCTGGCGCAGAGCTTTGCGCGCTTGGGCTCGGCGGTGACGCAGGTGGAAATGGCGCCGCGCATCATGGCGCGCGAAGACACGGAGGTTTCCGAGCTGGCCGCCGCCGCGCTGCGGGCCGATGGCGTAGACCTGCTCACGGAGCACAAAGCCTTGCGCTGCGAACGCCGGGGCAATGACAAGGTGCTGGTGGTGGAGCACGGCGGTGTAGAGAAGGCCATCGTGTTTGACGAGTTGCTTTGCGCCGTCGGCCGCAGCGCCCGGCTCACCGGTTACGGGCTTGAAGACCTGGGCATCCCCACACACAAAACGGTGCAAACCAACGAGTACCTGCAAACTATTTACCCCAACATTTTTGCGGCGGGCGATGTCGCCGGCCCCTACCAGTTCACCCACGTCGCGGCGCACCAAGCTTGGTACGCGGCGGTGAACGCGCTGTTTGGCGACTTCAAGAAGTTCAAGGCGGACTACTCCGTCATCCCCTGGGCCACGTTTATCGACCCCGAGGTGGCCCGCGTGGGGCTGAACGAGCAAGACGCGAAAGAAAAAGGCATTGCCTACGAGGTAACGAAGTACGGCATGGACGACCTGGACCGCGCCATTGCCGACAGCGAAGCCCATGGCTTCGTGAAAGTGCTGACCGTGCCGGGCAAAGACACAATTTTGGGCGTCACCATTGTGGGCAGCCACGCGGCCGAGCTGCTGGCCGAATACGTCTTGGCCATGCGGCACGGCCTGGGTCTGAACAAAATCTTGGGCACCATCCACACCTACCCCACGCTGTCGGAGGCCAACAAGTACGCCGCCGGCGAGTGGAAGCGCGCCCACCAACCGGTGGCGCTGCTGGAGTGGGTGCGCAAGTTCCACAGCTGGCGGCGCGGCTAGAAATGTTGCCCCCACGCTCCACCGCTATGCGGGTCGCTGCCCCCCAAGGGGGCGCGTTTCAGCTTGGGACGGCCCGGCGCTGAAACCACCCCCCCCACGCTCCGCCGCTACGCGGGTCGCTCAAGCCGCACAATCTCCGCTATGCAAACTGCCAGCATTCCCATCGTCCGTGACATCGTATTGGTCGGGGGTGGCCACAGCCATGTGGGCGTGTTGCGCTACTTCGCCATGCACCCGCAGCCCGGCGTGCGACTCACCGTGGTCTGCACCGACGCCCACACACCCTACTCCGGCATGCTGCCCGGCTATGTGGCGGGCCACTACAGCTACGACGAAGTACATATTGATTTGTGCCGCCTCTGCGCCGCCATTGGCGCCCGCTTTATTCAGGCCGAAGTCACCGGGCTGGACCGGACGGCCCGCACCGTGCTGTTGCGCGACCGGCCTGCACTGCGCTACGACCTGGTATCGATCAACACCGGCTCCACCCCGCAAACCAACGTAAAAGGCGCGGCGGAACACAGCGTGCCGGTCAAACCCATCACCGGGTTCAACCAGCGCTGGTTGGCCTTGCTGGCGCGCGCGCAAACCCATGCCGGTCCGCTGCGCATTGCCATCGTGGGCGGTGGCGCCGGCGGCGTCGAGCTGACGCTGGCGATGCAACACCGACTGCGACAGGTGGTCGCACCGACTAGCACGCTGGATTTCGCGCTGTTCACAGCAGGCGACTTGCTGCCCACCCACAACCCCGGCGTGCGCCGCCGCTTTGCCGACGTATTGGCGCGGCGCGGTGTGCAGGTTCAGACCCACACCGAAGTCGCCGAAGTGCAAGAGGGGCGCCTGCGCACCGCGCAGGGCAATTGGCATGAGGCCGACGAAGTCCTGTGGGTTACGCAGGCGCGCGGCGGGGCTTGGCTGGAAGGCACCGGTTTGGCGCTGGACGCGCAGGGCTGTATTCGCCTGAATGCAAACCTTCAAAGCATCAGCGACCCGCTGGTATTTTCGGCCGGTGATGTGGCCAGCCTGGAAGACCAGCCGCTGGAAAAGGCGGGCGTGTTTGCGGTGCGCATGGGCATGCCCCTGGCGCGCAACCTGCAACGCGCGCTGCAACAGCAAGCCGCTCATTCCGTACCACCCGCAACGCCGCTGGCTGGCCCTGATCAGCACCGGCGACCGCTATGCCGTGGCCTCGCGTGGCGCGCTGGGTTTTGCGGGCGCCTGGGTCTGGCGCTGGAAAGACCAGATCGACCGGCGCTTTATGCGCGATTTTTCGGCCGAGGGTATGCCCGACGATGCTCACCATGGAAGCGGGTATTTCTACAACATCTGGCAGCGCCCGCGCCAACCCACTGGGCCTGAGCCGCCGACGAAGCCGCTCAGGCGCAGGCCGGCCACGCGAATGCGCTGCGGCGGCTGCGGCGCCAAGGTGGGCGCCAGCGTGTTGTCGCGCGCGCTGCGCGGGCTCAATGTGAAGGCCCGCCCCGAAGTTTTGCTGGGCCTGGACCAACCCGACGACGCTGCGGTGGTGCGCATCCCGCCGGGCCACGCCGTAGTGCAATCGGTCGATTTCTTCCGCGCCTTTGTCGACGACCCGTATGTCTTCGGCCAGATTGCCGCCAACCACGCGCTGGGCGATGTATTCGCCATGGGTGCCACACCGTGGACGGCCACCGCCATTGCCACCGTGCCGCCGGGCGTGGACGCACAAGTAGAAGCCACCCTGCACCAGATGATGGCCGGCGCGGTGCGTGTTTTGGAAGCCGCTGGCTGCACGCTCGTCGGTGGCCACAGCGGCGAAGGCGCCGAGCTGGCGCTGGGATTTGCCGTCAACGGGCTGACCCCCATCAACGCCGACGGCGCGTTGACCGAGGTGCTGCGCAAGGGCGGCATGCAGGTGGGCGATGTGCTGCTGCTGACCAAGCCACTGGGTACCGGCGCGCTGTTTGCGGCCCACATGCAAGCGCGCGTCAAAGGCCGCTGGGTACAGGCCGCGCTGACCAGCATGGTGCATAGCAATCAGCAAGCCGCCACGATTTTGCGGGCGCACGGTGCCACCGCCTGCACCGACGTCACCGGCTTTGGCCTCTTGGGTCACGCGGTCGAGATGGCACGCCCCAGCGGCGTGCAACTGCGGCTGGAACTAAATACCCTGCCGCTGCTGGACGGCGCACTGGACTGCGTGCAACAAGGGCTGGTCAGCTCGCTGCACAGCGCCAACGCCCGCCAACGCAACGTGGTGCGCAACCCCGAAGCCGCCACCCAACACCCCCACTGGCCCCTGCTGCTGGACCCGCAAACGGCGGGCGGCTTGTTGGCCAGCGTGCCGGCGGCGCGGGCCGCAGACTGCATGGCGGCACTGCGGGCGCAGGGCTACCCGCAGGCCTGCGCCATCGGCGTGGTGCTGGCGCCAGACGACGGGGATGCGCCTGTGCATGTGCAAGGCTGAACCCCTGCGCCATCAAAATTCACTATGAATATGAGAGCTACTCACGCAGTATCCATAAGGGCTACAGCCCTATTTGGCTTGTTTTTCTGGGCTTCTGCGCCTGCTTTTGCGCAAACAGCCGCGGCGCCCGCCTCCCGCCTGCAGGCCTTTTCCAGCGTCACCGTGGGGGCGCCACCAGCACCTTGGCGCATCGTCGGCCTCCCCGGCAACAAGGTGCCGCTGATGTCGCCCGAGATCGTGCATTTGGATGGTCGCACCGTGCTGCAACTGCGCAGCGACAAAAACTACGGCACGGTCAACCATCCCGTCAGGCCCAGCAGCGGCCCGGCGCGCGGCGAACTAGGCCCCTGGAGCTTGCAATGGCAGTGGCGCTTAGACCAAGCGCTGCCGCAGGCCGATTTGCGGCGCAAAGACGGAGACGACGCACCGCTCAAGGTGTGCGCCATGTTTGACCTACCGCTGGAGCGAATTCCGTTTCTTGAGCGCAACCTGCTGCGGATCGCGCGCAGCGTGAGCGGTGAGGCCCTGCCCGGCGCCACCCTGTGCTACGTCTGGGACCACCAGTTGGCCGCAGGAACCAAGCTGGCCAATGCCTACACGGCGCGGGTGCGGTTCATGGTGCTAGACAGCGGCGAAGCGGCATTGGGCCAATGGGTTTCACACGCGCGCGACCTGCAGGCTGACTTCCTCGCCAGCTTCGGCCACGAGAGCCCCACGGTGCCGCCGTTGCTGGCCATCGTGGTGGGGGCCGACACCGACAACACCGGGGGCAGCAGCCTGGGGTTTGTCAGCGACCTGCTACTCATGAAACAATAGCAGCATGAAGGCTCTGGCTGCCCATCTCAAAGACCACACCGCATCCGAGGCCGATGCGCGGGGTTACCAACCCCGCCAACTGGTGCTGCTGGGCGGCGGCATGGCCAATCTGCAGGTGCTGGCCGACCTCGCCGCCAAGCCCTTGCCGGAGATGCGAGTCATCCTGATCGCGCCTCACCCGCGCAGCATTTACCCCGGCATGTTGGCCGGCATGGTGGCGGGCCACCACACCTTGGACGAATGCGCGATTCCGCTGGAGCCACTGGTGCGCCGCGCCGGTATTCGCTGGCTACAACGCCAAGTGACCGGGCTGGACGCCACCACCCAAACCCTGCGCTTGGACGACGACAGCAGCCAGCACTACGACTGGCTGTCGATCAACACCGGTCCGGTGCAAAACCGGGACCAAATTGAACGCGATCTGCCCGGCGCGCGCGAACACGGCCTGTTTGTGCACCCCATGGAAACCTTCTCCGCCCTCTGGCCACGGGTCTGCGAGTTGTCGCAAACCCGGGCACTGCGCGTCGCCGTCATTGGCAGCGGTACCGCCGCCATGGAACTGGCGCTGGCAGTGCGCCAACGCCTGAGCGAATGCGCGGTCACCCTGGTCGCTGGGCCGCAGCCTGAGGCAGAGGCAGCCAGCCAAGCCGACACCGTGACCGGCCGCCTGACCCAGGCGCTCAAAGCCCAGCGCGTGACGGTGCTGTACGACACCGCCTTGTCCCTCAAGGCGGACGAGGTGCAATTGGGCTGTGGCGCGCGACTGGCCTGCGATGTGCCACTGATTGCAATTGACGGACAAACCCCGCACTGGCTGGCCAAAAGCCAGTTGGCCTTGGACAGCCACGGTCACCCCATCACCGACCATTACCAGCGCAGCAACAGCCACCCCGAGGTGTTTTCTGTCACCGACAACAGCCTGGCGCTGGCGCGCAACCTGCCAGCGGCTACCACCGGCGGTAACCTGCACCCCAGCCGCGCGCCGGACCAGACTTTACGCCTGCTGTTTGGTGGCGCCCGGCAGGCCGTGGCGGGCTGGGGCAGCTACAGTGCGCAAGGGCGCAGCCTGTCTTGGCTCAAAACCTGGACGGACCGGCGCTTTGTGGCCCGTTATTTGCAGGGTACGTCTTGAATCTGCGCGGGCGGACCCCGCGCACCCCCTACTTACACTATTTGGGTCACTACCAGATGACGTACTTGCGGCAAATGGCCTATATCGTGCGCTGCGAGGCGGGCCAATACCTGCGCTGGCGCAAACTGCGCCTGGCAGCGCTGGCGGTGGCCCTGCTGCCCTCGCTCTATGCGCTGATTTACCTCTCCAGTTTGTGGGACCCGGCCTCCAACACCCGCGCGCTGACGGTGGCCCTGGTGAATCTGGACGACGGTATGGAATACAAAGACCACATTTTCAACGTCGGCGGTGAAGTCGCCGCGCGCCTGAAAACAGACCGCCATTTCAGCTATGTTGACCTGCACGATGCGCAAGACGCCCGACGCCAAGTGCGTCTGGGCACGCTGGCCTTTGCCCTCATCATTCCCAAAGACTTCAGCTCCAACGCCCTTCCCGGCGCGCAACCCGGCGGCGGCAAACTGGTGGTCTACACCGCCGAGGGCAACAACTATGAAACCGGCGTGCTGGCCCGCCAGTTCGCCACCGAGTTGGGCCACGACGTCAACGAAAGCCTGAACGAGCGGCGCTGGGGTCTGGTGTTGAGTTCCGCCGCCGGCTCGCAACAAAGTGTGGACCGACTGCGCAGTGGCGTGGCGCAGCTGCGCCAAGGCGCCCAAGAACTGCAAAGCGGTAGCCAGCAAACCGCCAGCGCCTCCAAGGCCTTGTCGACCGGTGCGGCCAAAGTGCAAGGCGGCGTAGCCCAACTAACTGACGGCATACGCCAATTGGGCGACGGCTTGCGCACCATGGAAGCCAAGCGCCCGGCCCCCGGCGAACTGAACCGGCTCAAAGCCGGCGCCGAAAGTCTGGCCGCAGGCCACCAGGAGCTGGGCGAGGGCTTGGACGCGCTGCAGCAAGGCGCAAAAAAAATGGCGGACGGTGCCAACGCTTTCCGCGACGAGGCCAACAACAGCCTATTGCTGCCCACCCGCGTCAAAGAAGCTACGACGGAACTGTCCAGTGGGGCAGACCAGTTGCACACCGGGCTCACCACCGCCAGCGGCGCGCAACGCCAGTTGGCCGAGGGCGCAGAGAAAGTCAGCGCGGGCGTGGGGTCCCTGACCACTGGCATGCGGGCCTACAACAACGGCGTGCGCACCATGGTCAGCAAGCTGCCCGAGGATAGCCAACTGGACGAGCTGGACCAGGGTGCCTCGGCACTAGCGAACGGCAACTTCGTGTTGGCCGATGGCTTGCAGAAATTGCGCTCCGGCTCCCAGGCGCTGACCGGAGGCTTGGATTTGCTGATGACCTCGCTACCGAACACCGTCGACACCCCCGGCGGCAGCGCTGCGGGCATGGCCAGCTCGGTGCAACCGGCGATGGAAGTGGCGGCGCCGGTGTCCAACAGCGGCAGCGGCTTCGCGCCCAACATCCTGCCTGCGGCCCTCTGGCTGGGGGCGGGCTTGGCCGCCTTTCTGATTCAGGCGCGCACCTTGCCGCGCCGGGCACACCAATTTGCGCGCCCGGTACAGCTCTTAGGCAAGATTGGACTGCCCAGCGCCGTGGTACTAGCGCAAGCGCTTTTGCTGGGCGCATTGGTGCACTGGGTGCTCGGGGTTCACGTCCACAACGGGCTGGCACTGATGGTGACCTTGGCTGTGACGTCGCTGAGTTTTCTGGCCTTGGTCTTGCTACTGACCAAGGCACTGGGCGACGCCGGCAAGGCGCTGGCCATGGTACTGCTGGCAGTGCAAATGTCATCCTCCGGCGGTGTGATGCCGGTGGAACTCAGCGGCAGTTTGTTTGCGCAGATCAGCCCTTGGCTGCCAATGACGTGGGTGGTGAAGGCCGTCAAAGCCAGCTTGTTTGGTGCATTCGACGGCAACTGGTTACTGCCACTGGCCCGTGTGGCCGCTTGGGGCGTGGCCGCCCTGGTGGCCGCCATGTGGATAGGCCCGTGGCGCTTTGTCAAAGCCAGCGCGATGCGGCCACCGGTCGATCTTTAGACGCGGTTGCGGTATGTGCGGTGCAGCATGTCAGCGGATTGACGAACCGCTTGCATTTGCTCCAATGGGAGCGTTATCGGCGCCCACCCAAGGAGCACCCCTTTGAATGCCAACGACCCGATCACCGCACCCGATCAAGCCGTCAATCCGCACTTCCTGACCCATGTGGTCCACACGTCGGACACGCACACCGTCGAGGCCAGTGAAGACATTCTGGCGGCCAATGGCCTGAAGCTACTGGCGCGGGGCGCTCGCATTGATGCGGCCTCTCGGGAACGCCTACTGGCCCACAAGCTGCGTAAATCACTAGAAGACAGCGTCACCGTGGTCGACGGGGTGGACGCAACACGATTCACCCCACTGGCAGAGCAACTGCTGGACGAACATCCGCTGCTAGCCCGCCTGTGCCTGGACGCAAACTGGCCACCTGTGGCCGGCGCCTTGGGCAAGATGGTGCTTTCGGCACCAGCCCGCTCCATGCTCAGCGTACTCGACAGCAGCCAGCGCGGCCGCTTGCGCCACGCCGTGGGGGTGGCGATGGTTGCCATGGGGCTGTCGCGCCGCATACGCCCCAACCTCGACGGCCACCACCAGACCTTGGCCTTGGCTGGGTTGATGCATGACATCGGTGAGCTCTATATCGACCCCAAGCACTTTGCCAAAGATACGCCGTTGGAGCCCGAGCGGTGGCGCAACATTGTGAGCCACCCGCTGGTAGGCTACCGGGTGTTGCACGACATGGCCGGCGTCGGCCCCACGGTGGCCGAGGCGGTGCTGCTGCACCACGAACGGCTCAACGGCCATGGCTACCCGCGCGGGGTGTCCGGTGACCGGCTGACGCTGGATGGCCAGATCGTGGGGGTTGCCGAATGGCTGATGGCACTGGTGGATTCGGGTCTGACGCCCATCAGCCGCGCCAGTGTGGCCACCAAGCTCTTGCCCGGTGAGTTCGCGCCCGAGCTACTCAAGAGTCTGACCAACGCAGCCCCCACCGCCGACGAAATTGCCTGGGTCATGGAGCCCCCTAACGCGTTGGAACACCATACAGGCCGGGTCACCCGCATCGCCACCGTGCTGAACAACTTTCGGCAATCGCGCCAATGGATGTCGCAGCAACTAGGTGAAGGCATAGGCGCTTGCAAGCCCATTTTTGAGGCCGCGATGCTACGGCTCTCGCGTCTGCAAATCGCGTTCTCCAGCGCCGGCCTGGACACCAGCCACCCCGACATCTTGTTGCGCGAGCTGGGTTCTCACAACGACCCGGCGCTGCAACTGGAAGTACTCACCATCCTTCACGAATTGGAGTGGCGTCTGCGTGACCTAGAGCGGCGCGCCTGGCAACGCGCCGTTCAGCTCAGCCCCCAAGAGTTGAGTGTGGTGCACGAGCTGGTCAGGCGGGTCAAGGGCGACGTGTTGGACGGCCCAGTGGCAGCAGCACCGAATGATTAACTTTTAGCCGGGCCCAGCAGGCGCATCGCATTGCCCTTCAAGATGCCAGGCATGACCTCGGGCTTGAAACCCGCCTCTTCAAAGTCTTTCATCCAGCGGTCCGGCGTGATCAGCGGGTAGTCGCTGCCAAACAGAATGCGGTCCTTCAGCAAGGTATTGGCGTACTGCACCAGTTGCTTGGGAAAGTACTTGGGGCTCCAGCCGCTGAGGTCGATCCACACATTGGGCTTATGTGTGGCCACGCTCAGTGCTTCGTCTTGCCAAGGGAAGCTAGGGTGCGCCATGACGATCTGCATATCGGGGAAGCTGATGGCCACGTCGTCCAAATGCATGGGATTGCTGTATTCCAATCGCAAGCCGCCACCGCAGCGCATCCCGCTGCCAATGCCGCTGTGTCCGGTGTGGAAGATAGCGGGCAGGCCGTGGGCGTTGATCACTTCATAAATCGGCCAGGCCATCTTGTCGTAGGGGTGGTACCCCTGCACCGTGGGGTGGAACTTAAAGCCCTTGACGCCGTGCTCTTTGATGAGCCGCTCGGCCTCGCGAGCGCCCATCTTGCCTTTGTGCGGGTCGATGCTGGCGAAGCACACCATCATGTCGCTGTTCTTTTGCGCGGCCTCGGCAATCTCTTCATTGGGGATGCGCCGGCGCCCCAGCTGCGACTCACTGTCCACCGTGAACATGACCAAACCGATCTTGCGCTCGCGGTAGTAGTCAATGGTTTCTTGGATGGTAGGACGTCGGCTGTTACGGAAGTATTTGTCCGCGGCGCGGTCGTATTCCTCACCGTAGTTGTCAAACGGATTCCAGCAGCTCACTTCGGCGTGGGTGTGGATGTCGATGGCGATTAGGTTGTCGTAGTCCATGGGGTACCTCGGGTAAATACTGAGAGCGTCTCGCTCCAAACCTTGTAAATTAGTTATTAAATATAACTTTATTCAGAATGAACCGCAAGATGTCCAACCCGACGATTCAAGCCAGCCTCGCCGAAGTTCCGGTCGAGCATCGGGGTGCTATCGCCCTGATTCGGATAGCGCGTCCGCACAAGCGCAACGCCATCAGTGACGGCGTGATGCTAGCGCTTGCACATCGGTTTGAGAACCTGCCCACAGAAACCAAGGCTGTTGTTCTGTATGGCGAAGGCAGTCATTTTTGCGCAGGCCTGGATCTGAGCGAACTCAAAGACCGGGACGCCGTAGAGGGGTTGGAGCATTCCCGCTCGTGGCACAAAGTCCTGACGGCCATTGAGTTTGGCCGTGTGCCCATCGTGGCGGCACTCCACGGCGCGGTGGTGGGTGGGGGGCTGGAGTTGGCGTCGGCTTGTCATGTCCGGGTTGCCGACGACAGCAGCTTCTTTGCGCTGCCTGAGGGCTCGCGTGGCATTTTTGTCGGCGGTGGCGGTTCTGTCCGCATCCCCAAACTGATCGGGGCGCACCGCATGCTGGACATGATGCTGACGGGCCGAGTCTATAAAGCTTTGGATGGCGTGGCCATCGGACTGGCCCAGTACCATGTTCCCGCTGGCGAGGCCCTGACCAAGGCGATCGAACTGGCTGAGCGTATTGCGCAGAACGCCCCCATGACCAACTATGCGCTGATGCACGCCTTGCCACGTATTGCCGAGCAACCAGCGGACCATGGCTACCTGACTGAGTCCTTGATCTCGGCCATTGCCCAAAGCGCACCAGAAGCCAAAAAACGCGTGCGCGCATTTCTTGACGGTACAGGCCCCAAGGTGCGGAGCAACTGATATGACTGCAAACTCTCCACGCTACCGCCCTGTGCGTTTTGGTGTGACCCGTGTTTCGGTGAGCGACGGCGTGCCGGGCGTGCGCTATGTGCAGGCGGAGCAACCTCTGGGGCCATACGCCCGCCGCCTGAGTGACTTTCTGGTGCACTGGGCAGAGACCGACCCCCATCGCAACTTCATGGCCCGGCGGACGCCTCTGGAAGATGGCGGCACGGGGGATTGGACCTACATCACCTACGCGCAGGCACTCGACAACGCACGCCGTATTGGCCAAGCGCTGTTGGACCGCAAACTCAACGCAGAGCGCCCCGTCGCGATCTTGAGCGAGAACACGCTGGAACATTCACTGATGGCACTTGGCTGCATCTACGCAGGCGTGCCGTACTGCCCGGTTTCGCCTGCCTATGCCACCGTGAGCAAAGATTACGAAAAACTGCGGCATGTACTTGAAACGTTGACGCCGGGCTTGGTGTACGTGGCGGATGGCGCGCGGTATGGGTCTGCGGTGCAGGCAACCGTTGGCGCTGATGTTGAAGTGGTGCTCGCCCATGGCGTGCTCCCTGGGCGTGAGGTGACGTCTTTCGCCGCGCTACAGCGTACCGAGCCCACTGCGGCAGTCGATGCCGCCATGCATGCCGTACGTCCTGACACCATTGCCAAATTCTTGTTCACCTCGGGCTCAACCAAAATGCCCAAGCCCGTGATCAACACCCACCGCATGTGGTGCGCCAACTTGCAGCAAATTACCTTGTCGATGCCGGTGTTGGCGGAGGCGCCACCCGTTTTTGTGGACTGGCTACCGTGGAACCACACCTTTGGTGGCAACCACAATGTGGGGCTGACGCTGCAACATGGCGGCACCCTCTACATCGACGATGGCAAGCCAACGGCCGCCATGATTGGCGAAACCTTGCGCAACTTGCGCGAAGTTGCGCCGACGCTGTACTTCAACGTGCCCACCGGATTCGAGATGATTGCGCAGGCCATGCAAAGTGATGCCGAACTGCGCCGCAATCTGCTGTCGCGGGTTCGAATGTTTTTCTACTCGGGCGCGGGACTTTCCCAACCCGTGTGGGACAGCCTGCATGCCACCGCCGAGGCCGAAGTTGGGGAACGCATCGTGATGTCCACGGGTCTGGGTATGACTGAATCCGCCCCGTCGGCCATGTTCGTCAATAGCCCCGACGTCAAAGCGGGCGACATTGGTGTACCGGTGCCGGGGATGACATTGAAGTTGGTCGAGATCGACGGGAAAACCGAAGTGCGCTACCGAGGCCCCAATGTAACGCCCGGCTATTGGCGGTCTGAACAGGCCACACGCGAAGCCTTCGATGAGGAAGGCTACCTTTGCACTGGCGATGCGGTGCAATGGATCTCTACCGACGATCTGCACCGTGGCCTCAAGTTCGACGGCCGGATTGCAGAGGATTACAAACTTTCCACGGGAACCTTTGTGAGCGTGGGCCCCATGCGAGCCCGCGTCATCGTGGCAGGTGCTCCCTATGTTCAAGATGTGGTGCTCACGGGCATCAACAGAAATGAAGTCGGCGCATTGATATTCCCCTCGCCTGCGTGCCGTGCGGTCAGCGGGCTGGCAGAGGACGCAGCTTGGGCGGACGTCATCGCAAGCGCCCCCGTACGCCAGCGCATGCAGGCGGTTGTGGATGAGCTGGCGCGGAGCGCAACGGGCAGCGCAAACCGCATTGCACGGGCACTGCTGCTGAGCGAGCCCCCCTCCATCGACAAAGGCGAGGTCACGGACAAGGGCTCCATCAACCAGCGCGCCGTTCTCAAACACCGTGATGGCCTTGTACAAGCTTTGCACGACGACAAGGCCCCCGGAATCCTCAAACCTCACCCTTGAGCGCCTGAAAAATGAAAATTGAAGGAAACACAGCGTTGGTAACTGGCGGGGCCTCAGGCCTTGGGGAGGCTACTGCGCGTGAGTTGGCCCGCTTGGGCGCCAAGGTGGCGGTGTTGGACGTCAACGGTGCGCGTGCTGAAGCAGTCGCTGCAGACATCTGCGCAACCTACGGTGCAGACCGCTCCATCGCCTGCGCCTGCGACATCACCAACACCGAGAGCGTGACGGCGGCGCTGGCCCGCGCCACATTGGCACTTGGGTCCGCACGCATCCTCATGAATGTGGCTGGTATCGGCTCAGCCAAGCGCATCGTCGCCAGGGACGGATCCCCGGCTCCGCTCGAAGACTTCATGCGAGTCGTCAACGTCAATCTGGTTGGCACCTACAACATCAGCCGCCTATTCGCTGCCGATTGCGCCAAGCTGCTGCCGACCGAAGAAGGCGAGCGCGGCGTCATGATGCTGACGGCGTCGGTTGCAGCCTTTGATGGCCAAGTAGGGCAACAGGCTTACAGCGCCTCCAAAGGTGGCTTGGTCGGCATGACGCTTCCAATGGCGCGCGATCTGGCGCAACATGGCATCCGTGTTTGTACGGTGGCGCCCGGTCTGTTTGCGACACCACTGATGAAGGAATTGCCAGAGGCCGTGCAGCAAACACTGGCCGCGTCGATTCCCTTTCCCCCGCGTTTGGGCCACCCTGCCGAGTTTGCGCAGTTGGCGGCCCACATCGTGACCAACGGCCATCTCAATGGCGAGGTCATTCGTCTCGACGGCGCGCTCCGCATGGCGCCGCGTTAGCACCCCTGTGTATTGGCTTTCTATTTATTTTTACAACTGGAGACAAGACCATGAAATTTGCGAAATCCCTGCTTGCTATCACTGTGGCCGGCTTGGCATCCAGTGCCGCCTTGGCCGACATCAATATTGGCGTAGTGCTTCCACTGACCGGCCCCACCTCCGCATTGGGTATCCCCATTAAGAATGCCATCGCCCAGTGGCCTGCCAGCATTGGTGGCCAGAAGCTGAACGTCATCATTCTGGACGACGCAACAGACCCAACCAACGCCACCAAGAATGCACGCCGCTTGGTGACGGAGGACAAAGTCGACATCTTGATGGGCTCAGCTGCCACGCCAACAGGGAATGCTGTGGCCGCCGTCGCAGCAGAGTCGGGCACCATGCATTTGACGTTTGCGCCGATTGACGTGTCCACCAACAAGGCCCCTTGGTCCTACAACATGCCTCAGTCGACACTGGTTATGTCGCATGCCATCGCCGAGCACATGAAAAAGATGGGAGTCAAAACCGTTGGCTTCTTGGGCTATGCGGACGCCTATGGCGAGCTGTTTTTGCGCGACATGAAGGTCAAGATGGCCAGCACCGACTTGAAATTTGTTTCGGAAGAACGCTTTGCCCGTACGGACACCAGCGTCACCGGCCAAGCCTTGAAAGTGACTGCCGGGAATCCCGATGCGATATTGATCGTCGCCTCCGGAAGCGGTGCTGTGATGCCGCACAAGGCACTCATTGAGCGCGGCTACAAAGGAAAGATTTACCAAACCCACGGCGCCGCTTCGCGTGATTTGATGCGTGTGGGTGGCAAAGACGTGGAAGGTGCCTATGTGGTGGCGGGCCCAGGTCTCGTTGCAGAACAGCTTCCCGCCACCCACCCCAGCAAAAAAGTGGCCATGGCACACGTCGAAGCTTGGGAAAAGGTTTACGGCCCGAACAGCCGCAACCCTTTTGCCGGCCACGCCTACGATGCCTCGTTGGTACTGCAAAAAATCATCCCCGTTGCGTTGAAAACTGCGAAGCCCGGAACACCCGATTTTCGCGGGGCTTTGAAGAACGCCATCGAGCACGCGGGCCCCATCCCCTTGTTCCACGGTACCGTCAACTATTCGGCAACCAACCACGCAGGCTACACGGATGAGACCGGTGTCATCATGCAAATCGTCAATGGCGATTGGAAGCTGCAAGCTAAGTAAAAAGAATTGAGCAGCGCTATGGATTTTTCAATTGCAAGCATCTTGCTAGCCGATGGTTTGACCAACGGTGCGGTCTATGCACTTTTGGGTTTGGCCACCGTACTGGTGTTTGCTGTCACCCGGGTGATCTTTATCCCTCAGGGTGAGTTTGTGACCTATGGCGCTCTCACGCTGGCTATTTTGCAGATGGGAAAGGTGCCTGGAACGGTCTGGCTTTTGCTGCTGTTGGCAGGACTGGCCGGGCTCACTCAGGCCTGGCAAACATGGCGACGCCACCGCGCCATAACGCAGGCCGTCATTGCGGCTGGGCGTGTGGTGGCGTTGCCTGCTGCAGTGTCCTTGGTCACCGTGTGGGCAGCTCCCCTGCATCTGCCCTTGTTGGTGCAGGCCGGATTGACCCTGGCCATCGTCACCTGCTTCGGTCCCTTGGTGTACCGGCTGGCTTACCAACCTCTTGCAGATGCCAGCACCCTGGTGCTGTTGATCGTTTCCGTCGGTGTGCACTTCGCGCTGACCGGGCTCGGTCTGGTATTTTTTGGCGCGGAGGGGTTTCGCAACCCCCCCTTCTGGGACGCGCGCCTCAGCCTTGGTCCGGTGAGTCTTTCCGGCCAAGCCATGATCATTGCGCTGACTACGGTGGCGCTAATGGTGCTGTTGTGGTTGTTCTTTGAGCGGACGTTGTATGGGAAGGCATTGCGTGCCACTGCCGTAAACCGATTGGGTGCCCGATTGATGGGAATTTCCACCCAAAACGCGGGGCAGTTGACCATCGCCATGGCCGCACTTATCGGAGCCCTATCAGGCTTGCTCATTGGCCCCACGACCACCGTCTTTTATGACTCCGGGTTTCTGATTGGCCTCAAAGGTTTTGTCGCTGCCGTCATCGGTGGATTGGCCAGTTATCCAGGCGCCGCCGTCGGTGCCTTGTTGGTAGGCATCATTGAAGCGTTTGCTTCTTTTTGGGCCAGCTCTTTCAAAGAAGTCATCGTATTCACGTTGATTCTGCCGGTATTGTTCTGGCGTTCACTACGAGGCGGTGCTTCCGCAGAGGATCACTAATGCAACTGCGGACCATGGGTTTTTGGGCTTTCATCGCCCTGTTGCTAGCGCTGTGCGTGCTGCCAGTGCCCGAATTTTGGATTACCCAACTTAATTTCATCGGCATTGCGAGCATCGCCGTCATGGGCCTCGTCTTGCTAACCGGCGTGGGAGGTCTGACCTCCTTTGGGCAGGCGGCATTCGTCGGCATCGGTGCCTACACCAGCGCCTACCTGACAGTCCATGCGGGGCTTTCCCCTTGGCTTACTTTGCTGGTGGGCTTGGTCCTCACAGGTAGCTGCGCCCTGGTGGTGGGCTGGGTCACGCTGCGTATGTCTGGCCATTACTTGCCGTTGGCGACCATCGCGTGGGGGCTGTCTTTGTACTACACCATGGGCAACCTTGACGCGCTCGGCAAGTACGACGGCATCCTGAACGTCACCGGTCTGTCGCTGTTTGGGTGGGATTTGGGTTCAGGTCGGGCCTATTTGCTGTTGACATGGACCGTCGTGCTTCTGGGTGCGTTTGGGCTGATTCGCTTACTGGATTCCCGCGTAGGACGGGCCATACGCTCCCTGAAAAATGGCGCACAGATGGCCGAATCCATGGGGATTGACACACTGCGGTACAAGATTGGGGTTTTTGTCTTGGCGGCGCTCCTAGCGTCCGTTTCGGGCTGGCTTTACGCCCATTTTCAACGCTCGGTGACTCCATCCCCGTTTGGTGTGCGCGTGGGTATTGAGTACCTGTTCATGGCAGTTCTGGGGGGCGCGGGTTACGTTTGGGGCGCCATCACCGGCGTAGTCATTACCAACCTGTTGGCAGACCAGCTGCAAGTGTTGCTCCCCCGGTTGCTGGGCTCCAGCGGCAGTTACGAAACCATTGTGTTTGGCGTCCTGCTGGTTCTGGTGTTGCAATATGCGCCCAATGGCATCTGGGCTTTTGTAGACCGGAAACTACCCAAACCACCGCGCCCCATAGACTGGGAAGGCGCACAGCCATTGGCCCAAAACACCAAACCCGCCCAAGGCGAGTTGGTGTTGCAGGCGGTCAATATCCGCCGTGAATTTGGTGGCCTCGTGGCGGTCAACAACATCAACTTTTCCATTTATTCAGGCCAAATTGTGGGCCTGATTGGCCCCAATGGAGCGGGCAAGTCCACCACCTTCAACCTGCTGACCGGGGTATTTGGTTTGACCAGCGGCGAAGTGGTTTTCCAGGGGAAAACGATCAGCGGTCTGTCGTCTCGCGCGATTGCGCAGCGCGGAATCGCGCGCACGTTTCAACACGTCAAGATGATTGCGGACATGACCGTTCTGGAGAACGTGGCGCTGGGCGCCCATCTGCGTGGACGCCAAGGCGCCGCCGCCGCCATGTTGCGGCTAGATCGCACGGAAGAGCAGCGCCTGCTGCGCGAAGCAGAGCTCCAGTTGCGACGTGTTGGCATGGGCGAACACCTGCACACCTTGGCCGGCAATTTGGCGATGGGGCCGCAGCGCCTTATGGAGATTGCACGCGCCTTGTGCGGCGACCCTACTTTGCTATTGCTCGATGAGCCCGCCGCAGGTTTGCGGTTTTTGGAGAAACAGGCCCTCATCGGTGTGCTTCGCCAACTGCAATCTGAGGGCATCAGCATTTTGTTGGTCGAGCACGACATGGACTTGGTCATGCAGGTGACAGATCGCATCGTGGTGATGGAGTTCGGAACCCTGCTCATCGAAGGTACTCCTGCAGAAATTCAAGCAAGCCCCGCCGTGCGCGCGGCCTACTTGGGTACCGAACACTAATAGCCGCATACATTGATGACCTCTTTACCTACTCCAATGCTCCAGGTGCGCGGATTACATGCCGGCTACGGCAAAGCCGAAGTGCTGCATGGCATCAACCTCGACGCGCCCCAGGGCTCCATCATCACCGTGATCGGTCCCAATGGGGCGGGTAAATCGACCTTGCTCAATGCCCTCATGGGGGTTCTGCCTTCTCGTGGAAGTTTTGAGTTCTTGGGCCAAGATATATCTGCCCTGACCCTGGAAGAAAGGGTGATGTTGGGTATTGCACTGGTACCCGAAACCCGCGAACTGTTCAGCACCATGTCGGTACAGGACAACCTGGTTCTTGGGGCCTATCGGCAGGTGCAGCTGCGCAACAAGACTTGGCGCGAGCAGATGGATGTCGTCTACGCGCTGTTTCCCCGCCTCAAAGAGCGGGCGGAACAAGAGGCAGGCACGCTGTCTGGCGGGGAACGGCAAATGCTGGCCGTCGGTCGGGCGCTCATGTCCCGCCCCAAATTACTGCTGCTGGACGAGCCCAGCTTAGGGCTGGCGCCCCTGATCGTCCAAGAAATATTCCAAACCATCAAGCAGTTGCGCAGCGCCGGCGTCACCATCTTGCTGGTAGAGCAAAACGCGCGGGCCGCCTTGGAAACGGCAGACCACGGGTATGTCCTGGAGATGGGCGAGATCGCGCTGAGTGGCTCTGCAGCGTCTCTGGCAACAGACGACCGGGTGGTCGCTAGCTACCTTGGCGCTGCGCGCTAGTGCAAGCACCTACGACTACACCGATGACCGCCACTGACACCCAGCCCCCCCCGTTTGTAGAAACGGTGGACACCCGCTTCCTTGAAACGCTACTGGGATACAACGTACGACGCGCGTCCTTGAGCATCATTGGCGTTTTTATGAAACGGATGGCCGTCTACGACTTGCGCGCAGTGGATTTTTCAGTTCTCTTGCTCACCGCCCACAACGCCGGCATTACGTCGCGTCAACTGTGCGCAACGCTCAACGTCATGCCGCCTAACTTGGTGGGCATGGTGAACAACCTGGAAAAGCGAGGATTGGTCGTGCGCCGACCCCATCCGCGTGACGGCCGGGCCGACGGACTGCATTTGACCGACTCAGGCCGAGAGTTGATGAAGTCCGCCGAGGAAACCGCGGTCAACCTGGAACTTGAGGCAGCGGCAAACCTCACCGCACGAGAGCGCAAAACACTCATCCAGTTGCTGAAAAAGATCTATTTGTGATCTCAGGCACGGGCGTTGCCATAGAGGTGCCCCCAAAGTAGTGCAGCAGAACTGACACCCGGGCTTGAAACGCCAGTTTTTGCCCT
>JAXHOO010000071.1:0-19742 GCA_034519365.1 Rhodoferax sp. | reverse complement strand
GGAAGCCGCCGCCCGCCGTCGTGCCTGTTGAGAGGGACGACGACGACGGACGCCTATTCGTGCGGTGGGTACCGACGGACCGTCGATCGGAGTGCCGGAATTGTGCCCGCCGGCGCGGGGTGCGCCCGGTTACCGGGCAGGTGTGGGCTAGACGCCCATCAGGGCATTGATGGGGCCCCGGGCGAAGTAGATGATGAAGCCCGCCGTGACAACCCACATGAGCGGGTGGACCTTCTTGGCCTTGCCCGACGCCGCGCTGATGACGGCGAAGGAGATGAACCCGACACCGATGCCGTTGGCGATGGAGTACGTCAGCGGCATGGTCACGATAGTCAGGAACGCCGGGAGTGCTATGGAGAACTTGGTGAACTTGATCTCGCGGATCTGCGCCATCATCATCGGTGCGCCAACCACTCACTGCGCTGCAGCAGCTACTTCCAGCGGCACCACCGAGGTGAGCGGGGTGAAGAACATGGAACCCAGGAACAGCAAGCCGGTAACCACCGAAGCCAAGCCGGTCCGTGCGCCTTCGCCGATGCCCGCCGCCGAATCGATATACACGGTGTTGGACGAACCGGACGTTGCGCCACCCACCACTGCGCCCATGCCTTCAACGATGAAGGCCGACTTCAGCTTCTGGGGAACGTGCCGTCCTTGCGAGCCACGCCTGCGCTCTTGGCCAGACCGGTCATGGTCCCCATGGCGTCGAAGAAGCTGGTGAACACCAAGGTGAAGACCAACATGGTGGCAGCCAATCCGCCGATCCTGGCGAATGAGCCGAAGAGATCGAACTGACCCACCAAGCTCAAATCCGGGACCGAAACCAGCTGGCTCGACAAGATGGGGACGTTGAGGTGCCAGCCGCCGAGGCTGCTCGGCACTGCCTGGGCCAAGCGGAACACAGCCTCGACAACTGCGGCGAGGACGGTGGCAGAAGGACGATGCCGATCAGCAGGCCGCCCTGGATCTTGCGTGTGCCAACAGGATGCCCATGGCCAGCAGTCCAACAATAAAGACAAGGGTGGGGGATGGAGGTAATGGAGCCGTTGTCTCCGGAGCTGAACCGGCGGACCGCCCGTGGTGGCGCGGACAAAGCCGGAGTCAACGAAGCCGATGAAGGTAACAGAACAGGCCGACGCCAACAGTGATGGCGGCCTCGAGCTCCTTGGGGGACTGGGCTCTTGAAGACCGCTGTCCGGGCTCCGGTAGCACCGAAGAGGACAATCAGGATGCCGCTGATGACCACCAGGCCCATGGCTTCCGGCCATGTGACTTCCTGAATGACCGCGACGGCAAGGAAGGAGTTGATGCCCAGACCGGCTGCAAGTGCGTCGAAGCGGCATGGTTGGCCACCAGACCGAAAACGATGGCCACGACGCCGGCAGTCAGGCCGGCGACGGGCGCCAACCTGTACGGAAGCCGAGAGCCAGCCGCCGGCAACGTCCGTAGGGGCGTTATCTGTGCCGAGAAGCCGCCCAGGATGAGCGGGCTGGAGGGATGGACGATGTACGCCATGGTGAAGAACGTGACCAAGCCGCCGCGGAATTCGCGGGGCCAACGTGGAGCCACGCTTGGAGATCTGGAAGAACTTATCCAGGAAGGAGTTCGACACCGGGGCTTCTTGTTGCCATCTGCCAGGCCGGTTGCCGTGTGCTTTGCCGCTGTGGGCTCTGCGCTCTTGCCACCGTTGGGGAAGAGCGCAGCCTGCTTTTCAGCTGCTTCTTGCATTTCTGCGGTATCCAGGCTTTCCATGTCAGCCACCGGGCCCTAGTAATCAATCCTGGAATCAAGCGTGTTCCATGTGTTGAATCTGGCTGGAGGGCCTCCGGAGCCTGGGGGTCGCCCAGTTCCAGCTTGGCTACCGGCATCAGCGCGTCCCGGTTGTCGTTCTCGAAGTACTCGTAGAAGACGGCGTCGTCGAAGCCGACGGATGCGGCGTCGTGACGGTCTGCGGCAAAAAACACGCGGTCAACGCGTGCCCAGAGTGCGGAGGCCAGGCACATGGGGCACGGCTCGCAGCTGGTGTAGAGGGTTGCTCCGCTGAGATCGAAAGTTCCCAGTTCGCGGCAGGCATTACGGATGGCCGTGACTTCTGCGTGGGCGGTGGGATCGTTCGTGGCGGTGACGCGGTTGACGCCTTCGAAGGCTCGTCCGTCCGCGGTGACAATGACGGCGCCGAAGGGGCCTCCACTGTTGAGGACATTGGCTGTTGCCAGCTCAATGGATGTGGCCAGGAATTGCTCGGCCGTGACGGTTGTACTCATGTTGCGACTTCCTTAGTGCTGAGGAAGCCAGGTGACCTGTTTGGGGGCGCTACAGAGAGGAGCTCCAGTTAGCTTGGTTACCAGGCTTCAGCATGTGCGATGAAGGTTGTTGCGCCTGGTAGATAGCTTCCCGAGGTCCGGGTGCCCGCCTTTGGCAGTTAGAGCGTAGCACCAGGTTTGTGAGCCGCGCCATAGTTTTTTGAAAATTTAATTTCGTCATGCGAAATTACTTACTCGGCGGTCCTGGTGTCCGAATGTGACCGCAGCCCGCCCGCAGGCGTTGACGGCCGCCGTCGTGCATTTTACGCTGAGGGGACCGGACCGCTCTTCGGCGGGGCCGGAAACCTGGATCAGCAGACAGGGCCTAACTGAGCTGGAACGCGTACACGCCGACCAGACAAGGAACCTGCAATGACCCCCTTTGGATCAAGAACCCGCTGGCTATCTTCACCGCAAACGACCTCGACGCCGGCGGCGGCTTGGTGGTTTCCGACTCCGGCACCATCATTGAACTGGTGCCTTCGGGCGGGCAGCCGTCTTCCCCCGCAACCGTTTTTGACGCGTCCGGGCATGTTGTCCTTCCCGGGCTCATCAACACCCACCACCACTTCTATCAGACCCTCACCCGCGCCTGGGGTCCGGTGGCCAACGCGCCGCTGTTCCCGTGGCTGCAGAACCTCTACCCCCGTCTGGGCACGACTCACCCCACGGAGCCTTGAGCTCGCCGTGCAGGTCGCGCTGGCTGAGCTGCTGCTCGGGCTACCCACCGCCGCCGACCACCACTACCTCTTCCCCGACGGCACGGAAGACGCCATCGACATTGAAGTGGCCGCCGTCCGGGCCATGGGGATGCGAGCCACGCTGACCCGCGGGTCCATGACCTTGGGAGAGGTGACGACGGCGGGCTGCCGCCCAGGACCACGGTCCAGTCACCCGAGGCGATCCTTGCGGACAGCGAAAGGCTGATTCGTCAGTACCACGAAACGGGTGACGGGGCTGTCGTGCAGATCGCCCTTGCCCCCGTGCTCCCCGCTCCTCCTGGTGACCAAGGAAATCATGGCCGAGAGCGCAGCCATGGCCGAACGATCTGATGTCCGGCTCCACACCCACCTGCCGAGACCATCGACGAGGAAGACTTCGCCGCTCCATGTTCGGGCTGCGGACCGTGGACTACCTGGAATCCGTGGGCCGAAGCCGGGCTCCCGCACCTGGCTTGGACACGGCATCCACTTCAATGACGACGAGATCGCCAGGGCTGGGCGCCGGCGGGCACCGCTGTCGCGGCGCAGTACGGCCCCACCTCCTCCAACATGCGCCTCGCCTCCGGGACCGCGCGCGTCTTGGAACTGGAGGCCGCAGGTGTTCATTTGGGGCTGGGGGTGGATGGGTCGGCGTCGAACGATGCTTCCAACATGATCCTTGAAGCTCGGCAAGCCCTGTATCACCCGCAGCGGCTCCGCTACGGCGCCTCCGTTCCCGTGGAGCGGGCGCTCGGCTGGGCGACCCGTGGGTCCGCTGCGGTGCTGGGTCGATCCGACATTGGCCAGTTAGCCCCGGGGGATGCAGGCCGACCTTGCGCCAAGTGTTCAAGCCCGGGATGAGCTGCGATTCTCCGGCAGCCACGATCCCGTCGCTGCGTTGCTGCTCTGCGGAGCGGACCGCGCCGACCGTGGTGATGGTGGGCGGTCTTCTGGCGCGTGGTGGACGGCGCGATTCCCGGGCTGGACGTGGCCGGGCTCATCGCCGAGCACCTGGCCGCGGCGCGGAAGCTCGGTGGCGGGTAGTTTCGGCGGTGGCTGAGGCCTTGCCCGATCTCGATGGTTCCCTGCTCAGGATGCCGATCGCCTCGGCACTTTCTGCAGGGAACCATCGAATTGCTCGGCTCAGCTAGATCGTGATCTTGTAAATATGATGCGTGTACTCGTTCGCGAACGAATCAGTGAACTTGCCTTCCGTTACCTGGATAGTCCGGCCTTTCGCCCACCACTTCCACCCGGTCACCAAGTGATCCCGGCGGGAAGCGTGAACGTCTTTGAGCCCGGAGCACCGCTTCTAGCCCGGATGCCTGCGAAAACGGTATGCGCGCTGCACGCCAAGGCCTTACCCAAGAGCATGGTGTCAGTGCCCGCAGCTCCCGCGTTCCACTCATAGCTTTGCGTGTTGAGGACAGGAGCCAACGCTTGATCCCTGCCAGCGCGGCCTTGATCTTCGCCCTAGCGATCATCAGGAATGTCCACAAAGAATAGTTACCGTACGCCGGATCATTGCTGTGCTGGAAGATGCTGATACCGCGCGCTTCGTGGATGATGCCGGACCAGCATGGCACCCTCCATCTGCTCCGGGGTTATGGTCCTGGCGTTCGGACTCACCCAGGTAAGGCCGAGCCGATTCCACGAACAGCCAATTCGGCTTCTCGCCAGGGGTTGCCCGGAAGGACCGCATCCGGGTCAATCCTGCCAGCCATACGCTGCACTCGACCGCCGGGTTGGCACCTTCGGGCCACCGCAGGGGAAGCTCTGAAAGCATCTCCCACAGGCGGGCTGCAGTATAGTAGCATAGTTATCGACGTGGAAGCGAAATCCACGGCCGCCAAGAAATCGTCCATAGTCCTCGCTGGCCCACCACGTCCCCAAGATGCCTTTGCTGTAATTGGCGTTGATGGGCCTGCCGTCACCAGCCACACGCGTATCTTCTCCACAAGATTGGTCATCTGCTGCAAAGTTCTCCTGGTATTGCTCCTGGAACAACCCAAGCCCATGTCGCACTGTCAAAGGTCGCCCAGGCGACAACGCCGTCGTTAGCGCCCACCTCGGAACGTGTCCACTCCTGACCGGCGATGACGAGCATTCCGGTGTCAGCGGGATGGACGTCATCGTGGAGCCATCGTGCTTCCGGCCTTGATACACATTTACGCCAAGGTCCTTCAACCGGGAGGCGTGCTCCGGTTTCCCGAAAAAGACGCTCTACGGGGAACAGGGTTGGGGGTTGTTCAGCCTGGCCGCACCCGGGAACTTGGTCCAGTACCCTGGTCCACCATCCCAGGGAATCCTTGAGTTGCAGGTTGGAGAGGGTGCCCGAGGTCGGGGTCGGGGTCGGGGTGACCGTCGGGGTCGGCGTGACGGTCGCCGTCGGGGTGACCGTCGCCGTCGCCGTCGGGGTCGGGGGTGGCGGTCGCCGTCGGGGTCGGGGTGACGGTCGCCGTCGGGGCGACCGTCGCCGTCGGGGTGACCGTCGCCGTCGGGGTGACCGTCGCCGTCGCCGTCGAGGTCGGGGTGGCGGTCGCCGTCGGGGTCGGGGTGACGGTCGCCGTCGGGGTCGGGGTGACGGTCGCCGTCGGGGTGACCGTCGCCGTCGGGGTGACCGTCGCCGTCGTGGTCGGGGTAGTGCTACTGGACGATATGGGTGCCGAGGTAGTTACCGACGAAAGCGGGCTGCGGCTCAGGCGTTGTGCACCCGGAGAGAGCCAACGCCATCACCGCCACGAATATTGAGACCTTGAGTTTCATGACTTGTATTTCCTTTTGCAGGGCAGCCACATTGAGCTTCGCCTCGGGTGCCGTCTCCCCAGCCGGCTCTTTCGCCACCTGCCTTGGCAGGGTTTCAGCCGGGACATTGCCCGGCACGGCGCGGCGATGCGCGTCGGATTCTCGATCTCTGCCGTGCGCCGCCTGTAGCCGGTGCCGTTCGAGCGAGATAAAGCGTGCCCAGTGTCCGGTTAGGGCCGCACACCAAATGCCCGCAGGTGGTCGTCGACTCAGCATACGGGAAGCCCAAATCCGCCATGCCGCTGGAGTTTAGATGGTCTCGCCCAGACGCCGTGCGCACGGCATCCTGAGCAGGGAACCATCTGAACGGGTTTCTCCACATAGACAAACCCGCCCCTGTGCCGGCTTTCCCGCTCTGTTCCAGTCTTGACCTGAGCGACCAACAGCACTCATGACCAACTGCCCCCGGGAATGGATTTGTGGCGAACCAACGAGCTGAAAGGAAGCGGGGATCCAACATCGAAGATCACCGCTGGCCATGCTTTGTCCATCCCGGCGAGCTGGAGAGGCCTACGGCAGCGGTTGCTATATCCGAGGCAGCACCCTGGACAACCCTAAAGCTTATGGATCCGCAGTCTGCAACTAGCAATACGTAACTGAACGCGTAGCTACAACACAGCTTTCTTTTTTTTTTTTTGAAGTTACGTATTGCTAGGAGTCCACGACAAAGATGAGTTTATTGAGGATGTGGGTACCTGCTTCGTCGAGGAAGGGCCCTTGGTTAGAATGTTAAAGGCGATAAAGGCGAGGAAAAATCTTGGGGGCAGATCTGACTCTGATCCAATCCACAAGCGTGATGTGTTTAGCGTAGCCATGAGAGTGTCCTGAGAAGGCGACAAGGCCGTCGGGGAACTTCTGGTGACCATTGCGAGCTATTTCTAGGTCAAGGGGACCATTCTTTCGGATGGCGTATTCATTGTAGACTGATACGGGTTCTTGGCTTGCGCGGTCGAGTAGGTAGCAGGAGCCGACAGTGCGGTGGTGTAGTTGGGCAAGGCCCTCAACCCGACAGTGCTGACCGAGACGCGGCGGCTGCTGGGCCCGTGTCGATGAGCACCGGGTACTGGCGTCCGCGCACGCCCCGGCGAGCGCGCACAAGCCTGGTTGACGCTGACAACAACCTGGGGCGGTCTCGGTCATGAGGTGCTCCATGAGCCTGATGCGATGGTGCTGCTGGGCGTGGTGGCGCTGTGGTTCGTCCTGAACCTCTTCATCCTGCCCGTTCTGGGCGTGCCGACCTGAATGGTCCCCAAGGCCGGGTCCTGGCCTTCAGGGTGCTGCGGCTCCACGGACGAGCGATCGGCCGACAAGGCCGAGTACCGCCCGGGCCGCTGTCGGCCAGCCCTTGCGCGACCCACCGCTGCCCGCGACCGCTCCGTGACCTACCTCGAGGGTCTCATCAGCCGCAGGCGGTGAGGCCCTCCCTGGTTGGCGGCTGAGTCCGTAAGGCGCCGGCGGTGCCGCGGCAACGATGACGATATCCTTGCCAGATGCAGGCCTCCGAACCACGGCTTGCGTGGTCACCTTGGAGGTGAGGAATGATGGTCGACCGGGTGGTCTTGTAGAAGGCGGCGATGCGGCAACTCCGCGGCGTCCCTCACCACGTACGGCGCAAGGTTCGAGTGGCTCGAGGCGGTAGAAACGCGTCGGGGTGGAACGGGTGCGCCGGCGGCCAGGTTACCACGACGAACTGCTTCGACGCTGGGGACAGCGTGCGATACGACTCAGCTGCTCGTACCGGCCTCGACTGGCCGAGTCTCGTCGGATGATGAAGGGCAGTATCTGGGCGTGGAGGAAGTGACCAGGTGATGGCTGGCTTCAGGGAAGAGCGCGGCCTCAGGTTCCTCGAGAAGTTGAACGCGGGCGCACTCACGTTCGGGCAGGCGCTTCGAGCCATCCGGCAGTGCGACGAGGTGCGGCCTCGAGGACTTCGCCACGCTGCTGGGCGTCACGAAGTCTCACCTCTGTGATATCGAGGAAGGGCCGCAAGAGGGCGAGTCCGGCTCGCGCCGCGAAGTTCGCGCAGCTCCTCGGCTATTGCGTCGAGCATTTCGTCCAGTTGTCGCTGGAGGACCTGGTCCGAGAGGCCGGCCTCAAGCTCACGGTCCACGTCGAGGCCGCCTGACTGAGCCGGCCCCGTTTTCCGGTTCGCCGCCCTCCTTCGTGCGGCCAGGGGTCGCTCGCGGGGGGCTCGGTCGTGCTATAAGACCGGGGCGAACGGGACGGTGATGGTTGCCCGGAGCCTGCGGACCAGGAACTTCATCGCGGACGGGCTGACCCACGCCCTGCTGCTGTCGGGCGCCGTCGTTATGCTGTTCCCCTTCGCCTGATGGTGCTGACCTCCCTGAAGAGCCCCGACGAGGTCATCGACCAGTCGGCCCTGCTGCCGCGGGAGAAGTACTTCGTCCAGCAGAAGCCGATCCGGTCTTCAAGGGTCGAGGACGTGCCCGTCCAGGTCGTCGACGATCCGGCGGTGCCCGCGGGCCAGGTCAAGGTGCGGGTCATCGGCGGCGGCGAGCGGGTGGTCGCCCGCGGGGACCTCGTCTCCCGGCGCTGGGTGTGGGACAACTACCGGAAGGCCTGGAACCGGATCGAGCCGCCCTTCACCACCTACTTCTGGAACAGCCTGCTCACCGCGGGCCTGGCCACCCTGGGCATAGGGAGCCAGGCCAGCAAGCGATGCGCGAGCGCGAAGAGTTGTTTATCGAAGAGCGAGAGGACGCGCCCGTGGTGCACGCGCCACCGGTGATGATCGTGGAGCCGGTGTTGGCCGATTTGCCCCCCAGCGTGCGGGTGGCCAAAGAGCGACAAAAGCCGTTGTTCAGTGAGATGCCCGATAGCAAGTTGCCCCAAGTGGCCTTGCTGGACTCTCCCCAGCTGCGCCAAGAAACGGTAGCTTCCGAGACGCTGGAAATGACCAGCCGCATGATCGAGAAGAAGCTCAAGGACTTTGGCGTGGAAGTGCGCGTGGTGCTGGCCCAACCCGGCCCAGTGATTACGCGTTATGAGATCGAACCAGCCACAGGCGTCAAGGGCTCGCAGATTGTGGGCTTGGCCAAGGATTTGGCGCGCTCACTGAGCTTGGTGTCTATCCGGGTGGTGGAAACCATTCCGGGCAAGAACTACATGGCCCTCGAACTACCTAACGCCAAGCGCCAGAGTATTCGTTTGTCTGAAATTTTGGGCTCGCAGGTCTACAACGAAGCCAAGTCCATGCTGACCATGGGCCTGGGCAAAGACATCATTGGCAACCCCATCGTGGCCGACTTGGCCAAGATGCCCCACGTGCTGGTGGCCGGTACCACCGGTTCGGGCAAGTCGGTCGGTATCAACGCCATGATTTTGAGCCTGCTCTACAAGGCCGAAGCGCGGGATGTGCGTCTGCTGATGATCGACCCCAAGATGCTGGAAATGTCGGTGTACGAGGGCATTCCGCATTTGCTGGCGCCGGTGGTGACCGATATGCGCCAGGCCGCGCACGGGCTGAACTGGTGCGTGGCCGAGATGGAGAAACGATACAAGCTGATGAGCAAGATGGGTGTGCGCAATCTGGCGGGCTACAACGTCAAGATTGACGATGCCAAGGCCAAGGGCGAGTTCATTTACAACCCGTTTAGCCTGACGCCCGAGAGCCCCGAACCCCTGCAGCGCTTGCCCCATATCGTGGTGATCATTGACGAGCTGGCCGACTTGATGATGGTCGTTGGCAAAAAAATTGAAGAGCTGATCGCGCGCCTCGCGCAAAAGGCGCGGGCCGCCGGTATCCACCTGATTTTGGCCACCCAGCGCCCCAGCGTGGACGTGATCACGGGTTTGATCAAGGCCAATATTCCCACGCGGATTGCGTTCTCTGTCGGTTCCAAAATTGACAGCCGCACCATCCTGGATCAGATGGGGGCCGAGGCCTTGTTGGGCATGGGCGACATGCTCTACATGGCCAGCGGCAGTGGGTTGCCAATTCGCGTGCATGGCGCTTTTGTGTCTGACGAGGAAGTGCATCGCGTGGTGAGCTATTTGAAGAGCCAAGGTGAGCCTGATTACGTTGACGGTGTGCTCGAAGGCGGTACGGTCGATGGGGAAGACGGCGATGGCCCTGGCGGAGAAGGTGGTGGAGAGAAAGACCCCATGTACGACCAAGCGGTGGAAGTGGTGCTGAAGGATCGCAAGGCCAGTATTTCGTATGTGCAGCGCAAGTTGCGCATTGGCTACAACCGCTCGGCGCGTTTGCTCGAAGACATGGAAAATGCCGGCTTGGTGAGCTCGCTGTCGAGCAGCGGCCAACGCGAAGTGCTGGTTCCAGCACGCAATGAATAAGGTAGGTATGAAACAATTCGCTCTTTTTTTGATAGCTGCTTGCGCAATATCTGCAAGGGCTGGAGGCCTAGAAAGCTTAGAAACCTTCGTGCAAACCGTGTACAGTGGCAAGGCCAGCTTTGTGCAAGTGGTCACCGCGCCGTCGAAGGCCGGGCAGGCTGCACGCCAGAAAACCTCCAGTGGCACCTTCGAGTTTGCGAGGCCCAATCGGTTGGGCGTTTGTGTACGTCAAGCCATTTGCCCAAACCTTGGTGGCCGATGGTCAAACCCTGTGGCTGTGGGATGTCGACTTGAACCAAGTGACAGCGCGCAAACAGGCCCAGGTTCTGAATTCCACACCGGCCGCACTCATTGCGTCGGCCACCAGCGTGCGCGCGTTGGAAACCGATTTCACATTGACTGATGCCGCTGCCGCGGATGGCTTGGAGTGGGTGCTGGCCATTCCCAAGAGCAAAGACAGTAGCTTGCAAAGTGTGCGCATCGGCTTCAAGGCTAACAACCTAGAGCGGCTGGATATTCAGGACAGCTTTGGCCAACAGTCGGTGTTGACGTTCAATGGCTTCCAAGCCAATGCCTCACTTGATGCCGCCAGCTTTCAGTTCAAGCCACCCGTCGGTGTTGACGTAGTGCGCCAATAAGCAGGCAGGTTCTTTCACTCGCTTATGGCTGCGCCATCGACCCACAAACCGCTGGCGGAGTTACTGCGGCCGCGCACCTTGGGCGAGGTGGTGGGGCAGCAGCAGGTGCTGGGCGAGGGTATGGCCCTGCGTTTGGCGTTTGAGTCGGGTCAGCCGCACAGCTGTATTTTGTGGGGACCGCCCGGTACGGGGAAAACCACCATCGCCCGGCTCATGGCCGACGCCTTTGATGCCCAGTTCATCGCGATCAGCGCCGTGCTCGGCGGCGTGAAGGACATCCGTGAAGCCGTGGAGCAGGCACAAATTGCGCGTGACGGCCTGGCGCAGCAGCGCACCATCGTCTTCGTGGACGAGGTACACCGCTTCAACAAGAGCCAGCAAGATGCCTTTTTGCCCCATGTGGAAAGCGGCTTGTTCACCTTCATAGGCGCCACCACTGAAAACCCTTCGTTCGAGGTGAACTCTGCGTTGCTGTCGCGTGCAGCGGTCTATGTGCTGCAGCCGCTTACTAGCGCAGATTTAGAGCAAATAGTAGCCAGAGCCCGCATGGAGCGTGCGCTACCAGCTATTGAAAATATAGCAATTGACCGCCTTGTGGCCTACGCTGACGGCGATGCCCGGCGCCTGCTCAATACGCTGGAAACGCTCACCATTGCCGCGCGGCAGGAAAAGGTGACCGAGATCACGGAGGCGTGGCTGACCAAGGTACTGGGCGAGCGCCTGCGCCGCTACGACAAGGGCGGCGAACAGTTTTACGATACCATCTCCGCCTTGCACAAAAGCGTGCGTGGTTCCGACCCGGATGCGGCGCTTTACTGGTTGGTGCGCATGCTCGATGGCGGCGCCGAGCCGCGCTACATGGCGCGCCGTTTGGTGCGCATGGCTGCCGAAGACATTGGTCTGGCCGACCCCCGCGCCTTGCGTATGGCGTTGGACGCCGCCGAGGTATACGAGCGGCTGGGTAGCCCAGAGGGGGAGTTGGCCTTGGCCGAATGTGTCATCTACCTAGCCGTCGCACCCAAGTCCAATGCGGTCTACAAAGCCTTCAACCAGGCCAAAGCCTGGGTTAAGAAGGACGGTACGCGCCCCGTTCCCATGCATTTGCGGAACGCGCCTACCAAACTCATGAAAGAGTTGGATTACGGCAAGGGTTACCGCTATGCCCATGATGAGGAGGGCGGTTTCGCGGCCGGCGAGAACTATCTGCCTGAGGGCATGCCCGATCCCAACTTTTACCAGCCGGTGGAACGTGGGTTGGAGATACGTATTGCAGAGAAGCTGCGCGATCTCAAGTTGCGGAATCATAAGAAACTCTAATAGTGCATGATTTGCCGGACCGGTGGCAGAATCCGCATGAATTTCAAGGGTAAACCCACCCAATGCACGTCAGCCCATGGGGCGGGGCCTCGCTAGAATCTCGGCACCGCTTTGCCATGGTCTTCAGCGAACCTGAAGTGGCAGGTTTATTGCTTTCCATGGTGTTACGCCAACAGTGTTAACAACCATCTGTTCGCACTCAAGAACTTCGGAGTCTTTATGGATATCTTTCTACAACAGGTCATCAATGGTCTGGTGTTGGGTAGCATGTATGCGCTGATCGCGCTGGGCTACACAATGGTGTACGGCATCATTAGCTTGATCAACTTTGCCCATGGCGAGGTGATGATGGTCGGGGCCTTGACGAGTTGGACCATCATTGGTTTGATGCAAGAGTCAATGCCCAACGCGCCGGGCTTTGTCATTCTGCTTATTGCCATGGTGATCGCTTGTGTGGTGGCTGCGGCGCTGAACTTCACGATTGAGAAAATCGCCTACCGTCCGCTGCGCAACAGTCCCCGGCTTGCGCCTCTGATTACCGCCATCGGCATGTCTATCCTGCTGCAGACCTTGGCGATGATCATTTGGAAGCCCAACTACAAGTCCTACCCCACGCTGCTGCCCAACACGCCGATTGACATTGCCGGTGCGGTCATTACGCCCACCCAAGTCATGATCTTGGGAGTCACCGCAGCTTCGCTGGCCGTACTTATGTGGCTGGTCAATTACACCAAGTTGGGCCGGGCTATGCGGGCCACTGCGGAGAACCCCCGCGTGGCGGGCTTGATGGGCGTGAAGCCGGACGTGGTGATTTCTGCCACCTTCATCATCGGTGCGGTGTTGGCCGCGATTGCTGGCGTGATGTATGCCTCCAACTACGGTACGGCGCAGCACGCGATGGGCTTTTTGCCGGGCCTGAAGGCCTTTACGGCCGCCGTGTTTGGCGGTATCGGCAACTTGGGTGGTGCCGTGGTCGGCGCCCTCTTGTTGGGACTGATTGAGTCCATTGGAGCCGGTTATATCGGCGACCTAACCGGTGGCGTCTTGGGCAGCAATTACTCTGATATTTTTGCTTTTATCGTTTTGATTGTCGTGTTGACACTGCGTCCCTCTGGCTTGCTGGGTGAGCGCGTGGCCGATCGCGCCTAAGGAAACCCCAACATGAAATCTCAACAACGTCTGATCGCCATGCTGGTGGCTGCGGCTGGCCTCCTGATCTTGCCTTTGCTGCTGCAAACTTTTGGCAACGCCTGGGTGCGTATCGCCGACATGGCCTTGCTGTATGTGCTGCTGGCCTTGGGTCTGAATATTGTGGTCGGCTACGCAGGCCTGCTGGATTTGGGCTATGTGGCTTTTTTCGCCATTGGTGCCTATTTGTACGGTCTGATGGCCTCGCCCCATTTGATCGAAACTTTCCCCGCCATTGCGGCCATGTTCCCCAATGGAATCCATACGCCACTGTGGATTGTGATTCCCATGGCTGCCGCTTTGGCCGGTGTGCTTGGCATCTTATTGGGCGCGCCCACGCTGCGCTTGCGCGGTGACTACCTAGCTATCGTGACCCTCGGCTTTGGTGAAATCATCCGCGTGTTCTTGAACAACTTGGACCAACCCGTCAACATCACCAACGGCCCCAAAGGCATTGGCCAAATTGACTCTCTAGAGTTTTTCGGCTTTAGCCTGGGCAAGCGGATTCTCATAGGCGATTTCGAAATCGCCTCCGTTTCCCTCTACTACTACCTGTTCTTGGTGTTGGTGGTGGTGAGCGTGGTCATCTGCCACCGCTTGGAACTGTCGCGCGTTGGCCGCGCTTGGATGGCCATTCGTGAAGACGAAATTGCCGCCAAGGCCATGGGTATCAACACCCGCAATATGAAGTTGCTGGCCTTCGGCATGGGCGCCACCTTCGGCGGCGTATCCGGCGCCATGTTTGCGTCCTTCCAAGGGTTTATTTCCCCCGAGTCGTTCAGCCTGATGGAGTCGGTGATGATTGTGGCCATGGTGGTCTTGGGTGGGGTGGGCTATCTGCCCGGAGTCATCCTTGGTGCCGTGCTGTTGGCGGCGCTGCCTGAGGTGCTTCGCTATGTGGCGGGGCCCTTGCAGGAAATGACCGGTGGGCGCTTGGACGCCTCCATCTTGCGCCAGTTGTTGATTGCGCTGGCCATGATCGCTGTCATGTTGCTGCGCCCCCGTGGACTGTGGCCTGCCCCAGAGCACGGCAAATCTCTGGAAAACGCCAAGGCCTGACATGCGCCATGTAGCCTCGCTTTACGTCGGGCTGCACGCAACTGATTGGAATTCACTATGACAGACACAGTAAAAGACACCGTACTTAGCGTATCCGGCGTATCAAAGCGGTTTGGTGGCTTGCAAGCCCTGAGCGATGTCGGTATCAAGATCGAACGCGGCCAGGTCTATGGACTGATTGGCCCCAACGGCGCCGGCAAGACCACGTTTTTCAACGTGCTGACCGGCCTATACACACCGGACAGCGGCAGCTTCCAGCTGGCGGGTAAACCGTACCAACCGACAGCGGTGCATACGGTGGCCAAGGCCGGCATTGCCCGCACCTTCCAAAACATCCGTTTGTTCTCAGAGATGACCGCGCTGGAGAACGTTATGGTAGGTCGCCACATCCGCACCCACTCGGGTCTGTTGGGCGCGATCTTCCGAACTGGTTCTTTCAAATCAGAAGAGAAGGCGATTGCCAAACGGGCACAAGAGCTACTGGACTATGTTGGCATTGGGAAGTTTGCCGACTACAAAGCCCGCACCCTGAGCTATGGCGACCAGCGCCGTTTGGAGATCGCACGAGCGTTGGCCACCGACCCGCAACTGATTGCGCTGGATGAGCCAGCCGCTGGCATGAACGCCACCGAAAAAGTCATGTTGCGCGAGCTGATTGACCAGATTCGCAAAGACAACCGCACTATCCTGCTGATCGAACACGACGTGAAGTTGGTGATGGGCTTGTGTGACCGCGTCACCGTGCTGGACTACGGCAAGCAAATTGCCGAAGGCACGCCTGCCGAAGTTCAAAAGAATGAAAAAGTGATCGAGGCCTATCTGGGCACTAGCGGCCACTAAGGAATTTGCATGATTACCAATACTCTTCTTAAAGTGACAGGCCTGAAGGTCTCCTACGGCGGCATTCAGGCCGTCAAAGGCGTGGATTTCGAAGTTCATGAAGGTGAACTGGTGTCCCTGATCGGCTCCAACGGCGCTGGCAAGACCACCACTATGAAAGCCATCACCGGCACCTTGCCAATCAAGGCTGGCGATATCGAATATCTTGGCAAGAGCATCAAGGGCCAAGGCCCATGGGACTTGGTCAAACAAGGCTTGGCTATGGTGCCCGAAGGCCGTGGCGTGTTCACCCGCATGACCATCACGGAAAACTTGCAGATGGGCGCCTACATTCGCAACGACAAGGCAGGGATTGCTGACGACATTGAAAAAATGTTCACTATCTTCCCGCGCCTGCGGGAGCGCAAGGACCAACTAGCGGGCACCATGTCCGGTGGCGAGCAGCAAATGTTGGCCATGGGGCGCGGTTTGATGAGCCGCCCTAAGGTGCTGTTGTTGGACGAGCCGTCCATGGGCTTGTCTCCCATCATGGTGGACAAAATTTTTGAGGTGGTGCGTGACGTGTTTGCCCAGGGTGTGACCGTGCTGCTGGTGGAGCAAAACGCCAGCCGCGCGCTGGCAATCGCCAACCGTGGCTACGTCATGGAATCGGGTGAAATCACCATGACAGGCAAAGGTTCTGAGATGCTGACCGACCCCAAGGTGCGCGCCGCCTACCTCGGCGAATAAACCGCTGTTCGGACTCAGGCAATCCCGTCCAGCGCCAGCGCGCTGTGCGGGATTTTTTTTGTGCGCTAGGCGAGGTCGTGCTTGTCGGCTTCCGAGGTAAAGGCGTCGGCGTAAAACTCTTCGGGTGACAATCTACCTAGGGTGCAAAAGTCGCGCTGCGCAGATTCGACCACGATAGGTGCGCCGCACGCATAGACCTGATGGCCCGCAAGGTCTGGCAGATCCGCCAGAACGGCTTGGTGCACCCAGCCGCTTCGGCCCATCCAGGCGTCTTCCGGCAAGGCATCCGACACGACCGGGACATAGCGCAACCATGGCATGCGGGGCAGTTGTTCTTGTATCCAGGCGTCTAGGTACAGATCACTTGGGCGGCGGCCGCCCCAGTACAGCGTGACCGGGCGCGCAATGCCTTGCGCCAGCATGTGTTCCAACAGGGATTTGATAGGTGCAAACCCCGTGCCCGAGGCCAGCATCACGATGGGTTTGTCGGAGTCTTCGCGCAGGAAGAAGGAGCCAAAGGGGCCTTCCATGCGCAAAATTTCTTTTTCCTTCATGGTGCCGAACACATGGTCGGTGAACCGGCCGCCGGGCATGTGGCGCAGGTGCAGCTCTACGCTGTGGGCTACCCCCGGCGCATTGGCCATTGAATAGCTGCGCCGTGCGCCATCGCGCAAGATGAACTCGATGTACTGCCCGGCCCGGAAGGCGAAGGTGTCGTTGGCCGGCAGTTGCAGCTGCATCAGCATGACGTCGTCGGACACTCGCTGCAGCGTGGTGACCCGGGTGGGCATTTTTTTAATCGGCAAGGCACCCAACTCGCTCACTTGCCGTGACTCCAGCACCACGTCGGACTCTGCGATAGCGCAGCAAGTCAACACCAAACCTTGCGCCTCTTCGTCAGCGCTTAAGGCTTTGCGTTGGTGTTGGTGATGGTGCACCTTGCCGCTGAGCATGCGGCATTTGCAGGAACCACAAGCACCGTCTTTGCAGCCATAAGGCAGTCCTATGCCTTGGCGTATACCGGCCATCAGCAGGGTTTCGTTATCGAGGGCTTCAAACTGGCGGCCACTGGGCTGCACCGTCACGGCATAAACGACAACAACGGAACTAGCGGGGCTGACTGTGCTCATCTTTCGTTATCCTAGCGGCTCTCACAACAATAGCCTTCGATTTTGCCCTCAAACCAATCCCCTCTCGGCGCGCTACCTTCGCGTTTTCGCAAACCTCGTGTGCTGGTGGTCGGCTGTGGTGATATTGGCCTGCGCTTGTTGCAAAGCCATCCGAAGCAAGCGCGCTGGTTGGCACTGACCTCTGACCCAACGCGCCGTGACGCTTTGCGCGAAGCCGGCGCAACGCCTTTGCTGGGCAACTTGGACCGCCCGGCCCAGTTGCAGCGCTTGGCCGGGCTAGCCCACTACGTGGTGTATTTAGCGCCACCGGCGTCAGAGGGCTGGAATGACCCGCGCGCACGTGCCCTGACGCTGGCGATGCGCCGCCGCGGTGCCGTACCGCGCGCCGCGGTGTACGCGTCCACCAGCGGCGTGTATGGTGATTGCCAAGGGGACTGGGTGACCGAGACCCGGCTTCTTGCGCCCCACACGGCCCGGGCGCACCGGCGGGTGCAAGCGGAATACACCATGCGGTTCTGGGCCCGCAGTAGTGGCGTGCGCGCGTCTATTCTGCGCATCCCCGGCATTTATGCACCCGACCGGGAGGGGGGCTCACCGCGCGCGCGGTTGGCCAAGGGCACGCCCGTGTTGCGAGCAGAGGACGACGTTTACACCAACCACATCCACGCCGATGACCTAGCCCGGGCTTGTTGGCGGGCTTTGTGGCTGGGCAAGCCCTTGCGCACCTACAACGTGAGCGACCAGTCTGGGTTAAAGATGGGTGACTACTTTGATTTGGCGGCAGATTTGTACGTACTGCCCCGGCCACCGCGGGTGTCACGCGCCAGTGCGCGGGACGAGTTGCCGGTGATGCTGCTGAGTTTTATGGAGGAGTCGCGCCGACTCGACACCACGCGCATGACCCAAGAACTACGCTTGCGTCTGCGCTACCCCACGGTGCACACCGGGCTGAAAGAGGGCTGAGCCAGCGCTACGCGCCGGGCCGCCTTGCTGCGCGGCCATCCCACCATCGGTAACAGCGCAGCAGGCCCAGCCACACCAACCAACTGGTGACCAAGGTGATCGGATAGGCCCACAGAATGTCGCTAAGCCAATGGGCCATGGCCGCAGCGCGTGAGAATCCTATCGCCAGCCCCGCCAAGGTGCCAGCCACCAACCAGGCCTTGGCGCGGCGGCGGTGCACCAGCAACAAGGTTGAGAAGAAAAAACCACAGGCCACATGGCCGCTGACAAACGAGCAGTTGTTGTCGCATTGGTCGGTAATGACAGCGGCGCGGGTGAACTGCTGTGCCCCGCCGAAGTTCTCGACTTGGTAGGGCCGAGCGCGTTGCCAGTTGTCCTTAAACACCGCGTTGACGACCAAACCCGGCCCCGCAAAGCCAGCCACCACGACGAACGCCAGCGGAAGTCGCCAAGCCGCCCACCGTCGGTTGGCCGTAGCCGCTATCCAGCCCGCAATGCACAGCAGCAGCAGCACCCGAAACGCTGCGGGTACGTAGGCATTGATGAGGCTGACCCACCACCACTCAGCGGCGGCAATGTGAGGTGCGTCGCCGAAAAACAGGTTAGCAAACGCCAGATCTGCCTGTGGCCACACGGTGGGCACCAGTGCCAGTAAAAGTGCCACGCCCAGCGCGTAGAAAAAGGCCGGTGGGGTGTCTTGACTCAGCGTGGCGGAGGCTGCGGGTGAAGAAGGGGGGGGCGTAGGCATACAAACAGACAGCGAGGTCGGGAGCGGTGCAGTCTTCCATTGTCCGCGAGTTTTTTAGCTTGGGTAATATGGTGGCCTTGTAGTACCAACTTGGTTTTCACTGATGCAATCTTTGAACTTATCTTCTAAAACGGCGACGCTCTTGTTTGCCGTGTTGTTGACCGCCTGCGGTGTGGCTCCGGTACAGCACAGCTTTGTACCGGAGACGGGTGCCAACTTGTCTGGCGGCGACTGGGTTGCGGTGGCGGTGCAGGGTGTGGAGTCGGTCCAAGAGCCCGCGCCCCGGTGGCGTTGGCCTTCCGCAGAGCAGGTCAGCGGCTCGGGCGGCTGCAACGGGTTTACCGGCCGTGCAGTGGTGAAAAATGGACTCATTCAGGTGGGGCCATTGGCTGCCACGGGCAGGCTGTGCGCCGGATTGCCACCGGGTGGGCAGGAAGACCTGTTTTTCCGAGCTTTGGAAAAGGCCCGCAGCGTGCGGGTGGAGAAGGGCGAGCTGGTGATGCAGGGCAGCGCCGGTGAAGTGCTGGCCCGTTTTGTTCAACTCGGCGCCGTCGCGCCCTAGGGGCTACGCGGTCTTGACCAGCGGCAGCCTGCGATGGCGCTGCTGGGTGAGTGCAAACAGCGCGTTGGCCACGGCCGGAGCGATCGGAGGGAGGCCGGGCTCACCCACACCACCCGGTGACCGTGTGCTGGGGACGATCCAAGTTTCCACCACCGGCGCTTGGGCCAATTGCACCATGGGGTAAGTCGGGAAGTTGGTCTGTTGCACCACACCATCTTGGATGTCGATCTTGCCGTACAGGGCGGCCGTCAAGCCGAAAATTACGGCGCTCTCCATTTGCTGTGCCACGGTATCGGGGTTGACTACCGTGCCACAGTCCAGCGCACACACCACCTTGTGTACCCGTGGGACGCCGTCCTGCAAAGACACCTCTGCCACCTCGGCCACGATGGAGCCAAAGGACTCGTGCAGCGCGACACCGCGCGCGCGCCAGCAATACGTAATG
>JAXHOO010000075.1:0-10595 GCA_034519365.1 Rhodoferax sp. | reverse complement strand
AGTTACGTATTGCTCATGTGGGAAGAGGCCATGCTCAACGGCACGGCAACCAGTGCGAAGCGTTTCCCCGAGTTGCGCAAAGACCTTTTCAAGCACCTGTAGATCTCGCTCCTATTGCGCGGGAGCACCCGCCGCCGTCCGATACAGCAGCCCGGGCGCGGGGCATTGCTCTGTGCCTAGAATGTCCACCCCACGTCTAGCAGAGCACACACTATGACCCATGGCACCATCCGCATTCGCGGGGCGCGACAGCACAATCTTAAAAACCTTGACCTGGACATCCGCACCGGTGAATTGACGGTGGTAACCGGCCCCAGCGGCTCCGGAAAGTCCAGCTTGGTGTTTGACACCCTGTACGCCGAAGGCCAGCGCCGTTATGTGGAAACCTTCAGCGCCTATGCCCGCCAGTTTCTGGACCGGATGGACAAACCGGCGGTGGACAAGGTGGAGGGCGTCCCGCCAGCCATCGCGATGACCAAACCAACCCGGTGCGCTCCAGCCGCTCTACCGTGGGGACGATGACGGAGCTGAATGACCATCCTGAAGCTCTTGTTCTCCCGCGCGTGGCAACCTGTTTGACAGTGACACCTCGCTACCGGTACAGCACGACACGCCAGAAACTATTTACGCCGAGCTGCTGCGCCGGGCGGCGGCCAGCTGCAAACCCCCGTCTGGTGCTGACCTTCCGCCGTGGAGTTGCCGGCGAGACACCTCTGCGCCGAAGCAGTCACCCAGTGGCTGAGCGCCAGCGGTTTTACCCGTATCCATGCCGAGCGCGAAGCTGGTGTATACCGCCGCCGTCAGGCGAATGCCGTTGCAACCAGGCGGAGACCGCCGGCATCCGTGCCGCGCATCGCCCGGCACGCCGGATCGCCGCAAGGTGCTTGGATGTGGTGGCCGACCGATTCCGCATTGAGGGCGTGGAGAAGGTTCGCGCGCTGGAAGCGATTGAGGTGGCGCTGAAGCGGGCAGCGGTCGCCTCAATGTTTACGTGTCTAATGAAGCTCCAGCCCCCTACGGATATTGCGCAAACAGCTCCTGAAAGCGTAGCAAACGAGGTGTCTTCAGAGCCCGCATCGTGGCGGTTCTCCACCGGCCTGCACTGCCCGCAAAGCGATTGGCGCTATGCCGATCCGATCGCCTCCATGTTCTCGTTCAACTCGGCCGTGGGCGCTTGCGAAGCCTGCCGTGGCTTTGGTCGGGTCGTGGGGGTGGACTATGGCCTGGTCATTCCCAACGACAAGCTCACCTTGCGCGCGGGCGCCGTCAAGCCCATGCAAACGCCGGCTTGGCAAGAGTGCCAGGATGACCTGATGCGCCATGCCGAGGCGGCGGGCATTCCGCGCGACACGCCTTGGTACAAGCTGACCGAGGAACAAAAAAACTGGGTCTACAAGGGCTCCCCCAACTGGAACGGCAAGTGGAACCAGCATTGGTTTGGCGTGGACCGTTTCTTTGAGTACCTGGAGAGCAAGGCCTACAAGATGCATATCCGTGTGCTCTTGTCCAAGTACCGCAGCTACACGCCGTGCGGCACCTGTGGCGGCGCGCGGTTGAAGACTGAGAGCCTGTTGTGGCGTATTGGCACCAAGGCGCAGGCGGATGCGGTGCTAGACCCGGCCAAGCGGTTTATGCCGCAGGGTGTGAAGTGGTCGCGGGCGCAGTTGGAGGCGTTGCCGGGGCTGTGTTTGCACGACATGATGTTGATGCCTCTCGACAAGCTACGGCGGTTCTTTGATTCGCTGCAGGCTAGTTTGGGTGGTGTTGATCGGGGGCGTGTTCAAAGTGACGCGGAGCTGGGGGTATCGGCAGGTGCCTCATGCACTCGCTTCGCGATTGCAAAATCGGCCCCTACCGGTATCCCCAGCTCCGCTTCGCCTTCGGCTCAGTCGGAGGTCAATGCATCCCCGCAAAACACAACGGCAACCGCATCCGAAGCCGAACAAAAAACTCTTAAGCTCTTGTTCGAAGAAGTCTGCACCCGCCTGAAATACCTCAGCGACGTGGGCATTGGCTATCTCACGCTGGACCGCCAAAGCCGCACCCTGAGCGGCGGCGAAGTGCAGCGCATCAACCTCACCACCGCACTGGGTACCTCGCTGGTCAACACCTTGTTTGTGTTGGACGAACCCAGCATTGGCCTGCACCCGCGAGACATGGGCCGCATCGTGGGGGCCATGCAGCGCCTGCGCGATGCGGGCAACACGCTGGTGGTGGTGGAGCATGACCCGGCGGTCATGTTGGCCGCCGACCGCATGATTGACATGGGGCCCGGCCCCGGCGAAAAAGGCGGGCAGATTGTGTTTGACGGTACGACCGAAGCGCTCAAGGGCGTGGACACGCTGACCGGCGCTTACCTGGGCGGTCGCAAGCAGGTGGGCATGGGCTTCAAGCGCATGGTGGTTCCCAATACGCCGCGCCTGATTCTGGAAGGTGCGACGGAGCACAACCTGAAAAATGTGACGGTGGAAATTCCGCTGCAGCGGCTGGTGTGCATTACCGGCGTGTCGGGGTCTGGCAAGTCCACTCTGATTCAAGATGTGTTGGCGCCCGCGCTCTTGCGCCACTTTGGCAAGGCCACCGAAACGCCCGGCGCGCATACGCGCCTGTTGGGCGCAGAGCAGCTTAGCGAAGTGGTGTTTGTGGACCAGTCGCCCATTGGCAAAACGGCGCGCTCCAACCCCGTGAGCTATGTGGGGGCGTGGGATGCTGTGCGCGAGTTGTTTGCCGGGCGCGGCCTTGTCGCGAAGAGCGCAGCTACACCGCCAGCAAGTTCAGCTTCAACAGCGGCGATGGCCGTTGCCCCACCTGCGGCGGCTCGGGCTTTGAGCATGTGGAGATGCAGTTCTTGAGCGACGTGTACCTGCGTTGCCCCGACTGCGATGGCAAGCGCTACCGGCCCGAGATTTTGGAAGTGACGATTGAGCGCACCGGCACGGCGGGAGCGCTGTTACAGCTCAATGTGGCTGATGTTTTGAGCCTGACGGTGAGCGAGGCGGCGCAGGTGTTCCGCACCGACCGCGAGGTGATTCGCGTGTTGCAGCCTATAGTGGATGTGGGGCTGGAGTATGTGAAGTTGGGCCAACCGGTGCCTACCTTGTCGGGTGGCGAGGCGCAGCGTCTCAAGTTGGCTGGCTTTTTGGCCGAGGCGGCCAAGAGCGCGAGTGCCAGCAAGCAGTTCTTGGCGCGTAAGGGTTCGCTGTTCATGTTGGACGAGCCCACCACGGGGCTGCACTTTGACGATATCGCCAAGTTGATGCGCGCGCTGCGCAAGCTGATGGATGCGGGGCATTCGCTGGTGGTGATTGAGCACAACCTGGATGTGATTCGCGCGTCGGATTGGCTGATTGACCTCGGTCCGGAGGGCGGAGATGCGGGCGGGGAGGTGGTGGCGCATGGCACGCCGGAGGATGTGATGTTGCATTCCACTTCGCATACTGGCAAGGCGTTGCGGGACTATGCGGCGGCTATGGGGGTGGTGCATGAGGTGGCGGAGGTTTCTGCTACTTATTTGGTGGGGGCTGCGGTGGGGGGCGTTTCTTCTGTCGCTGCGGCGGATGGGCTATCGCCTAGTGCCTCATACACTCGCTCCGCGATTGCCAAATCGGCCCCAGGCGCAAGCCCATCCACCTTCGGTGCCGGGCAGGCGGTAGATCACAGCAATTCCATTCGCATCGTGAATGCGAAGGAGCACAACCTCAAGTCGTTGTCGGTGGATATTCCGCGGGGCAAGTTCAGTGTGGTGACGGGGGTCTCGGGGTCGGGTAAATCGACCTTGGCGTTTGATATTTTGTTCAACGAAGGTCAGCGGCGCTACCTTGAATCGCTCAATGCCTACGCGCGTTCCATCGTGCAACCGGCGGGGCGGCCTGAGGTGGATGCGGTGTATGGCATTCCGCCCACGGTGGCCATTGAGCAGCGGCTCTCGCGCGGCGGGCGCAAGTCCACCGTGGGCACCACCACTGAGGTCTGGCATTTCTTGCGTTTGTTGTACGTGAAGCTGGGGACGCAGCATTGCTACAAAGACGGCGCGGCGGTGGAGCCGCAGTCGGCGGACAGCATTGCGGCGCAGTTGCTGAAGAACTACCGGGGCCAGCACATTGGCCTGCTGGCGCCGCTGGTGCAGGGCCGCAAGGGCGTGTACACCGAGCTGGCCGATTGGGCGCGGCCGCGCGGCTACACGCATCTGCGGGTGGATGGCAACTTTTTGCCCACCACGGGCTTCCCGCGCATTGACCGCTTCAAGGAACACAACATTGAGCTGCCCGTGGCCAGCCTGGATGTGACGCCGGCCAACGAGGCCGCGCTGCGCCAGGCGCTGGCCGATGCGCTGACGCATGGCAAGGGCGTGGTCTATGTGCTGAGCGAGATTGGCGGCTTGCGCGAGGCCATGTTGGCCGGTACGCCCACTGCGGGCATTGGCAAGCTGCAGGTGTTTTCCACCAAGCGCGCTTGCCCGGTGTGCGCTACCTCGTATGCCGAGCTGGACCCGCGCCTGTTCTCGTACAACAGCAAACACGGCTGGTGCCCGGACTGCGTGGGCACCGGCGTGGCCTTGACCAAAGACCAGCGCAAGGTGTTTGACGACTCGGTGAAAGACGATGACAACAAGGGCCGCGAGCAGACCTTTGCCGAGGCCGATATTGAAGACCTGCACGACGCAACCTGCCCCACCTGCCAGCGGCACGCGCCTGAACGCCACGGCGCGGCACGTGAAGTTTGCCAAGGTGGGCATTACCGACATTGCGCGCCTGAGCGTGACCGATGTGCGCAAGTGGGTGCAGACGCTGCAGGTGGTGGGCGGCATGACCACGCGCGAGGGCGACATCGCGCGCGACCTGGTGCCCGAGATCAAGAGCCGTCTGGAGTTTTTGGAAGAGGTGGGCCTGGGCTATCTGACGCTAGACCGTGGCGCGCCCACGCTCAGCGGTGGCGAGGCGCAGCGCATCCGCTTGGCGGCGCAGTTGGGTAGTAACCTGCAAGGCGTGTGCTATGTGCTGGACGAGCCCACCATTGGCTTGCATGCGCGGGACAACAAGATTCTGCTGGGCGCCTTGCAGTCTTTGAGCGACAAGGGCAACACGCTGGTGGTGGTGGAGCATGACGAAGACACCATTCGCCATGCGGACCACATCATCGACATCGGGCCCAGCGCGGGCAAGCGCGGTGGGCGGCTGGTGGCGCAGGGTTCGGTGGCCGATGTGCAGGCGGCGGCGGAGTCGCAGACCGGGCGCTACTTGTTGCATGCAATGAAGCATCCATTGGCGGTGCGGCGTGGGATGGTTTCTTATGCTGAATCTGTTGCTAATTTGGTAGTGCGCGCAGCTGGGGAAGGCGGTACGCCGGATGCCTCATACATTCGCTTCGCGACTGCCAAATCGGCACCCGACGCACCGCCTTCCCCAGCGGGTGGTGTGGGTATGAAGCCGAAGAAGCTTTCTGCAAAAGCGCAGAAGGCGGCGGTCGAAGCTGCCCGCGCATTGGACAGCGCGACGGCAAACGCCGAGCTGGCCGACCGCACCCGCGTAGCCGCCGAATACGCCGCACTGGCCAATCAGCGCACCGCCCAAATGTCCGTCGCAGCAGCGGGTAGCCCGGAGGTGGAAGCCGATTTTGCAGTTGCGCAGCAAATGCATGAGGCGCCCGCCTCCGGGCTACCCGCTGCGGGCACAGCCAATGCAGCTAACGCGGCAATAAATCCTAAGATCGACTGGCTAACGGTCACGGGCGCCAAGCTTCACAACCTGCAAAACGTCACCGCCCATGTGCCCCTCAAGCGCCTGGTCGCCATCACCGGCGTCAGTGGTTCCGGCAAGTCCACATTGGCGAGAGACGTGCTGCTGACCAACGTACAAACCGCCGTGCAAAAGCGCAGTACCAAGGCCGGCCGCGATGCGTTGGACGCGGGCGAGCAAATCCCATGGACCGGCTGCGAAGGTGTCAGCCGGCTTTGAAACCGTAGACCGCGTGCTGGAAGTGGACCAAACCCCCATCGGCAAAACCCCGCGCAGCTGCCCCGCCACCTACATCGGCTTCTGGGACACCATCCGCAAACTGTTTGCCGACACGCTGGAAGCCAAGGCGCGCGGCTATGCGGCCAACCGCTTCAGCTTCAACACCGGCGAAGGCCGCTGCCCCGGCTGCGAAGGGCAGGGCATACGCACCATTGGCATGAGCTTCTTGCCCGATGTGAAAGTGCTGTGCGAAACCTGCAAGGGCGCGCGCTTCAACCCCGAGACCCAGGCCGTCACCTGGCGCGGCAAGAACATTGGCGATGTGCTGCAAATGGAGGTGGACGAAGCGGTCGATTTCTTCGCTGCCATGCCCGTCATCGCCCACCCGCTGCAACTGCTCAAAGATGTGGGCCTGGGCTACCTGACCCTGGGCCAGCCATCACCGACGCTGAGCGGCGGCGAGGCGCAGCGCATCAAGCTGGTGACTGAGCTGGCCAAGGTGCGCGACGACGTCGGCAAGCGCGGCAACAAAGCGCCGCACACGCTCTACGTGCTGGACGAGCCCACGGTGGGCCTGCACATGGCCGATGTGGAAAAACTCATCCAGGTGCTGCACCGTCTGGTCAATGGCGGCCACAGCGTGGTGGTCATCGAGCACGACCTGGATGTGATTGCCGAGGCCGACTGGGTGATTGACCTGGGCCCCGAGGGCGGTAATGGCGGCGGCCAGGTGGTGGCTGCCGCCACGCCCGAGGAAGTGGTGGCGCTGGGCACCCATACGGGCCTGGCCTTGGCGGCCGTGCTGGCGCGGTAGGCCCTGGCAGGGGTGCCTGGGCCTTGTCCGCGATCCAACTACTGCGGACTGACGGCGCCCGCAGCGGGCCATGTGCTGGGGGCGACCCGCGTGAGGTTCATCTCAAAAGTCTGGCGTGCAGGTTGACCCTCGGCGAGGTACTCACCGATTTCCTTGAACGTGTCGCCCTTAAACACGGCGGTGTAGCGGATCGTGGCAGTGGGGCCGGCCGGGATCGACCAAACGTAGCCATCTGCCGTGGGGGTCAACTTGAACTCGCCCTGACGACCTTGGGCCCAGGAGGTCAGCTTCCAGTTTTTGGCAACCGGGTCGTACGACAGCACAGCGAATGCATTGAAGCCAGTCGTTCCGTCGGCCCGGTATCCGCGACCTTCGATCAATTTGATGGAGCCGTCCAGCAGCGAGCCAATGCGCTCGGTTTGGATGACCTCTGCCCGCTTGCCATCACGCATCATCGTCCAGGCAGTTCCCCGCCATTCACCGTCCATAAATGACAGGGACTTGAGCGCTTCCTTTTGCGCGTTGATGGTGGTGGCCATGTCTGGCCCGCCCTGTGCGTGGGCTGCGGGCAGCGCGGCGTGCAGGGACAACACGCACAGAATCGCCGTGAACACAGTGGATGTCATTTTCATAGTGAAGCTCCTTGGGTGGGTGAGAAAGCGGGAGGCAAGAAAGGGATCAGGTGACATCGCCGTCCAAAATGCCACGCAGCAGTTCGACATAGGCATCAAAAGCGCGCCTGCCGCTTCGGGTGAGCTGCACTCGGGTGCGGGGCTTTTTGCCCACAAAGTCCTTTTCAATCTGGATGTGCCCTGCGGCTTCCAGTGTGGTCAGGTGCGCGCCCAGATTTCCGTCTGTTGCGCCAACGATGGCCTTTAGCGCAACGAAGTCCAGCGCCTCGCGCGGCGGACAAGCCTTGAGCGCGGCCATGATCTTCAGCCGTATCGGTTGGTGCAGTACGCCGTCGAGTTCGGCCATGTCAAGCCTTGCGCAGCCAGACGCCCACGGCCACCAGACCCCCACCGCCCGCAAAGGCCATCCAAAGGTTGAAGTACGTGCCAATCCAGAAATAGGCAATCAGGCTCACGCCGGCAACCAGGGCACCAATGGCGACCAGGCGCCAGCCCGCCCACAGGCCAACAAGGGCATACGCGGCAGCCAGAACCAAGGTGACAAAGGTGGATATCTGCCTGCCGGATGTGGGCTGCAAAACAGCCATGCTGGCGGCGACGAACCCGACCAGTACCAGGCCCGCGCCCATGAGTCTCCAGGCACCGTGGTGGCGGGCCGTGCTGGGACGCGCGCGCATGAGAAGCCAGGAGCCTGCAAGGCCCGCGACGTCGACCGCCAGCCAGCTTGCCCCTGCGTGCTTCGGGAAGAAGTGGGTCAACGTATAGGCCAAGGCCCAGCCTAAGCCCCACAGCAGGAAGTAGGGCGATGCAAGCCGGTAGCGGTACAGACGCGCACTGTGCCGGCCGGTATCTTCAATCGACTGCAAGGCCTCGCCTGCTTGTTCTGGGGTAATGGTCATAGGGCAGTGTGTTGTTGTGTGAAATGCACTCTATTTGGCAGAGTACTTTGCAAATATTCAATAAAGCCACTTGGAGAGAGCTGTGCGAAACTGCAAAAGCGCGCCCCCAACCCCAAGACACAGGCAGTAGCCTGGCGCGCTAGAGAATCAACGGTATGACGCAATCTGGCCAACACATAGCAGCGCTTCCCCTCTTCCCTCTGGGCACCGTGCTGTTCCCGGGTGGCTTGCTGCCACTGCAAATTTTTGAGGTGCGCTACCTCGACATGATTGGCAAGGCCATCAAGGCCGGCACACCGTTTGGGGTGGTCGCGCTGACCCAGGGGCACGAGGTGCGCCAGCGCCAGCAGCACCAGCCTGGCGATGCCAAGCCCAGTGGTGACGGTTTTGCCAACGAGGCCTTCCACGCGGTCGGCACGCTGGCCACCATTGCACAACATGCTGCGCCGCAGCCGGGTCTGCTGGTGGTGCAGTGCCTGGGCGCACAACGCTTCCACATCGAACGCCAAGAGCAGCTCAAGCATGGCCTGTGGATAGCAGACGTGCGCCTGCTTGCGGCCGACCAGGCCGTGCCCGTGCCACACGAGCTGCGTGCGGCGGTTGATGCGCTGAAAGCCTTTATCCAGCAACTGGTGGCGCAGGGAGTGTCACCCGACACCATGCCGCTGGCCGCGCCCTACGCACTGAATGACTGCGCCTGGGTGGCCAACCGCTGGGCCGAACTCTTGCCCATAGACGTGCAGATCAAGCAACGGCTGATGGCCCTGGACAGCCCCCTGGTGCGGCTGGAGCTGGTGCACGATTTGCTGGAGAAAGCCGGCTTGCTGGCTTAGGTTACCAGTGGCAATTGCTACAAAACTAATAGCGTATAGAGCATATTTAACGGGGGCTAGAGCATGATTTCATCAAACAACAATCCGCTGCAGCCACTGGTGGAGTCCTTGCGCGCCTTTGCCCGCGCACGCGAGTGGGAGCAGTTTCACACCCCCAAGAACCTGGCCTGCGCGCTGTCGGTGGAGGCGTCTGAACTGCTGGAGCACTTTCAGTGGCTGACCGAGGCGCAAAGCCAGTCACTGGCGCCCGACAAAACGGCCGAGGTGGCGGCAGAGGCGGCTGACGTGTTCCTCTACCTGCTACAACTGTGCGACAAGCTGGGCATTGATCTGGTGGCCGCCGCAGAGGCCAAGATGCAGGTCAATGCGCAAAAGTATCCGATTGAGACCGCGCGGGGCAACAGCGCCAAGTACACCGAATTATGAATATTTGCTATTAAAATGGTAGCTATACAACAATATTTCACGGGGGCTAGAGGCCATATTTCCATGTAACCTAGAATGCAAGCCAAGGGAGGAAGCGGGGCATGACGCCAGAGCAAAAAGCCAGAGTCAGCATCGACGCGCTGTTGGTCGCAGCAGGTTGGCACGTCTGCGGCGTATCTGATGCCAACATCCATGCCAGTACCGGCGTAGCCATCCGAGAATTCCCCCTCAATACCGGCTTTGGTTTTGCGGACTACCTGCTCTATGTCAACGGCAAAGCCTGCGGTGTGATCGAGGCCAAGAAAGAGGGAGCCACCCTCACTGGCGTAGAAGTGCAGTCTGGCCGCTACGCCCAAGGCCTGCCAGCCAGTCTGCCCGCTTGGGCGCGCCCGTTGCCCTTCTTGTGGGAATCCACCGGCGTCGAGACCCACTTCACCAACGGCCTGGACCCCGAGCCCCGCGCCAGAGGCTGTTATCTGACCGGCCTTGCCCTGTGCTTTTTCCTGCTCGAGCGCGGCTGACCAGTTCGACCGTCGAGAAGAAGCGGACGCCATTTCGATGATGTTCGATGGCCTGGATGCCCAGCGCGGTTGCCACATGGCTCTTGCCGGTGCCAGGACCGCCGACCAGCACGATATTGTCGGCGATGTCGATGAAGTCACCAGCGATGCAACTGACGCACCAGAGCTTCATTGACCTCGCTACTGGTAAAGTCGAAGCCGGCCAGATCGCGATAGACAGGGAAGCGGCGCGCGATCTTGAGCTGATAGGCCACAGACCGAACCTCCCGTTCTGCTGTCTCGGCTTTGAGCAACTGGGAGAGGATCGGGATGGCGGCCCCGAAGGCTGGAGATCCCTGTTCCATGAGATCGGTGACGGCCTGCGCCATGCCATGCATCTTGAGGCTGCGGAGCATGACAACGATGGCGCCGCTGGCAGGGTCATGACGCGCTGACGCTTCTCCTTGCGCAGATCATGCATAGCGTTCGACATTGGCCATCAGCTCGCTGACCAGCCCGAGCAGCAATACGTAGCCT
>JAXHOO010000062.1:0-17748 GCA_034519365.1 Rhodoferax sp. | reverse complement strand
TAATACTTCGTTCAGTTGCATTCTTTTGACGCTGACCGCCTGGATGCTTACCTAGCTGGGCTACGCGCGCCAAGCGGGGCCTGATGTAATAAATTTGCTATCTTTTTAATAGCTGGTCACGCACTATGCGCGAGAGCTAGAGGCAATTTTTACTTAAAAAAGTCCTTGATCGCGGTGCCGGCCTTGTCCAGCGCGCTCCCTACCGATTTCGCCAACGCACCCATGTTCACTGAGCAGAACGGGCGTTTCTCCAGCGCGTTGGCAACCTCCAACACTAGCTCACCCGGCGTGGGGCCTCCTTTGACTTTGCCCAGATAAGCGCCAGGGCCTTCAGTATCGGGCAGGAGCCACGCTGACGGTCTGTCCGTTCAGAAAGCTGGCACTGACCTGCGCCTTGGCACCGCGAATGACAAATTCCTGCACGATCAGCTTCTTGCCCGGCCCGGTGTTGGTGGAGGGGCCCAGGTACTGGGCAATGTTCTTCTGGATGGCATCCACATTGGTGATCGCATCGCCTTTTTCATAGATGACCTCGGGGGCAATCACGGCGATCTTTTTCACCAGCACCACATCTTTGGTCAGTGAAGCCACGTCCACCTCCAGCTCGATGGTGTCGGCCTTGACGGCATAGGGCGTTTTGAAGCCGGCAGGGTTACCTACCAGCAGCCCCTTGAGGGTGCCGTGCCCATTGGCCGCCTTGAGTTTGACGGCAGAGACTTTGACCGTGGCCCCGGTCATGGCCGTGCCGTACTTGGAGATGGCGGACTGCACCAAATCATCCAGATTTCCGTGCAACCAGATGGCGCCGCCCACGATCAGGAGCAGCAGGAGAGTGGCGAAAGCAAGGAGAGACTTCTTCATGGTGCAAATCACTTCGTGTTGGCGGATTTCATGGCGTAGAGCCGCTGGTCTGCAATAGCGATGAGGGCGTCCTGGGTGGTACCGTCCTGCGGAAAGGTGGCCAGCCCGTAGCTGAACGACAAGGTGCACTCCTTGTCCCCCAGCCAGGTGGGCTTGGTGCGCAGCCGGGTGCGAATGTCGGCCAGGTGTTTGTCCATCACCGTCACCTCGCTCTGGTGGTAGCAGACAATAAATTCGTCGCCCCCCAAGCGCCCCATGATGTCCGAGTAGCGGGACGAAGCGCGCAAGGCATTGGCAATTGCCAGCAGCATCTGGTCGCCGGCCAAATGGCCCAGCGTGTCGTTGGTGCCTTTGAGGTTATCCACATCAAACAACGCCAGCACAAAAGACTCCTGCTGTCGCTTGGCCCGGTCTAGCGCGACCTTGAACAGGTCTTCAAAATACCGCCGCGTGAACAGCCCGGTAAGTGCGTCTACCTGGTAGCGCCGGATGTTGGTGGTGTAACGCTCGCGGGCCAGCAGGCCAATCTCGATCTGGGTGCGGAACTGCTCAACAATGGCCACGTCCTGCGCGTTGTAGGTGCCAGACACCGGCGAGTCCAGGTTCAGAATGCCAAAGAGCCGCTCCCCAATGAACAGGGGCGCGCTGATGACAGAGCGGTATTCCCACTCCCCGGGTTTGAACACGGTTTCAATCCGTTGGAAATCCTCTTTGGTAATCAGCCGCGTGCCCTCAATGCGGCCACCAGTGGCTTGGTACAAAAAAGCAGTCTTCCAGCTTCAGGTGGAAGTTGTTCACAAACTCTTCGGTAAAGCCGCGCGAGGCGGCAAAGGTCAGGTAGCCGTCGTTTCCCAAAATCAGCACCGAACCCGTGCTGGCCCGGTTGAAAACACTGAACAGGTAGTTGAGGATGGTGCGGTAGATCAGCTCGATGTCCTCGTTCAAAAGGATCTCTCGATTGACCTGCACATTCATCTCGGCCAGCAGCTTCAGGCGCCGTGAAGACTCTTTGAGGGCTACGTAACGCCGGTGCACCAGCACCAGGCCGGCATTCAGCAGCAACAGGCTGAGCAATGCCACCACCGCCCAGGGAGTCCAAGCCCGGCCAAACCGGGCCAGGGACACCACGCAAACGGCGAATATGCCCAGTTGTGCCATGGCCAGCACGCCATATGCTTTCCAGAGGGAGCCCAATTTCCACTGCATGGCGCAAGTATGTCACGCAGGTGGTGGCCATTGGCGCTGCCCCGGCTCGCGCATGGGGTGTCCGGGGCAGTAGGGTTCTAAATCAGCTCTGGCTGGTTTCAGTGCTGGTTTTTCCCTTGTTGCGGCGGCGGGCAATCGTGCCCATCAAGCCCAGGCCTGCCAACAGCAGCGCGTAGGTTTCTGGTTCGGGTACTGCAGCGGCAAAGCCAACTGCGTTGTCACCGATGCCGTTGAGCAGGCCGAAATTGCCCGGCTGGTATTCACGCGCATTGGTGCGAATGATTTGCGTGAAACTGGTGGTGCCCGGGTTGATTTTGGATAAACCATTGGGGACAAAGCTGAACCCGATCACACCGAAACCTGTCCGGTCTGCGTAGTCGGACTTTTCGGTACCGGTAACAAACAGGTCAAACGCCGCATCGGTTTGGTACACATTCACCGTGGACGCAGCCAAGCTGCTGAAGTCATAGCCCGTGAATCGTTCCACGCCATTTTTGGAGCTCGCGTTGTTGGTGAACTGGTAGTAGAAATCCAGGCCACTTCCGGTGTCATACACCGCCGCGCGGGCAATGCCGTTGTAGCTGGAGTTATTGATGTTGGTGATGGCCTGCGCCAGCAAGGTTCCACCAAACGAGGTGGCCGAGTAGTCGACATTGGCGGTGAGTGTGTTGCTGACCAAGACGGTAGCTTGTGCGCGGCCAAATGCGGCGATGACCGCCAATGCAACGGCACCGTGCTTCACTGAAAATTTCATGATTGCTTCCTTGTGAGGTTGATAGGTTGTGATCCACCTGCAGCGTGCGCTTGGGTGATCCAAACGCAGGCTAGCCACCTGCAGTCTGCACATATGTGCGGTACAGAACATTGCATCCGAATGATTAGGTTTTGGGGGTGAGCGCATGTGTGCTCTGCCATACAGACCATCCCATACGCGCGGCCTAAGCTGCAGTGATCGGATCCATGGGCAGCGACCTTTTTGCTGGTTTGGTGATGAACGTGACACAGACATTTCTTGCATCTGTGTGGCGCCTATGTCGTTTTACCCAGGAGGCTTTATGCCCAACTTCAAACTTCCATCGATTTTTCTTGCCGTGGGTCTTGTAGCCAGCACCACGCTCATGGCCCAAGGCTTGCCCAAGGCGGAGTACAAAGCGGGCCAGCAGGTAGTGGCCGATGACTACAAGGCAGCCAAGGCCCAATGCGATGCGCTGTCGGGCAACGCCAAAGACATTTGTGTCGTAGATGCAAAAGCCGGCCGCAATGTGGCCAAGGCCAATCTCGAGGCCAATTACCAGCCTACCGAGAAGAACCACTACAAAGCACGCTTGGCCAAAGCGGAGGGTGACTACGACATGGCCAAAGAGCGCTGCAGCGAGAAGGCCGGCAATGCCAAGGATGTGTGCGTCAAAGAAGCCAAGGCCCTAGAGGTAACAGCCAAGGCCGACGCCAAAGTCCAGATGCAGACCCGAGACGCCAACAAGGAGTCCAGAGAGACCACCCAGGAAGCACGCAAAGAAGCTGCAGCGGACAAAGCCACTGCGGCTTATGCGCTGGCCAAAGAAAAGTGCGATGCCATGGCAGGTGTCGCCAAAGACAACTGCGTGAGCGAGGCCAAAGTCAAGTTTGGCAAGTAACCACGGCGCTGACCTTTCACCATTTCAAGAGTAACACCATGAACCCCATCACAAATGCTGCCTACGCGGCCCTTTACGCAGTGACGTTTGCAAGCCTGTTTGGCTGTGCAGGCATGACGCCACAAGAGAAGGGCACCGCTATCGGCGCAGGCGCCGGTGCCATTGGTGGTGCTGTGCTTGGCGGCGGTACCTTGGGCACCATTGGTGGTGCCGCGGTCGGCGGCATCATCGGTCACGAGGTCACCAAGCCGTGATTCGCCACACTTCAGGCCGAATCCCCATTCCCACCCTTACGGAGCGCTCCATGAACCTTTCCAATACCCCCCAACCTACCGAACCTTTGAGTGACGGCGTAATTCCATTTATGAGTGATGCCGTCGATCAGGCCGATGCGCTGATGCACCGAGGCGGCGAGGCTTTGCGCCACACAGGCCAGAATCTGCAAAAGCGGGCCACACACGCTAGCGAGGTGGCGAGCGACTATGTGCGCCATGAGCCGCTCAAGTCCCTGCTCATGGCTGCTGCCACTGGCGCAGTCCTGATGGGGCTGGCGAGTTTACTGAGTCGCTCCCACACTCCGCGTTAAGCGCATGGCGACGCCACATGCCTTGCACGGCCGGCAGATGTTGCATCTGCTGGCGGTGTACTGGGGATACAAAGTCTTGTGTTACCTGGGGGCAGTGGTGTTGGCCTCCGTGGGGCTCGCTCTGGCGGGAGCCTCCACGATGCTGTGGGACATCACGCCCGCGGCATCGCAGTGGGTACTCCTGGCAGTGCCCTGCATAGGGTTGTTGGCAGCGGCTGCCTGCTGGTTTGCGGCCCGCGCAGCAACTGACAACCCTGAACTGGACCAATGCCTGGAGTACTTGGAGGCTCACCAGCTCATGCTGTACACGGAATCGACCGAGGGTTAAAGCCCCCGGGCGCTATGCCGCCTGGGTACATTCGTCGTAGAACGCATAACCGGTTTGTCTGCGTTTGGCGTGGTACATGGCGGCATCCGCGTTTCTTAGCAGTAGCTCTGGTGTCATGCCATCACTGGGGCAAATGGCAATGCCGATACTGGGACGCACCGTCAGATCGTGTGTACCAATCTTGCACGGTGCTGTGACCGAGTCAAACAATTTGGCCGCCAGTTGGGACAGTTGTTTGCGGTTGCCCAGCCCCCGCAACAGGCAGGCAAATTCATCACCGCCCAGGCGGCACACCACATCTTCCATTCGCACGGCCTGGTTCAGGCGCGCTGCCACCACCCGCAATAACTCGTCACCCGCACCATGGCCCTGGGTGTCATTGATGGCCTTGAACTCATCCAGGTCCAGGAACAAGATGGCCATACCCAGCTCGGCCGCTTGGGGGTCGCCCAGTGCGTGTTGAAGCTGGTTTTCAAAATAGCTGCGGTTTGGCAGCTGGGTCAGGCTGTCGTGCTGGGCGCTGTGGCGTGCCCGCCGTTCGCCGGCGCGCGTGCCCAGCAACTCGTTGCGCGCTTGCAGCAGCGCAGACTGGGTTTCCAGCATCTCGAGTTTGAGCAGAGCATTGCGATCCAGCTCGCAGTCCAGGCGGGTTTGCAAGGCGTCCAGCGAGTCCACACACTCCAACACGCTGACACAAAAGCGCGAAAGTACATGGTTGTCTGTCTGTCCATGCCCTTGTGCCGAGAGCTCGCCCACCGTGAGGTTCAGGCGCAGTTTCACCGCATTGAGCATGTGGTCCCAGTCGGGTGCAGCCACTGGCAATTCCGCAGTCCCCTTGCGGAACAGACCGTTGTAGCCAGGTATCGCGCTCATGGTTATTTAGCGTGTGTTGCGGGAAGTGGCCTGGGCAGGCTGCGCCCCATTTGGAGTTGCCGCCCGGCTAGGCAGATGCAGGGTCTCCTTGTGGACCTGCGCCTTGGTGGCTTCTAGTCGTGCCTCGTTGCTTTCTGGCATACGCGCGTTCCGGGTTAGATCGCGGACGAGGTGTTTGTGGCTCTTGCTCATGGTGATGCTGGTCATGGGGCGTCCTTGGGATGTGGAAACATGGTTTTACGCTGGCGGCTGCAGGAGGGTCTGTACGCCAACGAACAACTTCCATTAGTTCTTTTGGCCATGGTGTTCCAGCGCACAGATGTCCGCAGCCTCCTGGGTAACACTGGCATCCTGATTCATTCCAAAGGACACCATGAATGCCGTCTCAGGCACACAGCCCCCCAACCTTTCTGCCGGCAATAACTTGTTGTTGTCCCGTCTGACTTCACAAAGACCGCCTCTTGGTGTTGGCCCAGACAGAGTTGGTGGATCTAAATCTGCGGCAAGTGCTTTGGGAGCCGGGGGATGTGCTGGCCTATGTGTACTTTCCCTTGCAGGGATATGTCTCTCTGATCGCCACCACCGACGGCGTACGTGCCATTGAGGTCGGCATGGTGGGGGCCGAGGGCGTGTTGGGAGCGGCGCTGGGTCTCGGGGTGGCACGTGCCATGGTGCAGGCGCTTGTCCAGGAGGACGGGCAGGCGTTGCGGGTGCGGGCCCAAGAGTTTTCACATTTGTTGGTCAGCTGTTCATCCTTGATGCAGGTGGTAGGGCGTTTTACTTATTTCGCCATGGGCCAACTGGCCAATGGCTGCGCCTGTGTGCGATTTCACCGGGTCGAGCAAAGGCTGGCGCGATGGCTGCTCATGAGCCATGACCGCTCGCCTGGGGATGTGTTTCCCATGACCCATGTGTTCTTGTCCGCCATGCTGGGCGTACGCAGGGTCAGTGTGACCAATGCTGCCACCGCTATGCATACAGCCGGGCTGATTGATTACCACCGCGGTGTGGTGCGCGTGGTCTACCGTGCAGGACTGGAGGCTGCGGCCTGCAGCTGTTACCAGCGCGATTGTGAAAGTTACAACGCGGTTTTTTCTTCACCTATCCAAAGGAGTGCGGCATGAGCCTTGGCACATTGTTGTTGATTGTTCTGGTCTTGATGCTGGTCGGGGTGTTCCCGGCTTGGCCGCACAGCCAGTCTTGGGGCTATGGTCCTACCAGCGGCCTGGGCCTGCTGGTCATCATCTTGTTGGTTCTGGTGCTGACCGGGCGCTTGTAGCGTTCAGGTCGCCAGCGCCTTGGGGAGCAGGCGCTCGTATTCCCGTTTGACCACCTCATAACACTCGCAAGTGCGCGCTTCCAGGCCCGGTCGGTCGATGACGGTGATATGGCCACGGGCATAACTAATGAGGCCTCCACGCTGTAATTTCAGGGCTGCTTCAGTCACGCCTTCGCGGCGTACGCCCAACATATTGGCAATTAGTTCTTGCGTCATGACGAGTTCGCTGCTGCGCAGACGGTCCAGGCTCAGCAGCAACCAGCGGCACAGCTGTTGGTCCAAAGAATGGTGGCGGTTGCATACTGCAGTTTGCGACATCTGTGTGATCAGGGCCTGGGTGTAGCGCAGCATGAGGTGCATTACCGGGCCGGATCGGTTGAACTCTTCTTTCATGGTGTGGGAGCTCAAGCGATAGCCTTTGCCTGCACTCTGCACCACTGCGCGGCTGGGTGTGGAGCCCCCGCCCATGAAGAGGGAGATGCCAACCACCCCTTCAAAACCCACGACGGCAATTTCTGCCGATGCACCGCTTTCCAGCACATACAACAAAGACACGATGGCCGTGGTGGGGAAGTACACATGGCGCAGCACTGCGCCGGATTCGTACAGCACCTTGCCCAGGGGCAGGTCTACCTCTTCCAGAAGAGGCTGCCATCGTGACCATTCGAGGTCTGGCAGGCACGCCAGGAGTTGGTTGCGTTTGGGGGTTATATCTGCGGGCATGGACACCTCGGGTTGGAAGAGGGACGGGTTGCCAACCAGACAGATGGGTGGTTCGTACTAAAAGTCAGTGTAGCCCTGCATGTGGTGCTGGTATGTACGTTATCGCACCAAGCTTCCCCGTCACTGCCTTGTGAGAGTGCGCTGACGAACAGACTTACCAGCCAAATTTGCCCAGGATAGGGCTCTACAAAACAGAGGTATCCAATGGGGCTATTGACAGTGGAGCGCCACCTTCGGGTGGGGACCCCTTGCCTTGTTGGATGCCAAGCGCTGTGGTGTACCACCATGCCAAGGAGCCACCATGAAGACTGATGTTTCACCCACCCCACCGCAGTGGAGCACTGCGGCCTTTGGTACTTCTGCAGACACATCTCCGATGGAACTCGATGTCTTGTCGGGCCATGTGCAGCGGTGCACGACAAGGCGCAGTGGCGCACAGGCAGTGCATTTTGCCGCTGGGTCTGTAATGCGGTTTGTACTGGGTCGCTCTATCACCAGTGTGGTGTTGCTGGTGCTGCTGCTCAGCGCAGCGGCCTCTGTGGCTTCTTGAGACGCATGCCATTGGTCGCGCTGCACCACGTGGTTCCCTCTGCCCCTGCCATCTTGGCGCAGGTGCTGGATTTGCAGGCCGGTCCTCTAGAGCCACCCATTCGTTCCGAGGTGTTTGGCGAAAGCCGCTTCGCGCAGCATGGACGCAGCCTGGGGATTAGCCACCAGTACACCAGCGTACGGCGCCGGCGCGAGGGCTTTACCCCCCGGTTGCGCAGCAACATCCAGCGCCTTCGCCTGGCCAATGTCTACATCGGAACGCAGGCCCAAACCGGTTATGACATCAGCCCGGCTGCAGAGTGGTTGTTGGAAAATTTCCATTTGCTGGAGGCCCAGTTCAAGGAGGTGTACGAGGGGCTGCCCAGCTCGTACTTCCAGTCTTTGCCCATTCTGGTGCAGGCGCCGCTGGCGGGCCTTCCCAGGGTTTACGGCGTCGCCTGGGCCTTTGTAGCCCATACCGATGGAGCATTTGACGAAGATCTGCTGGTGCGGTTTCTGCACGCCTACCAGGATACTTGCGCGCTGAACTTGAGCGAATTGTGGGCGCTGCCCACCACTTTGCGTGTGGTGCTGATGGAAAATCTGCGCCGCTTGGCTGACCGGGTGGCAGCCAACAAGGCATCCCGTGAATTGGCCAACATCTGCTGTGATCACCTCGACCGGTATGACGTTGGGCGATTGAATACCTTGCTGGAGCTGCTGCGCCCCCGAGGTGTGGGCGGAGTGTTTTTGGCCCAAATGGCCTTGCGCCTGCAGGCCACGGTGTTGCACAGCAACACCGTGCATAAGGATTGGTTGTACACCGCCATGCCCGATGTGGCCGAGATGTTGGTGCAGCAGCGCGCCGACCAGGCAGCCGACAACGTGAGTGTCAGCAACTCTGTGACCTCCTTGCGTGCCATTGGCGATACCGACTGGGCCAGCGTGATTGGCCAGGTCGACATTGCCACTCGCCTGTTGCTGGAGAGTCCGGCCTTCCAGGCAGAGCATCCACTCACACGCGAAGACACCCTGCACGCGGTCGAGACGCTGGCCAAACGCAGCGCCCGAAGCGAGGCCGAGGTGGCCAGGGCTTTGCTCGCCGCCATGGCGCACGCCAACCCCGCGAACCTGGCCAGCACGGTACCCGCCTATTGGTTGCATGGCGATGGTGCCCCGGCCTTGCGCCAGTCCCTGGGCATGGGGACGGTGCACGATGTGTATGGTCCTGAGATGGTGCGGCGGCTGGCCCTGCCAGCCTATTTGTTCACCATCCTCTTCAGTACCGCGGGCCTGATCGCCTGGCTGCTGGTCCAGCATTGGATCGCAGGGCCGCTGCCCCGTGGTGTTATGGCTTGGTTGGCATTGGTGCTATTGGGTATTTTGGCCTCTGAGGCCATGGTGGCCTTGGTCAACCGGCTGGTGAGTGAGTCGGTACGGCCCGCCCGGCTGCCGCGTTTGGCTTTTTTGCAGGGCATTCCGTCCGAGCACCGGGTGCTGGTGGTGATTCCCGGGATGTTGGTGAACCCGCAAGACATTGACGCGTTGGCCCACCGCTTGCTATTGCATTACCTGGCCAACACCGAAGAGCAAGCTCAATTTGCCCTGCTGACCGATTGGCTGGATGCGCCTGCCCATACGGTGGCGGGAGATGCCGGTTTGCTGGCGCATGCCCTGCAATGCATTGCTGAGTTGAACCAGAGGTATCCGCGCGCAGATGCGGCCTCTTGTCCACGCTTTGTGTTGTTGCACCGGGAGCGGCGCTTCAGTGAGTCCGAGCAGCGTTGGATTGGCTGGGAGCGCAAGCGGGGCAAGCTCGAGCAATTGATAGCCGCTTTGGCGCAGGGTCACCACGCCGGTTTGATGGACCTGGGCGATGCCAGCCGCTTGCAATCCGATACCCGGTATGTGTTGACGCTGGATGCCGATACCCAGCTTCCCTCGGGACGTCTGCGTTCGCTGGTGGGTATTGCCGCGCACCCGAGCAACCATCCCCGGGTGGACCCGGTTACGCAAACGGTGGTTGCGGGGTATGGCATCTTGCAGCCTCGTGTTGCCACTCCGCTGCCACCACAGAACATGCGCACGCCGTACCACTGGTTGTTCGCCGGGCATTACGGCATTGACCCCTACAGTGTGGCCAGCTCCGAGGTGTACCAAGACATTTTTTCGCAAGGCACCTTCACCGGCAAAGGCTTGTTGCACGTGCAGGCCCTGTACCAGGTGCTGGCCGGGCGCTTGCCCGATGAGCGGGTACTGAGCCACGACCTGCTGGAAGGCGCCATGGCGCGCTGCGCCGCAGTGACCGATGTCACAGTGTTGGAGGACGCGCCCCACCATCCTGATGTGGCCTACGCACGCATCCACCGTTGGACACGCGGGGACTGGCAATTGCTGCCTTTCATGGTGCGTGCCCGGCATTACGGCATCACGGCCATCAATCTCTGGAAGATGCTGGATAACCTGCGCCGTTCGCTGGTGGCGCCAGCAGCAGTGGGCCTGTTGCTGTTGTCGGTGTGTGGTGTGGGTCTTACACCGGCGTGGGCCCTGGGGCTGGTGTTTCTGGCCTACACGGCCGGCCCGCTGATGGGGGCGTTTGCAGGTTTGTTTCCCAGCCGGCCCCATGTGGCCCTGCGGTATTTTTATGCGCAGGCAGGTACCGAGCTGCTGCGTGCCCTGTGCGTGGGGATGTGGCAATTGGCGCAGCTGCTGCGCCAGTCGGCCCTGGGGCTGGATGCCGTGGGGCGCGCGCTGTACCGCATGCTGATCAGTGGCAAAGGTTTGCTGGAATGGACCACTGCGGCTGCTTCACAGGCATCGGCCAAAACAGGCTTGGCCGCCCTTGTGCGGCAACACTGGCCGGTGTCCGCCATGAGTCTGGTGTTGGCCGCCGTTTTGGTTCACCAGGTCGAGCACCCGGCTTACGCCTTTTTGCTTTTCACGTTGTGGTGGCTATCCCCGGCAGTGACCTGGCTGGTCAGCCGTGTGCCCAAAGTCGCTACTGCGCAGAGTCTGTCGGAGTCCGACCGCTTGTACCTGGGCAGTGTGGGGCGCGATACCTGGCGCTTCTTTGAGCGCAGTGTCACCCGTCAGGACAACTACCTGCCGCCCGACAACCTCCAGGTAGTGCCCATCGATCAGTTAGCCCATCGAACTTCACCGACCAACATTGGCCTGTACCTGCTCAGTACTGCCTGTGCCGCGGAGTTTGGCTGGATAGGCACAGGCAACATGCTGGACCGCATGGAGCAGACTCTCGGCACCCTGCGGACCCTCCAGCGCTACCGTGGCCATTTTTTCAACTGGTACGAAACGCAGACCCTGGCGCCTTTGTTGCCGGTGTATGTCTCCACGGTAGACAGCGGCAATCTCAGTGGCCATTTGCTCGCCAGTGCGCAAGCCTGCCTGGCCCGTGCAGCCCTGCCCCACGAGGCCAAACACGGGGCACGCCTGAAACTCTTGGCACAGGCCCTGCAAGGTCTGGCGTGGGAAGCGGAGTATGGCTTTTTGTACAACGCCAAACGGCGCCTGTTTCACATCGGTTACCGGGTTCTGGAACAGGAGCTCGATGCCAGCTATTACGACTTGCTGGCCTCAGAGTCGCGGCTGACAAGCTTGTTGGCTATTGCCAAAGGCGATGTCCCTGTCGCGCACTGGGCGGCTTTGGGGCGCATGCATTACGTGTCCGGTTTGCAGGTGGGCTTGCGGTCTTGGTCCGGTTCGATGTTTGAGTACCTCATGCCTTCTCTGGTGCTGGCGGAGCCTATGGACAGTGTTCTGCAGGTCGCCAATGCCGCTGCTGTGCAGGCGCAGCAAACCTACGGTGTGGCGCGCGGTGTTCCATGGGGTGTTTCCGAGTCGGCCTACGCCGGCAGAGACAATTCCTTGGCCTATCAATATGCGCCACAAGGCGCGCCGGCACTGGCTCTGCGCCGCGCTCCTGCGGAGGAGCTGGTGGTGGCACCCTACGCCACGGCGCTGGCCGCATTGGTAGACCCAGTAGCTGCTGTGGCCAACCTGCGGCGCCTGGAGGCGCTGGGTGCGCGCCAAGCCTGTGGCTTTATTGAAGCTTTGGACTACACGCCGTCACGCCAGAGCGGGCCCGAGCCCTTTACGCCCGTGGTCACCTACATGGCGCACCACCAAGGCATGTGCATTGTGGCGCTGGCCAATGTGTTGATGGACGGCGTGGTACAGCAGTGGGGCATGGCAGATCCGCACCTGGAGGCGGCTTCGGCCCTGCTCCACGAGCGACTGCCCAAAGAAGTGTCGCGGCACCTGAATCTGGCTGCCGGTTTGCCATTGCAGATGTTGCGCCATCGGGTGCCCGGCCTGTTGCGCAGCGTACCCCCTGACACCATGGCGGTGCAGCCCAGCCATTTGTTGTCCAACGGCAACTACAGTGTTGCGCTGCGCCCCAATGGTGCGGGTTGGAGCCGATGGAAGGGCGTGGGAGTCTCTCGCTGGCGTGACGATGCGCTACGTGATGCCTATGGATCTTTTTTCTTCTTGCGTACGCTGTCTGGGCCGTTTGCCGATGTGCGCCATTCCTTAACCCAGCACCCGGCAGCAGACCCGCAAGCCGAATATGGTTGTACGTTTCATGCGGACCGGGTGGTGTTGTCTGCCCTGTGGGCACACCTGAGGGCGCAAATCACCGTGTGGGTAAGCCCCGAAGACGACATCGAGTTCCGGCAAATCGAGATTTGTAATCTGGAGGAAGAAGACGCTGTGCTGGAGCTGTCTTCGGCGCTGGAGATCACTCTGGCCCGCGCCGAAGCCGATGCGGCACATCCTGCGTTCTCCAACCTGTTTGTGAACACGCAGTGGCTGGAGCCACATCGCGCGCTGCTGATGGAGCGCAAAGCCCGCATTGCCAGCGAGGCAGCGGTAAGCGCTGTGCACTTCTTGGCCCATACCGATGCCAGCGTGCGCCAGGTGCGTGCTTGTGCGGATCGCCTGCAGTGGGCCGGGCGTAACGGCAAGCCTGGACATGACAGTGGCTGGAGCGACACCACGGCGCCCCCGCCCCCATATTTTCAGGACCCACAGGTGGCTGCCAACGGCCTGGACCCCGTGGCTGCGCTGGTGGTGCGCATCCATCTCGCACCCCATGCCAAAACGGTGCTAACCTTTGCCACGGCCGCAGCACCGGATACCCAACTGCTGCATGCCTTGCTCGACAAGTACCAGCAGGCCAACCACCTGCAACGCGCATCGCTGATGTCTGCCACCCTCACCGGCATCCGTTTGCGCGCCCTGCGCATCAACCCCGAGAACTATGCCGCGGTGCAGACTCTCACCACCGCACTGTTGCTAGTGCTGAGCAAGCCCCGCATCAGCCGCGCGTTTGCGATTCCTGCGCCGGGTGTGGTGTGTGACAAGTCGGTGTTGTGGCGCTGGGGAATTTCGGGGGATCGTCCCATCGTGCTGGTGTCGATTGCGATTCTGCAGGGCCTGGGTTTGGTGCGCGCAATGGCGCAGGGCCTGCGCCTGTGGGCCTGGGGCGGGGTTGACTGTGACTTGGTGGTTATCAATTCCGAACCCGTGTCTTACCAACAGCCGCTGCAGCGGGAACTGCTCGAGTTGGTTCAGCGCCTCCAGTCGGATTGCCCTCCTTCCAGTGGGCGGGGGGCGGTCCAGTTTGTGGTGTTGCGTCCTGAGGCCTTGAGCTCCGATGAGCGCAGCACCCTGCATGCGCTGGCACGCATCCACATCGATTCCGATGGCCGTCCCCTGGCGCACCACGTGGCGGAGTGGGAGGCCTTGCACCAGCGCGATGCCTTGCTGCGCCAGCAGCGGCCCTGCCAGGCTGTGGGGCTGGCTGGGGTTGAGTCATCTGCGCAACAGGTCAGCGTTGGCCGCTTTGATACGGAGTCCGGAGACTTTGTCTTTGAGGTGGCACAGCACTTGCGCCCCTTGCGTCCTTGGGCCAATGTATTGGCCAATGCGGAGTTTGGCACCGTGCTGACCGAAACCGGAGGCGGCTACACCTGGGCGCGCAACAGCCGCATGAACCAGCTCACCCCCTGGTCCAACGACCCGGTAGCTGATCCGCCCGGTGAATGGCTGATGCTGCAGGACCGCCGCACGCTGGAGACCTGGGCGCTGGCACCGAGTGCCTGGGGTGATATGCAGTCCGCATACACCGTGGTGCTTGGGCCCGGCGGCACGCACATCACACACCGGCATGGTCCGCTGGACATCCGTCTGCACTGGTGTGTGGACCCGCACACTGCGGTCAAACAAGTGCATCTGCAAATCCACAACCGCGGTGAACGCCAGGTAGCGTTGCGCCTGGTGGCTCTGGTGGAGTGGGTGATGGGCGCGGGGCGGCAAGACCGGGCCAGCACCTTTACGTCCTGCCATCAAGAGACGCTGGTGGCAGGGCGCAACACGGTGTTGTTGTGCCACCAGCGCGAGCGATCAGGAGGGCTGGGCGATGGCGCTGCATTTTTGGCGACCAGAGAGGCCAACCGCGGTGGTTCCCTGGAATGGACCTGTGACCGGCGGGAGTTTTTTGATGCCTGCGGCGAATTGGTCATGCCGGCCCGGCTTGCGTCGCATGGAGGGGATGGACTCGACCCCTGTGCTGCACTCTCCCAAAACCTGAACCTGGAAGGCGGCGAACATACCGAGCGTGTGTTTTTGGTGGGGTATGCCCTGGATGCCACCTTGGCCCTGAACCTGGCCCACAGTGCCTTGCGTGTGCCCGCTGCCAGCCGCGGGGCTGCCGTGCAGGCCCATTGGGAGGGGCTGCTGGACACGACCCAGGTGCACACACCTGATGCCTTGTTTGATGTGCTGGTCAACCGCTGGCTGCTGTACCAGGCCGTGGTGTGCCGCTTATATGCCAAGGCGGGCTTCTACCAGGCTGGCGGCGCCACGGGTTACCGCGACCAGCTGCAAGACGCCATGGCGCTGACCTGGGCGCAGCCGGAGTTGCTGCGTGCGCAGATCGTGTTGTGCGCCTCGCGCCAGTTTGAAGCGGGTGATGTGCAGCACTGGTGGCACAGCCCCCTGGGCGCCGGTGTGCGAACGCATATCTCGGACGACCTGTTATGGCTGCCCTTCGCTTGCAGCCGTTACTTGCATGCCACGGGGGATGCCGCACTACTGGATGTTCCGGTGGCATTTCTTCAGGGGCAGGACATTCCTGCGGGGGCGGAAGATATCTACTTCACGCCCGGGGCCAGCGCAGCGCAGGCACCGGTGTACGAACATGCTGCACGGGCTATTGACCAAAGCCTCAGGCACGGTGCCCACGATTTGCCCCTGATGGGGGCAGGCGACTGGAACGATGGCATGAATGCCGTGGGGCCCTTGGGGCGCGGCGAGTCGGTCTGGCTGGGGTGGTTTGTGTGCGACATCGTGCGGGACTGGGCACCACGTGCCGAGCAACGCGGTGAGTTGGACCGCGCACAGCGTTGGCGTGAAGCGGCAGCCCGCTGGGAGCAGGCCTTGCATACCAGCGCATGGGACGGCGCTTGGTTCCGCCGGGCCTACTTTGACGATGGCCAGGTTTTGGGGGCCAGCAGCAATGTGGAGTGCCGCATCGACCTGATCGCCCAGGCCTGGGCGGTGTTGTCGGGCGTGGCGAGGCCGGCGCAGCAAGCCGCCGCCATGGCCTCGGCCCACGCGGAGCTGGTGGACCCCCAGGCGGGGCTGATCCGCTTGCTGGCGCCGCCCTTGCAACACATGGTGCCGCGTGCGGGTTACATCCAGAGTTACCCACCCGGTGTGCGAGAGAACGGCGGGCAATACTGCCACGCAGGGGTGTGGGCGCTGATGGCGCAAGCGCAGTTGGCAGGTACTGAGCCCACTGACCTGCCCTACACCTACTTCACCTATCTGAGTCCCGCGCACCGCAGCCAAGACCCGGTATATGGTCCGGTGTATGGCCTGGAGCCCTATGTGATGGCGGGTGATGTGTACGCCGCAGCACCCTATGTAGGGCGCGGTGGTTGGAGTTGGTACACCGGCTCTGCGGGGCTCATGCACCGTGCAGCCTTGGAGTCGATCATGGGCTTGCAACAAGGCGCGACAGAACTCTGGTTTACGCCCTGTTTGCCTGCCCACTGGCCCGAGGCGAGCCTGCATTTGCAACGCGATGGGTGCGACCTGCATTTCACCTTGCAGCGTCTGGACGATGCCGAGATTGCTGCCAGGGCGCTGGCATTACAAGCGACGGTTTTGCAAGTGGGCGAACGCTTGGCCTGGCGTGTGCTGGCAGGGCCCGCGCGTTATCTGGTTCCCATCCGCAGGGCCATCAGTGCGCCAGCGCACTGACAGGTCCGGCGGCGGGCCCTACATTGGCTGCGTACCCATTCACCCTCTTTGGAGAACACCATGAATACCTTGTCCCGCCTCGCCAGTACCGCCGTTCTCTTTGCTGTGCTTGCCTTCTCCGGCTGTGCCGTCCAGCGCGGCCAGGAAAGCATGGGGGCCTACATCGACGACTCCACCATCACCACCCAGGTCAAGAGCCGTTTTGTGGAGAGCAAGCTGGTGGATGCCGCAGCCATCAGTGTGGAAACCATGAAGGGAACCGTGATGTTGTCTGGCTTCGCCAAAAACGCCACCGAGAAAAGTACCGCGGAGAGCATCGCTCGCAAGGTCGGTGGTGTGACCTCGGTGAAGAACGAAATCACCGTGCGTCCCTGAACCATGTCACACCCCGAACAGGAGAACGTCATGAAAGATGCCGCACGGTATTGGGCCCTGGTGGAAAACAACTGGGAGCAGCTGGCTGGCCAGGCTAAGGCGCAATGGGGGAAATTTACCGACGAAGAACTGACTGCCATTGCAGGCAGGCGCGAGCAGTTCATGGGCAAATTGCAAGAGCACTATGCACTGAGCACCCTGGAAGTGGAGCGCCAAATGGCGCAGTGGGCGCGCAAAGCCAGCGAACCCTGGTTCAAGAAACCGCCTGAGAAAGGCACACCATCATGAAATCACACACCGTCCTCTGGGTCTCTTGCGGCGCCTTGCTGCTTGGAATTCCTTTCGGCATCCAGGCCCAAAGTACCGCCAAACCCGGGTATTGGCTGGACGCCAGTGGCCAGTTCATTGGCTCCGCCACGCCCGGTCAGTGCTGGCACAGCGCCGAGTGGACCCCGGCGCTGGCTGCCGCCCCCTGCGATGGAGCCATTGTGGCAGTGGCCGCTGCTCCGGTGCCGCCCGCACCCGCACCTGTAGCTGCTGTTCCCATGTCTGTCCCGGTGCCGCTGGCGCCGCAGAAAATGAGCTATTCCTCGGATGCCCTGTTTGCGTTTGACAAATCAGCGCTCAACAACGAAGGCATGAACATGCTGGACGAGTTGGCACTGCAGCTGCAGGGTGCCAGTTATGACGGCATCCAGGTAATTGGGCATACCGACCGCATGGGCAGCGCCGCATACAACCAGAAGTTGTCACTCCAACGGGCTACGGTTGTGGGGGACTATTTGGTATCCCGCGGCGTGGCCACCCATGCGATCAAAGCCAGCGGCAAGGGTGAAACACAAACCACCACAGCAGCCGGTGATTGCCTGCGGGGCAATCGCAGCGCCCGCATTGCCTGCTTGGCACCCGACCGCCGGGTGGATGTGGAAGTCAATGGAACCAAGCCGGCCACACCGTAAGACTGGGCGAAGTAGCATCATTGCTTGGTGTGATGCTACTTATTTAGGAGCTACTTGCGCAGTTTCCACAACCCTTTCAGGCACTTTTTGTTTATGAACATTGTGTT
>JAXHOO010000017.1:0-54110 GCA_034519365.1 Rhodoferax sp. | reverse complement strand
CGATGATTTTTTAAGAAAATATACATTTACTAAGGATGAATTGTTAGAAATATTAAATATTTCAGAGAATATAGAACACAATAAAGAATTACTCCGGAGCGTTTTTTAACATATTAATATTAAGTCAAGATAATGGGTTTAATCAAGAAGTTTTTGAAAAATATGTCAAATATAACGTTTAATTCAGAAGTTTTATTACATCTTATTTCAAAATCAACTGGTCCTTACTGAAAAAGATAAAGAAAATGGATTAAGTATTCTATTTTATCCAAAGTGATTGGTTTATACCTAATTTTTATATGAATGGATATTGTAATAAGTTTGGTATAAATGTAACCACATATCCATATAATGCTACTTTAGTTAGAAATGGTTATATATAGCACAAGTTTAAATATAATAGTTTTGTTTTTATAAGGCGCTTAAAAAATATATGGAAGAAATTTTGGATACAATGAGTGAGATGAATTATTTTACATTTGTATAAAGATGCAGCGGTAACAACATATTTTCAAGAAACTACATTAGCTGTTTTAATTAATTATCCAAGATCTACAGAAAAGATGTTGAGTCATTATTATAATAAAACAAAAAATAATACAATGCACACATCCTAATTTTCCAAAAGAATTAAAATTTAAAATATATGAGAAACAAAAGATGAAAAATATTTACCAAAAGAAACAGCAGATATATTTGTATTTTAAAGGAGATTAATATGGGAAAAGTTAAAATGAGTGATATAAAAAGTGGATCTGAAAATGTTAAAAATCTATTTAAAGCTCCTATGATTAATGGAACTGATGTAGTTTTTTAAGAAAATATACATTTACTAATGATGAATTGTTAGAAATATTTGATATTTCAGAGAATATAGAGTACCTATATAACGATAACACGAGCATTTTATAATAGATTAATATTAAGTTCAAGATAACGGGTTTAATCAAGAAGTTTTTGAAAAATATTTAAATGTACAATGTTTGATTCAGAATCTTTATTACATCTTATTTCAAAATCAATTGGTCTTACTGAAAAAGATAAAGTAAAATGGATTAAGACATTCTATTGTATCTAAACTGATTGGTTTATACCTAATTTTTATATGAACTGGAGATTGTAATAAGGTTGGTATAAATGTAACCACATCTCCATATAATATTATTTTAGTTACACCTATGGTTATATATAAAAAAGTTTTAAATATACTTATTCTATTTTTATAAGTCCCAAAGAATATATGGAAGAAATTTTGGATACAATGAGTGAGGATGAATTATTTGATATGGTATAAAGATGCAGTGGTTACAACATATAAGCAACATGTAATTAGATTTTTAATTAATTATCCAAGATCTACAGAAAAGATGTTGAAACATTATTATAATAAAACACAAAATAATACATTGCATCACATCATAATTTTCCAAAAGAATTAAAAATTAAAATATATGAAGAAACAAAAGATGAAAAATATTTACAAAAAGATATAGTAGATATATTTGTATTTTAAAGGGTGATTAAGTATGGCAAAAGTTAAAATGAGTGATGTAAAAAGTGGATCAAAAAATGTTAAAAGTTTATTTAGAACTCCTATGATTAATAGAACTGATGATTTTTTAAGAAAATATACATTTACTAATGATGAATTGTTAGAAATATTAGATATTTCTCAAAATATAGAAAAGGAAACTTTATGTTCCGAGTTTTTATAAAAGAGTTAATATTAAGTTCAATATAATGAGTTTAATCAAGAAGTTTTTGAAAAATATGTAAATGTACCTGTTTGATTCAGAATCTTTATTACATCTTATTTCAAAATTGACTGATTCTTACTGAAACAGATAAAGTAAAATGGATTAAGCAATCTATTTTATCTAGAGCTGGTTGGTTTATACTTAATTTTTATATGAATGGAGATTGTAATAAGTTTGATATAGATATAAAATCATATCCATATAATGTTCCTTTAGTTACAGACGTGGTTAAATTTAATGGTTCTATTTTTACAAGTCACCAAAAATATATGGAAGAAATTTTGGATACAATGAGTGAGGATGAATTATTTGAATGGTATAAAGATGTATTGTCGTCATCATATTTGCAAGAAACTGGAGTTATATTTTTTAATTAATTATCTAAGATCTACAGAAAAGATGCTGAGGTGATTATTATAATAAAACAAAAAATAACACATTGGCCACACATCCTAATTTTCCAAAAGAATTAAAAATTAAAATATATGAAGAAACAAAAGATGAAAAATATTTACCAAAGGAAGTACGAGATATATTTGTATTTTAAAGGAAATTAATATGGCAAAAAGTTAAAATGAGTGATATAAAAAGTGGATCTGAAAATGTTAAAAATTTATTTAACACTCCTATGATTACAGGAAAACACATTTTAAGAAGAGGATTACCCCCCGCATCATCCGGGAAGACCATTACGGAGGTCTGCAGTAAGCAGTACGTTGCATGGCGGAAATCAAGAACTACACCCTGAACTTCGGTCCTCAGCACCCGGCTGCCCACGGCGTGTTGCGACTGGTCTTGGAGTTGGATGGCGAGGTCATTCAGCGGGCTGACCCGCACATTGGTCTATTGCATCGCGCCACAGAAAAGTTGGCGGAGAGCAAAACTTATATCCAGTCCTTGCCCTACATGGACCGCTTGGACTATGTGTCCATGATGTGCAATGAGCATGCCTATTGCCTGGCAATTGAAAAGCTCATGGGCATTGAGGTTCCAGTGCGTGCCCAATACATCCGGGTCATGTTTTCTGAAATTACCCGTTTGCTGAATCACCTGATGTGGTTGGGTTCGCACGGTAATGACTGCGGCAGTTCCACCATCCTGATCTACACCTTCCGCGAACGCGAAGACCTGTTTGATATGTACGAGGCCGCCAGCGGCGCCCGCATGCATGCGGCGTACTTCCGTCCCGGTGGCGTGTACCGCGATCTGCCCGACACCATGCCCCAGTTCAAGGCAAGCCGGGTGCGCAATGCCAAGGGCGTTGCTGAGCTCAATAAGAACCGCCAAGGCTCTCTGCTGGATTTCGTTGAGGACTTTACCCAGCGTTTCCCCAAATGCTTGGAGGAATACCACACGCTGCTGACGGAAAACCGAATTTGGAAACAGCGCACGGTCAACATCGGAGTGGTAACGCCTGAGCGGGCGCTCAACCTCGGTTTTACCGGTCCCATGTTGCGCGGCTCTGGCATCGCTTGGGATCTGCGTAAGAAGCAGCCGTATGAGGTTTATGACCAGCTGGACTTTGACATTCCGGTTGGCAAGACCGGTGATGTCTACGACCGGTATTTGGTGCGCATGGAAGAGATGAAGCAGTCCAATCGCATCATCAAGCAGTGCGTAGACTGGCTCAAGGCCAATCCTGGCCCCGTGATCACGGACAACCACAAGGTGGCTCCCCCGTCGCGTGAGTCCATGAAGACGAGTATGGAAGAGCTCATTCATCACTTCAAGTTGTTCACCGAAGGTTTTCGAGTGCCCGAAGGGCAGGCCTATGCCGCTGTGGAGCACCCCAAAGGTGAGTTTGGTATTTACATCGTGAGCGATGGTGCCAACAAGCCTTACCGCTTGAAGATTCGCCCGCCGGGTTTTGCCCATTTGGCCGGCCTCAATGAAATGGCCAGCGGTCACATGATCGCGGATGCGGTGTCCATCATTGGCACCATGGATATCGTTTTTGGAGAGATTGACCGATGATCTCTGACGCGACCAAGGCGCGCTTCGCCCGCGAAGTAGCCAAATACCCTGCAGACCAAGCACAGTCCGCTGTCATGGCCTGCTTGGCCATCGTGCAGCAAGAGCAGGGCTTTGTCAGCACCGACAGTGAAAAGGTGATTGCAGAAGTGTTGGGCATGCCGCCCATCGCGGTGCATGAAGTCACGACGTTCTACAACATGTACAACCAGCGGGCAGTGGGCAAGTTCAAACTCAATGTCTGCACCAACCTGCCCTGCCAGTTGCGCGACGGGCAAAAGGCTTTGCACCATTTGGAGCAGAAACTGGGCATTCACATGGGCGAGACCACCGCAGATGGCATGTTCACTCTCCAGCAAAGTGAGTGCTTGGGCGCTTGTGCGGATTCCCCTGTGATGCTGGTGAACGACCGCGCCATGTGCAGCTTCATGAGTAATGACAAGTTGGACCAGTTGGTCGACAGCTTGCGAGCCGAAGGGAGCAAGTGATGAGTGTCGACAGCATCCTTTCCCAGTTCAAGGCAACTGGCGTTCAAACGTGCTTCCATGATCGACACATCAATCCCCAAATCTATGCGGGACTCAACGGTTCCAATTGGAGCTTGAAGGATTACGAGGCCCGTGGTGGCTACCAAGCCCTGCGAAAGATTTTGGGTAAAGACGGTGCTGCTCCCAATGAGGCGGGTGTCGTGGGCATGACGCAAGACCAAGTTATCGCGACTGTGAAAGAGTCAGCATTGCGTGGCCGAGGCGGCGCAGGCTTCCCCACGGGTTTGAAGTGGAGCTTCATGCCTCGTCAGTTCCCAGGCCAAAAATATTTGGTGTGCAATTCTGATGAGGGTGAGCCTGGGACTTGCAAAGACAGAGATATTCTGGAATACAACCCCCACATCGTGATTGAAGGCATGGCCATTGCGGCGTATGCCATGGGCATTAGCGTGGGCTACAACTACATTCACGGTGAAATTTTTTCTGCGTACGACCGTTTTGAGGCGGCGTTGGAAGAGGCACGTGCCGCTGGATACCTTGGCAACGGTATTTTGGGTAGCAGTTTCAATTTCCAGTTGCATGCGGCCCATGGTTTTGGCGCCTATATCTGCGGCGAAGAAACCGCACTGCTGGAGTCATTGGAGGGTAAGAAGGGCCAACCGCGCTTCAAGCCACCATTTCCGGCCAGCTTTGGTCTCTATGGCAAGCCCACGACGATTAACAACACTGAAACCTTTGCAGCAGTGCCGTGGATCATCCGCAATGGCGGGCAGGCGTATTTGGAATGCGGTAAGCCCAATAACGGTGGCACCAAGATTTATTCCATCAGCGGTGATGTAGAGCGGCCTGGCAACTACGAAATCCCCATGAGCACACCGTTTTCCAAGTTGTTGGAGTTGGCCGGTGGTGTTCGCGGTGGTCGTACGCTCAAAGCCGTCATTCCGGGCGGATCTTCATCGCCCGTATTGCCTGCTTCCATCATGATGGAGTGCACCATGGATTACGACTCGATTTCCAAGGCCGGTTCGATGTTGGGCTCAGGTGCGGTGATCGTGATGGACGATACGCGTTGTATGGTCAAGGCATTGCAGCGCTTGAGCTACTTCTATATGCACGAGTCTTGTGGCCAATGCACACCATGCCGCGAGGGAACCGGTTGGTTGTCGCGCATGGTGGATCGCATCGTGAATGGCCAAGGCCGTGCCAGTGATATGGAATTGCTGGACAACGTGGCGGAGAACATTATGGGGCGCACCATTTGTGCCCTCGGTGATGCAGCGGCCATGCCTGTACGCGCCATGATCAAACACTTCCGGCACGAGTTCGTGCATCTGATTGAGCACAAATCCAGCATGGTGAATGCGGCGGTGGAAAGCTAACAATGATTGAAATCGAACTCGACGGTAAGAAGGTGGACATTGTTGAAGGCAGCATGATCATGCATGCCGCCGACAAAGCCGGTACCTATATCCCTCACTTCTGCTACCACAAAAAACTGAGCATCGCGGCCAATTGCCGTATGTGCTTGGTTGACGTAGAGAAGATGCCGAAGCCCATGCCCGCCTGCGCGACGCCGGTGACCCAGGGCATGATTGTGCGCACCAAAAGTGATAAGGCAATCAAGGCCCAGAAGTCGGTGATGGAGTTCTTGCTGATCAACCATCCTTTGGACTGCCCCATCTGTGATCAGGGTGGTGAATGCCAGCTGCAGGATTTGGCCGTCGGCTACGGTGGGTCTTCCTCGCGCTACGAAGAAGAAAAGCGTGTGGTGCAGGTCAAGGACGTTGGTCCGTTGATTTCCATGCAGGAAATGAGCCGCTGCATCCATTGCACCCGCTGCGTGCGTTTTGGCCAAGAAGTGGCTGGCGTGATGGAACTGGGCATGTCGCACCGCGGCGAGCACGCCGAGATCGAAACATTTATCGGCGACTCCGTGGATTCGGAGCTATCGGGCAACATGATAGACATCTGTCCGGTGGGCGCGTTGACGAGCAAGCCGTTCCGCTACAGCGCCCGTACGTGGGAGTTGTCGCGTCGCAAGTCGGTTAGTCCCCACGACTCCACAGGTGCCAATCTTGTGGTGCAGGTAAAAAATCACAAGGTAATGCGCGTGGTTCCGTTTGAGAACGAAGCGGTCAATGAATGCTGGATCGCCGACCGTGATCGCTTTTCCTACGAAGCGCTTAATAGCGACGAACGCCTGACCAGTCCCATGCTCAAGCAGGGCGGGGAGTGGAAGTCTGTCGACTGGCAGACCGCATTGGAATATGTGGCCAATGGTCTTCAGCAGATCAAAACCGAACATGGTGCAGCGTCTATCGGTGCTTTGCTGAGTCCGCACAGTACAGTGGAGGAACTGAAGCTGGCGACCGATTTGGTGCGTGGTTTGGGTAGCGACAACGTCGATTACCGTTTACGCAACGCTGATTTCACCCGTAGTGAGTCGACTCGTTATTTGGGTACTTCGATTGCGTCGTTGTCGCAATTGCAGCGCGTACTGGTCATCGGATCCAATTTGCGCAAAGACCATCCCTTGTTCGCGCAGCGTATTCGCCAGGCGACTAAGACAGGGTGCATGGTGAGTGCTCTCGTAGCGGAGCAATCCGATTGGGCCTTACCGGTTGCCGTTGAAGTGCTGTCGCCAGCCAGTAAATGGGTGCAGTCGCTGGCGGACATCGCCGCTGCTATTGCCGCTGCCAAGTCGGTCGCTGCGTCAGTCACTGGCAACGTGACGCCCCAGGCGCAGGCCATCGCTGCGTCCTTGTTGTCGGGTGAGCGCAAAGCGGTGTTGCTGGGGAATGCCGCCGCGCACCATCCGCAGGCTGAGAGTCTGTTGAGCTTGTCGAATTGGATAGCGGCGCAGACGGGTAGTTCGGTTGGCTATTTGACCGAAGCTGCGAATACGGTCGGTGCGCAGTGGGTCGGAGCAGTTCCAAAAGACAATGGGTTGCATGCTGCGCAAATGCTGTCGGGCGGCTTGAAAGCGACGATTCTGCTGCAGGTCGAGCCCGAATTCGACAGCGCGTTGGGCGCTGATGCCAGTATGGCTTTGTCGTCTGCCGAAATGGTGATTTCGCTGAGTCCTTTCAAAGCCAATATGGCGATCAGCGATGTCATTTTGCCGATTTCCCCCTTCACGGAAACGCCGGGCAGCTTTGTGAATGCCGAAGGCCGAGTTCAGAGCTTTCATGCGGTGGTCAAACCTGCTGGTGATGCGCGTCCTGCTTGGAAGGTGCTGCGTGTTTTGGCGAATCTGTTGAAACTGCCGGGTTTTGACTTTGAGTCCTCGCAAGAAGTCCTTGCTTCGCTTACGGTTGAGCAGCGCGAAGGTGCAACCTTTGTACCTGCCGCAGTGCTCGGCAACCTAGCAAGCACATCGCAGATTGACCTGTCGGAGTCTTTGGTGACTCCCATGGTAGCGTCAATTTACCAACTCGATGGCTTGGTACGGCGTGCCACTTCGCTGCAGCTGACGGCGGATGCGCGCAAGGCCTTCGTCGCCCAAGAAGAGGCTTTGTCATGATCGATGCGATTTACAACTTTGGCTTGGCACTGAGTAGTGCGGGGTTGTGGACCGGGCTGCTGTGGCCCGTGATTTGGACGTTGATGAAGATCGTGGTGGTGGTGCTTCCTTTAATGGGTGCAGTTGCGTACTTAACCTTATGGGAACGTAAGTTTTTGGGGTGGATGCAAGTACGCGTGGGGCCTAACCGGGTGGGGCCTCTGGGGCTGCTGCAGCCGATTGCGGACGCATTGAAGTTGTTGACCAAGGAAATTTTGATTCCAGCACAGGCCAGCAAGGGGCTGTTTTTTATCGGTCCCATTTTGACCATCATGCCAGCTATGGCAGCTTGGGCAGTTATTCCATTCGGCCCTGATGTCGCCTTGGCCAATATCAATGCTGGGCTGTTGTTTGTCATGGCCATTACGTCGATGGAGGTTTATGGGGTCGTGATCGCCGGTTGGGCGTCGAACTCCAAGTACGCCTTCCTCGGTGCTTTGCGGGCTTCGGCCCAAATGGTGAGCTATGAAATTTCTATGGGTTTTTGCCTGGTCATCGTGCTAATGATTTCGGGCAGTATGAACCTGTCCGAGATCGTGATGGGGCAGTCCAAAGGAGAGTTGGCGGCCATGGGTCTGAATTTCCTATCGTGGAACTGGCTGCCGTTGCTTCCTATCTTTGTGGTCTATGTGATTTCGGGCCTTGCCGAAACTAACCGCCACCCGTTTGACGTGGTGGAAGGCGAAGCGGAGATCGTCGCCGGCCATATGGTGGAGTACTCAGGTATGTCCTACGCCATGTTTTATCTGGCGGAGTACGCCAATATGTGGCTGATCTCTATTCTGGCTGCACTGCTCTTTTTGGGTGGCTGGCTGTCTCCGTTGGCGGTGTTGGATTGGATTCCCGGATGGATTTGGCTGGGAGTCAAGACCTGTGCTGTGGTCAGTCTATTTATTTGGGTGCGTGCCACCTTCCCAAGATTTCGGTACGACCAGATCATGCGTCTAGGTTGGAAAGTGTTTATACCCGTGACTTTGGTTTGGCTCTTGGTGATCGGCGCCTGGATGCAAACCCCCTTCACCATTTGGAAGTGAGGGATCTCGCTATGACTATCCATTCCGTGGCGCGTACGCCGTCTGCCTTTTCTTTGAAAGACTTCCTCTACAGCTTTCTGTTGATTGAGCTTTTGAAGGGTTTGGCGCTGACGGGGCGTTATTTGTTTCGTCGCAAGGTGACGGTTCAGTTTCCTGAAGAAAAAACCCCGCTGTCTCCCCGTTTTCGTGGCCTGCATGCATTGCGCCGCTATGACAACGGCGAAGAGCGCTGTATTGCGTGCAAGCTGTGCGAGGCGGTGTGCCCTGCCATGGCGATCACCATTGAGTCCGAAGTGCGGGACGATGGTTCACGCCGCACGACGCGTTATGACATCGATCTCACCAAGTGCATTTTTTGCGGATTTTGTGAAGAAAGCTGTCCAGTCGACTCCATTGTCGAAACCCACATCTTGGAATACCACGGAGAAAAGCGGGGCGACCTGTATTTCACCAAGGACATGCTACTGGCGGTTGGTGATCGCTACGAAACCGAAATCGCAGCCAGCAAGTTGGTCGATGCCAAGTACCGCTGATCTGTCGCAAGAAAGTGTTTGAATCATGAGTGTCACGACTGGTCTTTTCTACGCCTTTTCCACGATTCTGCTATTTGCAGCGTTTCGCGTGATTACGGCCCGCAACCCAGTACATGCAGCTTTGTATTTGGTCCTGACTTTTTTCCAGGCTTCCTTGATTTGGATGTTGCTCAAGGCAGAGTTTCTGTCGATTGCCTTGGTGCTGGTTTACGTGGGGGCGGTGATGGTGCTGTTCCTATTCGTCGTCATGATGATGGACGTCAACGTCGAAAATTTGCGCATCGGTTTTTGGAAGCACTTCCCTTTCGCAGCCTTTGTTGGTGTGTTAATCGCGCTGGAAATGGCTGCTGTGTTGATGGGCGGATTCCGAGTTGTCGATGCGCCCAGTGTGGCGACCGTTACGGGATCGTCTAACACCAAGGATTTGGGCGTCTTGTTGTTTACCCAGTATTTGCTTCCGCTGGAGGTTGCAGCAGCGATTTTGTTGGTCGCCATGGTTGCCGCCATTGCGCTGACATTACGTGCCCGCAAGGACAGCAAGTATGTGAGCCCAGGAGATCAGGTACGGGTCAAGTCGCGTGACCGCATGACCGTTGTCAAGATGGCTGCGACCCAAGAGGCGCCACCGATCACCGACCCAGAAGCGGAGAAAAAAGAATGACTGTGACACTTGGACATTTTCTGTCGCTCGGCGCGATGCTGTTTGCGTTGTCGGTGGTTGGCATTTTTCTAAATCGCCGCAACCTGATCGTGTTGTTGATGGCTATTGAGCTGATGCTGCTGGCCGTCAACACCAATTTCGTAGCCTTCTCGCACTACCTCAACGACTTGAACGGCCAAATTTTTGTGCTGTTCATCATGACCGTGGCTGCGGCTGAAGCCGCCATTGGTTTGGCCATTCTCGTGCTGTTGTTCCGCAACAAGTCCAGCATCAGCGTGGACGAACTCAACTCGCTCAAGGGCTAACACGATGAGCCAAACCCTTTCAGCTTCGACCTTGTTGGCCGTGCCATTGGCCCCGCTTGTGGGCTCTGTATTGGCAGGTGTTTTTGGCACGCGTTTTGGCGGCAACTGGATTGGGCGAAGGCTCAGCCACACGCTGACTATCTTGGGTGTCTTTGTTGCCTTTGTGTTGTCTGCAATGACATTGAAGTCGGTGGCCATGGACGGCGCCCACTTCAACGAGACGCTCTACACCTGGATGGTGGTGGGCAATCTCAAGATGGAAATCGGCTTCCTTGTCGATGGCCTGACCGCCATGATGATGTGCGTCGTGACTTTCGTCTCGCTGATGGTGCACCTTTACACCGTTGGCTACATGAAAGAAGACGAGGGCTACAACCGGTTCTTCGCCTACATCTCGCTGTTCACCTTCTCCATGCTCATGCTGGTCATGAGCAACAACTTGTTGCAACTGTTTTTTGGTTGGGAAGCCGTGGGCTTGGTGTCGTACTTACTGATCGGGTTTTGGTTCAACAAGCCTACCGCCATTTTTGCCAACATGAAGGCTTTCCTGGTGAACCGTGTGGGGGACTTCGGCTTCATCTTGGGTATCGGATTGATTGTTGCGTTCGCAGGTACGCTCAACTACACCGAAGTGTTTGCAAAGGCGCCTGAGTTAGCTGCAATTGGTTTTCCAGGCACCGATTGGATGCTGGTGACCGTGATTTGCATTGGATTGTTTGTTGGCGCTATGGGCAAGTCTGCGCAGTTTCCGTTGCACGTTTGGCTGCCAGATTCCATGGAAGGCCCAACGCCTATTTCTGCGTTGATTCACGCAGCGACGATGGTGACGGCTGGTATCTTCATGGTCGCGCGCATGTCGCCCTTGTTCGAACTCAGCGATACCGCGCTGAACTTCATTCTGGTGATCGGTGCTATTACTGCACTGTTCATGGGGTTTTTGGGCATCATCCAGAACGACATTAAGCGTGTGGTGGCTTATTCAACTTTGTCTCAGTTGGGTTATATGACGGTGGCATTAGGCGCCTCGGCGTACTCTGTCGCGGTGTTCCACCTGATGACGCACGCTTTTTTCAAGGCGCTGCTTTTTCTTGGCGCCGGATCAGTCATCATGGGCGTGCACCACAACCAAGATATTCGCTGGATGGGCGGTTTACGCAAGTACATGCCCATTACGTGGATTACCTCGTTGCTGGGGTCTTTGGCGCTGATCGGAACGCCGCTGTTCGCAGGCTTCTACTCCAAAGACAGCATCATTGAAGCAGTCCACGCCAGCAGCTTGCCAGCAGCAGGCTTTGCGAGTTTTGCCGTGTTAGCAGGTGTTTTTGTCACCGCTTTCTATTCATTCCGCATGTACTTTCTGGTCTTTCATGGCAAGGAGCGCTTTGATCAGAACCCCGATGTTCACCATGGACATGACCACGGGCATGATGATCACCACGACGACACGCCCCATGAATCCCCTTGGGTCGTCACCGTGCCCTTAGTGTTGTTAGCTATTCCCTCGGTGGTCATCGGTTTTCTGACCATCGAACCCATGCTGTTTGGTGATTTTTTCCACGGGGTCATCCAGGTTGATGCGCAAAGGCACGGAGCCATGGCCGAGTTGGAGGAGATTTTCCACGGGCCTTGGCAGATGGCTGTGCATGGATTGACGACACTGCCCTTCTGGTTAGCTGTCGCTGGCGTACTGTCGTCGTACCTGATGTACATGGTATTTCCAGCTGTGCCTGCCGCCATCAAGCAACGCGTTATGCCGCTGTACACACTGCTGGAAAATAAATACTACCTTGACTGGATCAATGAAAACATTCTGGCCCGTGGTGCCCGTGACTTGGGTACGGGCTTGTGGAAGATCGGTGATCAAAAGGTGATCGATGGCACGATCGTGAATGGCTCGTGGAAGATGGTGGGTTGGATATCCAGTGTCGTGCGCAAAGTCCAGTCCGGCTATCTGTACCACTATGCGTTGGTCATGATCCTGGGCGTGTTTGTAATCATGTCTTACTTTGTGACATGGCCCATGGTCGTTCAATGGCTTGGTCGCTGAGGAGAAAAAAAATATGGGTTTGTTGAGCCTTGCTATTTGGGTGCCGGTGGCATTCGGTGTGCTGCTACTGGCATTGGGGCGGGACGAGCACGCAAATGTGGTGCGTTGGGTCGCCTTGGTCGGGGCCGTCGCCAGTTTTCTGTTGACGCTACCGCTGTATGGGCAATTTGACACCAGCACCGCAGCCATGCAGTTTGTTGAGAAGGCCAGTTGGTTCAGTCGCTTCAATGTGAACTACCACCTCGGTGTCGATGGCATTTCATTTTGGTTTGTGCCGCTGACAGCCTTTATTACGGTGATCGTGGTCATTGCGAGCTGGGAGTCGATTACGGATCGCGTGAACCAGTACATGGGGGCTTTCCTCATTCTCAGCGGGCTGATGATCGGGGTGTTCTGCGCCTTAGACGGTTTGCTGTTCTATGTGTTTTTTGAGGCGACGCTGATACCGATGTATCTCATCATCGGTATCTGGGGTGGTCCCAACAAGATCTACGCCGCGTTCAAATTCTTTTTGTACACCTTGCTGGGCTCATTGCTCATGCTGGTTGCGCTGATCTATCTGTACACCGCCTCCGGCGGCAGCTTCGACATTGCGACTTGGCACGCCATGCCGCTGGGCGAGACTGCCCAAACCCTCCTGTTTTTTGCGTTCTTTACCGCGTTTGCGGTCAAGGTGCCCATGTGGCCTGTACACACGTGGTTGCCAGACGTTCACGTTGAAGCGCCTACCGGCGGTTCTGCTGTGCTGGCCGCGATCATGCTTAAGCTGGGTGCCTACGGGTTCCTGCGTTTTTCTATGCCCATTGCTCCAGACGCCGCGCACGCTTGGAGCGGATTTATGATCACTTTGTCCTTGGTTGCTGTCGTCTACGTAGGCTTGGTAGCGATGGTGCAGCAGGACATGAAAAAGTTGGTGGCTTACTCGTCCGTTGCCCACATGGGCTTCGTGACCTTGGGCTTTTTCATCTTCATTGATCTGGGCGTGTCGGGTGGTCTAGTCCAGATGATCGCCCACGGTTTTGTATCCGGCGCCATGTTCTTGTCCATTGGCGTGCTGTACGACCGTGTGCACTCCCGCGAAATTGCCAGTTACGGCGGCGTGGTCAATACCATGCCCAAGTTTGCAGCGTTTGCGCTGCTATTTGCCATGGCGAACTGCGGACTGCCCGGCACGGCGGGCTTTGTCGGCGAGTGGATGGTGATTTTGGGCGCGATCAAGTTCAATTTCTGGATTGGCTTCGCCGCTGCCAGTGCACTCATTTTCGGTGCTGCCTATACGCTGTGGATGTTCAAGCGTGTCTACCTCGGCCCAGTCACCAATGACAACGTCCGTGGATTGACCGATATCAACGCACGCGAATTTCTGATGCTGAGCTTGCTGGCCATTGCCGTTCTGGCAATGGGTATTTATCCCAAGCCGTTTACTGATGTGATGGATGTTTCGGTAGCCGAGCTGCTCAAGCATGTCGCCGTGTCCAAACTGAACTGATCCTACTGAATTGCGAGACGAACGATGATAGACAAACTCAGTTTGATCACAGTCCTTCCGGAAATCATTCTGCTGGTGATGGCTTGCGTCATCTTGCTGGTGGACCTGAACGTGAAGTCTGTGTTGCGTAGCGCAACGCACGGTCTCACGCTGCTGACCTTGGGTGGCGTAGCCGTCTTGCTGGCATGTAACGCATCTAGCGGCGAGACCGTGTATGCCATGGGCAATATGTTTGTCAGCGACTCCATGGCCAGCTGGCTCAAGTGTTTTGCGACGGTGGCCGTTATGGCGACCTTGGTGTACGGGCGTACCTACGCCAGTCACCGTGACATGCTGCGCGGAGGCGAGTTATTCACTTTGAACATCTTTGCTTTGCTGGGTATGTTTGTGATGATCTCCGGCAACAACTTTTTGGTTATTTATTTAGGCTTGGAGTTGTTGACCCTGTCCAGTTACGCTTTGGTGGCCTTGCGCCGTGACCACGCGCAGTCCACCGAAGCTGCTATGAAGTACTTCGTGCTGGGTGCGATGGCCTCGGGTTTCTTGTTGTATGGCATGTCCATGTTGTATGGCGCGACGGGCAGCTTAGACATCAATGAGGTGTTCAAGGCCATTGCGTCCGGCAACATTCGCCACATCGTGTTGGTGTTCGGCTTGGTATTCATCGTTTCAGGGCTCGCATTTAAGCTAGGCGTAGTTCCTTTTCACATGTGGATACCGGATGTCTACCAAGGTGCGCCTACCGCAGTCACGCTGCTGATCGGTGGGGCGCCCAAGCTAGCGGCGTTTGCCATAGTGATGCGCCTGCTGGTGGAGGGAATGTTGCCGCTTGCCGGTGACTGGCAGCAAATGCTGATGGTGTTGGCAGTGGGCTCGTTGGCCGTCGGTAATCTTGCCGCCATTGCGCAAACGAACCTCAAGCGGATGTTAGCCTTTTCCACCATTTCACAAATGGGTTTTGTGCTGCTCGGTTTAATGTCTGGCGTGGTCAATGGCAGCACAGCTTCAGGTGCCAACGCTTACAGCTCGTCGATGTTCTATGTGGTCAGCTACGTGCTCACGACCTTGGCCAGTTTCGGTGTCATTTTGCTGCTCTCTCGCGATGGTTTTGAGAGTGAAGAAGTGGCGGATTTGGCCGGTTTGAACCAACGCAGCCCGCTCTACGCTGCCATCATGGCCTTGTGCCTGTTCTCGTTGGCGGGTATTCCTCCGTTGGTCGGCTTTTACGCCAAGTTGGCGGTGCTGCAGGCCTTGATTGCGTCGGGCGACAGCTTCTACCTTGGCTTGGCGGTGTTTGCTGTAATGATGTCGCTGATTGGCGCGTTCTACTATTTGCGCGTCATCAAGGTCATGTATTTTGATGCTCCGATCATCACCGCGCCGGTGGCTGCACCTGCTGGTGCCCAGACCTTGCTGTGCGTGAACGCGGGCTTGGTGTTGGCTTTGGGTATCTTCCCAGGTGGCTTGATGGCCTTGTGTGCCAATGCCGTGCGCCAAATGCTGGGCTCCTGATCGCCCCGCGCCCGCCACTGTTTCCAATGAGTCAGTCTTTCTCGGTTTTACTGGTAGTTTTCGCCGCCTTGGTGGCAGCCAACTTCCCCTTTGTATCGACCCGCCTGCTGGGCGTGGTTGCGCTGGCAGGCGGAAAGTCTCTTGGCTGGCGATTGTTGGAAGTGCTTTTGTTTTACGGCGTGGTCGGCCTTTTGGGCGCCGCGCTGGAGCAACATGCTGGGCAAATCGCGCCCCAAGGCTGGGAGTTTTACGCCATCACCTTTGCGTTGTTCTTGACCTTGGCGTTTCCGGGTTTTGTCTACCGCTACCTGCTCAAGCGGGACGCCTGATGGGCGAGAGCGCCGCGCAGGGCGATGATGCGCAATTGCGGGAGCAGGCGCTCACCAGCGAGACCGTATTCAAAGGCAGCTTTCTGCATGCGGTGCGTGACCATGTGCTTCTGCCCGACGGAGGACAAGCCACACGTGAATACGTCGTGCATCCCGGTGCGGTCATGGTGATTCCACTTTTGGACGACGGGCAAGGTGGTCAGCGTGTCGTGCTAGAGCGCCAGTACCGTCACCCGGTGGGGCAGGTGATGCTGGAGTTTCCTGCGGGCAAGCTGGACGCTGGCGAAGTGACACAAGCCTGTGCGCAACGCGAGCTGCAGGAAGAAACCGGCTACACCGCGTCTGAGTGGGCGCACGCAGGGGTGATGCACCCGGTCATTGCCTACTCCACCGAATTCATTGATATCTGGTTTGCGCGTGGTTTGCAGCTGGGTGAGCGCCAGTTGGACGCGGGTGAGTTTCTGGAAGTGTTCACGGCCACACCCGAAGAGCTCTTGCAATGGTGCCAAAAAGGAAAAGTGACCGATGCCAAGACCTTGGCAGGCGCCTTGTGGCTGCAGAACGTGCTGCAAGGCCAGTGGACGCTGGACTGGCACGCACCGTTGGCGACCTAACGCCTCACCCGCGTATTCTTCCCATGAAAGTTTTAGACCTTCAGTGTTCTCAGCACCACGTCTTTGAAGGCTGGTTTGCCTCTGAGGCAGATTTCGCCTCGCAGTGCGAACGCGCCTTGGTTCAATGCCCGTTGTGTGGCGACCCTTCCGTCACCAAAATGCTGAGTGCCCCTCGGCTGAACTTGTCCGGTGCGAAAGCGCCACCACTGCCCGATCCAACCTCTGAGAAAGCTGTTCCCGCCACGCAGACCGCCGCAGCAACAGCAACCCCGTCCCAGTTGGCTTTGGCTGCCGCCTGGGCTGAGGTCTCCCGCCGTTTGGCCGCTGAGACCACAGACGTGGGCGATCAGTTTGCCGAACAAGCCCGAAAAATCCACTACGGTGAGGCGGAAGTCCGCGCCATTCGCGGGAGCACGACCCTGACTCAGGCACGGGACCTGGTGGAGGAGGGGATTGACGTTATTCCCCTGCTGTTGCCCGAGTCCATGAAAGGGCCGTTGCAGTAACGGCCCTAGTCTGGTTACTGCGGTCTTCAAGGGTATAAGCCGCGCAATTCACGCGCATGCAGAATACGTTTGCAACCCACGATGAAGGTGGCCGTGCGCAGGCTGACTTTCTTTTCTTCTGCCAGCTCCCAGACTGCTGAAAACGCGTCTTTCATGATGCGGACCAATCGAGCGTTGATCTCGTCCTCGCTCCAGAAGAAGCTGGAGAAATCCTGCACCCATTCAAAGTAGCTGACGGTGACACCTCCGGCGTTCGCCAGCACATCGGGCACCACCAAGATGCCGCGCTCCTGCAAGACATCGTCTGCTGCGGGTGTCGTCGGTCCGTTGGCCCCTTCGATGATGAGTTTGGCCTGTATGCGTCCGGCATTTGCTGCCGTAATTTGCTGCTCTAGGGCTGCCGGAATCAGGATGTCGCAGGGAACGTCCCAGAACGCATCGGCCGCCAAGACTTCTGCTGCCGCAAAGCCAGCGACTGAACCGTTTTGCGCGACGTGGGCGAGCAGGGCTAGTACATCCAAGCCAGCTTCGTTGTAAATTGTTCCGCCGTGGTCCTGCACCGCGACGACGCGTGCGCCGGCTTCCGCAAACAGCCGGGCTGCCACGCCACCCACATTCCCAAAACCTTGAACGGTCACCCGTGCGGTGGAAATGTTCAGCCCCAAATAGCGGGCGGCTTCTTCACCCACCGTAAATACCCCGCGCCCCGTGGCTTCCCGCCGACCTAGCGATCCGCCCAAGTCAATGGGTTTGCCGGTGACCACCCCCGTGGCCGTGGCCCCTTCATTCATGGAGTAGGTATCCATCATCCACGCCATGATTTGCTCGTTGGTGTTGACGTCGGGGGCCGGTATGTCCTTGGTCGGACCAATGATGATGCCGATTTCACTGGTGTAGCGGCGTGTCAGACGTTCCAGTTCGCCGCGCGACAGCTTGCGGGGATCGACCCGGATGCCGCCCTTGGCACCGCCATAGGGGACGTTGACTGCTGCGTTCTTCACCGACATCCAAGCTGACAGCGCCATCACCTCTGAGAGTGTCACATCTTGGTGAAAGCGGACACCGCCCTTGCCTGGTCCGCGTGACGTGTTGTGCTGCACGCGGTAACCCTCAAAGTGGGCTACTGTGCCGTTGTCCAGTTCGATGGGGACATCCACAATCAAGGCGCGCTTAGGGCGCTTGAGTGTCTCGGCCCAGCGCGCAAGGTGGCCCAAGTAAGGGGTAACGCGATCGACCTGCTGTAGGTACACCCCCCAAGGACCCAATTGATCCGCTTGAAGGTAAGAAGGCAGCAGGTGAATAGAGGGGGCTACGGCCGGTAGAGCGGCATCAGCGACGGATTGCGACATGAAGTTTCCTCGGGTTGGTCGTCATGGCCCGCAATGTAGGCGGGTCATGACGGCCTGTCCAAGGCCACTTCATTTGCTAACTATGCAAAGCCGCCGGCCCCCCCCCTCTCCCCCCCCCCCTCCCCTCCTTCCTCCCTTCCCCCCTCTCCCTCTCTCCCCCTCCCTCCCTCCCCCCCCTCCTTTTCTCCTCCTTCTTTTCTTCTTCCCTCCCCCTTTTCCCCCCCTCCCCCCCAAAATAATAGTTGAGCTTGTCGCGAGATTTAGGCGCTGAGGTTCAGGATGCGTCCAGTCGATTGACCTTGGGTATTGACGATCGCCGGGGCACCTGCATCGGCTTTCAGGGCGTTGCCGCTGGCGGCAAATTGGGGGCTGGTAGCTTCGTACATGCGCTCCAGAAAGTCCAAAGTTTCAGTGGAAATGCCGTCGGTATTGCGCCGCAGGTCGGTCGTGTAGGTGCTGTCCTTGCCAGTTTCGCGTGCGTTTAGCGCCTTGACATTGTTGTTGCGGTTTTGCGCGTCCCGCTCAGCATCGTCAGCTTGTCTGCGCAGTGATTCAGCCCTGCTTTCTGCCGAATCTGCTTCACGCCGGGCCTGTTCCAAGCGCGACCGGCTCAGGGTGGACTGCAACGACGGTGTCGCAGTGCTGGTGGCAGCGATCGTGACCATGGCAACCCCGGGAGGATGGGATCTCAGGCGGTTACGTTGAGCAAACGCCCTGTGGTTTGGCCTTGCGTGTTCACGACAGGCGTGCGTTGCGATTCCTGGGCTTTTTTGGGCTCTTCGCTGGCCTTGGCTTGCAGTTCTCGCTGTTGCTCCTGTCGGGTTTCCTGGGTGCGCTTGGCGGCTTGGGCCTGTTGCACTTGCTGGGGTTTGGCTTTGGTGACGTCCATGGCGAGTCTCCGGGTAGGTGGAATACCTCGATTTTAGGGACGAAGACCGCTTTGTTCAATGCTTTAGATGTTTCCTTCTGTGCTACCGCCCCGAGTGCTCAAGCGTTGAACTGCAATGCCGCCAGTCCAGCATAGACGCCGCCACGGGCCACCAACTCGGCATGGGTGCCTTGCTCCACCATTTTTCCGTGGTCCAGCACCACGATCAAATCCGCCTTTTGCACCGTGGCCAGCCGGTGGGCGATGACCAGTGTGGTGCGGTCGCGCATCGCGCTTTCCAACGCCGCCTGCACCATGCGTTCGCTCTCCGCATCGAGTGCGCTGGTAGCTTCGTCCAACAGCAAGAGTGGCGGATTTTTCAGCATGGCCCGTGCAATCGCAATGCGCTGGCGTTGGCCGCCCGATAGCCGCACTCCGCGCTCGCCCAAGAAGGTGTCGTAGCCCTCGGGCAGGGCAGTGATGAACTCGTGGGCGAAAGCAGCTTGGGCTGCAGCCTTCACCTCGGCGTCTGTCGCATCGGGTTTGCCATAGCGGATGTTTTCCAGAGCGCTGCTTGAAAAAATCACGGCATCCTGCGGGACGATGCCGACGCGCTGGCGCAGCGCTTCCAGCGCCTGTTCACGTGTCTCCACGCCATCGAGCACGATACTTCCGCTCTGTGGGTCGTAGTAGCGCAGCAGCAGCTGGAACACCGTGCTCTTGCCGGCGCCACTGGGGCCTACGATGGCCACGGTTTGCCCCGGTTGGACGTTCAGGCTGAAATCACTGAGCGCTTCCTGCAGAGGGCGGGACGGATAATGGAACTTCAAAGATGCAAATTTGATAGCGCTTCCCGCAGATGGCATGAGGGCTAGAACCGGTTTTGAAGGTGAATTGATAGGGGATTGCGTCCCCAGCAGCTCCATCAATCGCTCGGTTGCACCGGCTGCGCGCAGCAAGTCGCCATAGACCTCGCCCAGCACAGCAAAGGCGCTGGCCAAGATGATGACGTAGACCACGGTTTGCCCCAGGTCTCCGGCGCTGATACGGCCCTCGGCCACCGCTTGGGTGCCTTGGTACAGGCCCCACAGCAGCGCAGCACTGGTGGCAATGATGATGAATGCGACCAAGATGGAGCGCATCAGGCTGCGTTTGGTGGCGGTCACGAAGGCGTTGTCCGTTGAAACCACGAAGCGCGCCGTTTCACGGCCCTCGGCGGTATAGCTTTGCACCACCGGAATGGCATTGAGCACTTCGGCCGCAATGGCGCTCGAATCCGCGATGCGGTCTTGCGACGCACGGGACAGCTTGCGCACCCGCCGGCCAAACCACAGGCTGGGCAGCACGATGAGTACCAGCACCGCCAGCACCTGCAGCATGACCACCGGGTTGGTCCAGACCAAGACCCCTAGTGCACCAACGCCCATTACCGCATTGCGCAACCCCATGCTCAGGGACGAGCCAACCACGGTTTGCACCAGCGTGGTGTCGGCTGACAGACGCGACAGCACCTCACCGGTCTGGGTGGTTTCGAAAAACTCGGGGCTTTGTTTGAGGACATGGCTGTAGACCGCATTGCGCATGTCTGCCGTGATTCGCTCGCCGAGCCAGCTCACCATGTAGAAGCGGCAGGCCGAGAACAAGCCCAAGGCGGTGGCCACGCCAAACAGCGCCAGAAAATGCTCGCGCATGGCCATTAGCTGCGCCCCTTTTTCGTTTTGCACCAGGCCACCGTCGATCAGGCTGCGCAGCGCCACCGGAAACGCCAGCGTGGCCCCGGCCGCAAGCACCAAAAACAGCAACGCCAAGCCGATGCGCCCCCGATAAGGCTGAAGAAAGGGTAGCAAGCCCGAGAGTGACTTGGGATTGCTGGCTTTGGGGCGGTCAGAAGAGGTCATGGGCCGCTAGATGGGGGTGAACGGGGCAAGGGCAAGGCCGCCCGAAAAAAACCGCGCCTAGGCGGTTACAGCGCCATGGACGGTCGTTGCCCCATGGCGGCACGCCAGCGCAGCAAATGGGGGTAGTTCTCGTCAGGCTTGAGGCGAACCACACGCGCAAAATCTACCGCGACCACCGCCGTGATATCGGCCACGCTGAACTGTTGTGCTGCAATGAAATCCCGGTCTTGCAGTTGCGCATTAAGCGCAGCAAGAAAAGCATGCACGCGAGTGAGGCCCCGTTGCGCCAGCTCAGGGATTTGAGGGTAGTCCACTGGCCCGGGCAGCGCCCGATTCACCATCGCCGGGCTGCTGTTGCGAAATGCTTCGGCAATGGCTAGCAGTCCCTCAAACTCCACCCGCCACTGCCAACTCGCAATCTCCGCCTTGTCTTGTGGGCTGTTGCCCAGCAAGGGGGGCTGGGGGTAGCGGGCTTCTAGGTAGGCCGCAATGGCAGCGTTGTCGCTCAGAAGCGCGCCTTCCTCTGTGCGCAGCGCGGGCACGGTGCACTGGGGGTTGATCGCCCGGTAGGCCTCGCCCATCTGCTCGGCGCTGCGCAGGTCGACTTGCACCGTCTCAAAGGCCACGCCTTTTTCTGCCAGAAAGATGCGGGCGCGGCGTGGGCTGGGCGCCGTGGCGCAGTCGTACAGGGTGATCATCGGTGGGGTTCAGGTGGCAGGGGCCAGTTTGTCCTGCGTTTGGGTGTCGAAGTCGCTCGCTTCATGGCGTTCGTGCAGTTGGCTGGACGGTTCGCCCCAAGCGCGGTTGACCTTTCGGCCGCGTTGCACTGCAGGGCGCAGCGCGATTTCGTCGGTCCAGCGTAGTACATTTTTGTAGTTTTGCACGCTCAAAAATTCACCGGCCTCATAGAGCTGGCCCTTGACCAAGGTGCCGTACCACGGCCAGACCGCCATGTCGGCGATCGTGTAGTCGTCACCTGCCAGAAAGCGGTGCTCCGCCAGTTGGCGGTCCAGCACATCGAGCTGGCGTTTGACTTCCATGGCATAGCGGTTGATCGGGTATTCGAACTTGGCCGGCGCGTAGGCGTAAAAATGGCCAAAGCCACCGCCCAGAAAAGGCGCGCTGCCCATCTGCCAGAACAGCCAGCTCAGGCACTCGGCGCGGGCCGCGCCACCGGTGGGCAGGAAAGCCCCAAACTTTTCAGCGAGATACTGCAGAATCGCGCCGGACTCAAAAACCCGAACCGGGGTGGCCCCGCTGCGGTCCGCCAGCGCTGGGATTTTCGAATTCGGGTTGGCCTGCACAAAGCCGCTGCCAAATTGTTGACCCTCGTTGATGCGAATGAGCCAAGCGTCGTATTCGGCGCCGCTGTGTCCTAAGGCCAGCAACTCCTCCAACATGACCGTGACCTTGACACCGTTGGGAGTAGCCAGCGAATAGAGTTGCATGGGGTGGCGACCCACCGGTAAGTCCTTGTCGTGCGTGGCACCGGCAACGGGCCGGTTGATGCTGGCGAACTGACCGCCGTTGTCCTTGTCCCAGGCCCAGATTTTGGGCGGGGTGTAGGCGGTCGAATCAGTCATGCGGTGGTTCCTAAAGATGGGGTGGGACTCAAGGTTATAGCGTTAACGCAGCGGCATAGCCGGTCATTTCCAAATAGCCCCGTCCGACCAGTCGGTTGTTGCTGTCCCATACCTCGCACAAACCCTCCCAGTAAATCGCGCCAGTGGAGCTGCGGCTGTCGAGTTCCTGATCATCCAATACGGCTTTCACGGTGTAGTAGTCCGCTGGCGTACCCACCATCCACTCCACCGGGTAGCTAGCCTTGCTGAGGGCGCTGCGCCAGCTGCGCAGGGGTTTGAAAAGCACTTCGCCGCGGCTGAATGGGTAGAGCGCACCGGCCGCACTGCGGAACGAGCCGCCGTCCCAGAGAACCCTGCCGTCGTGCTGGCGCAGCTGAAATGCGGTGAGGGCACTGCCGTCCAACAGGTTGATGCCGATCCAGTCCCAGCCCACCGCCTGCGGGTGCAACACCTGCTGACTCCATTCATGGTCCAGCCAGGCGGTGCTGCCCGGTTCGAGCAGGTACTCGCGGCCGCTGAGCGTGATTTGGCCACCGGCTTGCAGCTGCGGCAGGCTGTAGTAGTAGCTGGCCTGCTGCGCGTCCGGCCCCTTGCGCGACAAACCGTTCTGGCCTTGCAGAAGCACCGGTTGGCTCGCGTACAGGCGCAAATTCAACGTGAAGTCGGCTGCGGTGATATGCGCGTGCAGGTCGGCGCCCACGCGCTGGAGCGACCAGTCGCGCAGCTGTACGGCAGTGTCTTGGTCGCTGGCGCTTGCGGTATCCGCAGGGTTGCGTCCCGTGGGTTCGCCGGACCAGCGCGCAAGGCGTTGGTCGTGCCAAAGCTTGCGGCCGCGCACATCGGTGACGGCGGCATGCGCAAACACCAGCTGCCGGGCCGCTAAGCGTGACTGCATGCCTTGCGTTGCGGCCACCCGGCTGCGGAAAAATGTTAGCTGAAAACCCAGCGCGGCAGTGTTGCCGTCGGTATTGGCGTACCCCGTGACGTACCACCACTCGGTGGCAAAGTCGTTGTGGCTGCCCGCGTCGCGTGGGAACTGGAGCTTGGCAGGAGCCAAACCCCAGGCTGCAGGCAAGGTGCCTGTGCTGAGGCTTGCCGCCAGCACCGCGCGGCGGCTCAGCATGGCAGACCGTGCTCTGAAGGGCGGCTAACGCCCGCCATTGCGCGCCAAACGCTGCGCAATGGTGAGCGGGGGCTTGCCGCTAAAGGCGTCTAGCCGGTCGCCCATGGCAAGCTCCAACTGGTCGATGCGCAGCTGGGTGGCGGGGTGGGTACTCAAGGCCAGTGTGAATACCGGGTTGTCTGCCTTGACGGTGCGCAACTGCTGCAAGACGGCGATCAGCCCGTAGGGGTCAAACCCGGCCCGGGTCGCGAGTGCCACGCCATTGCGGTCCGCTTCCAACTCGTCCTCTTGGTTCAGCCCCTTCGAGTACACCTCGCGCCCCAGCGCTAGCAACTGGGCCGAGACGGCGCCCTGTAGGTCGTTGCTCAGCTGCGATGCCACCACGCGGGTCAGTAGTCCGGTCTGGGCCGACTTGCGCAAAGCCTTGAGGTGGTGTTTTGCAATCACGTGGTGAATCTCGTGGGCCAGAATGCCCGCCAGTTCAGACTCGTCTGCCACTGAATCAATTAGTCCTTTGGTGACAAACACATAACCACCCGGCGCGGCGAAGGCGTTGTAGCCCACGTCGTCCAGCACGGCAAAGGTCCAAGGCAGGTTGGGTCGATCGGATTGCAGACTGACCCAGCGGCCCAGCCGGTTGACATAGCGCTGCAGCGCCATGTCCGGGTGTAGTGGCTTGGCGCCCAGCAACACGGCCGACAACTGCCGCCCCATTTCGATTTCTTTGGGTTCGTCAATTTGTTCCAGTGATTGGGACAACAAACCCACCAAGTCAATGGCATTGCTTGCATTGTTGGCTGCTGGCGCGTTGGTGTTGACGGACGGTACCTTGATCAGGCCTTGCAGCAGTCCGCCCAACATCTTGCCGGCATCTTGGGCACTGGCAGGCCAGATCGCTGCGCCGAGGAGGAGGGCCACCGCGCAGGCACTTAGAGATCGTTTCATGGCTTGAACTCCTGTGCGGGCTGGGCTTGTGGTGGGGGCGCTGGAGTGGGGAGCGGCGCCACGTTCTGGACCATGAGCGTCGCATCGGCGGCAAACTTGCGGGCTTGGTTGGCATCCTGCCGTTGTGCTTCGGCCTGGGCCAGTGCCGCCATATTGGGTTGGGCGCTGCTCAAGTCTTCAGCGCTCAGGCCGCGTATGCCCACGGTTGCAGTAGGACTGGTAGGGGCCGCCGTATTGCCACGGTTGAAAAAGTTGGTCAGGCCGCGCAGCGCGCCGGTGGTGGCGCCGGCGACAGCGCCCTGTTCGGCGGTGCTGGCCACATCAAACAGATGTACCCAACCGGTGAGGCCGGCTGCCGTCCGAACTTGTACCCACGGTCCTTGGCGGGCCGGCAGCCGGGTCAGGGCAGATTGGGCGGGCAGGTTGACCACTGTGGCCGCCGTGGTCGCGGGTGCATCCCGCAGCGTGGTGGCGCGCTTGGTCAGCATTGCCTCTTGGGCCAGCGAGCAGGTGCTGGCCAGCAGGAGCAGTGCGGCCATCGTCAGGGCGGGGAGGGTACGCATGGGTCGCATTGTGAAGTAAGGTGCGCGGCCGGGCAATGCCTTAGTCGGGATGGGCCTCCGTCTCAGGGTCCGGTAACTCGCCGGTGGCTTTGCGGGTGGTCGCCGCCTGCATCATGAGCCAATCGCAAAAGGCCTGTATTTCAGGGCGGGCCGCGCTGCGGGGCCCCACCAGCAGCCAGTAGACCATGGGCGTGTCTATGCGGGTGTCGGACAGCACTTCCACCAGACTGCCATTGGCCAGACTATCGGCGACCAAGGGCATGCGGGCCAGCGCGACGCCTTGGCCCGCCAATGCCGCCTGCACGATTTGGTGGGCATAGTTGAAATACATCCATCGCTTGGGCTCCACCTTGGGCAGTTTTTGCACCTGCAGCCAGCGCCGCCAAGTGAGCCATTCCAAGTTTTGGTGGCGGTGCGAGTCGCTGGCTTCCAGCAAGGCAAAGCGGGCCAGGTCTTCGGGCTTGCGCAAGGCGCCGCCGCTTTTGAGTAGCCAGGGGCTGGCCACCGGGGTGAGCTGTTCGCCAAACAGGCGTACCGAGCCCGCTGGCGCGGTGGCCGGGCGGGTATAGCGTATGGCCAAGTCCACGTCACTGGTGTCCAAGTCCACCATGCTGTCGGTCGCATCAACGCGGATATCAATATCGGGGTACTCGGCCTGGAACGCTTCCAGTCGAGGGATCAACCACATGGAGGCGAACGACGCCCAAGTGGAGATGGCCACGCTCTTGCGTCCCGCCGACTGGCGGATCTGTCGCACCGTGCTGTCTAGGCGCTCCATGGCGGGTACTGCGGCGCGCAACAGTTGGTTGCCCGCGCTGGTCAATTCCACCGCCCGGGTATGGCGCAAAAACAGGGGCACGCCGACCTCGTCTTCCAGTGCCTGAATCTGGCGGCTGACGGCACTTTGGGTGAGCCACATTTCCTCCGCCGCCGCCCGGAAGTTGAGGTGGCGCGCCACCGCTTCCAGGGCGCGCAAATTGCCCACCGCAATGGGGCGGGTGCGCAGGCGAACCTCGGTGGGTTTGGCGGGAATCGTGGGGTGGGCAGTGGGCATGGAGGTAAGGGTATTGATGCGCAACAGGCATGAATAGCATATCCCGATTTCATTGGACGGTAGGCGGGGCGCAGGCCAATATAGCGGCTCCCAAGCACGCTTTTATCCATTGCTTTTTCCCTTTTGGAGATTTCCATGACCGCCCCAGTTGCCAACCCCGTGTTGTCTGATCTTTCCCCTGACCAGGCTGTCATCGTTGCCCCCTTGGCGCTGGGTAAAGGGCAGACGATCGCGTGGCGTGCACCCGCTGCCGGGGTACTGCGGGTTACATCAGGGCGGCTTTGGGTGACGCTGGACGTCGTGCCACGCTCACCGTTGCACGACATGGGTGATCACATGGTGGTTTTGGGCCACGACCTGCGGCTGCGTGCCGGGCAGCGGGTGGTGATAGAGGCTTGGCCGCACGCTGGCGAAAGCCAGACCCGGTTGCAATGGGTTGCCGAATCCCCGACCCGTATGGCGCTGTGCTGGCAAACCGGCGTCGCTGAGCCCGTGCGCGATTTGGTGCAGGGGCTGGGGTTGGCCGTGCGGGCCAGTGGGCGGTTGTTGACCGGACTCATGGGCTATGCCGGTCTCTTCGCTGCAGGTCGGGGCCGCGTACTCAGTGGGTTGGAGTCCAACGCGCCCTGAGACAAGCGGCGGGTTCAGGTGCTTTGGCGCGCTTGCAGCGCATAGCGCAGGTGTAGCGCCGGTGAGGGCACCGGTTCACCCCGCATCAGTGCAATCAGCATCTTTGCGGCTTCTAGGCCAATTTCTGCGCGTGGTGTCCGCATGCTGGTGAGGGTTGGCACCATTTGGTCGCTGCCCGTCAGGTCATTGAATCCTGCAATGGCCACCCGCTTGGGCACGGCAATGCCAGAGCGCATTGCGGCCAACAGGGCGCCTTGGGCCAAATCGTCGTTGCAGAAAAAGATGGCGTCGATCGGCGGCGTCTGGTGCAGGATTTGTTCCAGCATGTGCGCTCCGAGAGCGAGAGAGGACGGCGCTGGGTTCAGCCACTCCAGGCTTGCATCGTGCAGACCAGCCTCTTGCAGGGCAAGGCGCCAGCCCTCCAGTCGGTGCAGGGTGCGTGGGTCCAGTTGGGCTGCAGCAAAGGCGATGCGGCGGTAGCCCTGTCCAATCAGGTGCTGGGTCATCGCATGCCCCGCATTTTTTTGTGAAAAACCGACGCAATAGCCTCCGTCTGGCGCTTCCGCCGTCATTAGATGCACACAGGGCACCCCGCTTTGGGCAATCAGTTGGCGCGTGGTGTCGTGGCGTTCCAGACCCGTAACGATCAGCCCGGCCGGGCGATGGAGAAGTTGTTCACGCAGCAGCGTTTCTTCTTCGTTCGGATCGTAGTGGGTGATCCCGATGAGCGCTTGGTAGCCGGACTGGCGCAAGGTTCGTTGCAAGGTCTCCAGCACGTCGACAAACAGTGCGTTGGACAGCATGGGGATCAGGACCGCCACATGGCTGCTCTGGCCTGAGGCCAAGGCCCGTGCAGCCGGATTGGGCAGATAGCCGAGTTTGTCGGCTGCAATTCGGACTTTTGCCACCAATTCGGGGTCCACAGCCCGCTCGCCCCGCAGCGCGCGCGAGACCGTGATGGGACTGACGCCGGCCAACTGGGCTACATCGGACAAAGTGACGCGGCCGGTGGCGCGTGGGCGGAGGATGGGTTTCATGGCCTAGGGAAAACACCAGATGGTTAGCACAAATGTTCGCATAGGATAGCGCTATCCTAAAGTGAGTGGCGCGCGCGCCCGTGGAGGGGCGTTTTCCCCGGCAACACAGCTTCGGTATTGTTGAGTTTTTTTTGAATAGTGTTGTCCAAATGGATCGAGAAATGAATTCAGTTGTCATCATGGGCGTGGCCGGTTGCGGCAAATCCAGCCTCGGGCGGCAGGTCGCCCAAACCGCCGGTATACCGATGATCGAAGGCGATGATTACCACAGCACGGCCAACCGCAGCAAGATGCAGCAGGGCATCGCGCTTACCGACGCGGACCGCGACGGCTGGTTGGGCAGTTTGTGCGAACAGATGCGCCTGCATCCCCAGGGGTCAGTCGTGACCTGTTCTGCTCTCAAACGCAGCTACCGGGACCGTTTGCGCAGTGCGGTGCCGGGCTTGCGGTTCGCATTTTTGGAGATCAGCAAGGCCCACGCGCAGGAGCGGGTTGGTGCCCGGGCTGCTGGCCATTTTTTTGCGGTCAGTTTGATGGACAGTCAGTTCTCCACGCTGGAGAACCCCACGGGCGAGGCGGGTGTGTTGGTGCTGGACGCCATGCGGGAACTGGACGAATTGCAGGCCACGGTCTGCGACTGGCTGGCCCGCCCCTAATAAAGGCTTGCACAACGCGCGGCCGCATTGGGGAGCGCGCTACCAGTCTTCTTTGACCGCCATCACCGCATCGCGGCCGGCAGCAGCCCGCCCGGCCAACCAAGCAGTCACGGTGCCGGCCAGCACCACGGCGGCGCCCAGCGCCATCAAACGCATCCACGGCAGGTTGAGTTCCATCGTCCAGTGAAAGCTTTGCGGATTCACCACCTTCACCAACACCACGGCCACCGCCAAGCCCAGGCCCACCCCGGCCAAACTGCCCAGCGCAGACCACGCCGCGCCTTCTAGCGCGACCACCTGCAGGATTTGCCGGCGAGTCAGCCCCAAATGCACCAGCAAGCCAAACTCCTTGCGCCGTGCCAGCACTTGGGCGCTAAAGCTGGCCGCCACCCCGAATAAGCCAATGCCAATCGCCACCGCCTGCAGCCAGTAGGTGACGGAAAAACTGCGATCGAATATTCGCAAGCTAGTTGCTCGTATTTGGCTGGCGGAGCCGACGTCCAGCAGTTGGGCGGCTTCCCCACCCGGTGTATTGGCCAGCTGGTTGGCGAGCGCGCGCAACTGCGCCTCCACCGGACCGGGCTGAGCCCCAGGGTCCAGCCAGAGCGACACATCGTTGATCCGCCGGTCGGGGCTGAAGCGCGCAAAATCCGCCGTGTCTAGCGCCACGGAGCCAAACTGGCGGGCGTAGTCACGCCACACACCTGCTACAAATAGAGGAGCTGCTTGCGCAATATCCATAGGGGCTAGATGCCTAATTGATGCATAAAGAAGAGGGAAGTCCTGGCCCAGGCGCACGCCGTACAAATCCAGCATGGCCTCACTCACATAGACGCCCATGCGCCCCTGTGGCACGGGCAATGCGGCGCCCACCAGTGGCAGTGCGAGTTCGCCGGTCACGGCGTCGTGTAATGGCCGCACCAGCAGCGTAACCGGGGGCTGGGCCGGGTCTAGCGTGAGGGGGAGGCTGCGCTGCGTGCTGATCCGCGCCACGCCGGGCAGTTTGGCGGCAGCGGCGATGAACCGTGGGTCGAAATAGGCGGTGTCGCTCGCGCTGGCGCTGCCCGCAGTGCGTACGTACAGATCGGCGGGCAAGACCACGTCCAACCATTGCGTGACCGAGTGCCGAAAGCTCGCCACCATCACCGTAAGCGCTACTGCCAGGCTGAGCGCCGCCACCACGCCACTCACTGCCACGGCGGCACTTTCTCGCACGCGGCGCGCGCGCTCCACCGCCAACAGCGCCAGTGGTTTGCGCGCGACCCAGGGGGCGACCCGGTCCAGCACGCCGCCCACCAAGGCGGGTAGGGTGGCCACGCCGCCTAGCAGCAGCAACGCGACGCTGCCGTAGGCCGCCAGCGGGATGCCAGCGACTGGCGGCAGCAGCGCCAATGCGCCACCCAGCAATAACAAGACCACGCCCCAACGGGCGGCGTGCGTGCCCGCAGTGGCACTGCCCAAGCCTTTGAGAGCCTGGGCAGGCGCGATGCGCTGCGCTTGGCGTGCGGGTGCCCAAGCGCCCAACATGGCCGCAGCCACTCCCAAAAGACCAAACACCCCCGCCGCGCTGCTACTCCACTGCAGCTGCGGTGTGCCGCCAGAAAAATAACCACCGCCCAGGTCTGCACCCAGCAGCCGCAGCGCCAGCGCCGCCAAGCCGGTGCCCAAGGCGATGCCCAGACCGCTGCCCAAGGTTCCCAAAGCGGCGGCTTCGGCCAACACCAGGCGCAGGCGTTGCCTGCCGGTCAGGCCCAAAACGCCCAACAGCGCGAGTTGCTGGGCGCGTTTGGTGACACTCAGCGCCAGTACCGAAAATACCAAGAAACCCCCGGTAAACAAGGCCACCAAGGCCAATACCGTGAGGTTGACGCGATAGGCCCGCGAGAGGTTGCCCATGCGGGCCTCTGCGTCGCCCGGCTCACGCAGCAGCAGGTCGGCTGGCCAGCCGGGCGCGGCCTGCACGCGCTGGGCCCAAGCCGCCTTGTCGGTGCCGGGGCGCAGCAGCAAGTCCACTCGGCTGATGTGATCGGTCAGGCCAAACAGGTCTTGCGCGGCCGCAATGTCCATCACGGCCAGTGCAGAACCACTGGCGCGCACGCTGCCGGCTACTTGCACGTTGCGCAACTGCAAGCCCTGTTGCAGCTGCAGCCGATCTCCGCGCAATGCCTGGTGTGCCAAGGGGTTGAGAAATACGGTGTCGGGTGACAGCATGGCCAGCCTGGGCGCGTTGGCGTCGGGCAGCGGCATGAGCTCGGGGGCTAGTGCGGCCACCTGCAGGCTGTCTACCCCCAGCACCCGCAGCGCCAGCTTTTTGCCGTCCTGCAGGGCGAAGGTATTGAGCTCTAAAACCGGCGAGGCCAGCGCCACGTCCGGGTCGTGCTGTAGCTGCCCCCACACTTCGAGCGTCACGCCTTGCGCGGCACCGCTGCGGCTGCGTAGCGTGTAGTCCGGCTGCCCACCAACCGAGCGCACCGCTTGCGCAAACTCGTCCAACGCGGAAGCATTGATCAGGTGCACCGCTAAAGCCAGTGCGACGCCCAGCATCACCGACACCACGGCGGCCAAGTTGCGCCAGGGGTGGTGGCGCAACTCTTGCCAAGAGTAGGTGGTGAACAGGCGCAGTTGCATGGGCGCTAGCCTAGCGCATGGCGGACTTTGCCGGCGGTTCACGAGCATGCCGCCAAGTGTGGCTACTATGCGGCTGTGGTGCAGCCGCGGGCTGCCGAGGACAAGGCCATGCAAGAACAATCCACAGTACCGGTTCAAGACGACGCATTCTGGGAGCGCTCTGCCAAGCTAACTGCGTTGGCCGGGCTGGGTGCTGCATTGGCGGCGTGTGCAGTCCCAGGTGGGAATTTTCGACAGGGTACCGTGCTGCAAAGCCGGCACCAGACCTTTCGCACGGCCACCACGCGCGAAGAGGCCGCACGGTTTCTGTTGCAGGCGCAGTTCTCGGCGTCGGATGCGGAGATCGCGGAGGTGCAAAAGCGGGGTTATGCCGCGTGGTTGGCGCCGCAATTCCAGGCCCCGTTGGGCCAGACGGGTTGGGATTGGTTGAATGCGCGTGGCTACGGCACCATTGCCAACGACACTCGCTACTTCGACCATTTCTATCCCGGCGACTACATGGTCTGGAACCAGCTCATGACAGCGCCCGACGCAGTGCGCAAGCGCGTGGCGCTGGCCTTGTCGGAGTTTTTTGTGGTGTCACTGACGGGGCTGGACCTGGCTTGGCGTAGCCATGTGATGGCCCACTACTGGGACACACTGGCGCAGCACGCCTTCGGTAACTTTCGCGACCTGCTGGAGGCCGTCACTCTGCACCCCGCCATGGGCCACTACCTGAACACCAAGGGCAACCAAAAAGAAAACCCAAGCACTGGCCGGGTTCCCGATGAAAACTACGCGCGCGAGGTGATGCAGCTGTTCACCATTGGCCTCTACCAGCTCAACCCGGATGGCAGCGAAAAGCGAAATGCAGCGGGCAGTCGCATCGAAACCTACGTGCAGTCCGACGTGAGTCAGTTGGCCCGCGTGTTTACCGGCTACGACTATGACCAGCGTCGCAACCTGGTGACCGTGGTGGACCCCGAGGGCAAACGCAAAGTCGGCAATACCGAGTTCGCTCGGCTGCCCATGCTGCTGACCGCTAACCGGCATTCGGAGTTGCCTGTTGAATTTTTGGGCACGCGCATCCCTGCCAAAATACCCGGGGCCGTGGCGCTGAAAACTGCGCTAGATGTCCTGTTTGAGCACCCCAATGTGGGCCCTTTTTTTGGGCGTCAGATGATCCAGCGCTTGGTGACCAGCAACCCCAGCCCCGCCTACGTGTCGCGGGTTTCGGCCGCTTTTGCCGACAACGGTTCGGGTGTGCGTGGTGACTTGCAGGCGGTGTTTGCTGCCATCTTGCTGGACGATGAAGCGCGTTCGCCTGCGGGCCTGTCGCAGCCGCAGTGGGGCCGCTTGCGCGAGCCTATGTTGCGCTTGGTGCAATGGGGTCGCACGTTTGGTATTGAGTCAGCAGAGGGCAGTTGGAAGATGGGTGACTTGAGCAACCCGGCCACCCAGCTTGGGCAAAGTCCTTTGCGTTCACCTTCGGTCTTTAACTTCTTCCGCCCAGGCTATGTGCCGCCTGCGACGGAAATGGCCAGCAGTGGTGCGTCTGCACCCGAGTTCCAGATCGTCACAGAGAGCAGTGTGGCGGGTTACGTGAACTATTTGCACAACGTGGTGCGCAAGGGCCTCTACGTGAACGACCCAGATCTGCCCAACAACGTCAGCCACTCGAAGAATCCCCGCAACGGTTTTGATATCCAGGCCAGCTATACCACCGAGCTGGCGCTGGCGCACGACGCCCGCGCACTGGTGGACCGGATCAACTTGTTGCTGTGTGCCGGGCAGCTGCCGCAGGCGCTGTGCGACCGCATGGTGGCGGCCTTGAATGCGACACCGTTGTCTGCCACCAGTGCTCAGGACAAAAAACTGGACCGCGTGGCTTCTGCGGTGTTGCTGGCCATGTCCGCGCCGCAGTACCTGGTTCAAAAGTAGGAGGCCTTATGCATTTACTCCACACGGCGCTCCATACCCGCCGGGCCTTTTTGAAGCGCAGCGGGCAGCTTGCGATGTCCGGCACGGCCTTGCCCTTGGCCATGAACTTGGCCGCGCTGGGCGAAGCGGCGGCTGCCAGCGCTGCGGGCAATGACTACAAGGCTTTGGTCTGTGTTTTTCTCTATGGTGGCAATGACTACGCCAATACCGTGGTCAGCTACGACGCGCCCAGCTATGCCGCGTACGCGGCAGTGCGCGGAGGTCAGGGTGAGGCGGGTGGTGGCATCGCGCTGCCCTATGCCGACTTGCGGCGCACGCTGCTTCGGCCGCGCGTGGCCTTGCCAGACGGGCGGCAGTACGCGCTACACCCGGCTATGGCGGGAGTGGCCGACTTATTCAACGCGGGGCACGCGGCAGTGCAGTTCAACGTCGGGCCACTGGTGGTTCCGTTGACCCGAGCGCAATACAACAGCCCAGACCGTAAACAGTTTCCCCTGCCGCCTAAACTGTTTTCACACAACGACCAGCAGTCCATTTGGCAGTCCTCATCGCCAGAGGGGGCCACCACAGGCTGGGGCGGTCATCTAGGGGATCTGGCCCTGGCCAGCAATGCAAAATCTCTGTTCACCTGCATCTCGGTGACGGGCAATGCGGTGTTTTTGTCAGGCGATTCTGCCTTGCCATACCAAGTCAGCACAGGGGGTGCGGTGCGCGTGCGCCCTGCCACCGACGGAGCGGTGTACGGATCGAAGGCGGTGAAAAACCTGCTCTCCGACATCATTTCAACGCCCAGTGGCCACGCCATGGAAAACGAGTATGTGCGGGTGATGCAGCGCTCGCGTGGGGCGGAGGTGCATGTGGCGTCGGCGCTGGCTGCTAGCCAGCCAGACGGTGCTGCGCCGCTGACAACAGCGTTTCCCTCTGCCAATCCGTTGGCCGAACAACTCAAGATGGTGGCGCGCCTGATCAAGGGGCGGTCTGTGTTGGGTAGCAGGCGTCAGGTGTTTCTGGTGTCGTTGGGCGGTTTTGATCTGCACGACAACCTGATTGCCCAGCAGCCTGTGTTGATGGGGCGGGTCAGTGAGGCCATGAGCGTGTTCTACCAAGCGACGGTGGAGATGGGGGTCAGTGACAGCGTGACCAGTTTCACCGCATCGGACTTTGGTCGCACACTCACATCGAACGGCGACGGATCCGACCACGGCTGGGGCGGCCACCACGTCGTGGTGGGCGGTGCGGTGAAAGGTCAACGCTTCTACGGAACCGCACCCCCGCTGAGCGTGGGCAACACCGCCGCACCACAAGACCAATGGCATGTGGGTCAAGGCCGCTTGCTGCCCAGCACCTCCGTAGACCAATACGCCGCCACGCTGGCGCGTTGGTTTGGCGTTGGCCCGCAGCAGCTCGATGGCATCCTGCCGAATTTGCGGCATTTTGGTGATGCCGCAGGGCGGCCCGATTACCCTACCAACCTCGGCTTTCTGGCCTAGCGCCTACAATCCCGCTTCCACCGGGGGTGTCCTTCACAGGACTGAGAAATACCCCATGTACCTGATCTGGGTTATGCCAGCGTAGGAAGCGTGAGAAGCCTGTCCCGTTTTGGTGGGGTGCTGGTTTTTGATGTGACCTCGTGTTGGCGCATTGAAAGAGAGCACACCATGCAACGCGGGATTTTTTCATTTCTGAAAACTACTCTGGGCGCCGCCCTGTTGGCCGGCGGTTTGGTTGCCGCCCATGCTGCCGATTTGCGAGTGCTCACGCACAGCTCTTTTTCCGTGCCCAAGCCGCTGTTGGCTCAGTTTGAAAAAGAGGCGGGCGTAAAGCTGCGCATTACCAAGGCAGGTGACGCAGGCGAGATGCTCAACAAGCTGATCCTCACCAAAGCCAGTCCGATTGCCGATGTGGTCTACGGCATTGACAACGCGCTGGCGCCCAAAGCCTTGGCGGCGGGGGTGTTGGACAGTTATGCCGGTGCTTCGGCCAGCCGCAAACCAGTAGCGAACTTACCCGCGCCGCTGGTGCCGGTGGACTACGGCTACATCACGCTGAATTACGACAAGGCCTGGTTTGCAAAAAAGGGCCTGGCTTTGCCCCAGTCACTCGATGATTTGGCACAACCCGCCTATGCGAATTTGTTGGTCGTGCAAAACCCCGCGACGAGCAGCCCCGGCTATGCCTTTTTGCTCGCCACCATTGGCGCGCTGGGCGATGACAAAGCCTTTGCCTTGTGGGGCAAGCTGCGCGCCAACGGCTTGAAGGTCGCCAAAGGTTGGAGCGAAGCGTACTACACCGAGTTCAGCCAGAACGGCGGCAAGTACCCGCTGGTGGTGAGCTATGCGACCAGCCCAGCCGCCGAAGTTTTCTACAGCAAGATCAAGCTGACCGAGCCACCGACGGGTTCGTTGAGCTTGCCAGGCGCGGTGTACCGCCAGGTCGAAGGCGTGGCCTTGGTCAAGGGCGGCAAGGAGCGTGCAGCTGCTGAAAAATTTGTGGAGTTCATGCGCTCCAACGCAGTGCAACAGCAAATGCAAACCGAGATGTGGATGTACCCTGCCGAAGCCGGCGTAGCTCCTTCCGAGGCTTTCAAATTCACCCCCGAGCCCACGGCGTTTCAGGCGCCCAGCGATGCCGACGTGGCCGCCAAAGGTGCGGCTTGGGTGGCGCGCTGGACTCAGGTGGTCTTGAAGTAAACCGCGACCGTGCGGGCCCCACCGCGGCTGCGCCGCGACCTGCTGCTAGCCGCAGCGCCCTTGGCGTTTTTGCTGGTGGTGCTGGTGGCGCCTGCGCTGCGTTTGCTCGCCGAGGGGGTATGGGGCGCTGGTGCTACGCCCCATAGCGCGACCGGCGCAGCAGGAATATGGGCGCCGTGGATGGACCCCTATTTGCGCTGGCGCTTACTGTGGTCGCTGGCGCAGGCGGCGATTACCTGCGGTTTGGCCTTGTTGCTGGGACTGCCCATGGCTTGGGTGTTGGCGCGGCTGGAGTTTCCGGGCCGGCGCTGGCTGTTGCGCAGCCTGATGCTGCCCTTTGTCGTGCCTACGCTGGTGGCCGCGATGGGCGTATTGGCGGTGCTCGGGCCGAGTGGGTTGCTGGTGCAGATGGGCGGGCCAGACCTGCAAGGCACACCGTGGCTGCTGCTGTACGGCAACCTATTTTTCAATCTGTGTGTGGTGGTTCGGGCGGGTGTAGATGGGCTGGGGCAAGTGAGCGCCGCGCGCGTCGCTGCGGCGCGCACGTTGGGCGCTACGCCGTGGCGCGCCTTTTGGCGGGTGGAGTGGCCGGCTGTGGTGCCTTGGCTGGCATCGGCGCTGTGCTTGGTATTTTTGTATTGCTTTGCCGGCTTTGGCTTGGCGTTGGTGCTGGGCGGCCAGCGCTACGCCACGGCAGAGGTCGAGATTTATACGCTGGTAGCCTATGAGCTGCAGTTGCAGCAGGCCGGTGTGTTGGCGATGTGGGTGGTGGGCCTGACGGGGCTGGTCGCGCTGGCGTATGCCGCGATCGAACGCACCTTGGCCTCCCCAGCGCGGCCAGACCGGGTGCCACGCGTAGTCGCGCAGCGGAGTGCCCACTATTTGGCGGTAGCTGCAGTAGTCTTACTTTGGATGCTAATTTGTGCTCTACCCCTTATAGCGATTGCGCGGGGTGCTCTTTTTTCAGGAGCAGAGGCGTGGGCCGTGTTGGTAGAGGAAGACACTTTGGTCGCACTGTGGAACACGGCGCGTTTTACCGCCGTGGCGTTGTTGTTGGCGACCTTTTTGGGTGTGACCCACGCGCTGGCTGCGCAGCGTTGGCTGTGGCTGCGGGCGCTGGTGTTTTTGCCTTTTGTGGTGTCGCCGGTGATGGTGGCATTCGGTCTGTTATTGCTGTACCCGCAGTACAGCGGTAGCTTTTTGGTGTTGGCGGCGGCTTATGCCTTGCTGGCCTATCCCTTCGTGGCCAAGTCGGTGGCAGCGGCGTTGGACAGCTTGCCATTGCATTACCTGGACGCTGCGCGCAGCCTGGGAGCCAGCCCTTGGCGCGTGTTTCGGCGCGTCACCTTGCCGTGGTTGGCCCCCGCTTTGCGCCGTGGCATGGCGTTCGCAGCGGCCACGGCAGTGGGGGAGTTCGCGGTCACCTTGTTTCTCTCTCGCCCCGAGTGGGCGACACTGACGACGCTGATTTACCAACACTTGGGTCGGCCCGGTGCTACCAACCGCGATGCCGCGCTGGTGCTGGCCTGTGTACTGATGGCGCTGGCGCTGCTGGCCTTTGCCCTGATTGAAACCACTCCCGACGAGGACTTGGACCATGCTTGAGTTGCAAGGCCTGTGCAAACACTGGCTGCCGCCCCACAGCCCGCGCCACGCCACGCCCCGCACGCTGTGGGAAGGCTTGAACCTGCAGATTGCGGCCGGCGAGACCGTGGCGCTGCTGGGCCCGTCGGGCAGCGGCAAGAGCACGCTGCTCAAGGTGGTGGCGGGGTTGGAAGCGCCCGACGCTGGCCGGGTTCTGGTGGATGGCCAAGACTTGGCGGCGGTGCCGCTAGAGCGGCGCGGTTTTGCGCTGATGTTTCAAGACTTTGCGCTGTTCCCTCACCTTTCGGTGCTCGACAACGTGGCCTTTGGCTTGGTGGAACAGCGGCAGGGCAGGGCCCAAGCCCGTGCGGCGGCGTTGGTCATGCTGGAGCGCTTTGGGTTGCAGGCCTATGCCAGCTCAAAAGTTTGGCAGTTGTCGGGTGGCGAGCAGCAGCGCGTGGCGCTGGCCCGCGCCCTCATTACGCGGCCTCGGGTGCTGCTGTTGGACGAGCCTTTTTCAGCGCTGGACGCCGAGTTGCGTTTGCAGCTGCGGTTGGAATTTGCGCAGCGCATTGCCGAGCAAAAAATGGCGACGCTCTTGGTGACCCACGACGAGGCAGAAGCCCGTGCGCTGGGCCAGCGGGGCTATCGGCTGGTGGATGGATCGCTGGTGGCGCAGTGGTAAGCGAGCCGACCCAAGGCGCGGCCGCGCGAGCGATCAGTGCTCGTAGGCTTTGATGTTGTCTTTGAGCGCTGCGGCGGTGTAATAGGTCTGGAAGCTTTTCCAGACACTGCCCGACTCAGGGTGCCGGCGTAACATCTGTAGCACCTGGGCGGCTTCTTTGGGTTGCAGCGCGGTGTTAGACACGTAGACGCCGCTTTCGCCCCAGGGCAGGTCATCGACCGCTTCAAAGTGTAGCTGGTCGGCCAGGCCCGCCAAACGGGGGTCCTCGGGCAAAACACCCAGCAAAATCGTGGAGGCCATGATGGTGACGTAGCTGGGGTTGGCCTTGAGCAGACGGGCCACCGAGGTCGCGTCGGCCTCCAGTACCAGCCGGTTTTGTTGGGTCAGGGTCTGTATCACCTGCTGGTATGCCGTACCGTAGTCAAAGCCACGTACCAGCACCACCCGCACGTCCTTACGATTGACCAGGTCTTGCAGCGATGCAAACGGTTTGTGCTGTTGGTCGATCGAAATCACCACCGCGCGGCTGCGAATCAGCGGCACAAATGTGCCAGAGGCATCGCGCCGTGGTGTGCGGGAGGCGGGGACCAGCAAGTCGGCTTTGCCCGTCGCAAACAGCAGCTCTTGGCGGGCGCGGGGCATAGGGCTGAAGACGATTTCGCAATCTTCTTTGGCCGCCACCGCCCGCAGAAAATCCGGGTAGATGCCTGACACCTCTTTGGGCCCAAGGATGACGCTAAAGCCGGTGGACGATACGGGGACCTGCAAAGGCCGAGGGCAGCCAGCTTCGGCCCGGCCAGTCAGCAAAGCCAAGGCTACCAAGGCGCCCCATTTCCAACTTCCGACCGTTAACCATGTACGCACTAGACACCCAGTGGATCGCAATGAGTCGCAGTCTAGCCCAAGGCCATGGAGTTGTCACGGCGCGTGATGATAATGGCCTGTCCTCCACTTGGATCGCCCATGGCATGACCGGTTTCATGAACACTACGCTATCAACAGCGAGCGAGCCTGTCCAGGCCGTTGCCGTATCGGCCCTTAGTATCCTGCCTGCCACCTGGCCCCAGCCCAATGCCATCACGGTATTCGGAATCTTGTTGTCGTTTGGCGTGTTGGGCGGTTTGTTGGCGGCGCGCGCGCGCTGGCTGCCGTCGATTACTGGATTTATGGTGTTGGGCTTGCTGATCGGACCCAGCGGCTTGGGGCTGCTGACTACGCAGGCGCTGACCGACTCCAAGGTGCTGGTGGATATTGCCTTGGGGTTGATTCTGTTCAAGCTGGGTTCCACCCTGCACCCTATCAAGGCCGCCCGCGATAAACGCTTGGTAGTAACCAGCCTGATCGAGGGGATTGGGACGTTTGCAGCGGTTCTATTTTTGATGGTGTTGGTGGGATCTCCCCCAGTCATTGCTGCGTTGGCGGCGGCTATTGCTGTGTCGTCGTCGCCGGCGGTTTTGATTCACGTGGCAGAGGAGTTGCACGCCAGCGGCCCCACGGTGAATCACGCCCAATCGCTGGTGGCCATCAATAACGTGCTGTCGTTCGTCCTCTTTTCGCTGACTTTGCCGTTCGCCTTGGCGACGGAGCGCGTCGAACTGAGCACTGCCTTGTTACTGCCGGCCTACCAGATGGCAGGCGCTGTGGCGATTGCCATGGTGGTGGCCTGGTTGGCAGTGTCCATTGCCAAACTCACCCGCCCGGGAGAAGAGCACTTTCGCTTCGCGCTGGTGGTTGGGGCCGTGATGGCAACGCTGGGCTTAGCCCAGATCTTTCAGGCGTCCAGCCTGTTTGCCGGCCTGTCGCTGGGCATTGCCTGCCGCTGGATGCAGGCGCGTACCCGCATTACGCGGGTGGAATTTGGCGGAGGGGGTGATGTGTTCTTTGTCATCCTGTTCGTTTTCGCAGGGGCCAATTTGCACTTGTCCGATGTGGTGCGTTACGCCCCGGTGGCACTGGCGTTGGTGGCGGTACGTTCGTTGGTGAAGATGGGGGCGGTGTACGGTGTGGGGCGCAGCTTTGGCACCGAGCGCCGGTCGGCCCTGGCGGGCGGCATGCTGCTGGTACCCATGGCGGGGCTGGCCATTGGCTTGGTGCAAACCACCACCCAACTCATGCCGGAGTTGGGCACCCGCATCGCCGCCATCATGTTGGCATCGGTCGCGGTGTTTGAAACCATTGGCCCACCGTTGGCTGCATTCGCCCTGCGGTTTTCTGGTGACGCGGGCCGTGCGCGGCGACAGAACGCTGACGAGGCGCCTTTTGATGATGGCGTATCGAGTGACAACGCCCCACTGGCTGCTAAGGCGCCGGACCCGATGGCCTCGTCCTCGGGGGCCACTCCATGAGTTTGACCATTGGCGGTGAACCTGATGGCGTAGACCTACGCCGTTTCCATGGGCAGTTTCGGCGTGGCCTGCTGATGCACCGCAAAGGGCGGTTGGGCTTGTTTTTTCTCCTGCAATTTCCCCAATCCATCGTAGCGTCGACTTCGGGTTTGGATGTACGTACCCAGTTGGACGTGGTCAAGTGTCTTGCAGACGAGCCTCCCGAGTCGGTTCGCGCCCACCGCAGCTACCAAGACATGGTGCAGTTGCTGACCCGCGCCATGGAGCTGGCCGATGACGCACTGGCGAAAGCCCAAAACCGCCAGTTGGATACCAGAGTTTTCAGCGCGCTGCTAGAGGCCTTGCTGGCCTTTGACCGCAGTGCCGATGTACTGGATTCGGACGTTACCAGCTCGCTGACCGATATCGACGCGCTCACCGGACTATTCAATCGGGCGGCCTTGGACCGTGACTTTCGGCGCGAGGCGGCCAAGGCACTGCGCAGTGGCCGTCCGCTCACCGTGGCTATGGTGGATGCTGACCATTTCAAAAAGGTCAATGACACGCATGGTCACGACTTCGGTGATGTCGTACTGAATGTGCTGGCACATCGCTTCGTAGAGAGTTTGCGGCCCGGTGACTTGGTGTACCGCTATGGCGGCGAGGAATTCTTGGTATTGCTGCCGGACACCGATGTGGCAGGCGCAGTGGTAGTGCTAGAGCGCTTGCGCCTGCGCGCCTGCAGTACGCCCATTACCCAAGACGATATTGCGGTGACCCAGGCGGTATCCATAGGTGTTGCGCCCGTGCTGACAGAAGGCGACCCGGAAGATGCCGTGCTGCGGGCCGATGAGGCTTTGTACCAAGCCAAGGACCAAGGCCGCAACCGCTTGGTGGTGGCTAGTTAGATTCGCCTTCGGCGGTGAGCGTGATGACCCGGTCCGCCTGCGTGGTGGCTGTACGGGAGTGCGTCACCAACACCAGCGCCGTGCCCTGGGCCCGGGTTTGCGCCACCAGCAAGTCCATCACCTTGGCGGCGGTCGTGGGGTCCAAGTTGCCGGTGGGTTCGTCGGCCAGCAGCAAGGCAGGTTGGTGTACCAGCGCCCGCGCTATTGCCACCCGCTGAAGCTGGCCGCCGCTCAGTTGTTGCGGCAGGCGTGCGCCTAAACCTCCCAAGCCTACGGCGTCCAACAACTGCGCTACGCGGTCGGGGTCTTCCCGTCCCAGCAGCAACAGCGGCAGCCCCACGTTTTGCGCCACGTCCAAATGGGGCAACACATGAAACGCCTGAAACACAAACCCCACTTGGTCACGCCGAAGCAGGGCGCGGGCGTCGTCGTTCAGCGTGCCCAGGTTCTTGCCGGCCAAAAGCACGCTGCCTGCGTCCCAATGGTCTAGCCCGGCCATGCAGTTGAGCAGGGTGGACTTGCCCACGCCCGACTCTCCCATGATGGCCACAAACTCGCCGGACGCTACGTCGAGCGATACGTTGGAAAACACCGGCGTGTTGCCGTAGCGCTTGCCCAAGCCGCGCACTTGTAGCACTGGCGTGGAGATCATGCCGTTTGCCGCCCTTGGGTAGCGATCAGGCGTTCAGCCAACGCCAGTACTTGCGCTTGTGCATTGGCTAGGTCGCAGGCCACTACTTGCCGCTCGGGCATGGAGCGCAGCCAGGTCACTTGCCGCTTGCAGAGTTGGCGCGTGGCCGCCAGCCCGCGCTCGCGCAGCTCGGCGAGCGGCCAATGGGCATCCATCGCCTCCCAGGCTTGGCGGTAGCCCACGCAGCGCATGCTGGGTAAGTCGGGGTGGAGGTCGCCACGCGCGCGCAGGCTGCGTACTTCGTCCAACAGGCCTTGTTCCAGCATGGCGTCAAAGCGCTGCGCAATCCGGGCGTGCAACCAAGCGCGGTTCGTCGGTTCCAAGGAAATTAGGGCGCTAGCCCCCGTGGATATTGCGCGAGAAGCTTCTATTTTGATAGCGTTTTGGGTGCGGTGAAAACTGGAGAGGGGCCGGCCAGAAACGCGGTACACCTCCAGTGCGCGCTGGATGCGCTGGCTGTCGGCGGGTGCCAGGCGCGCCGCGGTTGCCGGGTCCACCGCTGCCAACTCGGCGTGTAGTGCGGGCCAGCCGCGCTCGGCGGCTTCGGCCTCCAGGGCCGCGCGCACCTCGGGGTGGGCGGCGGGCATGTCGTCCAAGCCATCGAACAGGGCTTTGAAATACAGCATGGTGCCGCCTACCAACAAGGGCAGATTACCGCGTGCACTGATGTCAATGATCAGGGCTTGTGTGTCGCGGACAAATTCGGCGGCGCTGTAGGCGTTCAGTGGGTCGCGAATATTGATCAGGTGGTGCGGCACGGCGGCCAACTCCGCCGCCGTGGGCTTGGCGGTGCCAATGTCCATGCCGCGAAACACCAGCGCCGAATCCACGCTGATGATTTCCACCGGGTGACGCTGCGCCAATGCCAACGCCGCCGCCGTTTTTCCAGACGCCGTGGGGCCGGCCAAGCAGAGGTAGAAGGGAAGATGCAAAGAGACACTCATACAGGGTTCGGCAAATGTTGTAGGGTGACCCGGCGCAGTAACAGCATCAGGCCGACGGCCGCCACGGTCAGGCCCAGCACCAGTGCAATCCAGAAACCTTGGGCACCCAGCGCGGTATGCCACGGCCCCCAGTCTGGCGCCAGGCCCAGCACATAGCCCAGCGGCAGCGAGAAGCCCCAAAACGCCGTGAGGTGGATCACCATGGGGCTGCGCGACACCTTGTACCCGCGAATGGCACTGGCAATCACCACCTGTGTGGCATCTGATAACTGAAAGGCTGCTGCAAACAGCAGCAACTGGGCGGCGCGCGCCGCGACGTCCACATCGTTGGTGTAGGCCCAGGCAATGTCATGCCGAAACAGCGCAATGCCCGCACCCGACACCACGCCGAACACCAGGCTGGCCCGCACCCCCAGCCAAGCCCGAAAGCGCGCGCCCTCGGCGTCACCGGCCCCCAGCGATTGACCCACCCGCGTGAGCAGGGCAATACCCAGGCTCAGGGGCACCATGAACGCCAGCGAGACGAAGTTCAGCGCAATTTGATGGGCTGCAACTTCTTGCGCGCCAAAGCTCGCAATCAGCAGGGCGATCAGACCAAACGCGCTGGTCTCGGCAAAGTAGGTCACGCCGATTGGCAGGCCCAGCCGCCACAGCGCACGTTGTTGTGCGGCATCAGGCCATTCCCACTGCGCTAGTGGCCAAGTGCTGCGAAAGGCGCTGGCGCGGCGCATCCACAGCAGCAGGCACAGGCAGTTGAACCAGACACACAGCAGCGTAGCCCAAGCGCAGCCCAGGCCGCCCATGCGCGGAAACCCCGCGTTGCCAAACACCAGCAACCAGTTCACCAGCACATTCAGCGCTAGGGCGCCGAGCGCAATCACCATCAGGGGCCGGGTTTGGTTCAGACTGGCAGCGTAGCCGTAGAGCACGCGGTAGCAGGCAAACGCAGGCAGACCGAAACTCACGATGAGCACAAAGTCCAGGGCCAGGTCGCGCACCTCGGGTTCAATTTTCATCGGGTGAAACACTTGGGCGGCGGCATTGGCCACCAACATGGCCAGTAGGCCCACCGTCACGCCTTTCCACAAGCCTTGGCGCACCAGCGGCGGCACTTGGTCAAAACGCTGCGCGCCGACGTGGTGCGCCACCATGGGGGCGACCGACATCATCAGGCCCATGAGGGTGATGATGACGATGTTCCAGATGGAGACTCCCAGCGCGACGCCAGCCAGGTCGTTGGCGGAGGCGTGCCCCGCCATGGCCACGTCCACCACCGACATTCCCAAGTTGGCCAATTGCCCCACCAAGATGGGCCAGGCCAGCAGCCACAGCGACCACAACTCGCGGCGTGCGGCAAAAGCAGGTGGCGTCGTTGGCGAGGCAGGCGGGGAAACCGGAGAAGTGGGCGCTGGCATGGAGGCGCGATTCTAAGGTTGGGCGGGCCGCTGCGGCCGGCGCGACAGCGGGTTGAAGCCGGTAATCAGCGCGCAGGCGAACAGCACCAAGGCACCACCGGCCAACATGCTGGGCCCCAGTGCCTCACCCAAAATCCAATGCCCCCACAGCACGCCAAACACCGGCACCAAAAAAACCGGACTCATGGCCGCCACCGGCGACACATGCCGCATGATGCGCAGGTGTGCCCAGTAAGCAAGCCCGGAGGTTACGACGCCCATCACGCCAACCGCCAGCATGGCCAACCAACTGAACCGCGCCTGGGGCAGGCTCCAAGCGGCGCCGGGCAGTAGCAGCGGCCAAACTACGAGGTGAATGCTGGCAGCAATGGGTAGCGGATGCAGGTGGCTGACCGCGCGCTTGGTCAGCGGCGCAGAAAACCCGTAGCAGGCCGACGCCGTCACACAGCCCAACACCGCCAACACCACGGTGGGCGAGGGTTCGACCGGCCCCAACCCCACGATCAATGCCACACCCGCCATACCGCAGGCACATCCCGCCAGCTTGCGCACCGTGAGCGTGTCCTCCTTGAGCCACGCCGACGCAATGACGCCAAAGATCACGGCCGTGGAATTGAGCAGGGCGCTGTAACCGGCTGGCAGCACGAGCGCAGCCCAGGAGAACAACACGAAGGGCGCGGCGACCGACAACACACCAATGCGACCCAGCTCGCGCCAATGGCGAAAAGGCCAGGGTTGGCGTAACACCCGCATGATCAGCGCCAAGGTCAAGCTGGCCAGCGTCACCCGCAAAAGCGCCAGCACATTGGGCCCCAACACGGGGCTGGCGACACGGATAAACAGGAAGGACGCGCCCCACAGCGCGGAGAGCGCGACGAGTTGCAAGAAGTGTTTGGCTTTCATCGGTGCACGATTGTGGAGCAATACCCCTTGGCCTAAGTCTGGATTGGTATATTGATATTTCTTAATTCTTGTAATTTCAGAAAATACTGAAAATTCAGAAAGACGCCACGATGAACCTTCCCCCACTCACCCAGCGCTTTGTGCTGCACTTTGGCGAAATGGGCAGCCGTTGGGGCATTAACCGCACGGTGGGGCAGATTTATGCGCTGCTGTATGTGTCGGCCAAGCCACTCAACGCGGATGAAATCGGCGAGTCACTGGGCTTTTCGCGCTCCAACGTCAGCATGGGGCTGAAAGAGCTGCAGTCTTGGAATCTGGTGAAGCTGATTCACCAGCCCAACGACCGGCGCGAGTACTTTCAGGCCCCTGAAGACGTGTGGGCCATCTTCCGCACGTTGGCAGCGGAGCGGCGCAAGCGCGAGATTGACCCAACGCTGTCCATGCTGCGCGATGCACTGATGGAGCAGCCCAGCGTGGCAGAAGACATCCACGCGCAGGAGCGCATGAAGCAAATGCACGCCTTTATTGAGCTGATGACGGACTGGCTGGACGATGTGCAAAAGATGGACTCGGAAACGCTGGCCAGTCTGATGCAGATGGGCGCCAAGGTGCAAAAGTTGCTGGAGATGAAAGACCGGGTGAAGAGTGTGTTCACCCCGGCCAAGCCCGCCACAGAAGGAGGTGAGCATGGACAGCTTTGACCCAGTGGTGTTGGCGCGCGTTCAGTTCGCCGCCAACATGACCTTCCACATTCTGTTCCCCACCATCAGCATTGCGATGGGCTGGGTGCTGCTGTTCTTCAAAACCCGGTTTGTCGCCACGGCCCAGCAGCATTGGATGGACGCTTACCAGTTTTGGGTGAAGGTGTTTGCGCTGACGTTTGCGCTGGGCGTCGTCAGTGGCATCACCATGAGTTTTCAGTTCGGCACTAACTGGCCGGGCTTCATGAACACGGTGGGCAATGTGGCCGGGCCACTCTTGGCTTATGAAGTACTCACTGCATTCTTCTTGGAAGCCACGATGCTCGGCATCATGCTGTTTGGCCGTGGGCGCGTCAGCGAACGGGTACATACCACCGCGACCTTTCTGGTGGCGTTTGGCACCACCATGTCCGCCTTCTGGATCTTGGCGCTCAACTCGTGGATGCATACGCCTACCGGCTTTGTGATGATCGACGGCAAGGCCCATGTGACCAGCTGGCTGGAGGTGATCTTCAATCCGTCCTTCCCCTACCGCCTGACCCACATGTTGTTGGCCTCGGGCCTGACGGTGGCCTTTCTACTGGCGGGTCTGTCGGCCTACCGCTGGCTGCGCGGCGACCGGGGCGCTGCGGTGCAAGCGTCTTTGCGCACCGGCTTGTACGTGGCTGCGGTGTTAATCCCGCTGCAGATTGCCGTTGGCGACCAGCATGGGCTCAACACCTTGCAGTACCAGCCCGCCAAAATTGCCGCGATGGAGGGCATTTGGGAGACGCAAAAGGGCGCCCCCGCCGTGTTGTTTGCCTTGCCGGACAAAACCACGCAAACCAACCAATACGAAATTGCGATCCCCAAACTCGCATCGCTCTACCTCACGCACGACTGGAACGGCGAGATCAAAGGTATCAAAGAGTTTGGCGACCAGCACCCGCCCGTAGCCCCGGTGTTTTGGGCATTTCGCGTCATGGTCGGCGTGGGGATGTTGATGCTGGCGGTGAGCTGGCTGGGCAGTTGGCAGATTCGCAAAGCTGCGCTGCGGCCGTGGCTGGCGCGCGTATTGGTGGGGATGTCCTTTGCAGGCTGGGTGGCGTTGATAGCGGGCTGGTACGTGACCGAAATTGGCCGCCAACCGTGGTTGGTGCAGGGCGTGCTGACAGCAGCAGACGCAGCCTCTAAAGTACCGGCCAGCAACATCGCCTTTACGCTGGCGATGTACCTAAGCTTGTACGCCGTACTGCTGACCTCCTACATCAGCGTGTTGTTCTATTTGGCGCGCAAGGCCGGCGCACCGCAGCCTGTTTTGCCGGAGGTGGCCCATGCTTAGTACCAGCAATTTGCTTGCAATCCCCGACCTCACCCAGCCTGCGGGCTGGCTGCCCTTGGTGTTCGCGTTGGTCATGGCGCTGGCCTTGCTGGCCTACGTGATTCTGGACGGCTACGACTTGGGCGTGGGCGTGCTACTGCGTCGTGCCGACGACGAAGCCCAGAAGGACACCATGATCGCCAGCATTGGCCCGTTTTGGGATGCCAATGAGACCTGGCTGGTGCTGGGCGTCGGCGTATTACTGGTGGCCTTTCCTATGGCGCACGGCGTCATCTTGGGTTCGTTGTATTTGCCCGTGGCGCTGATGTTGGTGGCGCTCACGCTGCGCGGTGTCGCGTTCGACTTTCGCGTCAAGGCGCGCGCCGCACACAAGCCCTTGTGGGACCGGGCTTTTTACACCGGGTCGCTGTTGGCGGGCTGGTCACAAGGTTTCATGTTGGGCGGCTTGATCACTGGTTTTGACACCCATTGGGCGGCCCAGCTTTTCAGCGCCTTGATCGGTCTGTGTTTGGTCTCAGCCTACTGCCTGTTAGGCGCGGGTTGGCTCATCATGAAAACTGAGGGCGCGCTACAGCTCAAAGCTGTGCGCTGGGCGCACGGCAGCCTGTGGCTCACGGCGGCCGGTATCGCTGCTATTTCCTTGGCCACGCCTTGGGTCAGCCAGCGCATTTTTGACAAATGGTTTAGCTTTCCCAACTTCATGCTGCTGTTGCCCATTCCGGCCGTGACAGTGGCTTTGTTTGTGGTGATGGCGCGCAGCCTGAATCGTTTGCCCGTGCGGCTGGCCCAAGGCAATCAGTACGGTGCGGCGGTGCCCTTCGCCTGCACCGTGGGCGTGTTCCTGCTTGCGTTTTACGGCCTGGCCTACAGCCTGTTCCCTTGGTTGGTGGTGGACAAGCTGACGGTTTGGAATGCCGCCAGTTCTCCCGAGGCATTGATGGTCATCTTCTACGGCACCGTCGTGGTGTTGCCTGTGATCATTGGCTACACGGTGTTTGCCTACCGCGTGTTTTGGGGCAAAAGCACGGCGCTGAAATACTAATGGGCCGGACGACTAGAGGCAAGGCTGCATCGAGCTTTGTAAGCAACTTTGTGCTTGGGTTCTAGCGTGTCGAATTTGCTCGGCGCTTAGCGTGCGCGCCGCAGTTTGTGCGTTGGTGCCTGCCACTTCCAAGCCCCGGGCCTGGGCCAGCAGAAACAGCGTGAGGGCTTTCACGTTGTCTTCGCGCAGCAATTGGCCTTTTGCGTACTCGCCCCCCAAGTTGGACAGCGCAGCGGCGTAGCCACTGCGCGCGGAGCGCTGCAGCCATTGCAGGGACTGCTGCGTACTGGCCGCCACACCCCGGCCGCTGCGGTACAGCAGACTGAGCTGAAACTGGCTGGCCGCATCGCCCTGCGTGGCCAACTGGCGAAAGACCTGGGCGGCGGCCGCGTGCTGGCCCGATAGCAGCATTTGCTGCGCCTGGGCGTAGCGCTGGGTGTCGGTCTGGGCGGCTGCGAAACCCGCAGTGCTGATCAGGGCGATGGCAAGACCCAAGCGCAACGCGTTGTTCCAAGTGGTGCGTGGTCCGACGGAGACAGGGCGATGGGCCATGGAAAAAACCTCCGATATGACCGATCCAGCATAGTCAATGTACGCAGACGCATAGGCGATAGATGCGGCGCAAAAGAAAGGCAGTTGGACGGCTTCCCCCGGGAGGTCAGCGCTCAGGTGTCGTTGGTGGCAGCAGCTTGTTCAACCGGTCTTCGATTTCGCCCAGATGGGCACTCAACGCGTTGTCGGAGCTTTGCAAGGCGGCACGCCCGGACTGTTCGAGCGCCTGCATTTGCTGGGCCAACTGGGCGAGGCCTCGCTCCAGCGCGGCGCGCAGGTCGGCAATGCGCGAGGCCTCTGCCTGGTCGGCCAGCTTGCGCTGCGACTCCAACTCGCCAACGATGCGACGCTCGCGCAGCGCCTCCGAGGCCTGCAGGTAAAGCACATAGATGACGAACAGCCCGACTACCAAAAACAGAAAACCAAGCATCACAAAGCCAACCGGCATTTGCACCACCGCAATGCCAAACGACAGCGTAGACGCTGCGGAGAATTCCGACCAGTTCAGCCCGATAAAAGCAAAGATGAGGGCGAAGACGAGAAGCAAGATGGTGGCGCGAACGGTCATTGCGGTGTCCTGATGGTGTGTGGGCTGGGCCTTTGCCTGCATCATCGCCCACAGGGCAGGTACCGTCCAGTGATTTACCAAAAGCGTCGAGTCAAAACTAGCAGTTGGTTTTACTCCTTGCGGCGAATAAGCCATTCAATGAACACTAGATTGGGGACCCAGCACAGCCAGCCCAACCAAGCATAAAAAACCTCAAAGGCAATACCCGTGGCCGCAAAAATTCCCAGAGAAAGACGCAGCGTGACCGCTGCAAAGGTCAGAGCGAAGTTGCGCAGCATCCAACTTCGGTGGGCAGCAATGTCTCCGCGTCGGACAGCGCGATAAGCTAGGTACCCCGTGGTCAACCACAAGATGGCCAGTACGGCAAAACCAATTTGGTTCAAAGTGCCGCCAAAGGCAAAGCCGGATACATACAGCCCGGAGATGCCGCCAGGCAAAACTCCGCCCAGCAGATAAACGCGCCCACTCCAACGATGCAATGCCGGGCGGCGGGCTCGCAGACCGTGGAAAAACTGCCACGGCCCCAGCGCCATGGCCAGCACCGAGCAGAAGATATGCGCAAAAATGGCCACGCGGTGGGCTTCAAATGCCATTTTCATTTGGGGATGAACCAAATTGCCTAATGGGACCAGGCTGTAGGCAATCAGTGCGTAACAAGCCACCCCCACACTCAATGCGGCCACCAGCCATTGCAGTTTGTGAACTTTCCATGCGGTCATGTTTTTTCCCAAGTCTTGTTTGTTGTCGATGCGACGACTTTCTGAGGCGCGATCGGCTTAAGTGCCACAGCCCCCCCCCACATAGTTCAGATTGTTCAAGGGTCTGGTACTTAAAACAATTGCATATATGGCCATATCTGATATCTGTTTATGAATATCAGAAACTGAACCACGCCTCGCGCGACCGATTTGACGGGGAGCGTTAGCGGGTCGTTCGCCGCGAAGTTCTATTCACCGCGCACCTCCTCGGAGCGATCCCCCCGGCGTGGTTCGATTCCGGTTAGGCCGGCATCGCTGGCCTTGTGTTGGTCGTCACGCTTTGCGACATCTTGTTGTGGGGCAGACACAGCCTGTGGCCCCCACTCGCCCGGCATCCGAACGCTACCTAGTAGCGGCCGAAGTCGTCTTGGAGACCATGGGGTCTTCACTATGAACGCAGGTCGAAAAATCGCCCCGCAACAACGCCTTGCGCTGCATCGGCGTGAATTTTTCAATTGCGTAGCGCAGCATCGTGCGCGGCAGCTGGGTGTAGTGGGTTTGCAAGAAGGCCAGCAACCGCGCTTCATCGCGCTTGCCCAGCTCGCGCAGCATCCAGCCGCAGGCCTTGTGCATGAGGTCGTGCGGGTCAGACAGCAGTTGGGCGTAGAGCTTAAGCGCGTCGTCGAGGTCGCCCGCGCGGATGAAGGCGTAGGTGCTCAGCACCGCGATGCGTCGGTCCCAGAGTACGGGGGATTTGGCAAGTGCCCACAGCACGCTGCGGTCTCGCGTGAGCAAATAGGGGCCGGTGATGTAGGGCCCCACGCCGTCCACCAAGTTCCAGTTGTTAATGCGGTGGCGGTTTTGCATCACGCAGTCGTACACCGCAGTCTGCACCTCGGCCTTGTCTTTGCCTTTGCTGGTGGCGAAGCGGCGGGTGAGAATGTCCAGAGCGAACACGCGCATCTCGTTGTAGGGTGACTGCAGCAGCGCGGCGCAGTCGTTCAGCGTGAGGGTGTTGAACTGCCGCGCCGTCTCGCGGATCACGGGTACGCGGATACCCAAGAACAGATCGCCCTCGCCGTACTGGCCGGGGCCGCTCTGGAAGTAGCCAGCGGCGGTGCGGGCCTTGCCGGCATCGGCCAGCGCCATCAGCGCTTGTTCCGCCGCGCGGGCTTCTGGGCTGAGGCTGGGCACGGTGTGCATGGCTAGCGCCCCCGTAAAAACAGGCTATCCAGCTCCTTGAGTGTCAGTTGGCGCCAAGTGGGGCGGCCGTGGTTGCACTGGTCGCTGCGCTCGGTTTCTTCCATCTGGCGCAAGAGCGCGTTCATCTCTTCCAGCGTGAGCTTGCGGTTGGCGCGCACAGCACCGTGGCAGGCCATGGTGCCCAAAATTTCGTTTTGCGCGCGCTGAATGACGGTGCTGGCGTCGTGCTGGGCCAGCTCGGCCAATACGCTGCGGGCCAGTTCTACGGCGTCGCCCTGCGCCAGCGTGCTGGGCACAGCGCGCACGGCCAGGGTTTTGGGAGAGAAGGGGCTGATCTCCAGGCCCAGTGTGTGCAGGGTGTCGGCGTGCGCTTCGGCGGTGGCCACTTCGTCAGGGGTAGCGGCAAAGGTGGCGGGGATGAGCAGGGGCTGGCTGGCCAGCGGGTGTACCGTGCCGTCGGGCGCGGTGAGGCTGATTTGTGTTTTGAGGCGTTCGTAGACGATGCGTTCGTGGGCTGCGTGCATGTCTACGATCACGAGGCCTTGGTGGTTTTCGGCCAGGATGTAGACGCCTTGCAGTTGGGCGATTGCGCGGCCTAGGGGCCAGATTGGTTCATTTCCTTCGCTTGCTAGACGGCTGGGTGGCAGAGAACTTTGCTCCGTGTCCCCCGCCCGCTTTGCGGGCTCCTCCTTTACCTGCGCAAAGCCCTCTGCCGCCCAGCCGTCTGGGGTGCTTGAGCTGCGTTGCCAGAGCGCGCTTACATCGCTGACGCGGTGGCCCACTAAACCCTCATTTGCATCAAATTTGATAGCTGGTTGCGCACTGTACATGGGGGCTACAGGCCTATTTGGCATATAAGTTCCGGTGGCGGGCAGGGCGCTGGCGTCGGCGCCAGTGGGGCTACCCGCCAGGCCGTGTAGCAAGCTGGGTGCTTGCGCTTGGCCTGCTACGGCCCCTGCTGCGCTCTGGGCGCGCGGTGCGGCCAGCGTGTCTTCTACCGCGTGGCGCACGGCCTGGTGCACTTCGCGGCTGTCCCGAAAGCGCACCTCGATCTTGGTGGGGTGGACGTTCACATCCACCCGGGTTGGGTCCATGGCCACGTAGAGCGCGTAGACCGGCTGGCGGTGGCCGTGCAGCACGTCTTCGTAGGCGCTGCGGGCGGCGTGGGTGAGTACCTTGTCGCGCACAAAGCGGCCGTTGACGTAGCAAAACTGCTGGTCAGCGCGCGAGCGGGCGGCGTCGGGCACGCCGGCGCGGCCCCACACGCGTTGCGCGGGTTGGCCGTTTTCACCCAATTGCTTGCTGTGCCAGTCCACGCGCACACTGTTCGCCAAAAATTCGGAGCCGAGTACGTCAGACAGGCGCTGGTCTAGCGCGTCGGGCAGCGTCAGTGCTGGTATCTCCGGGGCGCATTTGCGCCACTGCTCCACCAGCTTGCCTTCGTGCCAAATGGCAAAGCCCACGTCGGGCCGGGCCAGCGCGTGGCGGCGCACGGCTTCAATGCAGTGCGCCAGCTCGGTGGCGTCGGTCTTTAAGAATTTGCGGCGGGCGGGTGTGCTGTAGAACAGCTCTTTCACCTCCACCGTGGTGCCCGTGCTGCGCGCCACGGGACGGAGCTCGCCGGTGCGGCCGTCTAGAAAATAGGCATCATTTGTGCCGCTAGCCCTTGACAGTATTGCGCAATCAGCTATGGAATTAATAGCGGCCAGCGCTTCGCCACGAAAACCCATGGTCGCCACGCTCTCCAGATCGCGCAGGTTGCCAATCTTGCTGGTGGCGTGGCGCTTGAAGGCGATGGGCAACTCGTCGCGCAGGATGCCTTGGCCGTCGTCTTCCACACTGATCAGCCGCACGCCACCGGCCAGCAGGCGCAGGGTGACCTGTGTGGCGCCGGCATCCAGTGCGTTATCCACCAGTTCGCGCACCACGCTGGCGGGGCGTTCGACCACCTCGCCAGCCGCTATTTGGCTGATGAGTTCGTCGGGGAGTTCACGGATGGGGCGGCGCGGAGAGGGTTGGGCGAGGTTCACCGCGCGATTTTAGGGTGGCTCGGAAAAACGGCGCTTTTCGGGCTTTATTTTGCGGCTGGCGTTTTTCCGCGCTGGCGACACTGGGGGCGTGCAACTCTCTGCAGAGGTCCGCCATGCAAATCAACCGCCTTACCCACCTCATCTTTCCGCCCGCTACGCCCGGTGCGTCGGCCACGTCGGCCGATGCGCTGCAGCCGGACGCGGGCGCTGGTCAGTCCGCTTCGGCACGCCAGTCCGCGCCCAGCCGCAGCCCGGCGGTCGCCCCTGTTACCCCGCCTGTGTCGCCGGCGAGCAATCCCAGCGTTAAACTGGACCTGGAGCGCAGCGCCAAAGCCACCCACACCGGTACCTACACCCGCGAAGGCGTCGTGGCCAAACCGCGTGCCAACAGCGGTTCGGATACTTCCCCTGCCGAGCAGTTCGTGGCGTCTGCCGTGAACACGCTGCGCGATTTCGAAATGGGTAAAGTGTCTTTCCCCGGTATTGCTGTCCAGGGCGCCCCTAACGATGGCGCGCAGGCTGCCGCCACCAACCGCTTTGGCGGCCTGCGCCAAGCGGTCAGCCGGCTCAACGTCTTCGCCTAAGGCAACGCGCCCGCTGAGGGGCGCAGGGCGGGCCTTACGCCCGCTAGGGGCAATAGTTACGGCCACCAGTGCCAGTGATAATCCCCGCCCATGGAACTCATTGCCTTTCTTCTCGATTTCATCCTGCACGTCCCGGCCCGCCACCTGAGGAGGCCGCTTGTGGCAGAGCTACGGCCCGTGGGTGCGCGCCTATTGTTCTCATCCG
>JAXHOO010000051.1:0-13571 GCA_034519365.1 Rhodoferax sp. | reverse complement strand
GGTTACGTATTGCTCACGTCTTCGACGCGCTCGCGCAACACGGGCTCCAGATCGTCATACACACCGACCATGCCGGCGTTGACGATGCCCATGTCCATGCCGGCGGCAATGGCGTGGTACAGGAAAACGGTGTGGATGGCCTCGCGCACCGGGTCGTTGCCGCGGAAGCTAAAAGATACGTTGGACACACCGCCAGACACCTTGGCACCGGGCAGGTTGGCCTTGATCCAGCGCGTGGCTTCAATAAAGTCCACCGCGTAGTTGTTGTGCTCTTCAATGCCGGTGGCAATGGCAAAGATATTGGGGTCGAAGATGATGTCTTCTGGCGGAAAGCCCACTTCGTCCACCAATATGCGGTAGGCCCGCTCGCAAATTTCGATCTTGCGGGCATAGGTGTCGGCCTGGCCTTTTTCGTCGAAGGCCATGACCACGGCCGCCGCGCCATAACGGCGCACCAGTTTGGCCTGGCGTTTGAACTCGTCCACGCCCTCCTTCATGCTGATGGAGTTGACGATGCCCTTGCCCTGTACGCAGCGCAGCCCAGCCTCGATGACGTTCCATTTGCTGGAGTCAATCATGACCGGCACCTGCGCAATGTCAGGTTCAGACGGCGATCAGGTTGAGAAACCGCACCATGGCCGCCTGGCTGTCCAGCAGGCCTCGTCCATATTGACGTCGATGATCTGGGCACCGCTTTCTACCTGGTGGCGGGCGACGGCCAGTGCCTGCCCAAAGTCGCCATTCAGGATCATGCGGGCAAAGGCCTTGGAGCCCGTCACATTGGTGCGTTCGCCGATGTTGACGAAGCTGGCGCGCGGGGCGGCTCCTTCCTGAGACTTTGGGGACAGACCTTCAGCTCTGTCCTCAACTGAATAGTGGGTGCCAATGGTTACCGGCTCCAGGCCGGACAGCATCATGGGAGGGACAGCGGAAATAGAAGACATGCATCTCACCTGTAAAAAGCGAACCAGGTGAGCGTCGTTGGGAACATCCAAGCCTGACAGGTCGATGGGGTGACCTGCTGCAACGCTCCTTGGATGGCCGAATTTTAAGGGAGAACCTATAGGAATTGCGGCCCACCCTGGTTTACCATCGCTTTCATCACCAGCAAACAGTTGTTGTTTGTGCGGGAACAAGGCGGACACCACCACGGTCATGACTGACGACACCAACCCGGCCACCCCCCGCGTGCGCGCCTTCGAAGCGGCCGCCGAACTGCTGACCGCGCCCAATGCGCTGATCCACCTGACGCTAGAAGAGGCCCGCGTCGTTGTCGGCTACATGACGCCACGCTTCATTCCGGCCCACACCACCTTTATCAAGGAGGGGGATGCCGCCGACGAAGGCTTCATGGCCCTTCTGCTCGAAGGCGAAGTCGTGGTTGAAAGTGTCACCGTCAGCAGTACCGAGCCATTGACCATCAAGGTGCTTGGGCCTGGCGCCCTGGTGGGCGAGGTGGGCCTGGTGGACCAGGAGCCGCGCTCGGCCTCCTGCACCACCAGCGCCGATTCACTGTGCGCCATCCTGACCCGTGGCGCGCTGCAGGCGCTGATCAACGAGGAGCCCACGATCAGCGCCAAGCTGCTCTTGGCTATCTCCGCCCGACTGGCCGAGCGTCTGCGTGACAACGCCCGCAAGCTGCGCCTCTATGCCAAGCTGGCCAAGGCCATGCAGTTGGAGATTGACCGGTCGTTGTTGCAGCGGCCATAGGTTTTGGCGAAATAGGCCTCTAGCCCCCGAGAATGCTGGTAAGTATGCTATATAAATAGTAGCACTTGTTCGTATATCGCTGCGAGTCTGGGCGGCAGCGTGTTCTGCTCCGTGTCCCCCGCGCCCTTTGGGCGCTCCTCCTTTACCTGCGCAGAACACGCTACCACCCAGACTCCTGGGTGTCCCGGTTATGCCGCTTCCTTGTAGAAGAAGCTTCGCTGAACGACGCGCCCCGGCAGCGGCGCTACCGCGTGGGCTATCGCGCCAATATGGTCCGGCGTGGTGCCGCAGCAGCCGCCCACAATGTTCACCAGGCCTTCGGCCGCGAACTCCCGCACCAGGCGGCTGGTCACGTCTGGCGTTTCGTCAAAACCGGTGTCGCTCATGGGGTTGGGCAGGCCGGCATTCGGGTAACAGCTGATAAACGTGTCGGGCGCCACGCGGTTCAGCTCCTGGATATAGGGACGCATCAGCGCCGCTCCCAGCGCGCAGTTCAGGCCAATGGCCAGCGGCTGGGCGTGGCGCACGCTGTGCCAGAAGGCGGTGACGGTCTGGCCCGAGAGGATGCGACCTGACGCGTCGGTCACCGTGCCGCTGATGATGATGGGCAGGCGCTCGCCACTGGCCTCGAAGTATTCGTCGATGGCAAACAGCGCGGCCTTGGCGTTGAGTGTGTCGAAAATTGTTTCGACCAGCAGCACGTCGCTGCCGCCTTCCACCAGTGCTTTGGTCTGGTCGTAGTAGGCCTGGCGTAGCTCTTCAAAGGTCACGTTGCGCGCGCCGGGGTCGTTCACGTCGGGGCTGATGCTGGCGGTCTTGGGCGTAGGGCCCAGGGCGCCGGCCACAAAGCGGGGTTTGTCGGGTGTGCTGTATTTGTCGCAGGCGGCGCGGGCTAATTTTGCGGACACCCGATTCATTTCCACCGCCAGGTCCGCCATGTCGTAGTCGGCCTGTGCCACGGTGGTGGCGCCAAAGGTGTTGGTCTCGATCAGGTCGGCGCCGGCGGCCAAATAGCGTTCGTGGATGTCGGTAATCACGTCGGGCCGGGTCAGGCTCAGCAGCTCGTTGTTGCCTTTGACGTCTTTTGGGAAGTCCTTGAACCGGTCGCCCTGGCTGCCGGGGCCGGTGTAGCCCTCACCCCGGTACTGGGCCTCGCCTAGCTTGAAGCGCTGGATCATCGTGCCCATGGCGCCATCCAGAATGGCGATGCGGCTGGCCAGAATGCCGGGCAGGGCCTGGCCACGGGTGTAGGCTGGAGATTTACGCGGAGTGTTTTGCATAGCTGCGGCTCACTTTCTGGTTAGAACAAGTGAGCGCGGTTGACAAACCCAAGCCTGGTGGCCAATGGCAAACCGTGGTGTACGGTGGCCGGCCGCTGCAGCGCCCCTTGGGATGGCCGCATTTTAGACCACGACTGCCGAGCGCCGCCAACGGTCTGGCAACGCCCATGCCCGACAATAAGGCAAGCGCTTAGCTACACGGCCAGACCGTTGTGAACGATTTCTGCCTCTAGCCCCCGAATCCATTGCTCTTATAGCTAGTATTTTGATAGCAACCGAATCGCCCACCATTTCCAGCCAGTCCTGCCACGCCATCTTGGAGGAGGTTTTTGGCTACCCGCAGTTTCGCGGGCCGCAGCAGGCCATCGTGGAACACGTGGCCAACGGTGGCGACGCGTTGGTGCTGATGCCCACCGGCGGTGGCAAGTCGCTGTGTTACCAGATACCGGCCATCGCCCGCCAGCGCGCGGGGCTGGGCGTGGCGCTGGTCATCTCGCCCCTGATCGCGCTGATGCACGACCAGGTGGGTGCCCTGCACGAGGCCGGTGTCAGTGCGGAATTCCTGAACTCGACGCTGAGTGGTGAAGAGGCCTACCAGATCGAGCAGCGCCTGCTGCGCGGCGACATCACCTGCCTGTATGCCGCGCCCGAGCGGGTCACCAACCCACGTTTTTTGGCGCTGCTCGATTCGCTGTACGAGCGCAACCAGTTGAGCCTGTTCGCCATTGATGAGGCGCATTGCGTCAGCCAGTGGGGTCACGATTTCCGCCCCGAATACCGGGCGCTGACCGTGCTGCACGAGCGGTATGCCGGTGTGCCGCGCGTGGCCCTGACCGCCACGGCCGATGCGCTGACGCGGGAAGACATCGTGGAGCGCCTGCAACTGCAAGACGCCCAGGCCTTTGTCAGCAGCTTTGACCGCCCCAACATCCGTTACACCATCGTCGAAAAAGCGCGAGGCCGTGCAGCAACTGCTGCGCTTTATTGAACGGGAACACGAGGGTGACGCCGGCATCGTCTACTGCCAGTCGCGCAAGCGGGTGGAAGAGGTGGCCGAAACCCTGTCGCAGGCAGGCATCTATGCCTTGCCCTACCACGCCGGGCTCGACAGCAAGGTCCGCCAGGACCATCAAAACCGTTTTTTGCGCGAAGAGGGCGTGGTTATGGTCGCCACGATTGCGTTCGGCATGGGCATCGACAAACCCGATGTGCGTTTTGTCGCCCACCTGGATATGCCAAAAAATATCGAGGGCTATTACCAGGAAACCGGCCGTGCCGGGCGCGATGGTTTGCCTGCCTACGCCTGGATGGCCTATGGCCTGCAGGACGTGGTCAACCAGCGCCGCATGATCGACGAGAGCCCGGCAGGTGAGGAATTCAAACAGGCCCTGCGCGGCAAGCTGGATGCGTTGCTGGGGCTGGCCGAGGCAACGGACTGCCGCCGGGTGCGCTTACTGGCCTATTTTGGCGAGCAGATGGGAGAAGGGTCGCAATTTTCCGCCGGGCCGCCCCAAGGCTCTGGACCGCTTGGCGGCCAGCCCCGTGAGGGAAAATTAGCCCCCCCGGGGGGCAGCGAATTACACGCAGTGAAGAGCGTGGGGGTCATTAAGTACCGGTGCCAGAACTGCGACAACTGCATAAACCCTCCCGACATCTGGGACGGCACCGACGCCGCGCGCAAACTGCTGAGCACCATTTACCGCATCCAGCAGTCCAGCGGCATGTCGTTTGGCGCAGGCCATGTGATGGACATCGTGCGCGGCAAAACCACCGAGAAGGTTACCCAATATGGGCATACCGCGCTGAGCACCTTCGGCATCGGCGCCGATTTCAGTGAAATCCAGCTGCGCGGTGTGCTGCGCCAGCTGATCGCCATGGGCGCTGTGGCGGTGGACGCCCAGGCTTTTAACACCCTGCAACTCACCGAACAGTCCCGTGCCGTGTTGAAGGGTGAGGTGGCTGTGCAGTTGCGTGAATCCGTCTCAGCCCCGGCCAGCCGCAAGAGCAAACGCCCGGGTGCAGGTTCTGCCGTGGTCAAGGCGCCGATTGCGCTGGATGGGGATGGTTTGGTGCGTTACGCGGCGCTGAAGGCCTGGCGCGCCGAGGTGGCCCGCGAACACAATCTGCCCGCCTACGTGATCTTCCACGACGCCACGCTGGCGGCGATTGCCAAACGCGCGCCGCAAACCCTGGACGATCTGCAGGGTATCAGCGGGATTGGGGCAAAAAAACTGGAAGCCTACGCGCAGGAAGTGCTGCGCGTGGTGTCTACGATTTAAACCGCAGAGCGGCGGAAACAGGTCTCGTACGACATCGCCGCGCCAGACATCGTGTTTTGCAGGCGGGCAATGGCACGGCTGTGGCGCACGCCACCTTTGGCGTCGCAGACGTGCTGGCTGTGGTGTTGCATCAGGGAGTGGAGCTTGTTGCGGCAGGCATCCAGGACACCGGCGAAATTCAGCGCAATGTAGGCGGAATGGTCGGCATGGGATTGGCGGAATTCGTCGGACCAATAGTCAAACAGCTGCCATTGGTAAGTGCCTTTTTCAGGAACCTTGATCGTCTCTTTGTTCATATCAACACGTCAAAATGAAGAAGAATGGATACTGGTCAAGGCGTCCGGCTGTGTTTCCAACGGGCCGGCGATTGACGCATCCGCTTGGACATATGACGGTTGGCGGTACTAAGCGGTTGACACGCCGCGCACACTATTTGCAGGCTAGGCCATGCAAATTAGTGCATGAACCCTATTCCCCGGGCTTCGCGTACCTCGGGTTTGATGCGGTGTTCGGCCTCCAGTTGCTCCAGAAACTCGGCTGGCTCCAGATGGGCATCCAGGATGGCGTTTTGGCGTTTGACGGCTGAAAAGTCGCCCAAACAGAGTTGCTCCAGAGCCGCCAGGCGTTTTTCCAGGTCCCGATCCAACTGGCTGCCGTCCCCACCACAGGCGTCGGTCACAAACAGCGCCAACCGTTGGGCGTGGGTTAGCGGTTTGAACTGGATCTTGAAGGTAAACCGGCGCAGCGCGGCCTGGTCTATCCGGTCCATCAGGTTGGTGGTGCAGATGAAAATGCCATAAAAACGCTCCATACCCTGCAGCATTTCGTTGACCTCTGACACTTCATAGTTGCGCTGGGCGCCCCGGCGGTCTTGCAAAAAGCTGTCCGCTTCGTCCAGCAGCAAGACGGCGTTTTCTGCCTCGGCCTCGCGGAACATGGCGGCCATGTTCTGCTCTGTCTCACCCACGTATTTGCCCATCAGGTCACTGGCCTGGCGCACATGCAGGGGCTGGGCCAGCGTGGTGGCAATGTGTTCGGCCAACGCCGTTTTTCCGGTTCCGGGCGGGCCGTAAAAACACAGCGTGCCGTGGCCCCGTGCCAGCAGGGCCTGCACCATGCGCGGGATCTCAAAACGGCTTTCCACGTTTAACAACGACGGGTCGTAGCGGCTGGTGGTGGCCAGCCGGGCACCACCAGCCGCCCGGTTGCCCAAGGCCTGGTCGGCGTTTTTCAATTGGCGCTCAATCAGGTTTTCCAGTGTATTGCCGGGGTCGGCTTTGGGGTGTTCGGCACCGGCTGCGAGTCCGGCAAAACGCACGGCAGTGCGGATTTGTGCGGGCGTTAGGCCCTTGCGCTGGGCCAGGCGGCCAACAAAGGCGTCGGACACGGCAACCCCTGTGAGCGTCTTGCGCACCAGTTCTTCGCGGGCACCGGGTGGCGGGGACTTGAGTTCCAGGTGGTAGGCAAAGCGGCGGCGAAAAGCCGGGTCTATCTGTTCGATACGGTTTGTCACCCAGATCGTGGGTACGACATTGGATTCCAGCACCTGGTTCACCCAGGCCTTGCCGCTGACACTGCCATTGGGCGGTGCGGCCGTGGCGTCGGCCCGGGCCATCCACTGCGCCGCCTCGCTCGAAATGGGGGGGAACACGTCTTCCACCTCGTCAAACAGCAGCGCAGCCTGGGCGCTTCCCTTGAGGAAAACCTGGGCAATTTGCAGCGAGCGGTATCGGTCCCGACCGCTCAAGGAGTTGCCGTCGCGGTCGGCGTATTCCACCTCAAACAGCTCCAGCCCGGCGGACTGCACCACCACCTTGGCCAGCTCGGTCTTGCCGGTGCCGGGCGGCCCGTACAGCAGCACGTTGATGCCTACTTCCTGGCGCGCCACCGCATTGGCCAGCAGGTTGCGCAGCATGTGGGCGTCTTCGGCCACAAAGGCAAAGTCGTCCAGCCCGAGTGCACTTTTTGGTCGACAGCCGGGTGAAGACTGCCATCAACTCGGCCTGGTCGCGGTAGGGTCGCATCAGCACCGGGGGCAGCTTTTCGCTGACCTTCATCAGGTCGGCCAAATCGGTGATGTTGTGTTCAGAAATCAGGTTCTCTACCAAGCCTATGCGTTCCAGACGGGAGCCCGCGCGCAGGGCTTCGGCCACCTGGTCCGGGTTGACCCCCGCCACATCGGCAATTGCCGCATAGGCTTCGGGGGCGTTATTCACCTTGAACTCCACCAGGATGCTGCGCATGTCGCGCTGGTAGCGGGCCAGCGTGCCATAGAGCAGTAGGGCGCGTTCGGCCTTGTTGAGCTGCAGCAAGCCGGCCAGCGCGTTGATGTTTTTCTCCACCAGCGTGGACTGGCGTTTCAGCGAGTTGCGCAGCCATTCCCCGGTCACGGTCAACACCGAGATCAGATCCTTGGGCTGGTCCTTGGCGTATTCGTCTAGAAAGAAGTACAGCGTGGCTTCGTCATACGGGCCCCGCCAGGCGCCGTGGCGCGCCAGGAATTCGGTTGTGTCCAGAGCCTCGTGCCCGCGCCACAGCTCGTTACTGACACAACGCCGGGCCAGGTACTCCCGCAGCCGGGCCAGTACCGACACCGGCCACACCAGATGGCGCCCGGCCAGGCCGACAATGCCGTTGAAGTCGCGGCGCACGCTCAGGCCTGCACCCTGGCGTGTGGCCAGCGTCAGCACAAAGTGCGAACACATCAAATCCAACACCGGCGCCTCTAGCAGGCCCGGTGAGGGAATCAGATGCCCGCCCAGGGGCTGGGACAACAAACGCTTGGCCATCAAATGCCTCCAGCACAGTTGTGTACGGGGCCACCATACAGCAGACTGGTGCAAGATGGAAGTAAAAAACTGCACAATGGCGGGATGATTGAATACCAAGACATCCAGGCCGCCGAACAACGGCTGCAAGGCCACCTGCTGCGCACACCCTGCGTGGCGTCGCAAACCCTGTCCGACATTACCGGCGCGCAGGTGTTTCTCAAATTCGAGAACCTGCAGTTCACCGCCTCTTTTAAAGAGCGCGGCGCCTGCAACAAGCTGGCCCAGTTGACGCCCGAGCAGTCGGCGCGCGGCGTCATCGCCATGAGCGCGGGCAACCATGCCCAGGGCGTGGCTTACCACGCGCAGCGCCTGGGCCTGCATGCTGTCATTGTGATGCCGCGCTTCACGCCGGGTGTCAAGGTAGAGCGCACACGCGGCTTTGGGGCCGAGGTCATTCTGCACGGCGACACGCTGGAAGAATCCCGCAGCCATGCCTATGCACTGGCCGAACAGCGCCAATTGACCTTTGTCCACCCCTACGACGACGATGCCATCATGGCTGGCCAGGGCACGGTGGCGCTCGAAATGCTGGAAGACGTGCCCGACCTGGACACACTCATCGTGGCCATTGGCGGCGGCGGTCTGATATCGGGCATGGCCACGGTTGCCAAGGCGCTGAAGCCGTCCATGCAGGTGGTGGGTGTGCAGACCGTGCGGTTTCCTGCCATGTTTAATGCCATTCAGGGCACACAACATCCCCAGGGCACGAGCACCATCGCCGAGGGTATTGCGGTTGGCACGCCGGGCCGTATACCCATGGAGGTCATTCGCGCGCGGGTGGACGACTTGCTGCTGGTTGACGAAGGGGACATCGAACAAGCCCTGGTCATGTTGCTGGAGGTGGAAAAGACTTTGGTGGAAGGCGCCGGTGCCGTTGGTCTGGCCGCATTGCTGAAGTACCCCGAGCGTTTCAAAGGCAAACGTGTGGGGCTGGTGTTGTGTGGCGGAAATATCGACCCGCTTTTGCTGGCCGCCATCATCGAGCGCGGCATGGTGCGCGCCGGCCGTCTGGCGCGCATCCGGGTTGGCGCGCGCGACGTGCCAGGTTCACTGGCGCGTATCACCGCCACCGTGGCCGAAGCCGGCGCCAATATTGAGGAGGTGCACCACCAGCGCGCCTTCACCACACTGTCGGCACAAAACGCCGAGGTAGAACTGGTGGTGCAGACCCGAGGCCACGCCCACGTGCAAGAGGTGCTGGCGGTGTTGCGCCAGGCCGGTTTTGATGCCCAGCTGGGCTAGGGCCGGCCTGTAGGTAAAATCGCCAGAGTTCTTATTGATAAAAGCCTTGAAGGAATCCCCCATGTCCGCACCCACGCCCGCTCCCGCACCCGGTCACGAAGTTGATGCCGTTGAAGCCATCGTGCCCTTGATTCCCGTTGTATTGCCTGTCGTGGGCGGTGTGTTGATTTTTCTGTTGGCGTTCATCGCCGTGTACATGGCGTAAGGCCGCCTCAGCGCCTGACCATAGGGTGTGATTGGCCCGCGGCACTGCCCGCGAAGCGCCTCTCACACCGCTGCACTCCCTGCTTCTTTGTTTGTTGCTGCGCACACCGCGCGGCATGACTGTGCGCGTTGGGCACAAACCGCTTGCTAAGTTTCGCGCATAACCCCATGCAAGTTTTGCATGGTTATTGCGGGTAACTCACATGTAACTCCGGTACCAGTTCTTAAAATGCAGCACCAGCCCCTGGAGTTTGCGCGAGGTGTACGTGAGACAGGGGACGGTCGTATCCACAGGTTTCTGCAAAACGTTTTCTCAAAGTCAAAGGGTGGCCTTTATTTTGAAAAGACGATTTTTCAAACTAGGAGCTACCGTATGAACGCACCCATGATGCAGGGCTTGAAACTGAACACGCCCAGTTACGTCAAAAACCCCACGCCTGATCGCCTGGGTGGCCGACATGGCCGCACTGACCAAACCCGACGCCATCTTACTGGTGCGATGGCTCCGAAGAGGAGTACCAACGCCTGTGCCAGCAATTGGTCGAAGCAGGCACCTTCAAAAAGCTCAACCCTGCCAAACGCCCCAACAGCTTCCTGGCCTGCTCGGACCCCAGCGACGTGGCCCGCGTCGAAGACCGCACCTACATCTGCTCTGAAAAGAAAGAGAACGCCGGCCCCACCAACAACTGGATGGCTCCTGCCGAGATGCGCACGCTGCTGCAAACCGGCAAAGCCGGCGAAAAGGCCTTGTTTGATGGCTGCATGAAGGGCCGCACCATGTACGTGGTGCCTTTCTCCATGGGCCCGCTGGGTTCGCACATTGCCCACATCGGCATCGAGCTGACCGACAGCCCCTATGTGGCGGTCAACATGCGCATCATGACCCGTATGGGTAAGGCGGTGTTCGACGTGCTGGGTGTGGATGGTGATTTTGTGCCCTGCGTGCACACCGTGGGCGCCCCGCTGCAACCCGGCCAGGCCGACGTGAAATGGCCTTGCAACAAGACCAAGTACATCGTCCACTACCCCGAGACCCGCGAAATCTGGTCTTACGGCTCGGGCTACGGTGGCAACGCGCTCTTGGGCAAGAAGTGCTTTGCGCTGCGTATCGCGTCCACCATGGGCCGTGACCAGGGCTGGCTGGCAGAACACATGCTGATCCTGGGCGTGACCAATCCCCAGGGCAAGAAATACCACGTGGCAGCCGCCTTCCCCAGCGCCTGCGGCAAGACCAACTTCTCGATGCTGGTGCCGCCCGAAGGCTTTGAAGGCTGGAAGGTCACCACCATCGGTGACGACATCGCCTGGCTCAAGCCCGGCGCCGACGGCAGGCTGTGCGCCATCAACCCCGAGGCGGGTTACTTTGGCGTGGCCCCCGGCACCAACACGCTGACCAACCCCAACTGCATGGCCAGCCTGAACAAAAACGTGATCTTCACCAACGTGGCGCTGACCGACGACGGCGACGTGTGGTGGGAAGGCATGGAGAAAGACGCGCCCGGCATTGCATCGACTGGCAAGGCAAAGACTGGACCCCGGCCATTGCCAAAGAAACCGGTGCCAAGGCCGCCCACCCCAACGCCCGCTTCACCGTGGCCGCCACCAACAACCCCGCGCTGGACGCCGCCTGGGACGACGCCGCTGGCGTGCCCATCGACGCCTTCATCTTTGGCGGCCGCCGCTCCACCACCGTGCCGCTGGTGACCGAAGCCCGCAACTGGGTCGAGGGCGTCTACATGGCCGCCACCATGGGCTCTGAAACCACCGCCGCCGCCGCCGGCCAGCAAGGGCGTGGTGCGCCGCGACCCCTTCGCCATGCTGCCTTTCATGGGCTACAACATGAGCGACTATTTCCAGCACTGGCTCAACATGGGTGACAAGCTGGCCAAGACCGGCGCCAAGCAGCCCAAGATCTTCACCACCAACTGGTTCCGCAAGGGTGACGACGGCAAGTTCGTCTGGCCAGGCTACGGCGAAAACATGCGCGTGCTGAAGTGGATGATCGACCGCATCGAAGGTACAACCGCCGGTGCGGAAAACGGCTTTGGCGTCAGCCCTGCGTATTCTGAAATCACCTGGACGGGCCTGGATTTCAGCGCCGAGCAGTTCAAGTCGGTCACCAGCCTGGACAAGGCAGCCTGGAAAGAAGAGTTTGCATTGCACAGCGAGCTGTTCACGCAGCTGGCCTACCACCTGCCACAGGCCCTGGTTGACACCAAGGCTCGCCTGGAAGCAAAACTGACGGCCTAAGCGTCACAGTGGGGCGCAGGCCCCATGCAAAAGAGCCACCCGAAGGTGGCTCTTTTTTGGGTGCGCCCGGCAGGGCGCACCTACTTGGAGGTGAAAGTCCTCTACTCGCCCGGCAAGGGGAAGAGTTAGCCGAAGGCAAGGGTTTCGCGGGCGACTGCGAGTCTGAAGGAAGCCGGATGGCAAAGCGCTGGCCTGACGAATAGGAAGCGGATACGAGGCGACGCATCGGGGTGAGGTGTCCGAAATCATCAAAGCCCGAAACTTGCACGGAACGGTGCGGCGTAGATCCGACAGGCATAAGCGTGAAGGTGGGTGTGCAATACCCGGGGAGATCTGACAGGGTGCCAACTGGGGGAGACCCCAAGCGGCTACCGGCGCCCAGAGGCGACGGGACGCGCTGTCAGAAGTCAGCAGAGGGCATAGTAGGCGCGAGCAGCGATGTAAGCGCCGAAGGCCCGAACAAGCAGAAACGAGAGTAGGACGATTGGATCTCGATGACCATTGACGAAGCAGAAGCCCTCGCAGGAGGGGCCAGCGGCGACACAACCGGACGGTATCCGGGGATTGCGCACGCGGGTGCGGAAATGGACACGGGTACAGACGGGCAAACGAAATCGGAGAGCCACGCCCTGATGGAGCGTGTGGTAGAGCGCGGCAACATGCAGCGCGCCTACGGCCAGGTCATGAGAAATCGCGGTGCGCCCGGCATTGACGGATTGCGCTGCGAGGACCTCAAGGCATGGTTACAGGCGCACTGGCCGCGCGTGAAGGAAGCGCTGCTGGAGGGAAGTTACTGCCCGCAGGCGGTACGCAGGGTCGATATACCCAAGCCAGACGGCGGGGTACGCACGCTCGGGGTGCCAACCGTGGTGGACAGACTCATCCAGCAGGCGCTGCATCAGGCGATGCAGCCGCTGTTTGAGCCGACCTTCTCGGATGGGAGCTACGGCTTTCGTCCGGGCAAGAGCGCGCAGCAGGCGGTGCTCAAGGCGACAGAGTACATTCGTGCGGGAAAGCGCTGGGTGGTAGACATGGACTTGGAGAAATTCTTCGACCGGGTCAACCACGATGTGCTGATGGCGCGGGTGGCGCGCAGGGTTCAGGACAGGCGAGTGCTGCGCCTGATTCGACGGTTCCTTGGAGCCGGGATGATGGCCCAGGGGGTGGAGACGGCAAGGACACAGGGAACGCCACAAGGCGGGCCACTGTCGCCCCTGCTGTCGAACATCCTGCTGAGCGATCTGGACCGCGAACTGGAAAAGCGCAAGCTGTCGTTCTGTCGGTATGCGGACGACTGCAACATTTACGTGAGCAGTCAGCGGGCAGGCCAACGCATCATGGACGGGGTGAGGAGCTTCCTTGCGAAGCGACTCAAACTGACCGTGAACGAGGCCAAGAGCGCCGTGGCGCGGCCCGCGGAGCGCAAGTTCCTGGGGTACAGCGTCACGGGGCAACAAGCCAGCAAAATCCGCATTGCCAAGCAGAGCATTGAACGCCTGAAAGGGCGCATCGTCGAGCTATGCCGCCAAGGCCGGGGTAGGTCACTGTCCCAGATCATCGAATCGATGAACCCGGTGCTGCGGGGATGGATGAATTACTTCAGCCTGACCCAAAGCCGGCGTCCCATCGAGGAGCTTGATACCTGGCTGCGGCGCAGACTGCGCAGCATCGTCTGGCGACAGTGGAAGCGTCCGAAAACGCGGGAAGCCCAAACCTACGCGCCCCCACGGGCTTGACGCCGAGCGCGCCTGGAAATCCAGCGTCAACGGGCGCGG
>JAXHOO010000080.1:0-3088 GCA_034519365.1 Rhodoferax sp. | reverse complement strand
GACCGCACCAATGCGCGGCAAAAACGCCGCTGCCACGCCACGCGCCACCAGTAAGCCTTCGGTGGCGTTGCAGGGGCTGTACTTGTTGGTCTTGGCGTTATCGGCCACTTTGACGGCCATGGCGATGTCGCAGGGGTCGTCCACATAGGTGTGACAGTTGCCATCCAGGTGTTTGATGACGGGCACCTTGGCGTCACGGCTGATGCGCTCGATCAGACCCTTGCCACCGCGCGGGATGATCACATCCACATACTGCGGCATGGCGATAAGCTGGCCTACCACCTCGCGGTCGGTGGTTTGCACCAGTTGCACGGCATCGGCGGGCAGGCCGCTCTCGGTCAGCGCCTGTTGCACCAGCCGGGCCAGCGCCTTGTTGGACTCAATCGCTTCGGAGCCGCCGCGCAAGATGCAGGCGTTGCCACTCTTGATGGACAGGCTGGCCGCCTCGATCGTCACATTAGGTCGGCTCTCGAAAATCATGCCGAACACGCCAATCGGCACGCGCATCTGTCCCACGCGGATGCCGCTGGGCTGCTGCTTCATGCCGATGATTTCGCCAATCACGTCCGCCATGGCTGCCAGCTGCTCGCAGCCTTCGGCGCAGGTGTCCAGCACTTTGGGCGTGAGCTTGAGCCGGTCCACCATGGGAGCGGCCAGACCGTTGGCGATGGCGCGTTCGATATCTTTGGCGTTGTCGACCTGCAGCGCCGCCGTGTTGGCACGCAACAGCACAGCCAAACGGCGCAGTGCTTTGTTTTTAATAGCAGCTGGCGCACGCGCCATCAGGGCGGAAGCCACTTTCGCTTGTGAACCTAGGGTCAGGGCGTAATTGGCGGTATCGGCGGTGAAGGTGGACGCGTTCATACTCGGATTTTCGCAGAACCTAGGGCCCTAGTGACACCAAGGGTTTCGTGGTCTAGATCTTCACCAGCCCGGCGTCGGAGTCCTTGCCCAAGACGAAGTATGACTTGTCATCCGGCAGGGCGCCACGGAGTGGAAACATCGCCCGAACGTAGGGAGTCGTGGCGGCATTAACCCACACACCCACCGTCCCGGCGGACAAGTCGCAAGCAGTCCGCCCACGGCCGCGTTACCCAGGTTGCCGGGGCGCCAAACGCACGGTCTCGCCCAAGCGCAACACCCCAAACGCCGTCTCGTCCAACCCTAACGCTTTCCGCGCCACCGCCAGATCGCGTGGGGCCTGGTCCAACGGCTCGTCGGCCAAGGGAAACGTGCCCCAATGAATGCCAATGCTGCGCTTGGAGCCCAAGTCAGCGTGTGCACGCACCGCGTCGGCTGGGGACATGTGCTGGGCGTGCATAAACCATTGCGGTTCGTAAGCCCCGATGGGAAGCAGGGCCACGTCAAAGCCGCCACCCTGTTCGGGAGTTTGCCGGCTCGCAAAGTGGGCGCGCGTGTCGGCAAAGTCTGGGCTGTAGCCACTGTCGCCGCCGAAATAGGCGTGCAACTCCGGTGCCAACACGCTCCAGCCGCCCCACAGCGTATGGCTGTCGTCGCCCAGCCCCCGGGCGGACCAGTGCTGCACCGGCGTGAGGTGGAACTCCACCCCGGCCACGGTCACCGACTCCCACCAGTCCAACTCCTGTACCTGGCGCACGCCCCAGCCTTGCAACAATGGTTTGAGTCCTAGTGGCACCAGAAACACCAACGCTTGTCCGCGGGCTATTGCCTGCCCTTCTAGTGCCGCCACGCTGCGGCGGTCTAGGTGGTCATAGTGATTGTGAGAAATCAGCACCACATCCATCGGGGGCAGCGCATCCAACGCCAGCCCCGGCGGCTGGGCACGCCGGGGGCCGGCGAACTGCACGGGAAAGGCGCGCTCGCTGAACATAGGGTCGGTCAGCACGCTGAGCCCTCCTAACTGCAGCAAAGCCGTCGCGTGTCCCACCCAGGTGAGCAGGGGCGGTGCCAGCGCGGCGTCCTGCGCATGGCGCTGGCGATAGTCCTGCAGCGCAGCCAACTCAGGCTCGGCGCGGGGCGTAGGTGTCTCAGGCGCATGCGGCAACCCTTGGCGCCAAGCGTCCCATTGCCAACGCAAAACAGTTGGCAGGCTGTGCGTCACCTTGTCCACGTAGCGGTTGCGAAAACCCTTGGTGGTTCGGAGCGCTGTCTCTGACTCGGACACTGTTTGGGCTACGCAAGGCCATGCCCAAACCACCATCCCGGCCAGAGCCACGGTGGCCCAGCCCAGTCGACCCAAACGCATCACGCGGCAACCAGCGTACGGCGCTGGCGCAGCACCCACAGCGCACACACCAACCCAATCCACGCAGCGTTGAACATGGGAAAAGCCGACAACTGCCAAGGCACCACGCCGGCGGCGGTGTAAGCCACGCCGACACCCAGATCAATCGCCTGGATCAGCGCCATCAGGCCCACCCACAGCGAATGCTGCCCGGCCTGGCGGCTGATCAACCAAAATCCCAACCCGTACGCGATAAACCGCGCCGCCAGCATGCCCAGCGGGTAGTACAAATCCGGGGCCGGCGCGGTGTGGCCCATGCTGGCCAAAACGGCGCCAGGCGCAAACAGATAGGCCAAGCCCAAGGCCAGTTGCACCGAACCCACCACCCGCAAAAACACAGAAAACATGAAAATAACTCCTCAAAAGTTGAATGAAGCGGTATGCTAAAAACAACGCTTCATTTTGTGAAGTAGTTACCAAAAAGGAAGTTAAGGAGTCCATGCATGGCCGCCCAGCCCACCCCCAGTTGTGATGCCAGTTGCCCGGTACAGCGCGCCGCCCAGGTGCTGGACGGCAAGTGGACGATTCTGGTGTTGCGCGACCTGATGGGCGGCACCAAGCGCTACTCCGAGCTGCAACGCAGCCTGGTGGGCATCAGCCCACGTCTGCTGGCCGACCGGCTCAAGGCGCTGGAGGCGCAGGGCCTGCTGACCCGCACCGCCTTTGCCACCGTGCCACCCACCACCGAGTACAGCCTCACCACCCAAGGCCAAACTCTGTTGCCGGTGGTGCAGGCGCTGGCCGACTTTGGCACCACGGTGTTGGCGCGCGAACGGGCCGAGGCGACCAAGGCAACATCCCCAGCGCACGCCACCACCGTGC
>JAXHOO010000048.1:0-130185 GCA_034519365.1 Rhodoferax sp. | reverse complement strand
CACGGATATTTCGGGCCCGCGAAGCAATTTCCAGCAAGATCAAGCCACTGTTGGACAAGCAGACCGGAAAACGCTGGTAGGAGTGACTATGAAGAATGCAAGCCCTTTACCGTTGGAAGAACAACTCTCCGCCTTTGTGGACGGAGAGTTGTCGCACGATGCCGTTGCCCAGCTGTTGGCAGACGTGACCCTGCAAGACAACCTGCGTGACGATTGGCACGCCTATCACGTGGTGGGCGATGTGCTGCGTAACGAAGCTTTGGCGCCGCGCGGGACGGATACCGCATTTTGGAGTCGCGTGGAGCAGCGCCTGACACAGGAGTCGGCGCGACCCGAGCCGATGCCGGAGATGGTTTTGGTGCCACGCCCGATGGCACCTGCCAACCAGCGATGGGCGTGGCTGGTGGGCGCGGCACTTTCTGTAGTGGCGTTGACTGTCTCCGTGGGCATTTGGCAGCGGACCGACGTTGCGGGTGCCCAGTTGGCTGCATCGACGCCAACGGTGGTAATTGCCACGGCAGTCCCAGAATCGGCAGATGTGATGATTCGCGATTCCCATCTTGATGCGCTGATGCAGGCGCACCAACAGTTGGGCGGCCACTCCGCTTGGCAAATGCCGTCAGGATTTTTGCGTAACGCCACCTATGAAGGGCCTTCACGGTGATGCGGTATAGGTTTTTCAAAGGTTTGGCATTGGCATGGCTGGTCGCAGGGCTGGCGGCCCCTGCGCTGGCCGAAGAGCTGTCTGTCAACGCCTGGCTGATGCGCCTGCACGAAGCCTCTCGCCACAAAACCTATACCGGCACCTTTGTGGTGTCAGCGTCTGGCCACCTCGCCAGCGCCAAGATTTGGCACGTTTGCGATGGTGACCAGCAAATCGAACGTGTGGAGTCCTTGAGTGGGACGCCCCGTGCGACCTTTCGCCGCAATGACGAGGTCATGACTTTTTTCCCGGCCGCACGTGTCGCAATATCCGAGAGTCGCGATTCGCTGGGGCTATTTCCTAACCTGCTGAAATCGCCTGCATCAGACATTGGGGCCCACTACGGCATCAAACACTTAGGTGTGGAGCGTGTCGCCGGGTTGGATGCAGAGGTCGTGCAGCTGCAGCCCCGGGACGCACTGCGCTACGCGTATCGGGTCTGGAGTGATCAACGCTCTGGCTTGGTGGTGCAGTTGCAAACGCTGGACACCGATGGCAAGCTGTTGGAGCAGGCTGCGTTCTCGGAACTGCAATTGGATGCGCCGGTGAACAAGGCTAAGTTGAGTCAGATGATGGACGCAACCCAAGGTTACCGGGTTGAGCGGCGCGACGTGCAAAAAACCACGCCCCAGGCCCAAGGCTGGGCGATGGGCAAGGCTGTTGCCGGATTTCAGTCGGCGGGTTGTTATACCCGTCCCGTCTCATTGCTGGCAGGATCGTCGGGCCGGGCCGAAAGCACGATGCAGTGGATGTTCTCTGATGGGCTGGCAACGGTCTCCTTGTTTGTCGAGAGCTTTGACCCCACTCGCCATGTTCGCGAGGGGGCTGCGGAACTGGGCGGCGCTACTCGTACTCTGACCCGCAGGCTGGGCGCTTGGTGGATTACTGCGGTGGGTGAGGTACCGCCTGCCACTTTGGCGCTGTTCGTGCAAAGCTTGGAGCGGCGAAAATAAATGCTGCTTCGGCAACCGCCTGTGTTCATGCTTCAACTGACGATTTACTGGAAAGATGCTGTATGGCCTTGAAAACGTTACGTTCGGTTTGGGTGGCTACCGCCTTGGGTTTGACCGTGCTGGGTGCCATGGTGCCCGTCGGGACCGCATCGGCACAGGCCGTTCGCGGCCTGCCCGACTTTACCGACCTGGTGGATTTGGTCGGGCCCTCGGTGGTGAATATCCGCACGCTCGAAAAAGTCACGGCACGCGCGCCGTCTGGCATGCCCGATAACGAAGAAATGCTGGAGTTTTTTCGACGCTTTGGTCTGCCGATTCCTAATCTTCCCCGTCAAGCGCCCCGGCAAAATGGTCCCCAGCAGGATGAAGAGCAGCCGCGCGGCGTGGGGTCTGGTTTTATCCTGACCTCCGACGGCGTCATCATGACCAACGCCCATGTGGTGGAGGGGGCTGATGAAGTGATGGTGACCTTGACCGACAAGCGGGAGTTCAAGGCCAGGATCATTGGCGCAGACAAGCGAACTGATGTTGCTGTTGTCAAAATCGACGCATCGGGACTGGCTGCTGTCAAGGTCGGTGATGTAGGGAAGCTGCGAGTGGGTGAATGGGTGATGGCCATTGGTTCGCCGTTTGGGCTTGAAAACACAGTGACAGCAGGAATTGTGAGTGCCAAGCAGCGCGATACGGGTGATTACCTGTCGTTTATCCAGACAGACGTGGCGATCAACCCCGGAAATTCTGGTGGCCCGCTGATCAATATGCGCGGTGAAGTGGTCGGCATCAACAGCCAAATCTATTCACGGTCGGGTGGTTTCATGGGCATCTCGTTTTCTATCCCCATGGACGAGGCGGTTCGGGTCAGCGACCAGCTGCGCAGCTCGGGGAAAGTGACACGCGGGCGCATCGGCGTGCAGATTGACCAAGTGAGCAAAGAGGTTGCTGAGTCCATTGGGTTGGGAAAACCTATGGGGGCGCTGGTCCGTGGTGTGGAAGCTGGCGCGCCGGCAGAAAAGGCCGGTGTCGAAGCGGGTGACATCATCACCAAATTTGATGGCAAAGTCATTGAAAAAGCCAGCGATCTCCCACGCTTGGTGGGCGGTACTACGCCAGGTACGAAAAGCACCATTACCGTCTTCCGCCGAGGCGGCAGCAAAGAGCTGAGCATTGTCATTAGTGAAATAGAGCCTGACAACGTGGTGGCTAAAGTCAATGGTCGCAAGGACAAACCTCGTGGTTCTGCCTCCGCGCAAGCGCTCGGACTGGCAGTGAGTGAACTGACGGATGAGCAAAAGAAAGACACCAACTTGAAGGGGGGCGTGCGTGTTGAGGCGGCCGTTGAGGCGGCTGCGCGCGCGGGGATGCGCGAGGGCGATGTGATTGTTCAGATAGCCAATGTTGAAGTGCGGTCGGTCAAGGATTTCGACGCGGTGGCGGGAAAGTTGGACAAATCCAAGGCGGTCAATGTGCTCTTCCGCCGGGGAGAGTGGACGCAGTTTGTGGTGATTCGTCCAGGCCGCTAAGCCCAGAATCCCCCTACTCCGCAGCAGAGAAAAGGGGCTTTGCCTTGTAAGCCCCTGTCTTTTTAGACCCACGCCCTCAAAAATTGTGAACGTGTGCGACTACTAACTTGAGATGCTGTTGCTGGCTTTGGTTAGAATATGGGGGCTCTACGGACCCTAATCTATATATGGGTGACCCCAAAGTCCATGATATGAGATAGCGTGGCAATCACCCACAGGCGATCCACAACTCTCCCACATGTTGTCCCAAGGTCTTCATTCATTGCTGTGGATAAATTGTGGATATTGTTTTGTTGCGATGTCGCAACTCCCTCTGAATCAAGTTTTTTGCGCTGTGCAGTCTGGACTTTTTGCCTACAATGGGCTTCCAACCTTCGCAGTTGCCAATGATTGTTGGTTCAGGGCGCGTCGTCATACGATGCGCCCTTTTTTCTTGTCTGTTCGTTTTAATTCAATCACTTGAAGCGCGTCGTTGATGAATCACATCAGAAATTTTTCCATCATTGCCCACATTGACCACGGTAAGTCGACCCTTGCTGATCGCTTGATTCAACGCTGCGGTGGGCTTGAAGCGCGTGAGATGGAGGCGCAGGTTCTGGACTCGATGGATATCGAAAAAGAGCGTGGGATAACTATCAAGGCGCAGACCGCAGCACTGCAATACAAAGCCAAAGACGGACAGGTTTACAACCTGAATTTGATCGACACACCGGGACACGTTGACTTCTCCTATGAGGTGAGTCGTTCGCTGTCTGCGTGCGAAGGTGCACTGCTCGTCGTCGATGCTTCACAAGGTGTGGAAGCGCAGACGGTTGCTAACTGCTACACCGCGCTCGACCTCGATGTGGAAGTACTGCCCGTACTGAACAAGATTGATCTGCCGAATGCGGACCCGGATAACGCCCGTAGCGAAATCGAGGACGTGATTGGTATTGACGCGACCGAAGCGATTGTGTGCTCCGCCAAGACCGGTCTGGGCATCGATGACATCTTGGAGATGGTCGTCGCCAAAATTCCTGCTCCGAGGGGCAACCCTAAAGGCCCGCTGCGCGCCATGATCATCGACAGCTGGTTTGATCCGTATGTTGGCGTGGTGATGCTGGTGCGCGTGGTAGACGGCCGCTTGGGCAAGGGCGAGCGAATCAAGATGATGGCATCCGGTGCGACTTATAACGCAGACAACGTGGGCGTGTTTACGCCCGCCAACCAACCACGACAGTCGTTGGAAGCAGGCGAGGTGGGTTACATCATTGCCGGTATCAAAGAGTTGCAAGCCGCCAAAGTGGGCGACACCGTAACCCTCATCAAGCCCGGCACCGGCGGTGCCGCGTTTACCGCCACCGAAGCCCTGCCGGGTTTCAAGGAAATTCAGCCGCAGGTGTTTGCAGGTTTGTACCCGAGCGAAGCCAGCGAATACGATTCGCTGCGTGACGCGCTGGAAAAGCTCAAACTCAACGATGCGTCGTTGCATTACGAACCTGAAGTCTCACAGGCGCTTGGCTTTGGCTTTCGCTGTGGCTTCCTCGGTTTGTTGCACATGGAAATTGTGCAGGAGCGCTTGGAGCGCGAGTTCGACCAAGACCTGATCACCACCGCGCCCAGTGTGGTGTACGAGGTGATGAAGAACGATGGCGAAGTCATCATGGTGGAAAACCCCTCCAAGATGCCTGAGGTCGGCAAGACTGCCGAAATCCGCGAACCTATCGTCACCATGCACCTGTACATGCCCCAAGAGTATGTGGGTGTGGTCATGACCTTGGCCAATCAGAAGCGCGGCGTCCAGATGAACATGGCCTACAAGGGTCGTCAGGTCGTGCTGACCTACGAAATGCCACTGGCCGAAATCGTGCTTGACTTCTTTGACAAGCTCAAGAGTGTGAGTCGTGGTTACGCTTCCATGGACTACGACTTCAAAGAGTACCGCGCCGCTGACGTCGTCAAGGTCGACATTCTGCTGAATGCCGAAAAGGTGGATGCCTTATCCATCATGTTGCACCGCAGCCAAAGCCTGTACCGTGGCCGGGCCGTGGTGAGCAAGATGCGCGAGATTATTTCCCGTCAGATGTACGACGTGGCGATCCAGGCCGCCATCGGGGCCAACATCATTGCGCGTGAGACAATTAAAGCACTGCGCAAGAACGTCTTGGCCAAGTGCTACGGCGGGGATATTTCTCGCAAGCGCAAGCTCCTTGAGAAACAAAAAGCCGGCAAGAAACGCATGAAGCAAATTGGCTCTGTGGAGGTGCCGCAGGAAGCATTCTTGGCCATTTTGCAGGTGGAAGATTGAGCGCCGCTGACGGCGGAGCAGCAAGCCTAGAGACAAGCGAAGGGGTATCTATTTAATGCAGGCGTTTACAGCAGCCGTATTGGCGGCCTTTGGTATTTATGGGGTGTCTTGGTACTTTGGCTATGTCGAAGGCAACTTCGCGCTGGTGCTGTTCTTGGCCAGTGTGGTCACCGGGCTGTACTGGCTGGCCGAGCAGTTTTACTTCTTGCCCCAGCGCAAAGCGGCCGTGGCGACGTTGGAGCAAAACGACCTGCAGCGCAGGGCCGAACTGACCAAGATGGGCATCCAACAGGTGGACGGAGATATTACCGAAGCCAAGGAGCGCTTGTACATGCAGCCTTGGTGGTTGGACTGGACCGCTGGTTTGGCCCCCGTGATCATCGTGGTGTTTCTGCTGCGCTCCTTCCTGTTCGAGCCGTTCAAGATTCCCTCGGGCTCCATGATTCCAACGTTGTTGGTTGGCGACCTGATTCTGGTGAATAAATTCACTTACGGTTTGCGCCTGCCGGTGCTCAACACCAAGATCACTGAAGGTACGCCGCCCCAACGCGGCGATGTCATGGTGTTCCGCTACCCGCCCAAGCCCAGCCTGGACTACATCAAACGTGTCGTGGGCGTACCGGGCGACACGGTAGCCTATCTGAACAAGCGCTTGACCATCAACGGCAAGGCGATCGAGACCCATGCGCTGCCTGAGTTTTTTGACGAAGACGTCATGCGCTACTTCAAACAGTTCGAAGAAACGTTTGGCGACAAAAAACACCATGTCCTGAACGATGTGGATCGGCCCGCCTTTGTACCCGGCGCAGATCGCTTTGAAGGTTTTGAGGCTTGTAACTACACCGTTGAAGGTGTGACCTGCAAGGTGCCTGCTGGGCACTACTTCATGATGGGTGACAATCGCGACAATTCGCTGGACTCGCGCTACTGGGGTTTTGTGCCGGAGAAAAACATTGTGGGCAGGGCCTTCTTTGTTTGGATGAATTTCGGTAACCTCAAGCGCATCGGCGGGTTCCAGTAACCAAGACGCGCACGGAGCACACAAGGGACTACACATGACAGTACAGACACGATCCAAGCAACGCGGCCTTTCTTTCATCGGCTTGCTTTTTGTGGGCGGCATTTTGGCGATGGCCGGTGTCATCGCAGCCCAGGTATTTCCCACCGTGCTGGAGTACATGGCCGTTCAAAAGGCGGTGCAGCGGGCGTCCGTTGGGCAATCCGTGGTGGAGGTGCGATCCATCTTCGATAAGCAAACCGAAGTCGACTCCATCAAGTCCATAACCGGCAAAGACATTGAGGTCACCAAAGAAGGTGACAAAGTGGTGGTCTCATTTAACTATGAGCGCGAGATTCACCTCACCGGTCCTGCCTTCCTCACGCTGAAGTACGCAGGGCGTTCCAAGTAAGGTGGCCGATGCGATTTCCGTGCTGCAGCAGCGCTTGCAGCACCAGTTCTCCAATGTCTCCCTGCTGTCCAGGGCACTGACCCACCGCAGCTTCTCCGCCGACCACTACGAACGCCTGGAATTTTTGGGCGACTCGGTATTGGGCTTGGCCATTTCCGATTTGTTGTACCGCCGCCTAGGGGCCTTACCCGAAGGCGACCTGTCTCGCGTGCGCGCCAATCTGGTCAAGCAAGACACGCTGCACCAATTGGCGTTGGGTCTGGGTTTGCCTGATTTGCTCAAGCTGGGCGAGGGCGAAATGCGCTCTGGCGGGCCCAAGCGAGCCTCTATCCTCGCGGATACCTTGGAGGCCATCGTTGGCGCGGTGTACCTGGATGCGGGCTTTACGCCAGCGCAGGCGCTGGTGCAGCGCCTGTATGAGGCTGTAGAGATCAACCCGCAAATGGATGCCATCGGCAAAGATCCCAAGACCGAGTTGCAGGAGTGGTTGCAGGGTCGCAAAATGAAACTGCCCCTGTATTCGGTGATTGCCACCCTGGGCGCCGCCCACCGCCAGAGCTTTGACGTGGAATGTGAAGTGTCCGAGCTGGGGCTGGCCGAGCGCGGTATCGGCGGCTCTCGCCGTGCCGCAGAACAAGCCGCGGCGCAAGCTATGTTGCAGACCCTCAAGTCCAAGGTAAAACCATGAATGCTCCTAAAAAAATAGCTGCTAACGCAGTATCCACGGGGGCTAAGGTCCAAAATGACGTGAAAGAACCGGTGCAGGACGATCTGGATGCCATGCTGCAAGGTCTGCTGAAAAGTACGCCGAAGCTGGCCCAGCCGGGCGAGCAAGGCGGAGGCCAGCGCTGCGGCTTGGTCGCCATTGTTGGCAAGCCCAACGTCGGGAAGTCCACGCTGCTGAATGCCTTGGTAGGCCAGAAAATCAGCATCACATCGCGCAAGGCCCAAACCACGCGCCACCGCATTACCGGGATGCACACGCTGGGCCAAACCCAGTTTGTGTTTGTCGATACCCCCGGTTTTCAGACCTTGCACGCCAACGCGCTGAACAAGTCCTTGAACAAGGCCGTGCAAGGCGCTGTGGCCGATGTGGACTTGATCTTGTTTGTGGTGGAGGCCGGTAGCTTTACGCCCGCCGACGCGCGCGTTTTGGCGCTCCTGGGCAAAGACATTCCTACGCTGCTGATTGCCAACAAGCTCGACAACATCCACCGCCGTGGTGACATTGCGCCCTGGTTGCAAACCATGACGGACAAACACAAGTTTGCCGAGTTCGTGCCCATGTCAGCCAAGAACGCCAAGGACATTCCGCGCCTGCTCACGATCTGCGAAAAATACCTGCCCGAGCAAGCCTGGTGGTACGCCGAAGATGAGCTGACCGACCGCAGCGAAAAGTTTTTGGCCAGTGAGCTGGTCCGAGAAAAATTGTTTCGCCTCACCGGTGATGAGCTGCCCTATACGTCGACCGTCATCATTGATAAGTTTGAAGAAGAACCGCCCCAGAAAAAAGGCCGGAAGCGCCTGCTGCGCATTGCCGCCACCATCGTGGTGGAGCGCGATACCCACAAGGCCATGGTGATTGGGGACAAAGGCGAGCGCATCAAACGCATTGGCATGGAGACTCGGGTTGAGCTGGAAAAGCTGGCCGATGCCAAGGTGTTTATCGAGCTGTGGGTGAAAGTGCGCTCCGGCTGGGCCGACGACGAAGCGCGGGTGCGATCCTTCGGTTACGAGTAAGTGGCCGCAAAAAGGGTCTCTGACGAACCCGCTTTCGTCTTGCATCGCTACGATTGGAGTGAGTCCAGTCTGATTCTGGAAGTGTTTACCCGCCACTATGGGCGCATTGCGCTGGTGGCAAAAGGGGCCAAGAAGCCCAGCTCCAGTTTTCGCCCCATCTTGCTGCCCTTGCAGCCCCTGCATGTGGCCTTTGGCGGCGATGCTGAGATCCGCACCTTGCGCAGTGCCGAATGGCAGGGTGGCCATGTCATGCCGACCGGCGACGCGTTGCTCTCGGGCTACTACCTCAACGAGTTACTGCTCACCCTGCTGGCGCGCGACGACCCGCATGCGGCGTTGTTTGACATCTACGCCCAGGTGGTCGAGATCATTGCCAGTGAGCACGACGAAGTGCTACAGACCGCGCTGCGTACGTTTGAGCTGCTCTTGCTGCGTGAAATCGGTTTTTTGCCGCAGCTGCATGTGCAAACCATGACCCTCGCCGAGTTGCAGCCCGATGAGCGCTATGTCTTGGTACCCGAGGGCGGCCTGCGCCAAGCCCACGCTGACGAACGCGGTGGCTTGCGCGGCGCGCAGTGGATGGCGCTGCAAGACACGCTGGCCGACCATGCGCCGTTCACCACCACATTGCGTGCCTGCGCGGATGTAGCGTCTGAGCTCAAACCCCAGCTGCGTCAGCTGCTGCACTACCATTGCGGTGTCAAAACCCTGCGCACGCGGCAGATGATGATTGATATCCAAGCGTTGTGATTATGAAAACCCACCTCTCGGTCAACCTCAACAAAGTGGCGCTGGTGCGCAACACGCGCCACCTGGGCATTCCCAGTGTCACCCGCGCGGCCACCCTCTGCCTGCAGGCCGGTGCGGCCGGCATCACGGTGCACCCGCGGCCTGACGCGCGGCATATTCGCGCGCAAGATGTGCTGGACTTGGCGGAGTTGCTCAAGGCTTGGCCAGACCGCGAATTCAATGTGGAAGGCAACCCGTTTCACAACCTGATGGACTGCGTGCGCGACCTGCGAGAACGAGGCTTGCCGGTGCACCAGGTCACTTTTGTGCCCGACAGCGAAGGCCAGTTCACCAGCGACCACGGCTGGGTTTTACCGGCAGATGCTGCTCGCTTGCAGCCGCTGGTGGCTGACGCCCAAGCGCTGGGCCTGCGCGTGAGCCTGTTCATGGAAGCCGATCCTAGCGCCATGGCGGCTGCCAAGGCGGTGGGTGCCGACCGCATTGAGCTGTACACCGAGCCGTTTGCGGCTGCCTGGGGCACCGCCGAGCAGGGCATTCAGTTGGCGCGCTTTGCTGCTGCTGCGCAGGCCGCGCTGGACGTGGGCTTGGGGGTGAATGCGGGCCACGATTTGAACCTGCAGAATCTGTCCGCCTTTGCGCACCAGGTACCAGGTTTGCAAGAGGTGTCCATCGGCCACGCTCTGATCGCCGATGCGCTGGAGTTGGGCTATGGCGCTACGGTTCAGGCGTACCTGGCCTGTCTGGGACAGTAAGGGCCGCCCATGATTTACGGCATTGGTACCGACATTTGCGATGTGCGCCGTGTTCGCGCCAGTATGGAGCGCCATGGGGAGCGCTTTGCGGCCAAGGTGCTGAGTGAGGCTGAATTCGCGACCTGGAAAGCGCGCAGCGCGCGCTGGCCCGAGCGCGGCTTGCGTTACTTGGCCACACGCTTCAGCGCCAAAGAAGCGTTCAGCAAGGCGATTGGCTTGGGGGTGCGGATGCCCATGACGTGGCGGCTGTGTGAGATTGCCAATGAGCCCAGCGGCAAGCCCACCATCGTGTTGCACGGCGTTTTGCAGGACTGGTTTGTGGAGCGCGGTTTGCGCGCCCACATTACGGTGACCGATGAGACGGACTACGCAGCCAGCTTCTGCGTGGTGGAGCAAGGCAACTCAGCGCCCTGAAAGACCGCCGCTTGGCTACAGCTTGCCGTACTGGGTTCCGCCAATCATGATGCCGCCGTCCAACGGCGCCAAGTCAGACCGGTATTCCAGGTCGCCCACGTGCACTGCGGGCAGCACGGCGCCCCGGCGCAAGGCTTCCATAAAGGCATCACGCTCTTCGTTCGAAATATCCTGGTAGCCATCGCGTGAGAGAGTGCCGCCTGGGTTGTCCATCATGGCAAAGGGTTCTTCGCTGCCATGGTGCAGCGCGGCAGCGGCGCGCGCCGGGTCGCTGGCACGCGAATGCCGCTCAAAGTGCTCTTCAGTCTCGCTCACCCGCCAGTAGATGCCGTCAATCAAGATGCCAAAGCGCTTGTAGGTGTTGATGCGCATGCTTTGCTCCATGGCCGCAAAGCTTTTGGTCTTGCTGTGGGCGCCGGTCACAAAGGACTTGGCCACGTCAATCATGGCGATGAAGCGGTGGTGGCGTTCGTCCACTGGCATGACCTTGAAGCGGTACATGTGCGAGACCACTTCCATGGACAAGAAAGTTTCACGGATGGACTGGTACAGCCGCTCGCGCCGAAACGCTTTGCGCTCCTCCAAGTCCATGCGTCGAACTTGCTCCGGTGGCGGGGTTGCGGCGACTGCGGGCGCTGCGCTGGGGCTGCGCTTGAGGAAAGCAAACATGGTTGGCTGAAAGGTAAAGAAAGCTACATTTGATAGGTATGGAGTCTGCCCGGAGAATCGCGTCTCGCCAAGCGTCATAGTGACTCGTTTTTAAGAGCACGCCTCTATTTCAAGGAAAACTTTGTATCTGTCTGTTGCCGCTTTAAGCTAGCCGTAAGCTTCGCGCCAAAGGGAAGGGAGGGGAGGCGCCGTTTAGGGCATGGTGGTCGGCTTGGGCGCGACGGCAAGTTCGAGGAGCTTGCGGCGTACTTGTAGCTCCCGGTAGCGTTCCAGCGCAGTCGCATCGTGGGCAGATTCTGCAATCGCCTCGGTCTCTAGCAGCTTGATGTGGTCGATCAACATCCGGTCAATCACATTGCGCAACTCCGCAGCCGAATCTGTCGAGGCCTCAGCCGCCATCGCAGTGCGTCCCAGCACCCCCAGCGCATAGTCTTCAGCCGAATGGCCCACGATGGCATCGCGCAGCGTGCCGCGCGACACCGGGCCGTGTTCGTGCAGCTGGCTCTCTAGCCAGATAAACAAATCGCCGTGTGGCGCGGGTTGCTCGCACAGCAGGCCATGGTCTTCTCCGGTCAGCGTTTCCCACAGCTCGCTGTGGTGCAGCAGCAGGCGCGCGGCGTGGTCGGCCCGGCTGTCGAGCTTGGCGCGCGGCCCGGTGGGGCGGGGCGTGCGCTGCGCAAAGCGGCCTTTGCCGGGCTCCCATCCGCCTTCCTGGGCGCGCTGCTTGAGCCACTCCTCGCGCGGAAGCCAGGTTTTAACGGGTGCGTTCGGGGCGCTACTGCTGGTCCCAATCGGGTCCCAATCGGGCGGGGCGTCGTCGTAGTCGGCGCCGTCGCTGGGCGCGTGCGGGCGGGGGGCGGGCGCTGGGCGCGCGGCACCAGCGGCAGGCGCGGACCACAGTTTGCTCAAAGCGTCTTCGCTGAGTTGCACCATGGTCGCCAGCTCGGCTAGCAATTGCAGCTTGAGCGCGCCGTCCGGCAGTTGGCTCCACAGCGGTTTGGCATTGCTGGTCGCGTGGGCGCGGCCTTCGGCGGTCGCCAGGTCGCAGCCGTCGCGGGCGGATTCGAGCAAGAAGCTGCTCAGCGGCGTGGCCTGTGCCACGTAGTTGGCAAAAGCATCTTGGCCGTGGGCGCGAATAAAACTATCGGGGTCGTGCTCGGCGGGCAGGAACAGGAACTTGATGCTGCGCACATCGGTGGCAAAGGGCAAGGCACCGTCTAGCGCCTTGCGCGCGGCACGGCGGCCTGCGGCGTCACCGTCAAAGCTGAACACCACCGCGTCGGTGAAGCGAAACAGCTTTTGCACATGTTCGTTGGTGCAGGCCGTGCCCAGCGTGGCCACGGCGTTGGGAAAGCCCAGCTGCGCCAGCGCCACCACATCCATATACCCTTCGGTCACCAGCACATAGCCAAATTCGCGCAGCGAGCTGCGGGCCTCAAACAGGCCGTAGAGCTCGCGCCCCTTGCTGAACACCGGGGTTTCGGGCGAGTTCAGGTACTTGGGTTTTTCGTCGCCCAGCACTCGGCCGCCAAAGCCGATGCACTCGCCTTTGATGTTACGAATGGGGAACATCACGCGGTCGCGGAAGCGGTCGTAGCGCTTTTCCTCTGCGCCGTCCTCAGCCTCGTGCAGGATGACAAGGCCGCTTTCCACCAAGAGTGGGTCGTCGTACTGCGGGAAGATGCTGGCCAGGCTACGCCAGCCCTCGGGTGCGTAGCCCAGGCCAAACTGTTTGGCAATTTCGCCCGACAGGCCACGGCCCTTGAAGTACTCGATGGCGCGGGGGGACTCTTTGAGCCCACGCTTGTAGGCCTCGCCGGCTTTTTCCAGCACATCGGTCAGCGTGTTTTGCTTTTGCCGCTGCGCCTGGGCGCGGGCCCGGTCTTGCGGGCTGCCTTCTTCTTCCGGGACAACCATGCCGAACTGGCCTGCCAGATCTTGCACCGCCTCGATAAAGGTCATTCCTGCGTGATCCATGAGGAACTTGATGGCATCGCCACTCTTGCCGCAGCCGAAGCAGTGGTAGAACTGCTTGGTCGGACTCACGGAAAACGAGGGTGATTTCTCGCCGTGGAAGGGGCACAGCCCCATGAAGTTGGCGCCGCCCTTCTTGAGCTGCACATAGCGGCCGACGATCTCCACAACATCTGCGCGGGAGAGTAGTTCCTGAATGAAACTTGGAGGGATGGCCATGGGGGGATTGTAGGGAAGGGCGCGGGTGCAACTGGCGAGCACTGCCGCGCCTGCCTACAAGCCAGTTTGGCTCAAAATACTATGATTTTGATAGCTGCTTTCGCATATGGAACGCCGGCTAGATGCCAATTTGGCATGTCATTGTGGGCGTTTAGTCGCCCAGCACAATACCTTCGCGCCGTGGGTCCGCGCCGCCAAACCAGCCGCTGGGCGTGCGCTGAATGGCCTGCAGACCGCTGGTGAGCGGTACCACCAGCACCGTGTGCCCGCGCGCTTTGAGCGCGTCCACGGTGGCGGCGTCAAAGCGCTGGTCTTCCAACATGAGCGGTCCGCCCAGGGTGCCGAAGTTGGGCAGGTCAATCGCCTGCTGCGCATTCAGTCCCCAGTGCAACATGCCGTACAGCGTTTTGGCCGTGAAGTGAATGATGAAGGCACCACCTGGGCTGCCGCCGCTCATCAGCAGCTGGCCGGTGGCGTTGTCAAACACCAAGGTGGGTGACATGCTGGAGCGTGGGCGCTTGCCGGACTCCACGCGGTTGGCAATTGGCAGGCCATTGGCATCGGTGGGCGCAAAGCTGAAATCGGTGAGCTGGTTGTTCAACAAAAAGCCGCCGACCAGGCCCACACCGCGGTTCACCATCTGGCGCGAGCCCCAAGCGTCTTCGATGGTGGTGGTCATGGCCAGCGCGTTGCCATAGGCGTCCACCACCGAGATGTGGGAAGTGCCGTGTTCGGTTTGGTCGGGCATGGGCGCGTGGGCCACCGGAACCTCGCCGGGCTTGCCGGGCACGGCGGCTTTCATGCTGTTGCCATTCGGGCTGGCGTCTATGGCACGGGCGCGCTGGGCTAGGTAGTTCGGTGCCAGCAGGCTGTTCCAACTGCCCGCAGGCGGTTGCACAAAGGCCGGGTCGGCCACGTACTGCGCGCGGTCGGCAAAGGCCAGGCGCGAGGCTTCGGTGTAGAGGTGCAGCCAGTCGGCAGTGGGGGGGCCTTGGGCTAGAGGCAGTGTGTCCGCCGGTGTGTTCTGCAACATGCCCAAGATCTGCCCGATGGCAATCGCGCCCGAGCTGGGCGGCGGCATGCCGCAAATGCGGTAGTCCTTGGGCGCGCGGTTGGCAGTGGCCTTCACGTTGTAGTCAAAACACAGCGGTGCGCGCACCAGCGGGCGGTAGGCAGCCAGATCTTGGCTGGTCAAAGTGCCAGGGTTGCTGGGGTGGCCTTGCACCTTGGCGGCGATGGCGCGGCCTACGTCACCTTGCAGCAGGGCGCTCGGACCTTGGCTGGCAATGGCTTGCAACACCGCCGCCAGTTCCGGGTTGCGCAGCACGTGGCCTGCGGGCCAGGGTTTGCCATTGGCGTCATAGAAGTAGGCGGCGGCCACCGGGTCTTTGCGCAGGTCCTGTTCGTCGGTCAGCAAGCTCGCCATGCGCGGGCTGACAGCGAAGCCTTCCGTCGCCAGCCTGATGGCGGGCGCAAACAGTGGTGCCCAAGGCAGGCGCCCATGCTGCTGGTGCGCCAGCGCCAACATGGCGACGGCGCCCGGCACACCGACCGAACGCCCGCCGATGACCGCTTCCTTGAACGGCATGGGTTTGCCGTTGGCATCGAGAAATAGTTGCGGCGTGGCGCCGGCGGGCGCGGTCTCGCGGCCATCAAAAGCCTCAGTGGTCTTGCCGTCAAAGTGCACGAGGAATGCACCACCGCCTAGGCCGCTGCTTTGCGGCTCCACCAGCGCCAGCACCATTTGCACCGCAATGGCCGCGTCAATGGCGCTGCCCCCGGCGCGCAGCACCTGCAGGCCCGCGTCCGTCGCCAGTGGGTTGGCGGCGGCGACCGCATAGGTGCGTGTGGCCCAGCCCGGCTTGGACACGGAGCCGGTGGCGCCTTCGGGCTGCACGGGCACGTCGTAGTGAAAGGCGCGGGGCGGGCTGGCGCAGCCTGCCAACGTGATGGCCAGCAGTGCGGCGGTATACAGTGGGATTGGGGCCATAGCGGGCATGGGCGTTGGTGTTTGCAAACGGGGAGTTTGCATTATGCGCAGTAGGTTCTGCTGTGCTACGACACTACGCTTTCTGTAGCGAAGTGAAAAGGAAAGACACGACTCGAAGCCTTCAGTGGCGGCGTGTTGGTGTCATCGGCCATAAGGCCGCATCGTTAGACTCTGCGCATTCAGTGCAAGTTGTCCGAACATCGAAAGAAATTGCGCTAATATTGAACCAACATTCCTCAGCGAATGTGCTGTTTTTTGGAGTGCCGAACATGCAGCCAGTTGCACCACTTAGCGCAAACCCCCATTTCCCCTCGACCTTCATACCGCTTGCTGGGACCCCAGAAGACTGTGTGGATTGCGGCAAGGCCGAACGGGTCGGATTTGATTTTGACTATGCCTACCAACCCATCGTCGACGTGAATAGCAAAGAGGTGTTTGCGCACGAAGCACTGGTGCGTGGACCCAATGGTGAAAGCGCGCTTTCGGTTCTGTCGCAGGTCAATGAACAAAACCGATATCGGTTCGACCAAGCCTGCCGCGTCAAGGCGATCAAGGGTGCTAGCCGTTTAGGCATACAAGAATATGTGTCCATCAACTTCTTGCCCAATGCCATTTACAAGCCAGAGGTGTGCATTCGGACCACCTTGGCGGCCGCTGAAACACACAATTTTCCGGTGGAACGAATGGCGGATTCAAGCTCGAAGTGCAACGGCTTGTTGATGGAACTGTAACTGGTTCATAAAAACTTCATGGGGCGTCTTGAAGCCCAGGCACTTTCTGGGACGATGATTGAGGCGATCCATGGCAAAGGCAATGTCCTTTTGCTGGATGGAATCAAAGGCCATCTTCTTTGGGAAGAACTGACGGATAAGACCGTTCATGTTTTCGTTGGCCCCGCGCTCCCAGGAGGCATAGGGATGCGCAAAGAAGAAGTCTGCGTTCAGGGATGAGGCCACACGCTCATGCTGCGCGAACTCCTTGCCATTGTCCGTCGTGAGTGTGTGCACGCAATGTGCGAACGGCTGCAACAAGGCAATCATGGTGTCGCCCACGGCTTGGGCCGTCTTGAATGGCACGTGGGCGATCAAGGAATAGCGAGAGGTGCGCTCGTTCATCGTCACCAGCGCCTGCTTGTGCCCTGCACCAATGACCAGATCAGCCTCCCAGTCACCAAATCTGGCGCGCTGGTCCACGATATCTGGGCGTAGCTCTATCGAAACCTGATTGGGAATGGTGCCACGCCGCTCACGGCCCCCGTAACGCTTCTTGCGGGCCTTTTGGCAGCGTAGCGTCTGATGCAAAGTGCCACCGCATCGTTTGTCGGCGTAGATCCGCTGATAGATGCTCTCATGACTGACGCCCGGTTGCCCATTGACTTTAAGGTAGCCGCTGATTTGTTCGGGACTCCAGGCAAGGTCAAGTTTGCTATCCACCACGACCCATATCGCATCGGCAATCCTGCGGCCGTTTTGGCAGGCAGACATACGCTCCTGTGAGAGCTGATGGGCTTGCTTGGGGCGGTAGCCGCGCAAACCCCGGTTGCGGCGCAGCTCCCGACTAATGGTTGACTTGTGGCGCCCCATCAGTTGCGCAATGCTACTTTGGTCATGATGGGCTTTGGCGAGGATGGCAATCTGGTAGCGTTCGTCTTGGGTGAGATGTGTATAGGTCATTTAGGGCAACTTTGACTTGGCGGTCGAGGGGCTCGGATGCTCTCACATCTCGCCCACCCAACCGGTTAATTACAAAGTTGCACTTCGGACTTGAATCCGCGAATCATTTTCGAAGTGACTGAGGGCGAGCGCATTGAAGACGGGCCTTGGTTTGCCCAAATTTTGCGCGAGTACAAACGCCGCGGCTTCAAAACAGCGATTGATGATTTTGGCGCGGGTTACGCAGGCATGAAGTTGCTTTCGGATTTTCAACCCGACATCATCAAAATTGATATGGACCTGATTCGCAACGTGGACACCAACCGTCCACGCCAAGCGATCGTGCGCAGCTTAGTCTTTCTCTGCCGAGACTTGGGCATACAGGTGGTGGCGGAGGGGATTGAGACCGTTGGGGAACGCGACTTTCTGCACGATGCGGGGATCCGACTGATGCAGGGCTACCTGTTTGCCAAGCCGGCGTTTAGGGCAATGGCTGCAATAGATCCTGCCGCCTACGCCGCCTAACGTGTTGTCTGTTGAGATGCCCTGTGGCGGGGCCAAGCGGGTGTGGCTTTTATGCACTTTGTAGGAGGCTTCACCTACTTCTGCTTGGGCAAGCGACCCATCATATAAAACTCGGGGTTCGGCATCATGCTGGTCACATTCGCCATGCGGTTAGACAGGCCAAAGAAGGCGGTGATGCCCGCAATGTCCCAGATGTCTTCGTCGTCAAAGCCATGCGCGTGTAGGGCTTCAAAGTCTGCGTCTTCCACCATGTGGCTCTTTTGGCAGACTTGCATCGCAAAGTCCAGCATCGCGCGCTGGCGCGGCGTGATGTCGGCCTTGCGGTAGTTCACCGCCACCTGGTCCGCCACCAGTGGTTTCTTCTCATAGATGCGCAGGATAGCCCCGTGCGCCACAACGCAGTACAAGCACTGGTTGGCCGCACTGGTGGTCGTGATGATCATCTCGCGCTCGCCCTTGGTCAGGCTGCTGCCTTCGCGCAGCATCAGCGCATCGTGGTACGCAAAGAACGCGCGCCACTCTGCCGGGCGGCGGGCGAACGCGAGGAACACATTGGGCACGAAGCCGGATTTTTCCTGCACCTCCAGAATCTTGGTGCGGATGTCTTCGGGCAGGGTATTGAGGTCGGGGAGGGGGTAGCGGGGTGAGGGCATGGCATGGGGTTTCAATCAATGTGAGATGCCTGCCATCATAGGCGGCAGGCCCCCCTAGTACGTAGTTGCCACACCCTCCCGCTATCTCACACCAAGTCAAACCGATCCAGCTCCATCACCTTGCCCCAAGCCGCCACAAAGTCGCGCACAAAGTTAGATTGGGCATCGCTAGATGCATAGACCTCTGCCAATGCCCGCAGCTGCGAGTTGGAGCCGAAGACCAGATCGGCTACGGTGCCCGTCCATTTCACGGCGCCGCTCTTGCGATCAATCCCTTCCAACACTCCCTCGGTTGCAGTCTTCTGCCACTTCGTGCCCATGTCCAGCAGGTTCACAAAAAAGTCATTGCTGAGCGTCTCTGGGCGTTTGGTGAAGACGCCCAATGGGCCATGGCTTACGCCAAGGGCGCGCAACCCGCCGATCAGTACCGTCATCTCCGGAGCGCTCAGCGTGAGTAATTGGGCCTTGTCCAGCAGCAATTCAGCTTGTGCGCTTTCCAGTCCTTTGCGGACGTAATTGCGAAAACCATCCGCGGCGGGCTCCAGCACGGCGAAGGATTCCACATCGGTCTGGTCTTGCGAGGCGTCCATGCGTCCGGGCGAGAACGGTACTTTCACATCCACGCCCGCTTTCTTCGCAGCGGCTTCCACAGCCGCAGCGCCGCCCAGCACGATCAGGTCGGCCAGCGAGATTTTCTTGCCGCCGGTTTGCGCGGCATTGAAATCCAACTGCACCAGTTCCAGTACCGAAATGACCTTGGCCAGCTCTGCAGGGTGGTTGGTCTCCCAGTTGTTTTGCGGCGCCAGGCGAATGCGTGCGCCGTTGGCACCGCCGCGTTTGTCGCTGCCACGGAAGGTGCTGGCCGATGCCCAGGCGGTGCTGGCCAATTGCGAAATCGACAAGTCGCTTGCCATCAACTTGGCTTTGAGTGCTGCGATGTCTTGCGCGTCGACCAGCGCGTTGTCTACCGCCGGAATCGGGTCTTGCCAGATCAGCACTTCTTGCGGTACCAGCTTGCCCAAGTAGCGCGCGCGCGGACCCATGTCCCGGTGGGTGAGCTTGAACCAAGCACGGGCGAAGGCGTCGGCAAACTCGGCCGGGTTTTGGTGGAAGCGGCGCGCAATTTTTTCGTAGGCCGGGTCCATGCGCAGCGACATATCGGCTGTGGTCATCATGGGTGGGTGCTTCTTGCTGGCGTCATGCGCGTCGGGAATCAGGTGCTCGGGCTTGCAGTTCTTGGGCGTCCACTGCTTGGCGCCGGCGGGGCTCTTGGTCAGTTCCCATTCGTAGCCGAACAGCATGTCGAAGTAGCCCATGTCCCATGTCGTGGGGTTGGGCTTCCACGCGCCTTCAATACCGCTGGTCGTGGTGTGCGCGCCTTTGCCGCTGCCCAGCGTGTTGATCCAGCCTAGGCCTTGTGCTTCGATGCCAGCGGCTTCGGGCTCGGCACCCACCAGCGTGGGGTCGCCTGCGCCATGGGCTTTGCCAAAGGTGTGACCACCGGCAACCAGCGCCACGGTTTCTTCGTCGTTCATGGCCATGCGGGCGAAGGTTTCGCGCACATCGCGGCCAGAGGCTACCGGGTCGGGTTTGCCGTCTGGGCCTTCGGGGTTGACGTAGATCAGGCCCATTTGCACGGCGGCCAGCGGGTTGTCCAGTTTGCGGTCCCCGGAGTAGCGGCTGTTGGCTTTGTCGCTGGTGGCCAGCCATTCGCGCTCGGCACCCCAGTAGGTGTCCTCTTCAGGTGCCCAGATGTCGGGGCGGCCACCGGCAAATCCAAAGGTCTTGAAGCCCATGGATTCCAGCGCCACGTTGCCGGCCAAGATCATCAGGTCGGCCCAAGAGAGCTTGCGCCCGTACTTTTGCTTGATGGGCCAGAGCAGGCGGCGGGCCTTGTCGAGGTTGCCGTTGTCGGGCCAGCTATTCAAGGGCGCAAAGCGTTGGTTGCCACTGCCTGCGCCGCCGCGTCCGTCAAAGGTGCGGTAGGTGCCTGCGGCGTGCCAGGCCATGCGGATCATCAGGCCGCCGTAGTGGCCCCAGTCGGCGGGCCACCAGTCTTGCGAGTCGGTCATCAGTGCGGTCAGGTCCTGGACCACAGCGTCCAGGTCCAGGGTCTTGAATTCCGCCGCGTAGTCGAAGCCTTCATCCATGGGGCTGGACTCAGCAGAGTGTTGGTGCAGCACCTTCAGGTTGAGCTGGTTGGGCCACCAGTTGGCATTACCGTGGGCGCTGGAAGTGGATTGGGTGGCCGCGCCGTGGGGGAAGGGGCACTTGGCTTCGTTGGACATGGACGATCTCCTAGTTGTAGTGGTGTGAAAAGATGACCACCAGTCTAGGCCGCAAGCCATACTGGATCAAACCCATTGTGCAAATGGCCGCGATAGCGAGGATCAATGGGGCCGCGCCCCATTGCAGTAGTCGCTATATCGGTTGCAGAGGCCGATGGCTTACTTGCCCTTGCCGCCCATGGCAAGCAGCAAGCCACCGGCCACGATGGCAGCGACGCCAGCCCACACGGGAATGTTCACTGTTTCTTTCTCTTTGACCGAGAGCTCAATGGGGCCGATCTTCACGGCGCTGGTGTCTTTTGTGTAGCTGAAGCCACCGTACGCCAGCGCAAGCGCGCCCGCTGCGATGAGAAGAATGGCGACAAGTTTGGCGGAATTCATGTTGAATAGTTCCAGTCGTAAAGAGTCATAGTATGCAATGGCGCAAGACCCGCTGCGGAGCCTACTTCACCGGGTCCAACGACGACGGCGAGGCCTCGCGTAGCAGGGTGGAGTCCACCATCCGCAATGGGTTGGGTAGTTCACCATCGGACTTGGCATGGCCTTCGCGCACCGCCCAGCGCAATTCGCCACTCAAGGTGCTGATCAGCGATTGGTCCAGGCGCACGCGGTAGTCCTGTTCTTTCATCAGCGCTAGTGCTGCGGCCGCGTCGATATTGAGGCGACGCATTAGCAACTGCGCCGCTATATGGGGTTGTTCCCGAACGAGCTGTTGGGCGCGCACCAGAGCGCGCAGCAGTTTGACAAAGTCGGAGCGGCGCGTGCTGATGTCGGCCCGTGTGGTCACGAGTGCGAAGTGCTGGGTGTAGATACGCGGATTCGGCAGGGCCAGGCCATCGTCTCCCAGCGCTTTAAGGGCGTTGCCGGCCAGAGGCTCCCAGATGGCAATGGCATCGATGTCGCCGTTCTGCAAGACGGCGCCCAGGTTGTCGGGGCGCAAGAAGAGAGGGCGGATCGCCTGGTTCTCAATACCGTGAAACAGCAACCAGCTGTCTAAAAAATACTGCGCGGATGTGCCCTGCACCGTGGCCACACGCTTGCCTCGCATCTGTTCGGGCCCGGTAATACCAGCGCTGCGGCGCGCCACCAATTTGATCTGGTGGGATGACGCGCTGACGGTGCCAATGATGGCCAGGTCTTTGCGCACAAAGCTGCCCAGCGCCAGGACCAAGTCGGCGGAGGTGGCGAGGTCTACCGTGTCTTCGGTGAGAAGCTTCAGGCAGGCGCGTCCGCTGTAGCACTCGGTATGCACCACGTCCAAACCCTGTTGTTGAAACAGGCCTTGGCTTTCTGCCACGTAGATCAGCAGCGACACCGGGCCGCTGGATACGGCCAAGTGCAACGGCGCCGCCGTGGCCGCGCTACTTACCCCCAGCAGGGCGCAGACGCAGGCCAAGGTCAGTCGCAGGAGGGCGAAGCGCTTGCGTGTCATGCGAGGTGGACGGTGTTGCGCCCAGCGCCCTTGGCTGCGTACAAGGCCTCGTCGGCCCGGGCCAGCAAGGCTTTTGGGGTGGTATCAGCGTCGTCGCTGCCCTGGTAGGCGATGCCGATGCTGGTGGTGGCCGTGATGGGTTGGCCTTGCAAGTCTTTCAAGTCCTGGGGCTGCGCCACGGCCTGCAGAATCTTGCGCGCCACGACTATGGCTTCGTCGCGGTGGCGCACGGCTTCCAAGATCACCACAAATTCGTCGCCCGCCAACCGGGCCACTAGGTCCACCTGGCGCACATGCGCCTGCAGTCGCTTGGAAAATTCCTTGAGCACCGCGTCGCCCATGGCGTGGCCTAAGGTGTCGTTGATGGATTTGAAGCGGTCAATGTCCAGAAACATCAGCGCCAACCCCTGCTTGCTGCGCTGGGCGCGTTCCAGCGCTTCGGCAATTTTCTCGTTGAACTGCAGCCGGTTGGGTAGCCCGGTGAGGGTGTCTACCCGTGCCTGCGCCTTTAACTGCGCTTCGTAAGCCTTGAGGGCGGTGACATCCAGCGTGAGCGTGTAGACGCCCAGCACTTTGCCATCGGCGTCCACGTCGGGCAGGTAGCTGGTATTGAGTTCGCGGGTGATTCCCAAGGCGGTCGTGGTGGCGTCAAACTCGATATGCTCGCCCTGTAGTGCGCGCTGCAAGTAGCCCTTTCGCAGCTGGTACTGCTCCGTGCTGATGATGTCTTGGATCTTCTTACCCGGCATGGCTTCGTAGTCTTTGCCGAGCCATGTTTCGTAGGTGCGGTTGGCAAACTGAATGCGCTCGTCTTGGTCGATGTAGGAGATGAGCACGGGTAGGTTGTCGGCGATCTTGCGCAAGCGATCTTCGCTGCGTTTGCGGGCCTGCTCAGCGCTACGAACCTTGCTCACATCAAACGTCATCAGGTAGAAGCCTTGTACATCGCCCTCGGGGTTGCGGTCGGGCACCAGGTTGGCCTGAAAGTAGGTGTCCCGACCGTTGCGCACCACATGGCCTTCAAAGTTGCAGGTTTCACCCGCCAAGACGCGGCGAATATAAGGGACGTGCTGTGCGTAGCTATCGGCGTCGATGCCGGACTTCAAGGTTAGTTGGTGCGCCTCTTGTGCAGTCTTTCCGAAGGCTTTGAGTACAGTGGCGTTGGCAAACAGGCAGCGCTCCTCGCGGTCGAAGTGGCCCACCAACGCTGGGATGTGGTCAGTGATGGCGCGCAGCCGCGCCTCTCCCTGGGCGTAGGCGTGCTGCACCGTTTTGAGCTCGCTGATATCAACAGCCAAGGCAAAGACCCCCAACACGGTGCCATGCGCGTCGAGGTCGGGGATGTAGTCGACGAGCAGCGTCTGGGACTCGCCATCGCTGGTGTTGAGCCGTTCATAGTGCTGGCGCTCGCCGGCCAGCGCCGCCTCAAGGTACGGCTGCAGTACTGCATAGTTGGAGGGGCCAACGCATTCCGCGACGGTTTTTCCCAAAAAAACACTGGCGTTGTCACCCAAAAATGCGTGGAAATGCGCGTTGACAAACTGGTAACGCTGAGTCGTGTCGATGTAAGCGATCAGGCCCGGCATGTTGTCGGTGATCAGCCGCAGGCGTTTTTCGGACTCCTGTATTTGTAAGCTGCTGCGCGCCAACTTCCGGGTCATTTGCTCAAAGCTGCGCGACAGGTCGCCGAGTTCGTCTTGCGCGTCGCTGCCGCCGCCCATGTACGCGTTGCCCTGGCCCACGGCGGTGGTGGCTTGCTCCAGCTGCCACAGCGGAACCAAGACGCGAAAGTTGACCAAGAAAATCAGGGCCAGCAGTACCAAAAGCAACACCGTGAGCGTGGCAAACGCCAGCACCTGAAAGCGGTCATTGGCGGCACGCCGCGTGGCATTGGCGTTTTGGTACCACTGGTAGGCGTAGTCGCTCATGGCCTGGGTGCTGGTGAGCAGTTGGTCCAGCAGCACCTCTTTGCGCCGTTCGTTAAACGGCGTATCAATCTTGGGAACCTTCTCCAGCGTGGTGAACAGTTCGGGCAGGGAGGCGCTGACGTCGCGCAGCTCGACCAAGGCGGGGTCATCGTCGACCTGCGGCTTGGTGCCACCCAAGGCGCTCAAGATGGTGGCGTGCCGCGCGTGCCATTGCTCGGCCGCGCGGGGTTCGGCGTGGCGGGCATATTCTTGCGTCAACACCAGCAAGGCGGACACTTCGTGAGATGCCTGTTGTGCCCGGGATCGCACGGCGGTGGTGCGAGATTCTTCCTGGCCCGCGTTCAGCACCGCCAGCGTCGCCGCCAGTCCCACGGTGACGGACACCACCATGGCTGCGAACATGAGGTTGCGGATTTTCATGGGCGATCAGCGCAAGGCGGCCACGGCATCCGGCTTGATAGACCGTAGGGGGCCAGCGTGCACCAGCTTGAGAAAGTTGGGGTTTACCGTGCCGTTGGCATGGCCTTCACGGCGCGCCCAACGGGCTTCGCCTTCCATGGTGGCTAGTAGCGCCTGGTCCAGGCCCAGCCGGTAGTGCATGCCCGGCCAGACCGCATCAACAAACTCCTGGTCGGGTGCCAACAATCGCCGCATGATGTTTTTGGCCTGGGTGGGTTGCTCTTGGATGAAGCGCTCAGCGCGCTCCACCGCGCGTAGCAGTTTGGTCAGCGTGGCGTCGCGTACGCCCACCAGCTTGCGATGGCTGACCAAATTGAAGGTCTGGATGTAGGCATTACCACCCGGCAGAACGCGGCCTTTGGCGGGGCCTTGAACGGCTTGGTAGCCATACGGTTGCCACGCGGAAATGGCATCGACATTGTCTGCTTGCAGGGCCGGCACTAGCTCTTCGGGCTGCAGGTTGACGATCGTCAGCGTTTGCGGGTCCACGCCTGCGGTCAGCAAGAACAACTCCAAGAAATACTCACCCGCAGAACCTTTGGTGACGCCAATGCGTTTGCCCGCCAGTTGCTGGGGGGACTGGATGTTGGCATGCGGGCTGGTGACCAGTTTGACGTCTTCGCTGGACTTGGTGAAGGTGCCAATGACTGCATAGTCAGCGCTGGAAAAGCTGTTCATGACGATGGGCAGGTCGCTGGACGTTGCGACGTCGGCCTGGCCATCCAACACCATGCGCAAGCAGCGGTGGCCGCCCAAGCATTCGTTGAATTTGACTTGTAGCCCTTCTGCGGCGAAATAGCCGTGGTGTTGCGCTATGTAAAGCGGTAAAGAGAGCGGGGTGCGAGACACTGCGAGGCGCAGTGTCTCGGCGCTAGCCTGGGAGGCCATCAGCGCTAGGCCTAACAGCATGCTGGCGTGCCAAGCCCGAACAGAAGAAACGACGCGGCGGGTCACTGTGAGAACGGTGTCAGTTTTCATAGGTGGACAAACGTGTTCAGAAAGCCGACCCCAACCCCGCTCCCAGCCACGCTGGAAGCAGCAACCTTTTGGGGACTTGGTTGCGGCCCATTATGCACACTTTGAGTCTCATTTATGTAACAAAATAGGCCACTAGGCCACGTGAAATATGCGTTAGTAGCTATTAAATCGATAGCTTTAGTGCGTGGATGTGTTTTGCGTGGCGAGCAGACGCTTTTGCACCGGCCGACTGGCAGATTTACACGCCGGTGCCCAATGGCATCCTGAGCCCGATCGCGCTCCCGCGCTCCGAGCTGGTGATTTGCAACTGGGCCCCCAGCACCCGTGCCCGTTTGTCCAAGCTGTGGAGCCCTTTGCCAGTAGCCTGGGTCTTGGCTGCATGTACATCGAAACCCTGGCCATCGTCTTGGATGCAGAGAACGAGTTCGGCTTCGGTGCTACTGGCCTCTACGGAAATGGTCTTCGCATTGGCGTGTTTGAGGGCGTTGGCCAGGCTTTCCTGGATGATGCGCAGCACGGAGAGTTGGTCTTGCGGGCGCAGCCGTAGTGGGTTGCTCAGCCGCTGTGTATCCCAATGCAAGTTGATGCCTGCGGCTTTGAGTCGTGGCTGCATGCGAAAGCGCAAATTGCCCAAGGCCAATTGCAGGGAGTCTTCCGTGCTGTGCGAGGTGTCAATGGCCAGTCGCAGATCATCGATGCAACTGCGCAGAAGTTCATAGGTTTGTTGGCTGCTGAGTTCTCCGGCCCGGGCCATGACCAAGGAGCTCACGAGTTGGGAGCCTAGGCCATCGTGCATGTCTTGCATGATGCGGCTGCGCTCCACGGCGGCAGCGGCCGCCTCCTGGGATGCGCGTTCTAGCGCGTGTAACCTTGAGAGCTCCGCCTTTTGCGCCGCAAGTTCTTCGGCCATCTGCGCAGTGTGTTGTCGCTGCGCATGTAGCGAACCCGTAAAGTCGTTCACGAGGAAGAGGCACACCGCCAAGAACCACAAGGCTGCCACCATGGGCAGGAGTGGAATCTCACTGACCAGCACCGGTCTGCCGAATAGGCGCGTGGCATCCAGCAAGGCGGCGCCTCCCATCGTCATATAGGTCACCAAAAAGACCGCATGCTGCCAGTGTCGGTGGCGCACCACCAACTGCCACAGAGGCCAGGCCGGGGACAAGCTAGCGAGCCCCAGGCCCACACACCACGCCAGTACATACCCAGTCGGTAGTAGGTCGCCGGTTCCCACCAAGACACCACCGTAGACCAGTAAGAAAAAGCCGCTCCAGGCGCTCGCAAATCGGGTGTAGGCCGTGCGGCTCACACCGCACTCGTTGAGCATGTAGATACAACCTCCCATGGCAATGGCCTGAATGCCAATGAGCTGCAGCAGGTTCCAAGCCAGTTGCCAAGGGTCGGCGGGGGGCGGCATAAAGAAGGCTAAGCTGACGACCGCGTACCCCGCAACCGCCAAAAAGGTCCAGCCGTATTGGGTATCGCTGCGGTTGTTGAGGAACAGGCCTAATTGAATGAGGGCAATCACGACCGCAAAGACGCAGGTGATCTGTGCCAGCGTGTGTTGGAAAAAGACGGTGGCGTAGGGGAAAACCTCCCAGCTATCGATCACGCCGTGTTCTCCACGTTGTCTGGCGTACGCCGTGGTTACAGCAGACCGCGCTGACGCGCCTCAAACACGGCCTCACCGCGCGAGTTCACTTCGAGCTTGCGGTAGACGCGTCGCAAGTACCCGGTCACCGTATGCCAGGTGATCCCCAACACCTGCGCAATTTCCTCGTAGGTCAGCCCCTTTTCGATCAGGCACAAGACTTCGTGCTCACGGGCACTGAGGGCTTGCTCGGGCGGGTAGACCTCCAGCGGCGCGGGACTGGTGCCGGTGCTGGTGGTCAAGGGTACGGTTTGTGTCTTGAAGTGCTGCAGCATACGGCGCGCCACGCTGGGGCTGATGGGGGAACCTCCTCCGACCAGTTCCGCAATATGTTGGGCTATTTCGTCGGCAGGAGCGTCTTTAAGCAGGTAGCCCACGGCACCAGCAGCAAAGCTGCTGACGATATGTTCGTCATCCCCAAAAACGGTCACAACCATTGTCGATGCGCCGGGCTGTTCCTGGGTCACCCAGCGGATGAACTCACGCCCGTCCGCGTCGGGCAGTCCTAGGTCCACCAGATACACCTGCGCTGCGTGTGACTGCGCCAGGCGCTTGGCTTCGGCCACGGTCTGAGCGCTAAAGGCCAGTTGCAGGCCCGGGTCGGCTGCAATGGCCGCCTCAAACATTTTGCGCACGTGGGTTTCATCTTCCAGCACCGCGACAGCGATGGGCAAGCCTGCGTCGGCAGTGTTAGCGATGAGTGGGGCCGGAGCGGTAGAAAGCATGGGGCAGAGCGTAAGGGGGCCTTAGAAGCTTGGCAAGTGAGTGGGGGGTAACCGTGACCCCAATTTTGGGGCTACCGGCAACGTCGAACCGGGCGAAGAATAGACGCATTCCCTCGCTGACGGTTATCCGTGAAAGAGGGTTTTGTGACCGAAAAGCACACAGGCTTGGCGATTGCCTGGTTCTCAATCGTTTGATTTCGTAAAAGGAACATTTCCCATGAAAAACAGCCTCATCACGGCAGCACTGCTCACGCTCACCCTGGCCGCTGCGCACGCCCAACCGGTCGTGCGCGAGGGCATTCTGGCGGACGCTGCTGGACGCACGCTCTACACCTTTGACAAAGACACCGCAGGCAAAAGCAATTGCAGCGGCGGTTGCTTGGCAGCCTGGCCTGCGTTTCTGGCCAAAGAGGGCGCCAGCGCTAAAGGCGAGTTCACCTTGATCGACGCCAACGGCGGCAAGCAATGGACCGTCAAAGGTATGCCTTTGTACTATTTCGCCGGCGACAGCAAACCCGGTGAGCGCAACGGCGAAGGCAGTGGCGGCGTTTGGCATACAGTCGGTGGCGCGCAGAAAGTATCTGCAACGACCAGCGCATATTGATCAAATTCGCCTCTAGCCCTTTCTGGTATTGCGCAAGCAGCTATCTTATTAGTAGCTGCTTGCGGGTGCGTATTGGGCGCAGGCTCTTTTCACTTTGAGGACTTTTCACCATGAAACACCGTCGCACACTCTTGCAAGGTTTGGCCGCTGGCGGCCTGTCTGCTTTTATGGTGCAGGTGATGTCCATGGGGACTCGCCCGCTTGCACCGGGCATACGCAGTCTCAAAGGAAGCGTACGGGTCAACGGTGTGCCAGCCAAGGAAGGCCAGTTGGTGCTTACGGGCGATACGGTGATCACCGGCAAGGCCAGCGAAGTCATCTACGTGATGGGCAACAACGCTTACCTGATGCGTGAGGACAGCAATGTGCAATTCGCAAGCGAAGGCGCGGTGGGAATTTTGCGAGTTGTCACCGGCAAGGTTTTGGCGGTCTTCGGCCCGGGTGCCAAACGCATCGTGATGCCGACCGCCACGGCAGGTATTCGCGGTACGGCCTGTTACATCGAAACCTCCGATACCCAAACGTATTTCTGTCTTTGCTATGGCACTGCTGATCTGACTCCGAATGCGGACCCCAGCCAGGCGCGCACCGTGGTGACCCACTACCACGACTCGCCTTTTTACATTGGCGCAGATACGTCGACCCCCTTGTTAGCAGTCGCACCCGTCATGCATCACCGCGACGTTGAGTTGACTATGCTGGAAGCGTTGGTAGGCAGAACCCCTCCGTTTGCGGACAAAGGGTTCTCTGGCTACTAAGGGGTAGCGAGGCCTAGTCCGTATTAACTTGCCATCAACTTGTGTACCAAGTCCGCCGTGGTGGACGCTTGGTACTTGCGCATCAGCCGGGCGCGGTAAATCTCCACCGTTCGGTGGCTAATGCCTAGGGCTTTGCCAATGTGTTTGGACGTGAGGCCCTGCATCAGATAGGCGGCCACTTCGCGTTCGCGCGCGGTCAGCTCAGCGCTCACCGGGCGGCCAGCGCTCAGATCTTCAAAACTCCAGATGCCGGCCTCGTGGGGGGCGTCGCGGTTCAGCGCGCGGCCTGTGACGTGGCACCAAAAGGCTTCTCCCTTGAAACGCCCGTCGACCCGCTTCATGATGCGGTCATCGGCGTAGGTGCCGTTGCGGTTGAGCAGGGGGGCAATGCGCTGGCCGGTGCGCACAAACTCATCGGCGCTGGGGTACAAAATCTGGAACGATTGCTCGATGAGTTGCTCTTTGTGGGCGCCAAACATCTCGCACAGTTGTTGATTGCAATCGACGATAGTGCGGTTGCGTGACAGGGCGAGGCCCACAGGCGCCATGTCAAAGGCGAGGCGGTAGTCAATGTCCGGGTTGGGCAGGGCAGTCATGGGGGCGGGTTAGACTTTACGAAGAACTACGTAGTGGGTTACGTAGTATCGTAGCGCCCAGTTGTTTTCATCCATTAGGAGATACGCGCAGTGAACAAAATCTATCCCAGTGCCGCCAAGGCACTTGAAGGCATTATTCAGGACGACCAGTTGTTGGGCGTCGGCGGCTTTGGGCTGTGCGGCATTCCCGAGGCGCTGATTGAGGCGCTGCGGGACAGCGGCGCAAAAAACCTGACCGCCATTTCCAACAACGCGGGCGTCGACGGCTTTGGACTGGGCAAGCTGCTGGAGACCCGGCAGATCAAGAAGATGATTTCCAGCTACGTGGGTGAGAACAAAGAGTTTGAGCGCCAGTACCTGGCGGGCGAACTGGAGCTGGAGTTCACGCCCCAAGGCACGCTGGCCGAGAAGCTGCGCGCCGGTGGCGCGGGCATTCCGGCGTTTTTTACCAAGACGGGCGTGGGCACGCTGGTGGCCGAGGGGAAAGAACTGCGCGAGTTTGACGGTGAGACCTATGTGATGGAGCGGGCGCTGGCACCCGATGTGTCGCTGGTCAAAGCCTTCCGCGCCGACAAGTCGGGCAACCTGCAGTTCCGCTACACCGCGCGCAACTTCAACCCCGCTGTAGCCATGGCGGGCAAGATTACCGTGGTGGAGGTGGAAGAAATCGTAGAGACCGGCTCTATGGAACCCGACCAAGTGCACCTGCCCGGCATTTATGTGCACCGTATTGTGCTCAACGCCACCCCCGAAAAGCGCATTGAAAAGCGCACCATCACTGCGAAAGAAGGAGTCTGACCATGGCATGGAACCAAGACCAGATGGCGGCGCGCGCTGCCCAAGAACTCGAAGACGGCTTTTATGTGAACCTTGGCATTGGCATTCCTACGCTGGTGGCCAACCACACCGGAGACAAGGAAGTCTGGCTGCAGTCCGAAAACGGCATGCTGGGCATCGGCCCATTTCCCACAGAAGACCAGGTGGATGCGGACTTGATCAACGCCGGTAAGCAGACCGTAACGACGCTGCCGGGCTCCAGTATTTTTGGCAGCCACGAGAGCTTTGCCATGATTCGCGGCGGCAAGATCAATTTGTCCATTTTGGGCGCCATGCAGGTGAGCGAGAAGGGCGATCTGGCCAACTGGATGATCCCGGGCAAGATGGTCAAGGGCATGGGCGGCGCGATGGACTTGGTGGCCGGCGTGAAACGTGTCATCGTGCTGATGGAGCACGTGGCCAAGAAAAAAGATGGCACCGAAGACCTGAAGATTTTGCCAAGCTGCACCTTGCCTTTGACCGGCGTGGGCGTGGTGGACCGCATCATTACGGACATGGCCGTGATGGACGTCACACCGCAAGGCTTGAAGCTGGTGGAGCTGGCTCCGGGCGTCAGCCGCGAGGATGTGCAGGCAAAAACAGGGGTTCCCCTGCTCTAAGACGGGCCAGTGAGCGGGTAAGATGCGGTCGCAACAGCGTTTAACCCGAGGAAACCATGTCCAGAGCCCTTAAATTCCTGATGTTCATCTACACCGTGGTGTTTCTCACCACGGGGGCCTTCATGGTGCTGATCGTCAATGCCGACGAAGGCTCACAGCCTTGGATCACCCTGCTGGTGCGCAACCATGCCATCGTGTACGCGTGGCATCTGGTGTGCTGGATGATTCTGGGCATGTTCACCAATTACTACTGGGACCTGTTCAACATGGGCAAGGGCATGGAGTCTATGCAAGCCCTGCGCATCGTGCTGCCCCTGCTGGTTTCGCCTTTTGTCTTTATGCCCACCTACAACCTGTGGCTTGCGTCCAGCTCGCAAAGCTATATGTTGTTTGCGGTGATCGCGATTCAGAGCGGCTTTTTCTGGCAAGCCTTGTTGGCCAAAGTGGCCCCGCTGGATCGGCCCGCCAATATTCCTTGGTCGGTGAACAACGCGACACGCAACGGCCGCGCCCAAGGCGGTGCACCACAAGGCCCTGAATTGGGTCGCTAATCCGGCGGATTCCACAACGCAGATTAGAAAAGGGACCAGCAGGTCCCTTTTTTGTTTCACGCCTACCTGCCGCAGGGCTTACTTCTGAATATCGCCAATGCACAGGTACTTCACCTCCACATAGTCGTCCATGCCAAAGTGTGACCCTTCGCGGCCCAGGCCCGATTGCTTGACGCCGCCAAAGGGCACGTGTTCGGTGGCCAAAATACCCACGTTAATCCCGACCATGCCGTACTCCAGCGCCTCGCCCACGCGGTAGATGCGGCCGATGTCGCGGCTGTAGAAGTAGCTGGCCAGGCCAAATTCGGTGGCGTTGGCGGCGTCAATCGCTTCTTGCTCGGTCTTGAACTTGAACACCGGCGCGAAGGGGCCAAAGGTTTCCTCCTTGGCGCACAGCATGTCAGCGGTCGCGTCGGCCACCACGGTAGGCTCAAAAAACTGCTTGCCCACGCCGGGTAGGCGCTTGCCCCCCACGACCACGCGACCACCCTTGGCCACCGCATCTTTGACGTGGCGTTCGACTTTGTCCACCGCCGCGTCTTCAATCAACGGGCCCTGGTTCACGCCGTCCTCAAAGCCGTTGCCAACCTTGGCGGTGCGCACCTTGGCGGCGAATTTTTCGACGAACTGGTCGTACACACCCTCTTGCACATAGAAGCGGTTGGTGCACACGCAAGTCTGGCCCGCGTTGCGGTACTTGCTGGCAAAGGCACCTTCGACGGCGCTGTCGATGTCGGCATCGTCAAACACGATGAAGGGTGCGTTGCCGCCCAATTCCAGCGACATTTTCTTGACGGTGGGGGCGCATTGGGCCATCAGGATGCGGCCGACTTCGGTGGAGCCGGTGAAGCTCAGGTGGCGCACGGTGTCGCTGGCGCAAATGACCTTGCCCACGGCGATGGAATTGTTGGAGTCGGCAGTAATGATGTTCAGTACGCCCGCCGGAATGCCGGCGCGCATGGCCAGCTCGGCGGCGGCCAGTGCGGTCAATGGGGTCAGTTCGGCAGGTTTGATCACCACCGGGCAACCAGCGGCCAAGGCGGGCGCTACTTTGCGGGTGATCATGGCCAGCGGGAAGTTCCACGGCGTGATGGCGGCGCACACACCAATGGGCTGCTTGAGCACCATCAGGCGGCGGTTGTTGTCAAACTGGGGCAGGGTTTCACCGTTGACGCGCTTGGCCTCTTCCGCAAACCATTCCACAAAGCTGGCGCCGTAGGCGACTTCGCCCTTGGCTTCGGCAAAGGGTTTGCCTTGTTCAGCGGTCATCAGGCGGCCCAAATCGTCCTGGTTGGCCATGAGCAAGTCGAACCACTTGCGCAAGATGCTGCTGCGCTCTTTGGCGGTTTTGGCGCGCCAGGCGGGCCAGGACGCGTTGGCGGCGGCAATGGCGGATTCGGCATCGGCTGGGCCCAAATTGGCCACGTCTGCCAAATGCTTGCCGGTGGCCGGGTCGTGCACAGCAAAGCGACTGCTGCCGGCCACCCATTGGCCATTGATGAGGCCGTCGGTCTTGAGCAGGCTGGGGTCGTTGAGCAGGGCGAGGGGGGATGTTTTCATGTCCATGGCAAATATCCTCAGGGTAGGCGGTAAGCGTAGCGCGGTTTTGGCTTGGCGCGGGGGCCGACTGTTGCACTGGCGACGGTGCCACTTGGAGGTGACCCGCAGGCGACTGCCTTGGCCGATAGATAATATAGGGCTTGATTCTTACCACCCAAAGTAGCCCGCCATGTCCCAGCCTGTCATGAGTGTTTCCGACATTCGCAAAACCTTCCTCGACTTTTTCGCGTCCAAGGGGCATACCGTCGTGGCCAGCAGCCCCTTGGTGCCGGGCAACGACCCCACGCTGATGTTCACCAACTCGGGCATGGTGCAGTTCAAGGACGTGTTCCTGGGCAGCGACAAGCGCTCCTACGTGCGCGCCGCCTCAGTGCAAGCCTGCCTGCGCGCTGGCGGCAAACACAACGATCTGGAAAACGTGGGCTACACCGCTCGCCACCACACCTTCTTCGAGATGTTGGGCAACTGGAGCTTTGGCGACTACTTCAAAAAAGAAAGCTTGAACTGGGCCTGGGAGTTGTTAACCCAGGTCTACAAGCTGCCGGCCGACAAGCTCTACGCCACCGTCTACTTGGAAGACGACGAGGCCCATGCCATCTGGGAAGAAATTTTTGTGAAGGCGGGTTGGACGCCTGAGCGCGTGAAGCAAGAGGGGCGCATCATCCGCATCGGCGACAACAAGGGTGGTCGCTACAAGAGCGACAACTTCTGGATGATGGCCGACACCGGCCCTTGCGGCCCTTGTTCTGAGATCTTTTACGACCACGGCGACCACATCCCCGGCGGCCCCCCCGGCAGCCCCGATGAAGACGGCGACCGCTTCATCGAAATCTGGAACAACGTGTTCATGCAGTTCAACATGGACGAGACCGGTGCGGTGACGCCGTTGCCCGCGCCTTGCGTGGACACCGGCATGGGCCTGGAGCGCTTGGCTGCCATCTTGCAGCATGTGCACAGCAACTACGAAATCGACCTGTTCGACGCGTTGATCAAAGCAGCATCCCGCGAGACCGGCTGCACCGACTTGAACAACAAGAGCCTGCGCGTGATTGCCGACCACATCCGCGCCACTGCGTTCCTGGTGAGCGATGGCGTGATTCCGAGCAACGAAGGTCGCGGTTATGTGCAGCGCCGTATCGTGCGCCGCGCCATTCGCCACGGCTACAAGCTGGGCCAAAAGACGCCGTTTTTCCACAAGCTGGTCAAAGACCTGGTGCAGGTGATGGGCGCAGCCTATCCCCACATGGCGTCGCAAGAAGCTCGCATTACGGAAGTGCTGCGGGTGGAAGAAGAGCGTTTCTTTGAAACGCTGGCTACCGGCATGCAGATCCTGGACGAAGCCCTGGCTGGGGGCGTGAAGGTGTTGCCGGGTGATGTGGCCTTCAAGCTGCACGACACCTATGGCTTCCCGCTCGATTTGTCGGCTGACGTGTGCCGTGAGAACGGTGTGGAGGTGGACGAGGCTGGCTTCAAGGCCGCTATGGAAGCGCAAAAGGCCAAGGGCCGCGCGGCCGGCAAGTTCAAGATGGACAAGGCGCTGGAGTACACCGGCGCGGGCAACACCTTTGTGGGCTACGAGCAGCTCACACAAGCTGCAAAAATCGTAGCGCTCTACGCAGACGGTACGCCGGTTGGCGAGCTCAAAGCAGGTCAAGACGGGGTGTTGGTACTGGACACCACCCCGTTTTACGCCGAGAGCGGCGGCCAGGCGGGCGATGAGGGCAGTGTGTTCTCTGATGCGGGGTTGTTTGAAGTCGGCGACACGCAAAAAATCAAGGCCGATGTGTTTGGACACCACGGCACGGTGAAGACAGGCAGCCTGAAGGTAGGCGATGCAGTGACCGCCCATGTGGACGCCGCCAAGCGCGCCGCCACGGTGCGCAACCACTCGGCCACCCACTTGATGCACAAAGCCCTGCGCGAAGTGCTGGGCGACCATGTGCAGCAAAAGGGCAGCTTGGTGAACGCTGAGCGAACCCGCTTTGACTTTGCGCACAACGCGCCCGTGACCGACGCACAGATTCGCGAGATTGAAAACCGCGTGAACGCGGAAATTTTGGCCAACGTCGCCACGTCCGCCAAGGTGATGGACATTGAGTCCGCGCAGAAAACCGGCGCCATGATGTTGTTTGGCGAGAAGTACGGCGAGACCGTGCGCGTGCTCGACATCGGTTCCAGCAAAGAACTCTGCGGCGGTACCCACGTTCAGCGTACGGGTGACATCGGCTTCTTCAGCATCCTGGCCGAAGGCGGCGTGGCGGCGGGTGTGCGCCGGGTGGAGGCCGTGACGGGTATGAATGCGCTGGCCTATGTGCAGGACATGGAAACCACACTGGGTGGTGTTGCGGGTAGCTTGCGCGTGACGACCTCTGAGGTCCATGCCCGGGTGGAGTCCATACAAGCCCAGGTGCGTGATCTGGAAAAAGAGCTGGCAGCTGTGAAAGGCAAGCTGGCCTCTGCCAAGGGCGACGAGATGCTGAGCCAGGCGGTGGAAATCAGCGGCGTCAAGCTGCTGGTGGCCAAGCTTGATGGCACCGACGCCAAGACCCTGCGCGACACCATGGACAAGCTCAAGGACAAGCTCAAGACGGCTGTCATCGTGTTGGCCACGGTGGACGGCGAGAAGGTGCAACTGGCCGTAGGCGTCACCACCGACACCACAGGCAAGGTCAAAGCCGGGGAGCTGGTCAATTACCTGGCCGCGCAAGTGGGCGGTAAGGGCGGCGGCAAGGCCGACATGGCCATGGCTGGCGGCACCGAGCCTGCCAAGCTGGGCGCCGCCCTGGACAGCGTGCAGGCCTGGGTCACTGCCAAGCTGTAAAACAAGTGTGAAATGCTATTAAATTGGAAGCTGCTCGCGCATATTCCATAAGGGCTAGAGGCCGATTTGAAGCATAAAACACCATGAAACGGCGACACGCGCTGGCCTGCCTGGCAGGCGGCCTAGCGGCCTTCAGTGCGGCCGTGGCGACCGAAGCTCATGCCGGTTTGGGCTACGACGTGCAGGCTTGGCCCACCAAGCAGCCTGTACCCAGCGGCAGCATGACGGACCTGCAAGGCACCGAGTGGCGCCTGCCCGCATTGCGCGGGCGGGCAGTGCTGCTCAACTTCTGGGCCAGCTGGTGCGAGCCCTGCAAAGAAGAAATGCCATCGCTACAAGCGCTGGCAGACCGACACCCCGATAGGCTGGTGGTGCTCACCATCAACCTCAAAGAATCTCCCGAAGCCATTGCGCGCTTTGTGCTCGCTAGCGGCCTGCGCCTGCCGGTGGTGCGCGATGCTGATGGCAGTTTGGCCCGCGCCTGGGGTGTACGGATCTACCCATCCACCGTGCTGATTGACGCCAAGAGACGCGTGCGCAGCGTGGCGCGCGGCGGGCTGGATTGGGCGGGTGACGAGGGCGCAGCGCTGGTTCAGCCGCTGCTACCACGCTAAGGGCGCAGCAGCGCCGAATCGGCCTCCAAGCGCCACAGCCGGTCTACCAAGGTCTGAACATCGGCATTCTCAGTCAGCGCTTTGCTATCGCCGCCCCAGTGCGCTTCGATTAAGCGTTGCAGTGTTTGGATGTGGGGTAGCACGGTACCGAAGAACAGCGGGTGTTCCCGGGACGCTATCAAAATCGTGGGGAAGTCCTCCACTTCGACCGGGTCGACCACGTCGGACTGGTCCTCCACGTCGATCCACAGCAAACGTACTTGAGGAAACTTCAGCGCTAACGCATCAAATAGTGACCGGTAGTCATTGCAGGTACCGCACCACTGGGCGCACAGGCAGGCGACCAGCATGGGTGTTTCGGGGAGAGAGGTTGGCTGGGGCATAACAATCTGAAGCGTCGCGCTAATGACTCAAATCAATATCAATATAACAAGTCGCTGGGGTATGAAGTTTTACAATATAGGGCTAACCCCATAGTCCCCCAAGCAAGGCCCCCATGAGTGCATTTCTGGAAGAAACCGTTTTAAGCGTACACCACTGGACCGACCGTTTGTTCAGTTTCACGACCACGCGCGATACCTCGCTGCGGTTTTCTAACGGCCACTTCACCATGATTGGCCTGATGCAGGACAGCGGCAAGCCCCTTCTGCGCGCGTACTCCATCGTCAGCGCCAATTACGAAGAGCACCTGGAGTTTTTGAGCATCAAAGTGCAAGACGGCCCGCTCACCTCACGCTTGCAGCACATCAAGGTGGGTGACAAGATTGTGGTGGGCCGCAAACCCACCGGAACGCTCTTGATCGACTACCTGCTGCCGGGTAAAAACCTGTACCTGTTGGGCAGTGGCACCGGTTTGGCGCCGTTTTTGAGCGTGGCGCGCGACCCGGACACCTACGACCGGTTTGAAAAAGTCATCGTGGTGCACGGCGTGCGCGAAGTCAAAGAGCTGGCCTACTACGATTACTTCAAGACCGAGCTGCCGCAGCACGAAATCTTGGGTGAAATGGTGACGAACCAAATGCTCTATTACCCCACGGTGACCCGTGAGGCGTTTGAGCACCAAGGCCGCATCACCACCCTGATCGAAAGCGGCAAGCTGCCTGCTGATTTGGGCCTGTCCGCACTCGACCCCGCGACCGACCGCATCATGATTTGCGGTAGCCCCGGCCTGAACAAAGACATGCGCGAAATCCTCGACGCCAAGGGCTTCAAGGAAGGCAACACCACCACGCCGGGCGACTACGTGGTCGAACGCGCGTTTGTGGAGCAGTAATGGTGGAGGGCCTGATTGCCGGCACCTTGGTCGGGTTGGCAGAAACGCGGCAGGGCAAAAACGGAACCACATTTGCCTTGGCCAAAGTGAAGGCCCAAACCGGCGATGGTGAGCACATCATCGTCAACGTGATTGCCTTTGCAGCGGAGACGAGCGCCGCGCTGATGGCGCTGGATGACGGCGATGCTGTTTCCGTGGCGGGCGCGCTGACCCCCAAGGTCTGGACTGATAAGCAAGGCAACACGCGCCCCGCGCTGGACATGGTGGGGACACAGGTGTTGACCGCGTACCATGCTGCACGGAAGCAGCAGGCGCTGCAAGACCAATCGAACCCGGACCAGGCCTCACCATGACCATCGAAACACAAGACGACGTTGTCGCACTCCAACGCATCGGCCGCATCGTGTCGATGACACTGCAGACCATGTTGGACGCCGCAGAACCCGGCATGACCACCCGCGAACTTGACCAAATCGGCGAGCGCTTGTTGGAACAACATGGCGCGCGGTCTGCGCCCAAGTTGACCTACAACTTCCCCGGGTTCACCTGCATCAGCATCAACGAAGAAGCCGCACACGGTATTCCGGGCGACCGTATCATCCGCGCGGGCGATGTGTTGAACGTCGATGTGTCCGCAGAGTTAGGCGGCTACTTCGCGGATACCGGCGGAACTCGCGTGGTGCCGCCGACCACGGCCCAGAAAACCCGCCTGTGCCACGCGACCCGCACGGCGCTCAACGAGGCCATGAAATGCGCCCGAGCAGGGCAGCCCATTAACCGCATCGGTGCCGCCATCGAGCGCACTGCAAAAGCCTATGGCTTCAAGGTCATCGAGAACCTCGGCAGCCATGGCGTGGGTCGCGCGCTGCACGAAGAGCCGGAGCATATCCAAGGCTATTTCGATCCGTCCGACACGCGCATCTTGCAGGAAGGCATGGTCATTACCATTGAACCGTTCTTGTCGACCAAAAGTCGCATCGTCGAAGAAGGTGCAGACGGGTGGACGCTGGCGGGCGTGCGCGGTAACTTGTCCGCCCAGTACGAACACACGATGATCATCACCCAGGGCGCGCCTATCGTGGTGACGCAGCACTGACAGCATCTGAAGAAAATCCAATGACTACCTCCATGACCACTTACGACCTTTACGCCATCGGCAATGCCCTGGTGGACTCTGAATACGAAGTCAGCGACGCGCAACTCCAGGCCATGGGCGTGGAAAAGCGCCACATGACGCTGATTGATGCCGAACGCCGCGCGCTGTTGCAGTCGCAGGTTAAGGACAAGCATTCACGCAATACGGGTGGTGGCTCGGCGGGCAATACCGTCGTAGCGCTGGCCCAATTGGGTGGGCGTGCCTTCTATTCTTGTCGCGTGGCGGAGGACGAATTGGGTGATTTTTATCGCAAGGATTTGGCGTCCAACGGGGTCGATAGCAATCTGGCGCGGGGCCCGCTGTCGACGGGTCAGACCGGCACCTGCATGGTCATGGTCACACCAGACGCTGAGCGCAGCATGAGCACCTTTTTGGGTACCACGGCCGACCTCGATTACACCGCGCTGAACGCGGAGGCCTTGGCCAAGGCCAAGGTTTACTACATGGAAGGTTACTTGGCAGCATCGCCCACCGGGCTAGAGGCCGCCATCAAGGGCAGGGCGATTGCCAGACAAGCCGGTGTGATGCTGGCCACCACGCTGTCCGATATGAGCATGATCAACTTTTGCCGCTCCGGACTGGAGGCCATGGTGGGCAATGCAGAGGTGGGTGGTTTGGACTATCTGTTTTGCAATGAAGAAGAAGCCCAAGTGTGGTGCGGCTCGCAGGACTTTGCGGCAATTTGCCAGCAAATCAGCCAGCTGGCCACCACGGTGTGCCTGACCCGCAGCGCCAAAGGCTGTGTCGTGATTGAAGGCGAGAAGCGCACCGAAGTGCCGGCCGCCAAAGTGAAGGCTGTAGACACCAACGGTGCCGGCGACATGTTTGCCGGTGCCTTTCTGTACGCCGTAACCCAAGGCCGCAGCCATGCGGACGCCGCTTGGCTGGCCAACCAGGCGGCTGGCGCGGTGGTGGCCCAGTATGGCAACCGCCTGACACAGCAGCAATTGGCGGCGATCAACGCGCGCTTTGTGCAGCATCTTGGTGCCTAAATAGGTGCACGGCCTGGCCGCTGCAACGCCAGCGGCTTATTCCCAGGATTTCTTGGCTATGGCCGCGTTGTCGCAATTGCCGGTTTTGCATTCGCGGGCACGGTCACGCAAATACTCGGCGCGCGCGCGGTTGACTTTGTAGTTGCAGCTGACGTCTATGGAGCCTGACGTTTCGCAGGTTTCATTGCGGTACTTGATCCAGTCGCGCTGCGTTTGGGTGAGCGCTTTTTTGACATCGTCTTTGAGTGGCTTGCGAAGATCGGTGTAGACCGTGTTCAGCTCGCTGTCCGACTCCAAAAACAACTTCGCGACGCAATAGGTTTTGTCGTAGCTGGTCTTGAACTTTTCGCAGTTATCGGTGATGTCTGCATGGGCAAATTGCGCAGACAAAAGCAAACAGGTAGCCAACGCGGTAGATGACAAAAACTTCATAAACTCTCCGAATGTAGGGAACGCGATTATCAATGCGCCCTTATCGTTCGCCCAGTACGCGCGTCGCTAATTTGTAAGCAGGTAACCCCGCCAACATGCGCTTGCCATAGCTGGTTTGCGTCAACCGTTTGTCGTAGCAAATCACCTGTGCCCGGTCTTCTTCGGTGCGTATGGCGCGGCCGGTCCATTGCAATAACTTGACGCCGGTGGCGGGGATCACCAATTCATTGAAGGGGTCGCGGCCTACGCTCTTGAGCCATTCGGCACGGGCTTCGTCAACCGGGTCGCTGGGGGGCGCGAAAGGCAGCTTGGCAATGAACACGATTTCGCAGAGTGCGCCGGGCAAATCCAAGCCTTCACCAAAACTTTGCAAGCCAAACAGCACCGAGGGCATGCCGCTTTCTACACGTTCACTGTGCGCGGCCAGCAGGCGCGCGCGCGATTGCGTGCCTTGCACCAGCACCATGTCCATCAAATGGCCGGGCAGGGCGTCCGTAGCGGCACGCATTTGCGCGCGGCTGGTGAACAGCACCAGCGCGCCGCGCTGCACCTGTTCGATGTCGTCCATCAGCGCGGCCACCATTTCGGCGGTGTAGGCGTCTGCTTGTTTGGGCTCGGCGCGGGTGTGCACTACCGTTAGGCTGCCCTGCGTGCTGTAGTTGAAGGGGCTGGCCACTTCTAGTGCCGTCACATAGGGCTTGTTCGACAGGCCCGCTTCTTTCAAAAAGTAGTCGAAGCTGCCGCAGCTGGTGAGCGACGCGCTGGTAACGATGGCGCCGCGCACCTGGCTCCACAAAAACTGGCGCAGCAGGTCCCCGGGGACGATGGGGCAGGCGTGCGCGGTGATGGTGAGAAAGTTGCTTTCGCTTTCGGCTTGCAGCCATTTGGCCAATGGTTGCTCGCCATGCTCCAGCAGCAGGTTGCTGGTGGCAACGATGCTGCCCAAGCGGGGTGCCAAGCCGCCCAGCTGTGCATACAGCTGCGCGCACAGCACGGCCTGGCTGGGGTCGTCTTTGGCAACCGCCTTCACGTCGCCCCCCAGCGCCTCCAGTACCTTGGACAAACCGCTGGCTTGGGCGTGAATTTGGGTCACAGGGTCCAGCAAAACCTCGGGCAGTTGGCCCATGGGAAAACGTAGCGTGCCGTCGTTGCCTTCGCCGCGCGCGTTGCGGCCGGTGTGGGACCAGACCATGTCCATGGCCAAGCGCGCCAGGGTCGTGAGCGCGCCCTTGAGCTGGCTGGTGACCGTTTGCACGTCTTCGCCCAGGTGCAATGCCAGCTTGCCGGCCACTTCGTTCATGGCTTTGGGCAGTTTGTCAAGCCAGCGCAAATTGGAGAGGTCCATGGCGCTGGAGAACTGGTCTAACGCGACGGCAGGTAAATGGTGGCCTTCGTCAAACACCACTAGGCAGTTGTCCAGGTCGGGCAGGGTCTTCATGCCCAGGCTGGCCAGCACCAAGTCGTGGTTGGCCACGATGACATTGGCCTCGGCCAGCTTGGTACGGGCGTTGTAGTAGCTGCATTCTTTGTAGCGCGGGCATTGGCGCGCGGTGCAGGTGTGGCGTTCGGCGGCCACGGCAGACCAGTCGCGCGGGTCGGGCGTCTCGGGCAGGCTGTCGCGGTCGCCGTCCCAGCTCACCACGGCCAGCTTGTGGGCCATGCTCTCGTAGAGCGATTGGCGGCGTTCTTCGATGGCCTCTTGCGACAGGGCGCTCACCTTGGGCTGCGGCCGGTCGTCGTCAAACATGTCGTCCTCGGCCGCGCCGCTGCCTACCAGCCGTTCCAGCTTCACTTTGCAAACGTAGCGCCCACGGCCCTTGGCCAGTGCGAAGGCAAAGGGTTGGTCCAAGCTGCGTGCCAGTGCCGGCAGGTCTTTGGTCATCAGCTGCTCTTGCAGCGCCACGGTGGCGGTACTGATGACGACGCGGGTTTTGCGCTCCAGCGCCATGGCGATGGCAGCACTGGCATAGGCCGCGCTTTTGCCCACGCCGGTGCCGGCCTGTATGACGGCAATCGCCTTGGTCGGGGTAGGGTGTTCTCCCAAATCAGCCTGGGCGAGCGTGGCGGCCACCGCCTGCGCCATTTGCCGCTGGCCGCTGCGGCTGCGAAAGCCGCTGGTGCTGCCTACCACCTGGTCAAAGGCACAGAGGGCGTGTTGTGCCAGCGCGGCTTGGGGCAAGGAAAGATCGGGGAAATCAGACAAAACGAAACTCAAGCGGAGGGGTCGTGGCGGCGGTTGGCGGCGGGGGAGCGCTGAATATACAGGGCTGGGCCTGGCTCCAAGAGTGCGCAAGGGATAATGCCAGTCTGCGCTACCCCGGGGTACTGATGTTTACGCCGTACGCGCTGTCCTTTTCACCTAACGGAGTTCTCTGTATGACCCCCGCATTGCCCCTCAGCACGGCCCAGCCGCACACCCCCTCAGGCACGACCTCCCGCCGTGAATTTATGTCAAAAACGGCTGTAGCCCTTGCTGTTACTTCGCTACCAGCTATTAATTTTGCAGCAACAGACGCTGCCGAACGTCAATTCTCTCCCCGCGCTGGCGCTTGGCGCAGCTTTGAAGTCACTACCCGGGTCGACATTGCCAAGCCCCAAGGCGTGACCCGCCTGTGGATTCCCATTCCCTCGGTGAACACCAGCTGGCAACAATCGCTGGAAAGCAGCTATGAAACCAATGGTGTGGCCCGCCTAGAAGACGACAACACCTATGGCGCGCGCATGCTTTATGTGGAGTTTGCCGCTTCCGAAGCCAAGCCCTTTGTGGCGCTGACCAGCCGCGTCAAGACCCAGAGCCGCGATCTGGCCACCTCGGCCAAGGGCGCCACTGACGATGCAACCAGCCTGCGGAGCTGGACCCAGCCCTCCAATCTGGTGCCTACCGATGGCATCGTGCGCACCACCGCGCTGGAAGCCACGAAGGGCGCTCGCACTGATGTAGAAAAAGTGCAAAAGATCTTTGACTGGGTGGTTACCAACACCTACCGCGAACCCAAGGTACGCGGCTGCGGCGAAGGCGATATCAAGACCATGTTGGAAACCAACAACTTGGGCGGCAAGTGTGCCGACCTGAACACGCTGTTTGTGGGCCTGTGCCGTGCCGTGGGCGTGCCCGCGCGCGATGTGTACGGCGTGCGCCTGGCGCCCAGCGCCTTTGGCTACCGCGAGTTGGGTGGTAACTCCGCCAGCCTCAAGGGCGCCCAGCACTGCCGCGCCGAAGTGCACCTGACCGGCCGTGGTTGGGTGGCGATGGACCCAGCCGACGTCGCCAAGGTCATGCGCCAGGAAACCCCCGAGTGGATCAAGACCGCTAACAACCCACTGGTCGCGCCCGTGAACAAGGCCCTGTTTGGTGGCTGGGAAGGCAACTGGATGGCCTACAACGTAGCGCACGACGTGGCGTTGCCGGGCTCTGCTGGCCCCAAAATGGGCTTTCTGATGTACCCCGTTGCCGAGACCGGCGGCAACCGTCTGGACTCTTACGCGCCGGACGACTTCAAGTACCAAATCAGCGCCCGCGAGCTGACGGCCTAAGGCGCTCTGCCACCCCTGCACCATGCCCGCCAGCCGGACCCTGATCGACTTCATCAACCCGCATGACGCCACTGCCGCACCGGAGCGGCTGGCCTTTGGGGAGCCCGACAGGAAGCTGGTGGCGCGCACGGCGGACGAGGTCATTTCCGTGTTGGCGCAGGCCCAGGCCTGTGCAGAGGCTGGCCTGTGGTGTGTGGGTTATGTGCGCTACGAAGCTGCGCCGGCGTTTGATGTGGCGCTTACGGTCCACGAGCCGCACGGTGCCGATGGCCCGCTGGCGTGGTTTGGCATCCACCGTGCACCGCTGGCGGATGATGCTGCTTGGCACGCGTTGACCCCGGAGCCCCACGTCCAGTGGGAAGCCACCTTAGATCGTTCCGCGTTTGACGCGGGCATGGCGGCGATTCACGAATCGATTGCCAGTGGTGAGTTCTACCAAGTGAACTACACCGCGCCCGTAGTCGCCCCGTTTGACGGCGCCACGCTGCCCTGGTTTCACGCCTTGCGCCGCGCCCAGCCGCGCGCCTACAGCGCCTTTATCGATACTGGCGACGAGCAGGTGCTGTCGGTGTCCCCTGAACTGTTCTTCGATTGGAAAGATGGCCACTTGTTGGGCCGTCCCATGAAGGGCACTGCCCCGCGCGGCAGTACGCCGGAAGACGACGTCGCCCAAGCCCAGTACCTGCGCAGTTCCCCCAAAGAACAAGCCGAAAACGTAATGATCGTGGACCTGATCCGCAACGATCTGTCGCGCGTGGCGGAGCCTTTTAGTGTGAAAGTGCCACGCCTGTTTCACCTAGAGGCTTTGCCCACCGTGTGGCAGATGACCTCCGACGTGACAGCCCAGTCGCGCAAAGGTACGAGTTTGGTGGATGTATTCAAGGCACTGTTCCCCTGCGGCTCCATCACAGGGGCGCCCAAAGTGCAGGCGATGCGCAAGCTGCGCGCGCTGGAGCCCGTGCCGCGTGGCGTGTACTGTGGGGCAGTGGGTATCGTGCGCCCCGGCGGTCACGCCACCTTCAACGTGGCCATTCGCACGGTGGTGGTGCAGGGCAAGGCCGCACGTTGCGGCATTGGCAGCGGCATCACGGCCGACGCCCAGCCGGATGGAGAGTGGGCTGAGTGGCAAAGCAAGCGCCGATTTTTGGAGCGAGCAAGTCAGCCGTTTGAGCTGTTGGAGACGTTAGCCCTGCGCGACGGCCAATGGCGCAATCTCGATGAACATCTACAGCGCATTGCCGGGGCAGCGCAGCACTTTGGTTTTGTGTATTCGCCCGATACGGTGCGTAGCAGCTTGGGCGCCTTGCAAAACGCCCATCCGAGGGGCGCCTGGCGCGTGCGCTTGCTACTGCAGCCCAGCGGACACTGTACGTGCCAGGCGTTTGCCTTGGCAGACACCCCGGAGCCGGTGCGCCTGCAATTGGCCACCAGACCCATGGACGAAGCCCACAGCGAGTTCGTTCGCTTCAAGACGACGCGGCGTGCCCACTACGACGCCTTTACGCCGGCAAATTCGCAGGTGTTTGACACGATTTTGTGGAACGCCCGTGGGGAGTTGACCGAGTGCACGCGCGGGAATATCGCGCTGCAGCTCGACGGCCAGTGGGTAACACCCCCGTTGGCATGCGGCTTGCTTGCAGGGGTAGGGCGCGCTGTGTTGCTGCGCGAAGGCGTGTTGCAGGAGCGGGTGTTGAAAGTCGAAGACCTGCAGCGCGCACAAGGACTGATGTTTTTAAACAGCCTGCGTGGCGGCCTAGCCGCGCAATGGGTGGAATAAAGGCGGCGCGTGAATTAAGCTAAGGCTTGTGAGGCAGGGACATTGTCGGTTCCAGCCCACACCAGGGAGTGCGTATGCAAGTAGCTCAAAGAGCACATTCGCGTGGCCGAATTTTGGCCTTCATGTTTCGGGACGGCTGGCCCATCAAGCTGTCCATTGCCTCGGTGGTGGTGGTGGCCATGTTGGTGTTAGCGGCCGCGATCATTGGCTTGGGCTGGCAGGGCGCGCGCCAAGCGTTGCTGGACACTGCCTCCCGCACGGCCTCCGATGCAGGGCAACTCATTACGGAAAAGTCACGTCGCATGCTGGAGCCGGCACAGGCAACCTTGCGCTTGCTAGCGTCGGACCCGCTGGCCAATGCGCGTACCTTGGATGAGCGGCTCACCCGGCTGCGGACCTTGTCGGATGTGCTGGTGAGCAATCCGCTGGCCTCGGCCATCTACATGGGCTACGACGACGGCTCTTTCTTCTTGGTGCGCCCGCTGAACTCGCACGCTATGCGGCAGCGCTTTGGAGCGCCGCCCAAGTCCAGCTTTTTGGTGCAGTCGCTGCAAATGCAGGCCAATGGCCAGCGCGTGGGCGAGTTTTTGTTTTTTAACGCCAACCGAGAATTTTTGGCGCGCCAGGCCAAACCCGACTACCGGTTTGACCCTCGGGTCCGGCCCTGGTATCAAAACGCCAGCGGCTCCAGCGCCACGCTGTCGTCCGCGCCCTATGTTTTTTTCACTACGCGCCAGTTGGGTTTGACTCTGAGCCAAAGCACCGTCAACGGCGGCGGCGTGATCGGGATTGATGTGGTGTTGGATGACTTGGCCGCCAAACTGCAGGAATTGCGCATGACCCCCAATGGCCAACTGGCGCTGGTGGATGGGCAGTCCCAAGTGTTGGCGTATCCAGATATGCGCCGGGTGCTGATGCCCAATGGCGAAACCGTGGGTTTCAAAAAGGTGCAGGACTTGGGCGAGCCCAGCTTGGCGGCTTTGCACGCCCTGAAGTCTGAGATCGGCAAGGTGGTGTTGTTTGATGTGCAGGGAAAAGAGTGGTTGGGCGTCAAGCTGCCGTTTGACGTGTGGCAGGGGGAAGGTACCGAGTTGTTGGTCGCGGCTCCCAGCGACGATCTACTGGGCGACTTGCGGGACAAGCGCACGCGGCTGGCATTTTTTATCGCGCTGATGGTGCTGCTGTTGCTGCCGCTGGGTTGGTGGGCGGGTTCCGCTATCGGCCGCAGTTTGGACCGGCTCACCTGCCAGGCCGCGCGCATGGTGAATTTTGATTTCAGTGCGCAAAGTGGTGTGAGCAGCTTGGTGCGCGAAGTGAATAACCTGTCGGAAGCCCTCAACGACATGGGCGGAACGATTGAAACCTTCTTGCAGGTGAGCCAAACGATGGCGACGGAGCCACGGGTCGACAACATGCTGGAGCAGGTGTTGGACCAGTTGGTCAGCGCGACGCGCTGTACGGGCGGTACGGTTTATCTGTGGGATCACAAGACTGGGTGCATGCAGCGCGCGGCCTTGGTGGGGACGGTGCAGGGCTACGAAAGCGATACGCTGGCCCAAACGCAGTCGGGCACTGACCACGTGGTGTCGGGCTCCGGTGTTGGCCTGTTACGCCAAGAACTGCGGGGGCGCAAAGGTGCACTCGAAGGGCTGTTGGTGGTACAGCACGTGGACGACAGCCGCCATGCCGCCGTCGCATTTGAAGACTTCGTGCGCAAGCTCTCGGGTATGTTGGCCGTGGCCATTGAAACCCGCCAACTGATTGCGGCGCAAAAGGATTTGCTGGACGCGGTGATCAAGCTGATGGCCAATGCGATTGACGCCAAGAGCCCCTATACCGGCGGCCACTGTGACCGTGTGCCGCACATCGCCGGCATGCTGGTAGACCGCATGACCCAAGACAGCACGGGCCCCTATGCCAGCTTTGCGCTGAGTGAGGAGGAGCGCTACGAGTTCCACCTGGCCGCTTGGCTGCATGACTGCGGCAAGGTCACCAGCCCGGAATACATCATCGACAAGGCCACCAAGCTGGAGACGATTTACAACCGCATCCACGAAGTGCGCATGCGCTTTGAGGTGTTGTGGCGCGATGCTGAAATTGACTGTTTGCAGGGCCAACTGGCCGGTGGCGATGGAGGCGCTTTGCTGGCTGCGAAGGTGCAGCAGCAGGCGCAGCTGCAGGACGACTTTGCGTTTGTAGCGCGCTGCAATGTGGGTGGCGAATTCATGGCCGACGCCGATTTGGAGCGCTTGCGCGCGTTGGCCGGCGTGCGCTGGACGCGCTACTTCGACCGCCGTTTGGGCTTGTCGACCGAAGAGGCGCGCCGCCTGGGTAACACCGTGGACACTTTGCCCGCGCAGGACCTGCTATTGGCCGACCGGCCAGACCACGTGGTGGACTGGGGAAGCCGCAAGCCGGCGGTGGAAAAAGACGACCCACGCAACCTTCACGGCTTTGACATGGTGCTGCCGTCCCACGCGCAGAACATGGGCGAGCTGTACAACCTGGGCATACGCAGGGGCACCTTGACCGATGAAGACCGCTTCAAGATCAACGACCACATTGTGCAAACGCTGATCATGCTGCGTAGCCTGCCGTGGCCCGCGCACCTGTCACGCGTGCCAGACATTGCGGCCACGCACCATGAAAAACTCGATGGCAAGGGCTATCCGCGCAAGCTGCCCGCCGAGCAACTCACCATTGCCGATCGGGTGATGGCGCTGGCCGATATTTTTGAGGCGCTGACGGCGGCTGATCGGCCCTACAAGAGCCCCAAGACCTTGTCCGAGTCCCTGCGCATCATGGCCTTTATGGCCAAAGATCAACACATTGACGTGGAGCTATTCCGCTACTTTTTGCACAGCGGTTTGTGGCAAACCTTTGCCGATGAATTCATGCACCCTGAGCAGCACGATGCGGTGGATGTGGCTGCCCTAGAGAAGCTATTGCCGACAGCGGCATGAGCGTCCGCTGGCTGCTAAAGCTGCGCTCCTGGCCACTCAGTGGGTCGGTGAACGCGATGCGCTGGGCCAGCAGCTGCAGCGGGCGCGTGGTGTCGCTGCTGCCCTCGGGGGTGAGGGTTGGGTAGATGCCATCAAACAACAGGGGAAGGCCGAGAGCGGCCATGTGCACGCGAAGCTGGTGCCGTTGTCCGGTGATCGGGCGCAATTGGTAGCGTGCCCAATTGCCCAACACGTCGAGCAGCGTTATATCGGTGATCGCGTTTGACGGCCCATCCACCTCGGTTTGCTGCAGAAAGTGGGTGGACTCGGCAATACGACTTTCACGGTGCTGGGGCCAGGTCAGCGCCGGGTTCCACGGGGCAATGCATTCGTAGGTTTTGGATACTTGCCGATCCCGAAACAGTGCGTGGTAGGCGTTGCGGGTGGATGGGTTCAAGGAGAACAGCACCAACCCGGCCGTGTCGCGGTCAATGCGGTGAACGGGGGCCAAGGCCTCTAGGCCTAGTTGCTGCTTGAGCCGCACCAGCAGCGTTTCTTGGACGTACTTGCCTGAAGGCATCACCGGCAGGAAATGCGGTTTATCCACCACCAGCAGATGATCGTCTTGCCACAGGATTTGTGCTTCAAACGGGATGCGCGGCTCGGCGGGCATGGCACGGTAGTAGTACAGGCGGCGCCCCAGTTGAATGGGGTCCTCAGCGCGTGCTGTGTGGCCTTGGTCATCGATGACCTCACCATTGTTTAGGCGCTGTTCCCATGTTGCGCAGGCCACCGCCGGAAAGCGGTCGCACAAGAATTCCAGCAGATTGGGCCAAGGACCCGACGGCAGCACCACGCAACTGGCGCTGACCCCATCGCGCATGGGCGGGGCGTTAGGCCGAATGCGCGCCATGGGATCGGCAGTTAGACCCGCTCGAACACCACGTCCCAGACACCGTGGCCGAGCTTGATACCGCGGTTTTCAAACTTGGTGAGTGGGCGGTAGTGCGGCTTGGGGGCGTAGCCGGCCAACTCGGGGTGGCTTGCCAGTGCGCGGTTCTTTAGCTTGGGTTCGGCGCTCAACACTTCCAATATTTGCTGGGCGTAGGGCTCCCAGTCGGTGGCTGCGTGCAGGTAGCCACCGGGCTTCAGGCGCGCGGCCAGCTTGGCCACCAGCGGGCTCTGGATCAGGCGGCGCTTGTTGTGTTTGGTCTTGTGCCACGGATCGGGGAAAAAGATGTGCACGCCATCCAGGCTGCCCAGCGGCAACATGTGGTCTATCACCTCGACCGCGTCATGGTTGCAGATGCGGATGTTGGTGATGTTGTTCTCGCCAATGCGCTTCAGGAGCGCGCCCACACCGGGCTCATGCACTTCGCAGCACAGGAAATTGGTGTCCGGCAGCGTGGCGGCGATCTTGGCGGTTGCCTCTCCCATGCCAAAGCCAATTTCCAGCACCAGCGGACGTCCAGCATGTTTCTGGCCTGCAGCCCTTGCTGCATCTGCGTAAGCTGCTTCGAAATCAATAGCACTTGGCTGGTATGGCAGCAGGAATTGCGGCCCCAGCTCTTCCATGGCCCGAATCTGCCCGCCGCCCATGCGGCCCGCACGCTTCACAAAACTCTTGATGGTGCGCATGAAAGGCTTGGCGGCGGATTCGCCTTCAGGCGTGGTGTCGGGGGATTCGGTGGGAGCGGTCGTCATGGTGGGCGGGGGAAGAAGTCAGGCCCCAATTGTAGGGAGGGCGAACAATGGGGTCTGCTTACCTGAATGTGAATGGGCGGAGACGGCAAACTGCCATCGTGGCAAATCGCAACTGTCCGCTTGCTGGATAGTGGACATAATCGCCGAAGCGCTGTATCCCCTGCCCATGGAGGTTTTTCGCATGCAAGAACACGAAATTTCCCGCTTTGTCCGCCAGGTCGGTTTTGGCCTGGCTCCTGAGGAGGCTGCGCCTGCAGACCCTCTGGGTTGGGCCAGCGGCCAGCTCGACAAAGTACCCAAGGTGGCCTTGTACACAGACCGCGCAGGCACGTTATTGACGGGACCGGCTGCTGACATCAAGCTGGTGGACAACCAAGCAGATGTTGTTTATGCGTTGCAAGACACGAACCTTGCCAATCGCGATCTGAGGATTGCAGGGCGGGGCCTGTCACCCGCAGAGTTCCAAAAGTTGGCGTTTGAGAAAATTGGGCGTCCTTACCATGTGCGCGCTCCGTGGCACGAGTGCCTGGTACGGGGCTGCATGGCAGTGAATGGACCGGCTCCGGTGTTTGAGCGCTTCTGGCACTTTTGGGCAAACCATTTCACCGTGGCCCCTTCCATCAACAACAACAGCTATGCCACGGTGGGGCCCTACATGCGCATGTTGCGCACGCACATGGTGGGAAGCTTCCGTGACATGTTGTTCGAGGCGGTCACCCACCCTGCCATGGTGCTGTACCTGGATAATGTGAAATCGACGGGACCGAATTCACAAACCCGAAAAAATGGCGGCTCCACCGACCAGATCAATGAAAACCTGGGCCGTGAATTGCTGGAGCTGTTTACCATCAGCACTGCGGCCGGTTACACCCAGGCAGACGTGGATGCCGTCACCCTGATCCTGACGGGATGGGGGGGGCAAATGCCAGCAGGGCGACGTTTGGGCGCACTGGGCAGTTTCTTTGATTTTTCGCGCCATGAACCTGGTCCGCAGATCTTCATGGGCAAGACCTACAGTGCCAGCCCCAGAGACGACAGCAAGTTGCTGAGCCTGCTCGACGATCTGGCCGCCCATCCGCTGACTGCCAGGCACCTGTGCCACAAGCTCGCCACGGCTTTTATTGCGGATGTTCCGCCGGAAGAGTGTGTGGTGCGCCTGGTGAATGTATTCAAGGCGACCAAAGGCCATTTGCCCAGCGTGCACAAGGCGGTGTTGCAGGAAGTGGCGAAAAACCCCCAGCGGGTGCGCAAGTTTTCGGATCCGCAAACCTGGCTGTGGTCTATTCACCGTGTGAGTGGCACCCCACTGGCTACTGCGCCGCCCAGGCCAGGAGAGTATGGTGAGCTCGTGCACAGTACGCTGGACGAGTTGGGGCAGCCCATTTATGACTGCCCCCAACCCAACGGCTGGTCACTCCAGAGCCGCGACTGGGTATCCAGGGAGATGATGGACCGCCGCGTGCGATACACACACCAGATGTTTGATCGCATAAAACAATCGGGTGTGTCCTTGCCCCAATTGCTGGCCAAGCAGCACGCGCCAGAAAATGCCATGGTGGGCAAGCTGTTGGCTGCCAAGGCCAAAGGCGAGAATGACAACAACCTGTGGACCGCCTACCTGACCGCCCCCGATTTCCTGTGGAGCCAAGCATGAAAAGACGCACATTTTTGGGCTACGGCGCCACCCTATCTTTTGCTGCTACGCAGGCCCTGGGTGCGCAGGACGCCAATCCGCGCCGCTTGCTGGTGCTGTTGTTGCGCGGCGGCATGGACGGCTTGTGCGCCGTGCCCCCCATTGGAGACCCGCAACTCAAGGTCTTGCGCAAGGGGTTGATCCCGGAGCGTTTGCTGCCCGCAGGAGACTTTTTCGCCATCCACCCGGCATTGCCCACTTTCGCCCAGTTGCTGGAAAAAAAAGAGGCGATGGTGGTGCATGCAGCGGGCTTTGGGTACACGGGGCGCTCCCACTTCGAAGGCCAGGACATCATGCAAAGCGGCGTAGCCAAGCCTTTCACCTCTACATCTGGATGGCTGGGGCGGGCCATGCAAAAGGCCAAGGTTGGCTCCGGTGTCGCCATCTCTATCCCTATTCCCCTGATATTGCGTGGCGACCCCTTGGCGGACACACAGTACCCCACTTGGATGCCGATGCCCCCGCTTGACACCTATAGTTTGGTCCGAGACATGTGGTCTGGTGACGCAGATCTTGCAGATATTGGCGTTCAGTTGACTGGGCAGAAGAGCGAGATGCTTGCGATCGCCAAGTCGAACCCGATGCAAATGAATGCGCAATTGCGCGCGCCCAAAAATCTGGCGTACCAAGCGGGGTTGCGCATGGCGCGGTCCGATGGTCCGGTCGTGGGGCTGATCGACTTTGTGGGTTTTGATACTCACGCAGCGCAAGGCGCGGATGAAGGCTTACATGCCAGCAAATTGAAATTGGTTGATGAGGTGCTGGCCTCTTTCAAGGACACTATGGGCGCGCGCTGGAAGGACACGCTGGTGCTGACGGTGACCGAGTTCGGTCGCACGGCGGCGCAGAATGGTACCAGTGGTACGGACCATGGCTGGGCTAGTTGTATCTTGGCTGCTGGCGGTTTGGTGGCTGCTGGCGGGGTTGTAGCGGATTGGCCAGGTCTATCTAGCGAAAAACTTTTTGAAGGACGTGACCTCCCAGCCACCATTGATGCGAATGCTGTGTACGCTCAGGCACTCAAAAGCGTCTTCAACTTAACCACTTCGCAAGTGCAAGAGTCCGTACTTACCTATCGCCCCCACCGACTGGTCGAAAACTTGTTCAGGTGAATCGCGTAGGGCACTCTAATCAAACCCGTGCTTCGGCAAGTCCACCCGGGCACAACTTTAGAAATCGGAATGTACAAATTGCATTGCTTCGGCCAGTCTGGCAATAGTTTCAAAGTGGCGTTTTTCTTACGCGCTTTGAATCAACCCTACGAGTCGGTGTTTCTCGACTTTATGCACGGCGCATCGCGCGAGCCGGCTTGGCGCGAAGCCACCAATGCGATGGGGGAAGCGCCCATTTTGGAAGATGGCGCACGCCGCATTACGCAGTCTGGCGCCATCCTGACCTACTTGGCAGACAAACACGGTGCCTTTGGCGGCACTACGCCGGAGGAGCGGCTGGAAGTACTGCGTTGGCTGCTATTCGACAACCACAAGTTCACCAGCTACTTTGCCAGCTACCGCTTCAGCAAATCGTTTGGCCCAGCGGCGCCAGACCCTGCCGTGATGGCTTGGCTCAAGGGGCGCATGGAAGCGGCGTTTGACATTGTGAACATGCATCTGGCGGGGCGGTCCTTCGTGGTCGGCGATACACCCACCATTGCCGACTTCTCCATGAGTGGGTACATGTTCTACCCACCGGAAGAAAGTAGCTATCCATTGGATCGGCGATTTCCGCACATCGCAGCTTGGGTCGAACGTATGAAGGCGCTACCTGGTTGGCTTGCGCCCTATGACCTCATGCCGGGCGAGCGTATTGCTCCCAAGTGGTAAGGCCCTGCATCGCCGGCATGGGCTAGAGCCCGTACCCGCGTCAGCCAGCCGCGAGAAGGTCTTTAGGATCACTGCAAAACGGCAGCTCTAGCGTGACGCTGGTGCCCCCGGGTTGCTGACTCTGCACTTCGGCTTGGCCTCCGTGCATTTCGGCAATGCGTTTCACAATCGCTAGCCCCAAGCCTTTGCCGCCTTCGCCCGTAGACGGCGCCACACTGGTGCGGCTTTGGTAGTAGCGGTCAAAGAGGTGGGGCAGGTCGTGGGCGGGAATGCCTGGCCCGCTGTCGCGCACTTCCAGCCGGACCCATTCCACATCGTGGCGCTGCGCTGCGAGGGTGATGGCATCGCCGCTGCGGCAAAACTTCAGCGCGTTGTCGAGCAGGTTGGACAGGGCGCGCTCTATCAGTTCGACGTCCACTGCGGCGCAGGGCGGGTCGGCTGGGTCGGTGGGCAACGCGGCCAGCATCACGCCCTGCTGCTGGGCGCGTGGTCCGAAACGCAGTGCCACGTCGTCCAGCAATTCACCCAAGTCCATCACCTGGCGGTTGAGCTGGAATTGAGGCTCGTCCAGCTGGGCCAAGTCGCCCATCGATTGCACCAAACGGGCTGCGTTGCGCGTGTTGCGTAGGGCGACTTGGACAAGCGGCAGGTCGTCCGCATACTGAGATTGTTGTGCCCAGCGCGTTTCCAAGGTTTCCAGACACGCAGCGGTCGCGGTGAGCGGCGAGCGCAGGTCGTGCGACAGGTTGCTCACGCTCTCACGGCGAAAATGGTCCAGCCGCGCTAGCAAACTCCATTGCTCACGCAGCGCCATCAGCATGGCGCGGATGCCGTTGTGAAGTTGGCCAAATTCATCTTTGCCGATCGCGGGGGCTTCCCAGAGCGCGTCGGGCAGCGGTGGAGCGTTAGCCCCTATCGGGCCTTTGGAGGGGGCTACGGGGAGCCCGTACTGAGTGACATGGGCCACTGCTTTCGTGATGCGCGCCAACGGCCGGGTGACGTGGCTGATGACCCACACGGCCATCAGCGTACCCAAGCCGACGACAAGAAGAATCAGCACCCCAATGGGCAGCGCAAAGGTGCTTTGTAGAGCCATCCAGTTGCCCGCAGTCAGCAGCGGTTTGTCGCAGACCACGTACAGGTAGCCGTCGGGGGCGGTCTGCTGTTGAATGGAATTGCGCCGCAGGGCGCGCGCCGCCACGATCGTGGCGGCCGCACCGCTTTCGGGGTTGTCTCCCATCACATAAGGCATGGGCTCGCTGCCCGCCGCTTCCATGACCGGGCGCAGCGCGACCCGCACGCCGTTGGTGGCTGCGTTTTCGGTAGATGAGGCCAGCACCGTCCCGTCTTTGTCCAACAGGTAGATCTGGGTGCCGGGCTCGAACAGCACGAGGTTGCTTAAGAAACCGTCGAAGTTGTCCTGAAAGCGATCCTGCATGCCGAACATGTCGTCGTGCTTGGCAATCACCCGGTCCAGAAAAGCGCTGGCGCGGTAGTAGGCGCTTTCGTGCTCGAAGCGCTGGAAAGCCAAGGCCACCACCACGAGGACCCCCAGCACGGTGAACAGGCCGGTGAGCAGGATCGTGAGGCCGATTTTGAAGCGGACCGTCATGCGGGCTGGTGCAACGGGGTTTCGCGCATCTTGTAGCCCGCGCCACGCACGGTGAGGATGAACTCGGGGCGCAGCGGGTCGTGTTCCAGCTTGGCGCGAAGGCGGTTGATGTGGGTGGTCACCGTGTGCTCGTAGCCATCATGGCTGTAGCCCCAGACGGCGTTGAGTAGTTGCGAGCGCGAGAACACGCGCCCCGGGTGCTGGGCGAAGTACATCAGCAGGTCAAATTCCAGCGCCGTGCAATCGACGCCTTGGCCGCGCAACACCACCTGGCGCTTGCTGGGCACGATGGTCAGTTCGCCGTTGCGCAGCGCCTCGCTCGCATCGGTCTGGGCGCCCTGGGCTTGGCGCATCAGGTCGGAGCGGCGCAGCAGCGCCTTCACGCGCGCCAGCAGTTCGGCCAGCGAAAAGGGTTTGGTGAGGTAGTCGTCGGCGCCCAGCTCCAGCCCCAGCACCCGATCTAGCTCGGTGGACTTGGCGGTGAGCATGAGGATAGGGGTGCTGTTGCCCCGCGCGCGCAGGGTTTTGCACAGCTCCAACCCGTCCAGCCCCGGCATCATCCAGTCTAGGATCAGCAAGTCGTGCGGTGTGTCGGTTTCGGTCTGCAGCGCAGTGCGCCCGTCGGCCACGCTGGAGACGGCATAGCCCGCGTTGCGCAGGTTCATCACCAGCACATCGCGGATATCGGTTTGGTCTTCGGCAACGAGGATGCGTTTGCTGTCCATGGTGCCCAAGGTCGCGGGGGGCGGCAGATTCTTACGCATTTGTTATCTGGCTGTGATATTTCGGGAGCGGGGTGTGAGCTTGGGCACGCACAGTCTACCCATTGCCTGAGCACACCTGTTTCACACGGTTGCTAGGCCCACCAGGAGCCCGCTATGTTGACTGCCCGATTAAATGCTTCCACCACCGCGTTTGCTACCGCCGCGTTTTCTGCCGACTACTTGGCGGCCCAAGCGGCGACATTCGCTGCGGTGCCAACGCTACCCGAAGAAGGTGTGACCTTGGGCTGGGCCGACTTGGTGCCACACCGTGGCTACCTGGTGCGCTACGCCCAACGCCAACTGCGTGACGCTACCCAGGCTGAAGACGTGGTGCACGATGTGTTTGAAGCGGTGATGTCGGGCCGGGCCCGGTTCTCGGGTCGCAGTGCGTTGCGCAGCTGGCTGACGGCCGTGCTCAAGAACAAGGTGGTGGATTTGATTCGGGCCAGCGCCCGCTGCGACACCACGCTAGACGGTGACAGCGATGGGGATGGCGACAGCAGCGCCCACGCCTACCTGGAGTGCCAGCAGCCTCGGCCTGACGAGGTGGCCGAGCAGCGCGAGCGCCTGCGCCATACGCTGGGCCGCATCGCCACGCTGCCGCGCACGCTGCAAGACATTGTTCACCTGCGTTTGCTGGGCGATGCGACCTCCGAAGAGGTGTGTGAGCGGCTGAAAATTTCGGCCAACAGCCTGTTCGTGGGCCTGCACCGGGCGCGCAAACAGCTGATGTGCTGAGCGGCAGCGCCTAAGGCGCGTTTCCCAAGACAGAGCCCCTAGACTGCGCTTTTACTCGCTGCGGCCCCATACACCGCGCGCCAGGCCTGTACCCAACTGGCGCGCGCCTCGGCCACCGGCCCATCGTGCGCTGGCAGGCCCAGTCCCCGAGCGGCCTGGTTGAGCGCGTCCAGTGGGCCGTTGTCACCCCCTGCATCGCCAAAGGCGACAGCGCCGTTTTGCTTACTGAGTTTGTCGCCATCTTCCCCCAATACCAAGGGCGTGTGCAGGTACTGCAGCGCGGGCAGGCCCAGCGCCCGCTGCAGCAAGATTTGCCGCGCCGTGTTGTCGGTCAAGTCTTCACCGCGCACTACATGGCTGATGCCTTGCGCCGCATCATCCACCACCACCGCCAGCTGGTAGGCCCACAGGCCATCGGCGCGGCGCAGCACAAAGTCACCGACAGAACGCTCCACGTCTTGCTGCTGCGGGCCGAGTCGGCGGTCGGTCCAGTGCACTTCAGCTTTTACCTGTTCGGGTTGATTTACTATCGTTTTAGTAGCTGCTTGCGCAATATCCGTAAGGGCTAGAGGCCTATTTGGCTCATATTTCAGGCCAGTATGAAATCGCCAGGCGCGGGCGCTGCGGCCCTGCGTGCCGTGGCGGCAGGTGCCGGGGTAGACCAATTCCGCATGGCGCGGGCGGTCTGCGCCCTGGGCAGCCCAGGCCTGTGCAATGTCTTTGCGCGAGCAGGCGCAGGGGTAGGCCTGGTGTTGCTGGACCAGTTGTTGTACGGCGCGTTCATAGTGTTGGCTGCGCTGGCTTTGCCACACAGGCGGCGCGTCTGGGGTCAAACCGCAGCGCGCGAGCTGCTGCAGGATGGTCTGGTCGACACCAGTGATGCAGCGCGGCGTGTCCACATCTTCCATGCGCACCAGCCACTCGCCGCCGTGGGCCCGCGCGTCCAGCCAACTGGCCAGTGCGGCCAGTAGCGAGCCCGCGTGCAGCGGGCCAGTCGGTGAGGGGGCGAAACGGCCCTTGTAGAACATGGCCCCCACGCTTGTCGCTGCGCGTACTACGCTGCCCCCCAAGGGGGCCTTCGCGCCTTGGGGCGGCCCGGCGACGCTCATCTCATCGCCCCCACGCCAATCTTCAAGCGACCTGCAGCGCCAGCTCCAAGCCGGACACAAACGCGTCTTCCACGCGGTGGCCCAAACACCAGTCGCCGCACACGCCCAAGCCCGCTTTGGCATCCCACAGGTGGCTCAGGCCCAATGGCTGCTCGGTCTTGGCGTATTGCCAACGGTGCACTTCGGCGTGCGCCGCCTCCGCGTGGATGCCGGTGACCTCGGTGAAGGCCTTGATCAGTTTGGCCTGTACGCGCGCCGGGGCATCGTTCAGGTGTTCTTGCGACCACGCGGCGCTGGCCTGTACGGTCCAGCGCTCTACGCGGCCACGGCCGGGTTTGCTCGATTCGCGGGCCAGCCAGGCAATGCGGTGGTGCGTGCTGCGCGCGGCATTCCACTGGGGCCCCAGGGTTGTGAGGCCGGGTTGCACGGCCTGCGGGTAGGCCAGCATCAGCGTCCAGCACGGTGCGACTGAGACCTTGGCAGTTTTCTTGGCTAGCGCCGCGCCTTGCGGCGTGGTGGCGAGCAAAGCCTGCACCTGGGGGTGGGGGATGGCGAGCAGAACTTGGTCAAAGCCGCCATACACATGGCTGCCGCCATCGGCACCGATGGTGCGCAGCTGCCATTGTTTTTTGTTCAGCGCATCGGGCTCTAGCGCCGTGACCTTGGTTTCCAGCAACACCTGACCAGCGTCTGCCAAGGGCTGTGCCCAGGCGGTTACCAAGGCGTTCATGCCGGGCGATGGCACCCAATGCGGGTCGCGCGGGGGCAGGGCGGCGGCGGCCACCCGGCCGTGCGAATCGAGTACGCGCACGGTGTTGGCGCTCCAGGGGCGGCACAGACCGGCCACGGTTTCCAGCGCTTTGGCGAAGCGGGCGTCGCGTACCGTGAAGTACTGCGCCCCATGATCGAAGCTACCAAAGCTACTGCTGCGGGTGGACATGCGCCCACCAACGCCATGGCTTTTCTCCAGCACCGTCACCCGGTGGCCGGCTTGGACCAGGGTGCGCGCGCAAGCGATGGCGGCGATGCCCGAACCCACGATGGCGATGTTGTGCGATGGCTTCATTGGCGCAGTCTCCTGAGGGTTGTATTGACGCGTTTATACACGCAGGGTCGGCTCTGCGGGTTTACGCTGTACGGTGGGCTTCCAACAGCGCCAATCGGGTTGTCGGGCTTTCCAGCTGGGCCAGCCACCACTGCAGGGCGCGGCCCTGGGGCGCGGCTTTGCCTTGGCGCCAAGCGTAGTGCAGCGGCACCGCGCGTTGACCACGCTCGGTTTTTTTGACCACCAGGCGGCCCGTTTCGATGTAGGCGTCGGCCATGCAGCGCGGCAGGTTGCCACCTCCCAAACCGCGCAACTGCGCATCAAGCTTGGCGTGCATGGTGGGCACGGTAAACACATCTTGACCCGCGAGCAACCCAAAGGTTTGCCCCAGTCCGCGTTGCACCGAATCGGCGACGGCCACGGCGCGGTGGCGTTGTAGCGTTTCGTCGCTCAGCGGTTCGGGGGCGTTGGCCAGCGGATGGTGCGGGGCCACGGCGTAAACAAAGGTCAGGCTGCCCATGGGCTTGCTGTGCACGCCTGCCGTGCGGGCCGAGTCGGGGCCCACACCCAGCGCCAGGTCGGCTTGGCCGGCGATCAAGGTCTCTAGCGTGCCCGACAGGGTTTCTTCACGAATCCGGATGCGCGTGGGTGGCGACTGGCTGAAGAAGCTTTCGCACAGCTCCATCACCGTGGGCTTGGAGATCACGGTGTCGATGGCGATGGTGAGTTGCGGCTCCCAACCCGTGGCCACGCGCTTGACGCGATTCGCCACGGCATCAATGTCTTCCAGTAGGCGGTGCGCCTCGCGCAGCAACTCGGCGCCAGCCTCGGTGAGCTTGGCCTGGCGCGAGCTGCGGTCGTACAGCAGCACGTCCAGCGCGTCTTCAATTTGGCGCACCCGGTAGGTCAACGCGCTGGGCACCATGCCCATCTCGCGGGCCGCCGCCGCAAAGCTGCCGGCGCTGGCAATGGTTTGCAGCATGGTGAGTGCGTCGGGCGTCAGGAAGTTGCGTGCACTTTGCATGATTGGCGTTTATTCGTTGAAATTGTTTGAATGATGCCATCAAACCCTGTGCACGCAAACCACCTGCCATCGCACCACAATTCATCCCAGATTCAACCCACGGAGAACACACCATGATGACTTTGCGCAAATCCCAGGAACGCGGCCACGCTGACCACGGCTGGCTCAAATCCATGCACAGTTTTTCGTTCGCCAACTACCACGATCCTGCCCACATGGGTTGGGGCAACCTGCGCGTCATCAACGAAGACCGCATTGCCCCCGGCACCGGTTTTGGTACCCACGGCCACCGTGACATGGAAATCATCAGCTATGTGCTCAAAGGCAACTTGGCGCACAAAGACAGCATGGGCAACGTCAAAGGCATTCCACCCGGTGACGTGCAGCGCATGAGCGCGGGCCGCGGTGTGCAGCACAGCGAGTTCAACCACGCCGAGGGCGAGACCACGCACTTTTTGCAAATTTGGATCGAACCCAACGTGACTGGCATCGAACCTGGCTATGAGCAAAAAACGTTTACCACCGCTGAAAAGCAGGGCGCGCTGCGCTTGGTGGCATCGCCTGACGGCGCACAAGACAGTGTGCTGATCCACGCCGATGCCAAGCTGTATAGCGGTCTGTTTGACGGCGCGCAAGCGGCGGAGCTGGCGCTGGACCCAGCGCGCAAAGCCTATGTGCAAGTGGTGCACGGAGAGATTGAAGTCAATGGCACCGCGCTCGCTTCTGGCGATGCGGCGCTGCTGGAAGGCGAAAGCCGTATTGCATTGGCCCAGGGTAAGAACGCTGAAGTATTGGTGTTTGACCTGCACGCCTGAGTTTTATTAATCTTTTGTTTGTCTTTTTTAACCCCCACCTGTAAGGAGCTTCCCATGTTCGAAAAACTGCAATCCCCCCTGGCCCTAGCTGCCCGTGTTCTGCTGGCCTTGTTGTTTGTGCCTGCTGGCTTCAGCAAAATTGCTGGCTTCGCCGGTACCGCTGGCTACATCGGCTCGGTCGGCTTACCGTTTCCTGAGCTGGGTGCCGTGATCGCCATTGTGGTGGAGCTGGTCTTGGGCTTGGCGCTGTTGGTGGGCTTTCAGACCCGCATCGCTGCGCTGGTGATCGCCGTGTTCACCGTCGCTGCGGGTGTGTTCTTCCACGCCTACTGGTCTGTGCCCGCTGAGCAAGTGATGATCAACCAGATCATGTTCATGAAGAACATCGCCATCGCAGGCGGCTTGCTGGCTTTGGTGGCTTTTGGCCCTGGCGCGTTGAGCCTGGACGCTAAGCGCGGCAAGTAATTCGGTTAGTTCTCTCTTTGTGTTTCCTGCAAGGCCTGCCGTAGTGCGGGCCTTGCGTTTTGCATCTCATTTTTCCTTTCATTTGGAGTTTTCACCGTGGCAAAAGTAGCAGTTGTATTTCATTCCGGTTATGGCCATACCCAGCGCTTGGCGCAGTCGGTGGCCGAAGGCGCGGGCGCCGACCTGATCACCATTGACGCAGAAGGCAATGTGCCGGAGGCCGCTTGGGACACCCTGGCCGCCGCAGACGCGATCATTTTTGGCTCGCCTACGTACATGGGCATGGCCAGCTGGCAGTTCAAGAAGTTTGCCGATGCGTCGAGCAAGCCCTGGTATGTGCAAGCCTGGAAAGACAAAATTTTCGGCGGCTTCACCAACAGCGCCAACGTGGACGGCGACAAGCACTCGACGCTGCACTATTTCATGACCCTGGCGATGCAACACGGTGGTTTGTGGGCCGGTACCGGCATGTCCTACAACAACCACAAAGGTTCGCAGCGCGCAGATATCAACTACATGGCCTCGAATGCCGGCCCCGTGGCCCAGACGCCGGGCGATGCCAGCGCGGCAGAAATGAATGCGGGTGATTTGGAAACGGGACGCAAATACGGCGAGCGTATTGCCGCCTTGGCCGCCAAGCGCGGCTAAGCCTCACTCGGCCACAGGACTGGCAGCCTGTGGGCATCATTTCAGCATGGCGTTTTCCGTTGGTGGATGCGCCATGTTGGCTTTGCCTAGAGTGCGCTGGCGCTACTGCGGCGAGGTATGGATCGCCAGATCAACGGTGAAAGTCGGTAAACGCTGCGAACTCCCAGCGCCGCATAGCGAGGAGCAGCGTATAGCCCTCGCGGTCTGTCGGGGCCAGCTTTTGGTCGGCCAGATGCTGTTGTGCAAAGTCCTGCGCCACTCGCTGGAGGCGCTCCAAGAACGCAGGCGCCAGACTCCGGCCCACCGAGCCATGTACCAGTAGCAAGCCTTCGCCGGCTCCATCAAAACCACCCGAAAAATAGTCCAGCAGCGCGTGTTCTCGGAAATAGTCCATGACCGGACCGTGCGGACGCCATTTGAACGTCTTGGCCAGCTTGAGGCGGTAGCGATTCAGGGGGCGCAGTTCGATGATCCCAATACGATCCAGTTGGGCAAGGGTCTTGATGCACTCGGCCTCGGTTAGCCGGTAGGTACTGGTGATTTGCTCGAGGGTCCACTGGCTGAGCACGCAAATCGCGACCAGAAGCAACTTCTTGTCGGCCACCACCGAGCTTTCTTGCACGTGGGTCAATTGGGCCAGCAGGGGTTGGTTGTCCGCCACATGCCGCGCCAGATCAGCAAAGTCCAGCTTCAGTGCCCGGCAAATCTCGTCAATGCGCGATAGCGACATATCGCCTTTGGCCAGCATGCGCTTGACGCTGGACTCGGCCATTCCCAACGCGCTAGCCAAGTCGGCATAGGTCATTTGGGCTGACTTCAATTCCTTTTTCAAGGCTTTTACAAGATCTGCGGAGGTGCTCATGGGTATCGATTATCGGTACTTTGGGGGGCGCGAGGCAAGACAAGTGCTATCAACCGCTTCTGGCAGGGGAGTCTTCGAACAAACTGCGCACCATTCCAAATTCAAGGAGTTTCGTGCCATGCCCCCAGTCCACCAATTGCGTAGCCCCAGGCTCACAGAGTGCTATACCCACGCAGAAATCGTGTTGCTGGGATGCTTGCTAGGTGCACTCGCGCTCGCGGCGTTCGGGCCCGCCGTGGCGCAGTACGCTAACTACCACGCGTTTGCGGATCAGCGCGGTGCTTGGGGCGTGCCGCATGCCGTGGACGTTTTGTCCAACTTGCCGTTTGCGCTGGCGGGTGTGCTGGGTTTGTTCGGCGTTTGGAAGCAGCGCGCTGTAGCGCAAGTGGATGCGCGCTGGCAGCTGATCACTTTGTTCTTTGCAGGGTTGCTGGTGACTGCGGTGTGCTCCGGCTACTACCACTGGCGGCCCGACAACGCGGGACTGGCCGTCGACCGTTGCGGCATGGTGGTGGCGTTCGCCGGTTTGCTAGGTGCGGCGGTGGCCGACCGGGTGGGCGTGCGCATGGGATGGGTTGTTGCTGGGCTGGTGCTGTTCGCTGGGCCCGCGAGTGCGTTGGTCTCGTTGTACAGCGGCAACTTGCTGCCGTGGGCTGTGCTGCAAGGCGGCGGCGTGCTGCTGGTGCTCTGTTTGGCCCTGCGCGCGCCAGTTCCGGGCGCGTGGCGATTGCCGCTGTTATCGGTGATCGCTTGGTATGCCCTGGCAAAAATACTGGAGTTGAATGACCACCATGTGTTCGCCTGGACCCAGGGTTTGGTGTCGGGCCACAGCCTCAAACACGTGGCCGCAGCACTGGCGGCTTGGCCCGTGTTGAGCGTCATGCACAATGGCGCCCAAAACCAGAATCGCAAGGCATTGCCCCAAGCGGTCTAACAGACTGTAGACCCACAGACCCAAGGAGATCCGATGAGCCAGACCGAACATCCGAACCAATTCGCGCTACTGTCACAGCGCCGGTTTGCCCCCTTTTTCTGGACGCAGTTTTCTGGCGCAGCGAATGACAACCTGTTTAAGTTCGCCTTCACCGTGATGGTGACCTACCAGTTGCGCTTGGAGTGGCTGCCGCCGGCCATGGCTGGCTTGCTGATTGGGGCCTTGTTCATCCTGCCGTTCCTGCTGTTCTCGGCCACCAGCGGCCAACTGGCAGACAAGTACGACAAGCGTACGCTCATCATTTTTGTGAAGCGGCTGGAAATTGCCATCATGGCGCTGGCGGCCTGGGGGTTTTTCAGTGTGCAGATTCCGGTGCTGTTGGTGTGCACTTTCCTGATGGGCGTGCACTCCACATTGTTTGGGCCGGTCAAGTTTGCCTACCTGCCGCAGGTGCTGAGCGAACGGGAACTAACCGGCGGCAACGGCATGGTGGAGATGGGCACCTTTGTGGCCATTTTGCTGGGCAACGTGGCGGGCGGCCTGATCATCGCAGTGCCAGAAATTGGGGCCCATGACGTGGGGTTCGCCTGCGTGGGGCTGGCGATCTTGGGGCGCGTGACCGCACATTGGATCCCGCCGTCACCAGCGACCGATCCGAAGCTCACGATCAACTGGAATCCGATCACAGAAACCTGGCGCAACCTGAAGCTGGCGCACCAGGACACCGTGGTATTCCGGTCGTTGCTGGGCATCAGCTGGATGTGGTTTTTTGGTGCGGTGTTTCTTAGCCAATTTCCCAGCTTTGGCCAAGGAAGTGCTGCATGGCGACGAGCGTGTGGCGTCCATGCTGCTCGTGGTGTTTTCGGTTGGAATCGGCATTGGGTCGCTGCTATGCGAGGTTCTGAGCCGTCGCCACGTCGAGGTCGGCTTAGTACCGCTGGGTGCTATCGGCATGAGTGTGTTTTCCATCGACTTGTACTTTGCCAGCAGAGGCTTGCCACCGTCCGAGGCCATGGGCGTGGGGTGCTTTTGTGGCCGTGCACGCCCACTGGCGCGTTTTACTGGACCTGGCGCTGCTGAGCCTGTTTGCAGGGCTGTACAGCGTGCCCATGTATGCATTGATCCAGATGCGCAGCCAGCCCACGCACCGCGCCCGCATCATCGCGGCCAACAACATCCTGAACGCGCTGTTCATGATCGCCAGCTCGGTGATTGCCGGCGCATTGCTCAAGAGTGGCTTCACCATTCCGCAAATTTTCCTATTCACCGGTTTGGCCAATGCGGTGGTCGCGGCCTATATCTTTTTGCTGGTGCCCGAATACCTGCTGCGCTTTGTGGCGTGGGTGGCATCGCGCTTCATCTACCGTTTCAAGGTGCAGGGTGACGAACACATTCCGACCCAGGGAGCGGCCATTTTGGTCTGCAACCACGTGAGTTTTGTTGACGCGGTGCTTCTGATGGCGGCGAGCCCACGGCCCATCTACTTCCTGATGGACCACCAGATTTTCAAGGTGCCGGTGCTGGGTTGGCTGTTTAAGCTGGCCAAGGCCATTCCTATTGCACCCCGTGCCCAAGACCCGCAAGCCTATGAGGCAGCGTTTGCCTCCGCCGCGCAGATGTTGGCGCAGGGCGACATGGTGTGCATCTTTCCCGAAGGCGGCATCACGCGTGACGGCAAGCTGCAAGAGTTCAAGGGCGGCATCATGAAAATTCTGGAACGTACCAACGCGGCCGGCGTTTCTGTGCAGGTGGTGCCCATGGCACTTACCAATCTCTGGGGCTCGTTCTTCAGCCGGGTGGAGAAGGGCGGGGCCATGGTGCGGCCATTCCGCCGGGGTATGTTCAGCCGGGTGGGGCTGAATGCTGGCGCCCCCTTGGCTCCGGCCGAGGTGCAGCCCGCGTTGTTGCAGCAGCGGGTAGCCCAACTGCTGGCGGTATAGAGGTATCGTATTTCGATACCATTTAACTCCAACTAATAGACTGGTCTAGTTTTTCGCCGCGTTCTGCGCGGCCACTGCCTACTATTCGCTCTGTGTTTTCAACCGTCTAAAGGACAACTATGCAAACGGGTTCTAAAGTACTGATTCAACGTGACACCAAAGCATGGACCATGCAGGTCTGGGTGTCGTTCGGCCTTTCCGTGTTCTTGTGTGCTGTGGGGCTGGCCTACCTGCCGGGTGCGGACCTGGACCGTGCGTTCATGGTGATGGGCTATTTCTTCTGTCTGTCGGCTGCCTTTGTGCTGGCCAAGTCTGTGCGAGACAACGAAAAAACCAAACGCGAAGCCAGCCTGGGTGACTCTCCCATGTTCGGCTTGGTGGTGTGGGGCGGTTTTTTTCTGGCCATGGCGTTGACAGGTTGGGGCCTGATGCGCATGGAGGTCAACGACACTTACAAAGCCTTTTTGGGGGTGAGCTGGCTCTACCTCATCACTTGCACGTTCACGCTGGCAAAAACCCTGCGTGACCGCCATGAAGCGGACTTAATGGAAGCGCGCCTGCAAGGACGCATGCAACGCAGCGCAGCGGACGCTGAGTAATTTTTACCATACGAGGAGCAGGCTATGAAACGCTCGATCACTACACTTTTGATAGCTTCTTGCGCAGCATTGACGGGGGCTGGTGCCAGTTTTGATGCCCAATCTCAGAGCGAGGCTTCCGCACTCAGCGCCATCTCGGTTATGCCGCTGGCTTCGGTGGTGGTGGGGGCCAGTGCCGTGGCCGGGGCGGTGGTGGCCGTTCCGGTCATGCTGTCCACTGCCGGCGCGGTGCTGGTGATCAAAACGGTGGAGGTCAGCGCCAAAGGCACGGTGTACCTGTTGGAGCGCGCCTCCGACGGCGCTCAGGTCAGCGTACAGGTGCTGTCAGGCGGCGCGGTGGTTGCCTCGCTTGGGGTGGGCGCGCTGGTGACGGTCAGTGTGGTGAGCGCTGGCACGGTGCTGTCGGCTGCAGGTGAGGTGATTGCCTTCATCCCTAACGCATTGGGCCGTGCCCTGTTGCACAACGAGCGCGTGACTCTGTGAGGCGTTCGCTGTGGTCGTCAGGTCTATTACCCAGTTGGGTCTTGCGCTTGGCGGTGGCCTGGTTCGTGGCCTTGGCCTTACCGGCATGGGCTGGGCGCAATTGCGACACCCAACTGCCACTGAAAACTGGGGTGCTGGAGCGCGGCATGACCTTGGCGAGCCGTACTCTCTCGGCGCTGGACGCCAGCGGCGCCGAAGTGGTTTTGCTAGCCCGCGCCGGCCAAGACCTTACCAAGTACGGTTTGCTGTACTCCCATTTTGGCTTCGCCTACCGCCAGACCGACGCGGGCGGTGCGCCGGTCTGGCGGGTGCTGCACAAGCTCAACCTGTGTGGTTCGTCAGTGTCCGCCATTTACCGCCAGGGGCTGGGTGAATTTTTTCTGGACGACCTGTGGCGCTACGAGGCGGGCTGGGTGGTCCCCACGCCTGAGGTGCAGGCCCAGCTGATCAAGGTCCTGCGCGATGAACCGCGTTCGGTGCTGATGCACCACAAACCCTACAGCATGGTCAGCTACGCCTGGAGCCAGAAGTACCAGCAATCCAACCAGTGGGCCATTGAAACCTTGGCGTTGGCACTAGGTGCGACTAGCTCGGGAGGAGCGGCGGGTAGGGCGCAGGCGCAGGCTTGGCTGCAGGACAAGGGCTACCAGCCTACCCCGCTGAAGATAGGCGCGCTGACGCGCCTAGGGGGACGCATGACCGCCGCCAATATCGCGTTTGACGACCATCCCAACGCCAAGCGCTTTTCAGACCGTATTGAAACTGTGACGGTGGATTCAGTGTTTGACTGGATGGCGCGCGCCAAGCTCACCACCCAGCCAGTGGGGACGCTGCGTTAGGCCAGACCCACGGCCTTGAGCTCAGCATCTACCGCGCGCCGCTCGTCAAATACAAAGCAGCCACCGTGGTAGTGGCTGCCATCGGTTTCCTCAAAGTACTTGAGGATGCCGCCTTCGAGCTGGTAGACGTGTTCCAGGCCCTCTTCGCGCATCAGGATGGCGGCCTTTTCGCAACGAATGCCGCCCGTGCAGAAGCTCACCACGGTCTTGTCTTTCAGATCATCCAGATGGCTGCGCAGCGCATCGGGAAATTCGGTGAATTTGGTGATGCGCCAGTCAATCGCGCCTTCAAACGTACCTTCGTCTACTTCAAAGTCATTGCGCGTGTCCAGCGTCACCACCGGGCGGCCATGGTCGTCATGGCCCTGGTCCAGCCAACGTTTTACGGTGGCGGGCGCTACGGCTGGCGCACGGCCTTGGGCCGGCTGGATGGCAGGGTGGTTCATGCGAATGATTTCACCTTTGACCTTGACCAGCATTTTTTTGAATGGTTGCGCTGCTGACCAGCTCTCTTTGGGCGTGATGTCGGCAAAACGGGGGTCGGTGTGTAACTCGGCGACAAAGCTGCGAACCGCATCGGCGTCTCCGGCCAAAAACAGGTTGATGCCTTCTTCGGCCAGCAAGATGGTGCCTTTGAGGCTGCGCGAGACCGCTCGCGTCCGCAAGCTATCGCGCAGCGCCTCCGTGTCGGTTAACGGGATAAATTTGTAAGCGGAGATATTCAGTACAGAGTTCACCCCCCGATTCTAAGTTTGGTGGGAGGCCGCGTCTTGCGGTGCATCAAGGCGGCTGCAACTGCTCCACAGTCCAACTGCGGGCTTGGGCTATGTCGCTGAACACTTTGGAAGGGATGATGTCCTGCAGCAGGCTTTCAAACCGGGAGGCCATGATGCGGCCGCCTTCCGCCGTTGGAGACAGTACAAAGGCGACCGCTTGCAGTTTGGAATGTGGTGGTCGGGCGGCGTAGTCCCGGCGCGTCTCGGCGTAAATGGCCTCGCCAAATACCAAGGTGTCGTGCAAGACGTTGATGATGCCCCAGGGCCCCGTCGCGTTCAGCTGGGGGATATGGCGCTGCATGGCTTGGGCGGTCTGGGTGCGCATTTCTACGTTCCAGTCACCGCGCATGTGGACGGTCAGGATGGCGTCGGTCAGTTCGACTTCGGCCTGGCCATGGGCTTGAAACAAAGGATGCATGCGGCAGCGTTCCGGTTGGATTCAATTCCCTGAGGAGGCCATTATGAGGGAGTGAGCGTGCGACAAATTTGGCGCCAAGGCCGGCGGCAAAACTACAATGGACCGATGTTTGTACACCTGCGCCTGCACACCGAATTTTCAGTGGTGGATTCCACCAACCGCATCGACGAGGTCGTCAAGTGCGCCGCCAAGGACGGGCAGCCCGCCTTGGCGATCACGGACCTGAACAACCTCTTTGGTGCGATCAAGTTTTACAAAGAGGCTCGCGGCAAGGGCGTGAAGCCCTTGTTGGGTGCGGAAATCGTACTCGAAGGCCTGGGCACCGATGCGACGGCGGTGACCCGCGTGATTTTGCTGGTGCAAAACAAGCAGGGCTACCTCAACATGTCCGAGCTGATCGCCCGCGCGTTCACGAAAAACGTGGTGAAAAACCAAGCGGTGGTGAAGCTGGCCTGGCTGCAAGAACTGCACGAGGGCCTGATTTGTCTGGCGGGCGCGCAGGCCGGCCCGGTGGGCCAAGCCCTGGTGCAGGGCGATACCGCCCGCGCCCACGAGGCGGCGCTGCAGCTCGCTAGTGTGTTTCCGCACCGTTTCTATCTGGAAGTGCAGCGGGCCGGGCGCGTAGACGACGAAGCGCATGTCGTGGCGACCGTTCAACTGGCTGCGCGCATGAAGTTGCCCGTGGTGGCGACGCACCCGATTCAGTTCACCACGCCTGACGACTTCGAGGCGCACGAGGCGCGGGTTTGTATTGCCGACGGCGAAATTTTGAGTAACCCTAAGCGGGTACGCAAGTACACGCGTGAGCAGTATTTCAAAAGCACGGCGCAGATGGAGGCGTTGTTCGCCGACATTCCCTCCGCCATTGCCAACACGCTGGAGATAGCCAAGCGTTGCAGTTTGACGCTGGTACTGGGGAAAAACTATTTGCCCGATTTCCCGACGCCGTTGGTCAATGGCGAGCGCATGACTCCCGATGCGTACTTTCGCTATGCATCGCACGAAGGCCTCAAAGAGCGCATGGCGCACCTGTACCCCGACGCGACGGAACGCGACGCGCAAATGCCGGCCTACGTGGAACGCCTAGAGTTCGAGATTGGCACCATTCTGAAGATGGGCTTCCCCGGCTACTTTTTGATCGTGGGCGACTTCATCAACTGGGCCAAAAACAACGGCTGTCCGGTGGGGCCGGGGCGGGGTTCTGGTGCGGGCTCTTTGGTGGCCTATGCGCTCAAGATTACCGACCTAGACCCGATTCGCTACAAGCTGCTGTTTGAGCGGTTTTTGAACCCTGAGCGGGTGTCCATGCCCGACTTCGATATCGACTTTTGCCAAACTAACCGCAATCTCGTCATCGACTATGTGAAGGCCAAGTACGGCAAAGACGCCGTGAGCCAGATTGCCACCTTCGGCACCATGGCCGCGCGCGGAGTGATCCGCGATGTGGGCCGGGTGCTGGACATGCCCTATATGTTTTGCGATGGCATCAGCAAGCTTATTCCCAACAAGCCTGGCACCAACGTCACGCTGCAGTTGCCGCCCACCGACGGCACCAAGAGCGACAAGTACGTGTACGCCAGCGAGGCCGAGCCGATTTTGGCTGAGCGCGAAGAGAAAGAAGAAGACGTCAGGACGCTGCTGGAGATGGCGCGCAAGCTGGAAGGCATGACGCGCAACATCGGCATGCACGCTGGCGGTGTGTTGATCGCCCCGGGCAAGCTGACCGACTTCTGTCCGTTGTACCAACAACCCGGCAGCGAGTCGGCCGTGAGCCAGTACGACAAGGACGATGTGGAGGCCATTGGGCTGGTGAAGTTCGACTTTTTGGGCTTGGCCACGCTGACGATTCTGGAAATCGCACGCGAATTCATCATGAGGCGCCACCCTGGGCAAGAAGGCTTTGCGTATGAGAACCTTCCGCTGGACGATGGCAAGGTCTACAAACTGTTCCAAGAGGGGAAAACCGAGGCCGTCTTCCAGTTTGAAAGTAGCGGCATGCAGCGCATGCTGAAAGACGCCAAGCCCACGCGACTGGAAGACTTGATCGCACTCAACGCGCTGTACCGCCCGGGGCCCATGGACCTGATCCCCAGCTTTGTGGCCCGCAAACACGGGCGCGAAGAGGTGGAATACCCGCACCCGGCGGTGGCCGAGATGCTGTCGGAGACCTACGGCATCATGGTCTACCAAGAGCAGGTGATGCAGACGGCGCAGATTCTGGGCGGCTACTCGCTCGGTGGTGCCGACTTGCTGCGCCGCGCCATGGGCAAGAAAAAGGTCGAGGAGATGGCCAAAGAGCGCGAGAAATTTCGCGCGGGAGCCTTGGCCACGCACAACATTCCTCTGGAGAAAGCCGACGAGGTTTTCGACTTGATGGAGAAGTTTGCGGGTTACGGCTTCAACAAGTCCCACGCTGCTGCCTACTCACTCTTGGCGTATCACACGGCCTGGATCAAGGTGCATTTCACGGCCGAGTTTTTCTGCGCCAACATGACGGTGGAAATGGACGACACCGACAAGCTCCGTGTCTTGTTTGAGGACGCGGAGGCGATGGGTCTGTCCTTTGAACCGCCCAATATCAACCGTGGTGTGCACCGCTTTGAGCCCATCTCCAACAAGCAAATCCGTTATGGCTTGGGTGCCATCAAGGGAACGGGTGAGCAGGCGATTGACGCCATCGTGGCGGCGCGCGAGGGCCGCGGACCGACTGAGGAGACCGGACCGTTCACCAGTTTGTTTGACTTTGCCCGCCGGGTCGACCGCAGTCGTCTGAACAAACGTTGTGTGGAAGCACTGATCAAAGCCGGCGCGTTTGACACCTTGCAGCTCAACCGGGCTTCGCTGGTCGCCAGCATGGACCGGGCGTTTGACTTTGCCACTGCCAGCGCTGCCAATGCGAACCAGGTTGGCCTGTTTGACATGGGCGGCGACGATGACCATGGGTCGAGCACGCAAGAGCCCGAACTGGTGGAGGCGATGCCCTGGGGGGTGAAGGAGCAGCTCTTGCAGGAAAAGACGGCGGTGGGGTTTTTCCTTACAGGCCACTTGTTTGATGCCGTGGCACTTGAGGTGCGTCGTTTTGCCAAGCGCCCGATTGAAGAGGTCGAGGTTGGCAGCGAACCGCAGCGGTTGGCGGGCATCGTAACGGGCCTGCGGATGATCAACGGTGCGCGCGGCAAGGTGGCCTTGTTTAAGTTGGACGACGGGTCGGCCGCCATGGAAGTGCGCGTGCAGGACCAGCTGCTGCAGGACTACCAAAACCTGCTCAAAGAGGATGAACTCATCGTTGCCCTGGGTAAAGTGCAGATCGATCGCTTTGCAGGCGGCATTCAGTTCAAAGTGCAGCAGTTGTGGAGCCTAGAAGAAGCGCGCTGCCGTTTTGGCAAGTACCTGCGTGTGGCGGTGCAACTGGATGGCGAGCAGCGCGCGCCGGACATACAGCGCTTGGTGCGGGAATTTCCGGTGCAACGGGAAATGACGGAGCAGGGCGAGTTGGTGCGTGGGCTGTCGGTGCGTCTGCAGTTGCAGTGCGACCAAGCGGGTGGCGAGGCCTTGGCGGGCGCCGCTGCAGAGTTGCATTTGGGCGAGGCAGGCAAGTTTTTCCCCAGCGACGCGGCCTTGGCGGGGTGGCGGGCACAGGCCTACCAGGGCAAGGCTGCAATTGCCTACGAATAGAAAAGTTTGTAGTGAAATAGGCCTCTAGCCCTTGTGGAATATGCGCAAGCAGCTAGCAAATAGATAGCGATTGGAGAGTTCCTGCGGGAGATGGTGCGATCCGGAACGTTCCAAATATGGGCCTGCGCGCTACAGTGCAAACACTTACCCGATGACCGAGAGCGCAACCCTATACTGATTCCATCATGCGCGTCATTGGTCTGTTTATAGACTGGGTATCTTTCTCCTACCACCAGCAAGTTTGGGGTGGTGTCCAAGCGTTTTGCGAGGAAAAGGGTGTCAACCTCATCACACTGGTGATTGGCCGCGCGGACTCGAAGCAGCGATGGGAGCAAATGCGGGGTCAGTTGCTGGACTTTGTAGACGGTCAAAATTTTGACGGCTTCATCCTCCTCACGGCGACCTTGGGCCTGCAGATAGAAAATTTCTATGCGTTGTTGGACAAGGTTGCGCCGGCCCCGGTTGTTTCTGTCGCAGACGATCTGCCTGGTATCCCGAGTGTTCTGGTTGATAACACCTTAGGATTTCGGGACTTGCTGCAGCATTTGGTTGACACGCACGGCTACCGGCGATTCGCGTATGCAGGTGGGCCAACCGACAACCCGGACGCTCAGAAGCGCAAAGAAGTCTTTCTCAGGTTCATAGAGGACAACGGCTTGGTTGCCAAGTCAGAGCATATTTTGGCTGGCGACTTCAATACCGCTTGGGGCGCTGAAGCCGTTGGCATTTTGATTCCAGAGGCTCGGCCAGAGTTTGATGTTTTGGTTTGTGCCAACGATGAAATCTGCGCAGGCGCCTTCAAAGCATTGGCGCAAAAAAACCTGTACGCGCCACACGACTTGGCCCTGACTGGCTACGACGACACGCCCGATGCCGCCGTCGCGAATATCAGCACAGTTCGCCAGCCCCTGTCATCCTTGGGTTGGACTGCGGCTGCCCAATTGCTGAATCTCATTGAGGGCAAGGAGGTCGTCGCCAGCCTTTGCCTGGGCAGCCAAAGTGTCATCCGCCAATCCTGTGGCTGCCCTTCTTCCGCGCAGCGCATTGGGTCGCTGCCCTGCAAGGCGCCTCTGCCCACGCCATTGAACGCGCTGCTGGCGCAAGCGCCCTTTGCATTGGTCGACGACATGGTGCAGGAAGGCTTGGACAGACAGCTGGGCCAGCGCGTCATTGCGCAACTCCAAGGGGTGCTGCAAACGGGGGACATCGCCCAAGCGCTACGGGGGATGCGGCACGTTTATCAAAACTTGGCTGAGCAGGGGCAATTGCCCAGTGTCTTGAATTTTCCTCTCACGGTGTTGCGGCGGTGGTGCCTTGCCGCGAGCGACTATCCCGCTGCGAAGGCATTGATTGAGTCTACGTTTCATCAACTCCTCATGCAGTTGGGTGACGAGCTTCATATGCAATCAACCCGTCACACCTTCGATAAGGATTTCGTCAACGCCGTTCTCCTCGATCTCAATGTCCGGCTGATTTACGCCGACAATTTTAGTGAGCAAGCGTCTACCTTGCTGGCCCTGCTGCCCAAGCTGGGGATTCATAATTTTCAAGTGATCCTGTATGACAACCCTGAGGACCCGATGGCCGGTGCGCGTACCGTGCTGACTTCGCGTGGCGAGGAGCGCGGGGGCGCTACGGAATTGCAGGACCCCAGAACCTTGTTAAGACCCCAGCACTCGGATGATTCAGAGCCTTGGGTCTACATCGTTGAAGCCTTGTATGACCAGAAAACCTCGCTGGGTTTCTTTCGACTGCAGTACGAGGGCGATGACAGCCTCCTGTCCTGCATTGATCAGTTGTGTGAAACCGTCGGGCGCGGTATTGGCACCCTGCGACGGATCCAGAATTTGGAAAGTCAGGTCACTCGTCGCACGGATCAGCTTCAGTCCGCACTTGCCGATCTAGAACAGCGCAACAAGACACTCAATGCAGTCGCATTGAGCGATCAATTGACGGGGCTCTACAACCGCAGAGGATTTTTGTCGTTGGCAGAGGAGCACTTTCAGTCGCAACCCGTGCCGCATCCCGTCATCCTTTTCTTCGCAGATCTCGACGGTCTGAAGCGGATCAATGACACCTGGGGCCACGAGGTTGGCGACGAGGCCATTCGGCTGACAGCCCGGTTGCTGACGGAAACGTTCCGTGCGGAAGACATTGTTGCCCGCCTTGGTGGCGACGAATTCGTGATCCTCGCGCCGGGATGTACACCCTCCGTTGCTGACAATTTGGCCGTGCGGCTGGCGACAAGTTTTGCGCAAATCGAAGCCGGGCGCTACGGTATCAGCATGGGCTGGGTCGACATAGATATGGCGGCCAATCTGCCGGTCAGCCACTGGATGAAAGAAGCGGATGCGGCCTTGTACCGCGAAAAACAAGGAAAAAAACAGTCTCGGTAGCGGTGATGCCCCCCACCGTTCCTGACTAGGGGCGTCGCTCAGTCTTTGGGCCGAAAGCCGATTTCCAGCGTAGAGGGAACCCGACCGTCAATGTCTTTGGGCAAGGTTTCCGATTTCACAATCGCATTGAGCACGGCGTCGTCCCAGCTCTTCAGGCCGCTGCTTTCCAATAAGCGGCTGCTGACGATGGTGCCATCGGGCGCGGTGCGAATTTCTACCAGCGCGCGTGGGTTGCTGTTGATGGTTTCCGTGAAGGTAATGTTCGGCTTGATCTTGCCCACGACTCGCCCTGCATAGCTTGACGAGGGCCCGGCGCTTTTAGCGGCGGTGCCGTTGCCACCGCTACCGGTTGCGCCACCGGCCAGTGCGGCCATGCGTTTGAGCTGCTGGGTGCGCATTTCTTCGGTGCGTTTGGCCTGTTCTTTGGCCTCTTTGGCGGCGGCGTCCTTCTTGGCCTGATCGGTGGATTTCTGCGCTTTCTCGCGCTCGGCCTTGGCCAGTTTTTCCTGCCGCTCTTTCTCTTTGGCCAGTTGGTCTTTGCGTTGCTGCTCCAACTGGGCCTTGCGCTGCGCTTCCTTTTGGGCCAGCTGGGCGTCTTGCAGTTCTTTCTCTTTGCGCAGGCGTTCCTTCTCCTTGGCCAGGACAATGTCGGGCGCCTTGGGAGGCGTTGGCGCGGGCGTCTCCACCTTGGGCGGCGGTGGCGTAGGCGGTAGGGGCGGTTCTGGCTGCGGTTTGGGTTCGGGCTGGGGTTCAGGTTGCTCGGTGGCCAGAGGTGCGGCTTCCACGGGGACCGCCGCCCACAACTCAGCCTGGACGGCTACTACCGGTGTTTCGCGTTTCCATGCGACCCCGACGGCCAAGATGGCTAGCAGCACCAAGTGTGCGAGCAGCGCGAGCGTCATCGAGCGCACCAGGCCCGCTGTGGGCGGTGGCGCAAAGTCTAGGTGGTGCTGCGCGGCTTGGCTCATGGGTTGCGTGCGACGGTGGATCAGGGGCTAGCCAGCTGCACCGACAGGCCGATACGCTGAATACCGGCGCGCTGCAAGGTGTCCATGACTTTGACGACGGATTCGTACTTCACCGCGCGGTCTGCGCTGATGACGACGGCAGAATTGGACGCTGCGTCAGCGCCCGCTGTGCCGGGGGATGCGGATGCGTCACTTTGTGCCTTTTGCACTGCGCTGGCGACTTCTTTCAGTGTCAGGTTGCGGCTTTTGCCTTTGACCTTCATTTCCAAGCTGTCATCTTTGCTGATGACGATTTCAATCACCTGCGTCGGCTGGCTCTTGGCCTTGCCTATGCTGGGCAGGTCAATCATGCTGGGCGTGATCAATGGAGCGGTCACCATAAAAATGATGAGCAGCACCAGCATCACGTCAATGAAGGGCACCATGTTGATTTCATTGATGGTGCGTCTACCGCGGCCGCCGCGGCCTGCTACTGCGGGCATGGTGGGCTCCTAGTGCGGGTTCAGCGGGCTGGGGCCGGGTTGGCCTGGGCGCTGACGTTGCGTTGCAAGATGTTGGAAAACTCTTCGATGAAGGTTTCCTGGTGAATGGCGATGCGGTCGAGGTCGCGCGCAAAGCGGTTGTAGGCCACCACGGCCGGAATGGCGGCAAACAGACCAATGGCCGTAGCCACCAGGGCCTCGGCAATGCCAGGCGCCACCGTGGACAGCGTGACCTGCTGCAGCGAGGCCAGGCCGGTGAAGGCATGCATGATGCCCCACACCGTGCCGAACAAACCCACGTACGGGGACACCGAACCGACGGAGGCCAGAAAAGACAGATTGCTTTCCACTTCATCCATCTCGCGCTGGAAGCTGGCGCGCATGGCGCGCCTGGCACCGTCCATCAGCGTGCCCACATCGGTCACACGGCGTTCGCGCAACTTTTGAAATTCGCGCATGCCGCTGGCAAAAATGCGTTCCATGGGGCCGCAGGATTGGGCGTTGCGGGTAGCTGCGGTGTACAGGTCATTGAGGCTAGAGCCAGACCAAAAGTCGCGCTCGAAGGCTTCGTTTTGCGACTTGACCCGGCCCAGCGAAAACAGTTTGCGAAAGATGGCCGCCCAACTGGAAATGGAGACCAACATGAGTAGCAGCATCACGGCTTGCACCACGATGCTGGCGTTGAGGACCAAATGGAGAATGGAGAGGTCTTGGTTCATGGACGTGTGGTCGGGTGAAGGTCAGAGCATGGCACGAAGTCGGGCCACGGCTGTTTCCAATTGTTGCATCGAGCTGGCAGTGGAGAAGCGTACAAAATTCGCGGTCTGGGCGGTGCCAAAGTCCCGCCCCGGTGTGACCGCCACGTGAGCCCGGTTCATCACTTCAAAGGCAAAGTCCCAACTGTCCTTGATGCCCAATTTGGCGCAAAGTTCCGAGCAATCGGCCCAAGCGTAAAAGGCACCGTCGGGCATTACGGGCACGGTCAGGCCCAGCGCGTTGAGTTGCGGAATGAAGTAATCGCGCCGCGCTTTGAATTCGGCGCGGCGCTGCTCATACAGCGCAATGCTCGCGTCGTCAAAGCAGGCCAGCGCCGCGTGTTGGGCGATGGTGCTGGGGCAGATAAACAGGTTTTGCGCCAGCCGCTCCACCACCGGCACCAGCACCTCGGGCACCACCATCCAGCCCAGGCGCCAGCCCGTCATATTGAAGTACTTGCTGAAGCTGTTGATGCTGATGATCTGGTCGTCCAGCGCCAGTGCCGTTTGGCCAAACTGGGCCTCGTAGCTCAGCGGCAAATAGATTTCGTCAACCAGCGTGATGCCGCCTTTGGACTGCACCACCTGGTGGATGCGGCGCAACTCGTCGGGGTGGATGGAGGTGCCCGTCGGGTTTGACGGCGAGGCCAGCAATACGCCCCGCGTGCGCTCACCCCAAGCGGCTTCTACTTTGTCGGCGCTGAGTTGAAAGCGTTCTTCGGCGGTGGTGGGAATCAACACCGCTTTGCCTTCGGCCGCACTCACAAAGTGGCGGTTGCAAGGGTAGCTGGGGTCAGGCATCAGAATTTCATCGCCGGCCTCGATCAAGGCAAGGCAGGCTAAGTGCAGCGCGGCCGAGGCGCCGGCCGTGAGCACGATGCGGCTGGCCGGCACTTGAACTCCAAAGCGGCTGGCGTACCAAGCGCTAATGCGCTCGCGCAGCTGGGGCAGGCCCAGGGCTTGGGTGTACTGGGATTGGCCGTTGTGAATGGCGCGCTCGGCGGCTTCTTGCACCAGCGGCGGCGCCGTGAAGTCGGGTTCGCCGATGTTCAAAAACACCATGGGTGCGTCGGTGTGGGCCACCTGGGCACCCAAGGCGGAAGCAGCCTTGGCCACTTCCATCACGTAAAAAGGGGCGATGTTGTTGGCGCGCCGGGAAATCTGCATGGGCGGTGGCAGCCTTAGCCCTTGCGGGATTTGCCAGCCTTGTCGGCGTCCACCTCGGCCTTGCGCAGCGTGGGCGCCAGGCCATTCAGCACGCCGTTTACGTACTTGTGGCCATCGGTGCCGCCAAACTCTTTGGCCAGCTCCACACATTCGTTAATGACGACGCGCCAGGGCACATCCAGGCAGTGTTGGAACTCGTACACGCCAATCCACATGACGGCGTGTTCCACCGGCGAGATTTCGCCCCAGGGGCGGTCCAGCAGGGGGGCCACTAGGGCGTCCAGCGCCTCAGCATGTTCGACACAACCGTGCAGCAACGCATCAAAGTGCGCGGCGTCGGCTTTGCTAAAACCCGCCAGGTCGCGGGTGAAGGGGTCGATGTCGTCGATCGCATTTTTCCCCACCAGGTGTTGGTAGAGGCCTTGCAGGGCAAACTCGCGGGCACGGGTGCGGTTGGACTTGCCAGCGGCTTTGCGCGCGCCCGTGGCAGTGAGGCCGGTACGGGACTGACGCGGAGGCCGCTTGCCAAAGGTGGACACGGGCGGGGAGGTAGGGGTATCGCTCATCAGATATTTTCCAGCAGGTTGGCCATTTCGACGGCGACTTGGGCCGCGTCGCGTCCCTTTTCAGTTTGGCGGGCTATGGCCTGTTCCATGTTTTCAGTGGTCAGGATGGCGTTGGCAATGGGCAGTTGGTAGTCCAAGGCTACACGGGTGACTGCGGCGCCCGATTCGTTGGCAACCAGCTCAAAGTGGTACGTCTCACCGCGGATGATGCAGCCGAGCGCCACCAGAGCGTCGTACTTGCCTTTTTCTGCAAGGGCCTGTAACGCCACCGCCACCTCCAGCGCGCCGGGCACGGTCACGTGGTCAATGTCTTTCTCCGACACACCCAGCGCCAGCAATTCTGTTTTGCAAGCCAGAAACAGGGCGTCAGTGATGGCTGCATTAAAGCGCGCTTGCACGATGCCGATGGAGAGCTTTTTGCCGTTGAGGCGGTCGTCGGTAGAGGCAATGTTGCCTTTTTCTGCGCCAAACATGGTGAATTCCTTGGATAAACGGTGGGGGCTTTGTTGCCGCTTAGTTGCAGGTGAAGCCGGTGACTTCTAGGCCATAGCCGGCCATGCTGGGCATGCGCCGTGGGCTGCCCATGAGTTGCATTTTTTGTACGCCACAGGCTCGCAAAATCTGGGCGCCCACGCCGTAGGTGCGCAGGTCCATGCGACCGCGTTCGGGGGCTTGCGAGGCTTTGGCCGTACCTTCAAACTGGGCCAGCAACTGGTCGCCGCTTTCGCCGCAATTGAGCAGCACCACCACGCCGTGGCCTTCTTGGCTCAAGTGCGCCAAGGCAGAGTCCAAACTCCAGCTGTGCATGCTGCGGCCGACTTCCAGTGCGTCCAGCACCGACAAGGGTTCGTGTACGCGCACTGGCACCACGGTGTCAGCGGTCCATTGGCCTTTGACCAGAGCCAGGTGCACGCCGTTGCCGGTCGTGTCTTTGAAGGCGCGGGCGCTGAACTCGCCGTAGGCGGTTTGCAGGGGGCGCACGCCCAGTTCGTGGATCAGGGATTCGTTGCGGCTGCGGTGCTCAATCAGGTCGGCGATCGTGCCAATTTTGAGGCCGTGTTCGGCGGCAAACAGCTGCAGGTCGGGCAGGCGGGCCATGGTACCGTCGTCTTTCATGATCTCGCAGATCACGGCGGCTGGCTCACAGCCTGCCATGGCGGCCAAGTCGCAACCGGCTTCGGTGTGGCCTGCGCGCATCAGTACGCCCCCGTCCACCGCTTGCAGCGGGAAGATATGGCCGGGCTGGACCAGGTCGGTGGCCACGGCGTTTTTGGCGACGGCGGCTTGCACCGTGCGGGCACGGTCGGCGGCGGAAATGCCGGTGGTTACGCCTTCGGCGGCTTCAATGGACACGGTAAACGCGGTGCTGTAGACCGTGCCGTTGCGCGCCGCCATGGGCGGGAGGCGCATGCGTTCGCAGCGCTCGCGGGTCAGGGTCAGACAAATCAGGCCACGGCCGAATTTAGCCATGAAGTTGATGGCTTCGGGAGTGACGTGGTCGGCGGCCAGTACCAGGTCGCCTTCGTTTTCGCGGTCTTCTTCGTCCACCAGAATCACCATGCGCCCAGCGCGCATGTCGGCCACGATGTCTTGAACAGGGGAAATTGGGACGGGAGAGAGGGCGGTCATGGGGGAAAGCTGCTTTCAAAAGAGGCTGCCGGGGCGCGGGGCAAAGCCAGCGCGGGGCGAGCCGCAATTATCGCCGCTTTCGAATATCCAGACTGTCTCAGCGGTCCACCGAAGCGCTCCAGCGCGCGTCCCAGTCTTTTTGCAACGCGCGGCGGTCGCGTTTGGTGGGGCGGCCCTGTTCTATGGCGTGGGCCGGTTCTGCCCCCAGTCGGTTGTTTTCGGCCATTTTTGCGCGTTGGGCGATGCTTTCAGCGGTTTCCTCGTACAGCTGCTGGGCCACGGAGGCCGGCCCGCGCTGCTCGCTGATGCCTTTGACCACCACGGTGCGCGGCACTTTAGCCTGCCAGATGGTCAGTACGTCGCCAGCGCGAATATCCTTGGACGGCTTGATGTCGTGCTTGGCGATTTGCACATGGCCTTTGTTGACCTCGTCGGTGGCCAACGAGCGCGTTTTGAAGAAACGGGCGGCCCAAAGCCATTTGTCGATACGGGTGCTGTCCATGGTTGATAGCATAAATCAGATAGAAATTGGCATCTAGACCGCATGGAATATGCGTGAGTAGCTAGCAATTTCATAGTAATTGGCCCGCTCCATGGAGTGGCAGACGGACGCAGGCGTCCAGCCCGGTACACAGGCCGTGCTCGTAGCGGTTGGTGAGTTGGATACTGCCGCCCAGTGCCTTCACCATTTCACGGGTGATGGTCAGGCCCAAGCCCGAGCCCGAGTGGGCGTGGCCGGCCGCAAACGGCTGGAACAGGCGCTGGCGCAGCTCGGCTGAAATGCCCGGGCCGCTGTCGGTTACCACCAATTCTGCCCAGCCGTCGTGGCACTCCAAGCCCACGCGCAACGCTGACCCTGGTGGCGTCAGGCGCACGGCGTTGTGCAGCAGGTTGCGCGCCATTTCCCGCAGCATCCACTCGTGGGCCAACACGAGGCAAGGCTGGGTGCAGATTTCAAAATCCAAGTTTTTATCGGCAATCAGCGGTGACACGTCCAACGCCACCGCACGCAGCGGCTGGGCCCAGTCCATGGGGGCAAAGTCCTGCTGCTGGCGCACTTGCTCTACCTTGGCAAGGTTGAGCATCTGGTTGGCGAGTTGGGTCGCGCGGTCGACAGTGGCCTGTATGTCCTGCAGCGCTTCGATCGGCGGTACATCACCGCGCAGCGCCGACTGAACTTGTACCTTGAGCACGGCCAGCGGTGTGCGCAACTGGTGGGCGGCGTCGCGCACAAAGCGCTTTTGGTGGTCCAGCAGGTGCTGTAGCCGCTGCATCACTTGGTTGGTGGCATCGGTTAGGGGTTGAATCTCGCGCGGCAGAGCTTGCGCTTCCAAGGGGGTGAGGTCGTCTTCCGGGCGCTGCTGCAACTGGCGGCTGAGGCTGCGCACCGGCTTGGTCACTCGCTGCACCACCACCAAGACGACGATGGTGATGACCAAAATCAACAGCGCCTGCCGCTGCAGGGTGTCAATCAGGATTTGCTGTGCCAGAGTGCGGCGCAACTCCAGTGTTTCGGCCACCTGCACCATGGCCATGGTGCGCTCCTTGCGGGTGGCAATGGGTTGTAGCAGTACGGCCACGCGCACCGGGTCGCCTCGAAACGTATCGTCGTAAAAGTCGACCAGCGCGGCATACGGGCCTTGGTCCGGTAGCTTGCCGGTCCAGACGCGCAGATCGTCGGCGCCGTCGACCCAACGGCCCTGCGCATCTGAGACGCGGTAGCTCATGCGGCTGCGGTTGTCGGCCTCGAAGGCTTCGAGCGCCGAGTAGGGCACTTGTGCGCGTAGGCGGGCGCCGGGCCCGTCGCCTTCAATGTCCAGTAGTTCGCCGATGGCTTTGGCTGATGCGAGCAGCGTGCGGTCATAGGCGGTGTTTACCGCGCTCAGGGCTTGGTGGTAGAGGCTGATGGTGTCAAACACGACGAACAGCGCAATCGGCAGCAAGATGCCCAGTAGCAGCGCGCGCCGCAGCGAGAGCGGACGACGCTCAGCCACCCACCGCCTCAGCCTTCAGCAAATAGCCCAAACCCCGCAGGGTCACCAGGGTGACGCCGGTATCCGCCAGCTTTTTGCGCAGGCGGTACACGACCACTTCGATCGCTTCCAGCTGCACGTCCACCTCACCGGGAAACACCACGTCAAACAAGCGTTCCTTGGCCACCGCCTGGCCGGGGCGCGCCATGAGGCTGGTCATCAGGGCGAGTTCGCGCGGGCTGAGGTCCAGCACTTGGTGGCGGTGGTAGAGGGCGCCGTGGGTGCGGTCCAGCCGCAGGCCGCCAACCTCAGGGTCGGTCCCGGTGGGGGGCCCGATGCCAGTGTTGCGTCGGGCCAGCGCCCGGATGCGGGCCTCGAGTTCGTCCAGGTCAAAGGGTTTGGGCAGGTAGTCGTCTGCGCCGGCGTTCAGGCCAAGCACTTTGTCGCCCACGGTGCCGCGCGCAGTCAGCAGCAGTACGGGGGTGGTTAAGCCGGCCTGGCGTGCGGCCTTGAGGATGTCGAGTCCGTCCATGCCCGGCAGGCTCAAGTCCAGTACCACCACGTCGGGTTCGCTGGCCCGCCAGCGTTCCACTGCCTGCAGGCCGTCGCTGCAGACGTCTACCCGCATCTGGGCGCGCAACAGGCTGCGTTGCAGGGCGGTTTGCAGGGCCGGATCGTCTTCGACAAGCAACAGGTGCATGGGGTTTGCCCTAGGGTTTTGGACAGCCGATTGACAGGCTGGGCTCGCATCATAGGGCTTGCATTCACAACCAGGAGACTCCCCATGCGTCGCGATACCTTCTTGAAATCCATGGCCGTGCTGGCCGCTGCAGGTGCTTTGCCTTTGAGCGCGCGCGCTGCCGCCAGCTTGAAGATGATGATTCCGGCCAACCCCGGTGGCGGCTGGGACGGCACGGCAAGGGCGCTGGGCAAAGCCCTGATTGATGCCAAGGCGGCAGACACCGTGCAGTACGACAACAAGGGCGGTGCCGCCGGAGTGATTGGCTTGGCGCAGTTCGTCAATGCCAGCAAGGGGGACCCCAACGCGCTGCTGATGACCGGCGCGGTCATGGTGGGCGGCATCATCACGGGCAAGCCCGCGATTTCGCTAGACCGCGCCACCCCGATTGCCCGCATCACCAGCGAATACAACGTGTTCGTGGTGCCCGCCGATTCGCCGCTCAAAACCATGAAAGACGTGGTCGCCCAGATGCAGAAAGACCCCGGCAGCGTGAAGTGGGGCGGCGGCTCGCGTGGGTCCACCGAGCACATCTGTGCCTCCATGCTGGCGACCAAGGTCAACGTGGACCCTAAGAAAGTGAACTACGTGGCCTTCCGTGGCGGCGGCGAGGCGACTGCGGCGATTTTGGGCGGCAACGTGACCGTGGGTGGCAGCGGCTACAGCGAGTTCGCGGAGTACATCGCCGCAGGCAAGATGCGCGCGATTGGCGTGACTTCGGAAAAGCGTCTGCCCGGCGTCAACGTGCCGACCATGAAGGAGCAGGGCTACGACGTGGTGTTGGGCAACTGGCGCGCTGTCTACGGCGCCCCCGGCATCACGCCTGCCCAGCGCGCTGCGCTGACCGAATTGGTGGTGCAGGCCACCAAGTCCAAGTCCTGGGCCGAATCGCTGGAGAAAAATGGCTGGACTCCCGCACTCCTGACCGGCAAGGCGTTTGACGAGTTCGTGGACAACGAATTTGCCAGCCTGCGCGGTGTGATGCACCTGTCGGGCATGTTGTGATTCGCGCTGTGCTGCAGATGCGCCAGCAGACCGCCTTGGCGGTCGGTGTGCTGCTGGTTGCTGCCGGGCTGGCCTGGGGCGCGGTCGATATTCCGTCCGACGCTGGGTATGCGGGCCTAGGCCCCAACTTCCTCCCGTGGGTGGTGTCACTGGCGCTCTTGGTGTGCGGCAGCGTGCTGCTGTGGCACGCGCGCCAGGGTGGCTTTAGGGACATGGATGACACCGACGGCGGCAGTGACGATGACCGCCCGTACTGGGCAGGCTTCGCCTGGATGTCGGCTGGGCTGCTGCTCAACGCTGCACTGATCACCACTATCGGTTTTATCTTGAGTTGTGCGCTGTGTTTTGTACTGGCGTCGCGCGGGGTGCGGCTGTCGCAAGGTCCGGTGGCACCGGGTTGGCGGCCTTGGCTGATGGACGTCTTGGTGGGCGTGTGTATCGCCGCTCCGGTGTACTGGAGTTTTACGCAATTTCTGGCCATTAATTTGCCAGGACTGACCAACACGGGATGGCTGTAATGGACGTTTGGGATCTTCTCATGCAGGGGTTTGCCACGGCAGGTACGCCGGTGAACCTGCTGTGGGCGCTGGTGGGCTGCGCCTTGGGTACCGCTGTGGGGGTGCTGCCCGGTATTGGTCCGGCCACGGCCGTGGCCATGTTGTTGCCCATAACCACCAAGGTCGACGCCACCGCCTCGATGATTTTTTTCTCCGGCATCTACTACGGCGCCATGTATGGCGGCTCGACCACGTCCATCTTGCTCAACACGCCGGGTGAAACCGCCAGCATGGTGACTGCCATGGAAGGCAACAAGATGGCCAAGAGCGGCCGCGCCGGCGCGGCCTTGGCCACCTCGGCCATCGGTTCGTTTGTGGCCGGTACCGTGGCAACCATCATCGTGACGCTGTTTGCGCCGGTGATGGCGGATTTTGCGGTGCGGCTGGGGCCACCCGAGTATTTTTGTCTGATGCTGTTGGCGTTTACCACCGTGAGCGCGGTGCTGGGCCAGAGCACCGTGCGTGGCATGACCGCCTTGTTCATCGGCCTGGCAGCTGGTTTGATCGGCATGGACCAGATCACCGGCCAGGCCCGGTACACCGGCAATGTGCCGGAGTTGCTGGACGGCGTAGAAATCGTGCTGGTGGCGGTCGGCCTGTTTGCAGTGGCCGAGGCACTGCACGTGGTGTTGTTTGAGGGCAAAGCGAAGGAGTCGACCAATGCGATGAGTCGCGTCACGATGACGCGCAGCGACTGGCGTCGGTCTATCCCGGCTTGGCTGCGCGGCACGGCCATCGGTGCGCCGTTTGGCTGCATACCTGCTGGGGGGACCGAGATACCCACCTTCTTGAGCTACGCCACCGAGAAGAAGCTTGCCAAGGGCGAGTACCAAGCGCAGTTCGGTACCAAGGGCGCCATTGAGGGCGTGGCCGGGCCCGAGGCCGCCAACAACGCCACGGTGACGACGGCGCTGATTCCGTTGCTCACCTTGGGCATCCCGGTGTCCAACACCACGGCGATTCTGTTGGGTGCTTTCCAGAACTACGGCATCCAGCCCGGGCCGCAGCTGTTTACCAACTCGTCTGCGCTGGTGTGGGCGCTGATTGCCTCGCTCTATATTGGCAATGTGATGCTGCTGGTGCTTAACTTGCCGATGGTGGGATTGTGGGTCAAGTTGCTCAAGGTGCCCAAGGCGCAGCTATACGCTGGCATTTTGATTTTTGCGACAGTGGGCACTTATGGCATGCGCCAAAGCGCTTTCGATCTGTTCTTGCTCTACGCCGTGGGTGTCCTGGGCTTGCTGATGCGGCGCTTCAACTTTCCCACTGCGCCCGTCATCGTCGGAATGATCCTGGGCCCCTTGGCCGAGGCGCAACTGCGCAACGCGATTTCCATTGGCGAGGGCAGCGCCATGGTGTTCTTGCAGCGGCCCATGTCGGTGGCCCTGTTGGTGACGGTGGTCGCGGTGCTGGTGGCGCCTCGTGCCTTGAGCTACATAGCCCGCAAACGGACGCGTCTGGCGAGATAAGGGCGGCTAGAGGCTCTGTTTTGTACAAAATTGGCCTCTAGCCCTTGTGTTATATGCGTTGGCAGCTTCTGATTTGATAGCAAAATGTCGCTGCCGTAGCGGTTAATATCGGTCCATGCAAGCTACCGATTCCCTGCCGCGCGACGCCCAAAGTATCTTGGAGTTGGCAGCGCGCTCCATGTTCGAGCTGTTCTCCAGCGCCAGCGAGGGCATGATGCTGGTGGACCGGCAGGCCCGCGTGGTCTGGGTCAATGAGCAGTACAAACGCTTTCTTCCCGCGCTGGGCTTTGAGCGCGAAGAAGATTTTGTCGGCCACCCGGTGTCTATGGTGGTGCACAACACGCAGATGCACCAGGTGTTGGAGAGCGGCAAGCCCATCTTGATTGATCTGCTAACCAACCGCGCGGGCACTTTCGTGGTCAGCCGCATCCCGTTGCGCGACGCGGCGGGCCAGGTGATTGGCGCCTTGGGCATTGTCTTGTTTGACCACGCCGAGACCACGCTGCAGCCCCTGATCGAGAAGTTTTCGCTGCTGCAGCGTGACCTGGACGACGCGCGGCGCGAGCTGGCCAGCCAGCGGCTGCAATCCACCGGCGCGCGCCAATCCAAATACACCTTTGCCAGCTTTGTGGGTTTGAGCGCGGCGGCGGTCGAGGTCAAGCGCCAGGCGCGCCGCGCCGCCCAGTCCAGCAGCCCGGTGCTGCTCTTGGGCGAAACCGGCACTGGCAAAGAGTTGTTGGCCCACGCCATCCATGCAGCGTCTAGCCGCGCGCGCGGCCCGTTTATCAGCGTCAACATTGCGGCGGTGCCCGAGACGCTGTTGGAGGCCGAGTTTTTTGGCTACGCGCCCGGCGCCTTCACCGGCGCCGATCGCAAAGGCCGCGAAGGCAAGTTCCGCCTGGCCGATGGTGGCACGCTGTTTCTGGACGAGATCGGTGATATGCCGGCCGCGCTGCAAAGCAAGCTGCTGCGCGCCTTGCAAGAGGGAGAGATTGAGCCGCTGGGCTCGAACAAGCTGCTGCCGGTGAATGTGCGCGTGATCGCAGCCACTTCGCGCGACTTGGCACAGCGGGTGCGTGACGGTAGCTTTCGCGAAGATTTGTTTTACCGCCTCAACGTGCTGCCCGTGCGGGTACCGCCGCTGCGCGAGCGGCGCGCGGATATTCCGGCATTGTTGGAAGTCTTGGGTGAAGATGTGGCGCTGCGCAGTGGCCTGCCGCCGCCCGATCTCAGCCCCGAGGCGTTGGCCCTGCTTGAGGCCCAGCCTTGGCGCGGCAATATCCGGGAGCTGCGCAATGTGTTGGAACAGGCCGTGATGCGCAGCGAGTCGTCCCGCATCGGCGACGCGGTGTTTGCCATGGTGCTGCGCGAATCGGGCCTGCAGCCCGCGCTGGCTGGCAGCGTGGCTGCGCCGTCGCCGGCTGAGGCAGTGCAGCCCGTTGCCCCGCTCACGGCGGCGGACCTGCGACCGCTCAGTGCGCAGCTGGCGGAAGTTGAGGCGCGCGCCATTGCCCAAGCCATGCAGGTGCTTGGCGGCAACAAAGTCGCTGTCGCCAAGGCCTTGGGTATCTCGCGTGCGACGCTGTATGTGAGGCTGGGTTTGTCTTAAATATAGGCATATTGTCTAAATGTTGGACATGTTGGATGTCTTGTATTTATACAAACCTCAGAATTTATTTCTAGGGGTTTTAGAAAACTTGTTGTAAATCAATGGCTTGGTAGATGGCACAGATCGTGCAAAACCACAGCGGTTTGATCACAACAACAGGAGACAGACATGCCCCTTATCCGCCGCGCCGTTCTGGCCACAGCCATCACCACTGGCCTTTGCGCCAGCCTGTTTTCAGGCGCTGCCTTTGCGCAGTCCAAAGAAATCAAGATCGCCCACATTTACAGCAAGACCGGTCCGCTGGAAGCCTACGGCAAACAGACCCAGACCGGTTTCATGATGGGCCTGGACTACGCCACCGGCGGCACCATGATGGTGGCCGGCAAGAAGATCACCGTGATTGAAAAAGACGACCAGGGCAAGCCCGACCAGGGCAAGAGCCTGCTGGCCGCTGCCTATGGCGACGACAAGGTGGACCTGGCCGTAGGCCCGACCGCATCGCCGGTTGCATTGGCCATGTTGCCGGTTGCCGAGGAATACAAAAAAATTCTGATGGTAGAGCCCGCCGTGGCCGACTCCATCACCGGTGACAAGTGGAACAAGTACATCTTCCGCACCGGCCGCAACAGCAGCCAAGACGCCATTTCCAACGCGGTAGCGCTGGACAAAGCCGGCGTGACGATTGCGACCATGGCGCAAGACAGCGCCTTTGGCCGGGACGGCGTCAAGGCCTTCCGCGAAGCTATCAAGACGGCCAAGATGGTGCACGAGGAATACCTGCCACCCGCGACCACCGACTTCACCGCCGGCGGGCAGCGCCTGATTGACAAGCTTAAGGACATCCCCGGACGCAAGGTGATCTTCATCATCTGGGCCGGCGGCAATCCGTTCAAAATTGCCGACATGGACTTGAAGCGCCACGGCATCGAGATCGCTACCGGTGGCAACATCTTGCCCGCCATGGTGGCCTACAAGCAGTTCCCCGGCATGGAAGGCGCCGCCTACTACTACTTTGGCATGCCCAAGAACGCTGTCAACGAAGCCATGGTGTCTCGCCATTACAGCCAGTTCAAGGCGCCACCTGACTTCTTTACCGCTGGTGGTTTCTCTGCCGCGATGGCCGTGGTCACCGCCCTGAAAAAGAGCAATGGCGACACCTCTGCTGCCACGCTGATCAAGACCATGGAAGGCATGAGCTTTGATACCCCCAAGGGCAAGATGACCTTCCGCAAGGAAGACCATCAAGCCATGCAAAGCATGTACCACTTCAAGATCAAGGTGGACCCGGCTTTCGCTTGGGGTGTGCCTGAGCTCATCCGCGAAATCAAGGCGGAAGAGATGAACGTTCCGATTCGCAATCAGCGTTAATGGCCTGGCAGCACCTGCGCGGTGCTGCCTTCTCACACACCCCGATCTGCGGGGGACTTTATGCTTGAAACCAAAGACCTCACGATCCGCTTTGGCGGCCACGTGGCGGTGAATGCTGTCAGCTGCAATTTCCTGCCTGGCACCTTGACCGCCATCGTGGGCCCGAACGGGGCTGGTAAGACGACCTACTTCAACCTGATCTCGGGGCAGTTGCAGGCCTCGCGGGGCAGGGTGTATCTGAACGGCGTCAATCTGTCGGGCCTCAGCCCGTCGGCCCGTACACGGGCAGGCTTGGGGCGGGCGTTTCAGCTCACCAACCTGTTCCCCAACCTCAGCGTTCTGGAGAACGTGCGCCTGGCCGTGCAAGCCACCCAGGGCGGCAAACATTTGCGTGGCCTGAACCTCTGGAGCATCTGGAGCGACCACACGGGTCTGACGCAGCGCGCGCTGGAAATATTGCAAGCCGTGGCACTGCGCGACAAGCAGGACGCCACTGTGGCCAGCCTGCCGCATGGTGACCAGCGCAAGCTCGAAGTAGCGCTGCTAATGGCGCTGGACCCCGATGTGTATATGTTCGACGAACCTACAGCCGGCATGAGTGCCGACGAGGCGCCGGTCATCCTGAACCTGATCCGCGCGCTGAAGAATGACCCGACCAAAATCATTTTGCTGGTAGAGCACAAGATGGACGTGGTGCGCGAACTGGCCGACCGCATCATCGTGCTGCACAACGGCTCACTGGTGGCCGAGGGCGACCCTGCGGAAGTCATTGCATCAGCCGTGGTGCAGCAAGCGTACTTGGGGGTGTCCCCCCAAGACGCTTCCGCGCAAGATGTGGCCCCCCCCCATCCCAACCTTCCCCCTCAAGGGGTAAGGAGTAATACCCCATGAGCCCGCATCTTCTCGAACTCTCGGGCGTGCACACCCACATCGGCGCGTACCACATCCTGCATGGTGTGGACCTGCAGGTGCCGCGCGGCCAGCTCACCATGCTGCTGGGCCGCAACGGCGCGGGCAAGACCACCACGCTGCGCACCATCATGGGCCTGTGGCATGCGTCGCAAGGCAAGGTGGTGTTTGACGGGCAAGACATCACGGCCCAGCAGACACCGGCCATTGCCGCCATGGACATCGCCTATGTGCCCGAAAACATGGGCATTTTTGCCGACCTGACAGTGCAGGAAAACATGCTGCTGGCCGCGCGCCAGGCCAAGCGCGCCCAGCACATGGACAGCGCCCGCCTCCAGTGGATTTTTTCGCTGTTTCCCGCGGTTGAGAAGTTTTGGAACCATCCCGCAGGCAAGCTGTCAGGTGGGCAAAAGCAGATGCTGGCGGTGGCTCGCGCCATTGTGGAGCCGCGCAAGCTGCTCGTCGTGGACGAGCCCAGCAAGGGCCTGGCCCCGGCCATCATCAACAACATGATTGACGCCTTTGCCCAGCTCAAACAAACCGGCACCACCATTTTGTTGGTGGAGCAAAACATCAGCTTCGCCAAACGCCTGGGCGACCATGTGGCCGTGATGGACGATGGCCGTGTGGTGCACGCGGGCAGCATGCAGGCGCTGGCCGAAGACGAAGCACTGCAGCGCACGCTGCTGGGGTTGTCACTATGAAAACACTCGACTTTGATTGGAAGCCGCTGGCCCTCGTGCCCGTGCTGGCGCTGTTGGCGTTGCCTCTGGTGGGTAGCCCCAGCACCTGGCTCACGCTCACGGTGGCGGGGCTGGCGATGGGCATGATTATCTTCATCATCGCCTCGGGCCTGACGCTGGTGTTCGGCCTGATGGACGTGCTGAATTTTGGCCACGGCGTGTTCATTGCGCTGGGGGCTTTTGTGGCCACGACAGTGCTAGGCCTGATGGGGGATTGGACAGGGTCTGCAGACTTATGGCGCAACTTGGTGGCGGTGTTCCCGGCCATGCTGGCAGCCATGGCGGTGGCCGGCGCGCTGGGTTTGGTGTTTGAACGCTTCATCGTGCGGCCCGTCTACGGCCAGCACCTCAAGCAAATTCTGATCACCATGGGCGGCATGATCATTGGTGAAGAAATGATCAAGGTCATTTGGGGCCCGGCACAAATCGCCTTGCCCCTGCCCGAGGCCATGCGAGGCGCGGTTTACCTGGGCGACGCCGCGGTCGAGAAATACCGGCTGATGGCGGTGGTGGTGGGCTTGGCTGTGTTTGGCGCGTTGGCCTGGGTGCTGGGTCGTACCAAGATTGGTCTGCTGATTCGCGCCGGGGTGCAAGACCGCGAGATGGTTGAGTCGCTGGGCTACCGCATCAGTCGTCTCTTTATTGGCGTGTTCGTGGTGGGCAGCGCACTGGCCGGCCTGGGTGGCGTCATGTGGGGGCTGTACCAGCAAAGCGTGACGCCGCAAATGGGCGCGCAGGTCAACGTGCTGATCTTCATCGTCATCATCATCGGCGGCCTGGGGTCAACGGGGGGCGCCTTGATCGGCGCGCTGTTGGTGGGGCTGATGGCGAACTACACCGGCTTTCTGGCGCCCAAAGTGGCGCTGTTCTCCAACATCGCGCTCATGGTCGCCATCTTGCTGTGGCGCCCGCAGGGTGTTTACCCCGTCACCAACCGCTAGGCCTTATGTACCCCCACGCTCACCACTTCGTGTATTCGCAGCCCCCCGAGGAGGATCGCCTCCCTTGGGGCGGCCCGGCGGGAGTCCTGCGCTATGTTTAAACGCATCCTTTCTAACGACCTGCCACGCAGCCGCTGGTTGGCGCTGCTGCTGGCTGCGTTGGTAGTGGCTTTGGCTTTCACGCCGTTTTTGTTTCCTGGGGTGAAGGCGCTCAACGTGGCGGCCAAAGTGCTGGTGTTTATCGTGTTGGTGGCGAGTTTTGACTTGCTGCTGGGCTACACCGGCATCGTCAGCTTTGCCCACACCATGTTCTTTGGAATCGGCGCCTACGGCATTGCCATTGCCTCCACCCGCCTGGGCGCCACCTGGTCGGCGCTGGGCGTTGGGTTGGGCGGGGCGCTCTTGGTGTCGCTGGTGTTGGCGTGGCTGATCGGTCTGTTTTCGCTGCGGGTGCGCGCCATCTTCTTCGCCATGATTACGTTGGCGGTCGCCTCTGCGTTTTTGACCTTGGCCTCGCAGTTGCACGAATTCACCGGCGGCGAAGACGGCCTGTCCTTCAAGGTGCCCGAGATTCTGTCGCCGAGTTTTGAGTTCAGCGAGACACCGTTCCTGGGAGCCTCGCTCGATGGCCGCTTGCTGTGCTTCTACCTGCTGTTCGCTTGCGCCGTGTTGTTGTTTCTCGCGCTGCTGCGCATTGTTAATTCGCCGTTTGGCCGGGTGCTTCAGGCGATTCGCGAAAACGAATTTCGCGCTGAGGCGATTGGCTACCGCGTGGTGGTGTACCGCACCATCTCCAGCATTTTTTCTGCGCTGTTCGCCTGCTGCGCTGGCGCCATGCTGGCGCTCTGGCTTCGCTACAACGGGCCAGATACCTCGCTCTCGTTTGAAATCATGATGGACGTGCTGCTCATCGTGGTCATCGGCGGCATGGGCACGCTGTATGGCGCGGTGATTGGCTCGGTGCTCTTCCTCATCGCGCAGAGCTACTTGCAGGATTTGCTGCGCCTAGGCAGTGAGGCCGCGTCGGCGCTGCCGTGGCTGTCGGCCTTGTTGTCGCCAGACCGCTGGCTGCTCTGGCTGGGCCTGTTGTTTGTGCTGTCGGTGTACTACTTCCCCACGGGCGTGGTCGGGCGCCTGCGTGCGCTGGCGCTGCGTTCCGACTGAACCGGAGAGAGCGATGCAAAAAATTGCAATGCGTTGGAACGCGGCCTGGGCCATTGCTTGCCTCGCGGTCGCGGCCACTGGACCTATGGCGCACGCGGCCGATCTCACCGTGGTCCAGGTGGCACCGTTGACCGGTGTGTTGGCGAGCACCGGCAAGCAAATGGTGTTGGGCGGCAAGCTGTATTTTGACTGGGTGAATGACAACGGCGGCATTCATGGCGCCCGCATCCAGCATACGGTGGTGGACGACGGCTACAAGGTGGACGAGACAGTGCGCCTGACCAAGGAGGCGCTGGAGCGGCCGGAGGTCATTGCGCTGTTCGGTTTTGCAGGGACGGCCAATGTGTCCAAGCTGTTGAGTGACGGTGTGCTGGAGGCTGGCGGTGCTCCCCTGGTGGCGCCCTACACCGGTGGAGAGGCATTGCGCTCGCCGTTCAACCCGTACATCTTCCATGTGCGTGCTGGCTACGCCGATGAGACCGAGCACATGGTCAATCAGGTGGCCACATTGGGCATGCAGCGCATTGCCGTGATGTACCAGGACGATGCCTTTGGCAAGGCCGGCTTGGCTGGCGTCGAGGCGGCGGTGGCCAAGCGCGGTATGGCCTTGGTCGCGACCGCGCCTTACGAACGCAATACGGACCAGGTGCAGGAGGCCGTCAAAACCATCAAGGCCTCCGATGCGCAGGCGGTCATCATGATTTCAGTGAACCGGTCTACGGCCGCCTTTGCCAGCCAGTATCGCGCAGCGGGTGGTGGGGCTCAGCTGTACAACATTTCGGTGGTGGACCCAGCCGAACTGGTCAAGCTGGCGGGCATTAAGCCGGTGCATGGTCTCGGCATTTCGCAGGTGGTTCCCTATCCGTTTATGGGTAACAAACCGGTCGTGCGGGAGTACCACGCGTTGCTCAAAAAGTACGGCAACGGCGAGGCGCCGAGTTACACCAGCTTTGAAGAATTTTTGGGTGCCAAGGTGCTGGTCGAAGGCCTGCGCCGCGCTGGCCTCAACCCCAGCCGGTCCAAACTGATCAAGGCACTGGAAACCATCAGCAACCACGACCTCGGTGGTACCCGTGTCGGCTTCTCCAACGAGAACCGTGTGGGTTCGCGCTATGTGGAGGTGACCGTCATCGGTGCCTCCGGCAAGTTGCTCCGGTAGTCCCTTCGCACCCCATCGCCACCCACGAAAGCAGTCCATGGCGCCCACCTCCCGCTACCTGCGCTGCGCAGGCTACGAAATCCACGTCACCGAATGGGGCGCGCCCGATGCCCCAGTGGTCATAGCCTGGCACGGCCTAGCCCGCACCGGGCGCGACATGGACGAACTGGCCCAACACCTGAGCCCGCGCTACCGCGTCATTTGCCCGGACACGTTGGGCCGTGGGCTGAGCCAGTGGAGTGTCAATCCGGCGCAGGAGTACCGGCTCTCTTTTTATGCCCGCATCGCTGCCGATTTGATGGATGGCCTGCAGATTGGGCGCGCCCATTGGGTGGGAACATCGATGGGCGGCGCGATTGGCACCGTCTGCGCGGCCGGTCTGCTCGAGCCCCAGTTGCAGGCGCGCATTGTCAGTCTCACGCTCAACGACAACGCCCCCGAGCTAGCCGCCGCCGCCATTGGGCGCATACGTGCCTACGCGGGCAACCCGCCAGCGTTTGACACGGTATTCGAACTGGAAGCCTTCTTTCGGCAGGTCTACCAACCGTATGGCTGGCTGAGCGATGCGCAGTGGCGCCGCCTGACCGAAACCTCCGTCCGGCGCCTGCCCGATGGTCGGGTGACGCCGCACTACGACCCGGCCATGGTGCAGCAGTTCAATCTGCAGCCGGACGACTACCGTATCTGGGACCACTACGACCGGCTGCAAATTCCGGTGCTGTGCCTGCGCGGTGCCGAGTCTGACTTGGTGCTGCCCGAGACGGTACAGGCCATGGCTCAGCGCGGCCCCGGCGCTGCGGGGCGCCTGCGCGTGGTCGAGATTCCCGGCTGTGGCCATGCCCCGGCGTTGAACGTGGCGGATCAGCTGGACTTGGTGACGGGTTTTATTGACGGGGTTTAGGCACTTCAGATGCCCAGGGGCAAAATTTTTTTAAGCCAAATTGGCAGCAAGCCCTTCTAGGTATTGCGCCAGCAGCTATTAAATAGATAGCTAATTGGCGCAAGGTTCACCCCCCGACCGCCAATACCACCGCACTTTCTTCGACCATCGCAGTCGCAGACTGTCCTTTGGCCAGCCGCAGACCCGGTGTTGCAAAACCCACCATGTTCAAGCCACTGGGCAGCGTCAGGACGACTTCATCACCTGCGCTGGCGCGGGTGATGCGATTGACCACTCCGACGAGGCGGTTGCAAGTCTTCGGCGCGTTGGCCAGCGCGGTGTCTTCTGCGGTCATCACCACTGCGGTGGCCTTCGCCAAGGCCAGTACCCGCGCGTTGGCGGCCAAGCCCAGTAGCTCAGCGCTTTCGCGGGTGATGCGTGACACCAAGCTGCAGCCATCGGCCAGCAGCAAGTGCACCCGCGTCGCTTGGCCACTGCGGGTCAGGCGCACAACCTGGCAGGGCAGTTGATTGCGCATGCTGGTGCGCAGGCCCAGTGCAGCCAGTCGTGGCGCAGGGGCCGTCGGGTTGGTGCTTGGTAGGGCTAGCTGGGCAAAGGCTTGCGCACGCAGCGCGTGTAGCGTGTCGGCGATTTGCAGCAATTGCGATCCCGTGGCGGTGAGCCGGGCGCCGCCGCCGCCGCTGCCGCCTACGGTGCGCTCGACCAAGGGGGCTCCGGCCAAGTTGGTCAAGGCGTCCAGCGCTTGCCAAGCCGCTTTGTAGCTCACGCCCGCGCCGCGTGCCGCTTCGGAGATAGACCCCACCTGCCCAATGCGGCGCAAGATGTCCAAACGCTTGTCAGCCACCTCGTGACCCAGAGCGTCTGCCAATGCGATGGGGGATTGATTCATGGGTCGGTATGCTACGCTATCCCTTTTTGGAATAGCGAGAGCTTGACATGACAAGCAGTTTGAAACGCGGTTTGCGTGGTGTGTTACTGGCGTGTTGTGTGGTGCTGGGCGCACAGACCCAGGCGGGTGAAGTTACGGTGGCGGTGGCAGCCAACTTTAGTGCGCCAGCGCAAAAGCTCGTCACGGCTTTCGCTGCAGCCAGTGGGCACCAGGCCAAGCTGGTGGTCGGCTCCACCGGCAAGCTGTACGCGCAAGTGAAAAACGGCGCGCCGTTTCAGGTGTTTTTGTCGGCAGACGATGAAACACCCCGCCGCATGGTGAGCGAAGGCTTGGCGGTAGGCGGATCGCAATTCACCTACGCCACGGGCCGCTTGGTGCTGTGGAGCCGCCAAGCCGGTGTGGTGGACCCACAGGGTGCCGTGCTCAAGCAGGGTAACTTTGCCCATCTGGCGATTGCCGACCCGAAGCTGGCGCCCTTCGGTGCTGTGGCTGTGGAAGTGATGCGCCAGCTGGGCTTGCAAGCCGCGTTGCAACCGAAGTGGGTGCAGGGCGAAAGCATTGGCCAGACCTTCCAGTTTGTGTCTTCCGGCAATGCCGAGTTGGGTTTTGTGGCGCTGTCGCAGGTGATGCAAGACGGCAAGATTCCTGAAGGTTCGGCCTGGGTGGTGCCCGCATCGATGCACGCGGCGCTCAAGCAAGACGCGGTGCTGTTACAGCGCGGTAAGGATGAGGCTGCGGCCACCGCGTTTTTGGCCTATCTGCGCAGCGATACGGCAAAGGCCGTTGTGCGCGGTTACGGTTATGAGATTCTCTGAATGCGGCACCAAAGAACCTATCCATGACGGCCGATGACTGGGGCGCGATTGCGCTCACCTTGAAACTGGCGACCACCACCACGGTGCTCTTGCTGCTGATCGCTACGCCGCTGGCGTGGTGGCTGGCGCATACCCGCTCGGCCTGGCGCCGTCCTATCGGTGCCATGGTGTCATTGCCTTTGGTGTTGCCGCCGACCGTGCTGGGTTTCTACCTGTTGGTGACCCTCGGGCCGCAGGGCCCGGTGGGGCAACTGATGCAGGCCTTGGGCTTGGGCCTGCTGCCATTTACCTTTGGCGGATTGGTGGTGGGCTCGGTGGTGTATTCGCTGCCGTTTTCGGTGCAGCCCTTGCAAAACGCGTTTGAAGCCATGGGCCGCCGCCCGATGGAAGTCGCCGCCACTTTGCGCGCCAGTCCTTGGGACGCGTTTTTTACCGTCGCGCTGCCGCTGGCCCGCCCCGGCATCTTGACGGCCACCGTCATGACCTTTGCCCATACGGTGGGCGAGTTTGGCGTGGTGCTGATGTTGGGTGGGAATATTCCGAACGTGACGCGGGTGGCATCGGTCCAAATTTACGGCCACGTCGAGGCCTTGCAATACACCGAGGCGCACTGGCTCTCTGCTGGCATGGTTGTGTTTTCGTTTGGGGTGCTCTTGCTGGTAGGTTGGCGCAATCCGCGTTCGGTGCGGGTAGTGGCATGAGTGCGCAGGCACCACACGCTTTGCCGCCGCTGGAAATTCGGGTGCGCCTGCCTCGCACCGGCTTTGCGCTTGATGTAGACCTCACGCTGCCCGCGCGCGGCATTACGGTGCTGTTGGGGGCGTCGGGCTCGGGCAAAACCACGCTCTTACGCTGCGTGGCCGGGCTGGAACAGGCGGCCCAGGCGCGCGTGGGCATTGCGGGCCAAGTGTGGCAAGACAGTGCACTGGGTATCAACCTCCCCACCTGGCAGCGGCCGCTGGGCTATGTGTTTCAGGAAGCCAGCCTATTTGCGCACCTGGATGTGCGCGGCAATTTGCGCTACGCCCAAAAGCGCGCTGGCCACGCAGCCCGCTCCGACTTATTGGCGCTAGACCAGGTCATCGATTTGCTGGGTTTGGCGCCACTGCTGATGCGGCGCACCCAAGACCTTTCGGGCGGCGAGCGCCAGCGCGTGGCGATTGCCCGCGCGCTGGCCACCCAGCCCGAGCTGCTGCTGTTGGACGAGCCGCTGGCCTCGCTGGACCCGGCACGCCGCCAAGACATCTTGCCGTGGCTGGAGCGCCTGCGCGACGAGTTGCAAATTCCCATGTTGTACGTAACCCATTCGGTGGACGAAGCCAGCCGGCTGGCCGACACGCTGGTGGTCCTAGAGCAAGGCAAAGTGCGGGCGGCGGGCGCGGCGACTGAGGTGCTGGCCCAAGTCGACGCACCGGTGCCGCTGGGGGACGAAGCATGCGCACTGCTGAGCGTGCGCGTGGCCCAGTTGGACGCCCGTTGGCATCTGGCCCGCTTGGACTTTGTGGGCGGCAGCTTGTGGTTGCCGGATGCGGGCTTGGCGGTGGGCGCGGGCTTGCGGCTGCGTGTGTTGGCGCGCGATGTGAGCCTGACCACCCAAGAGCCGGTGCACACCAGTATTCAGAACGTGCTGCCTTGCACGGTCCAGGCCGTGGTGGACGACGCCCACCCGTCGCAGGCGTTGGTGCAACTGGCTTGCGGTGATGCGCTGCTGCTGGCGCGGGTAACGCGCCGTTCGGCGCATGCTTTGGGTTTGCGCGCAGGGTTGCGGGTTTGGGCGCAAATCAAAGCCATGGCCTTGGCGCGGGGCTGAGGGTTATCCCTCAAAGAAAACACTGCAAATTCACCCGTTTGGGGGAGTGACATGGGGGCAGGGCAGGGCTACGCTGGCGGCACTGTTTTATGAGTACCCCTGTAGTGCCCCCCAGACCCGCAATGCAAGTGTTGTCCGCTATTCATTCACCTTCCCCCATACCCGCGATGCAACTGCTGCACCAAACTGCGTTGGCCATGCAGCATGGCGATGTTGCCCATAGTCTGACCCTGTCCAAGTCGGCGTTGGCCCAAGCCCAGCAGCAACAAGACTTGCACATGGAGGCGCGTGCCTTGCTGTGCTTGGCCCAAGCCGACAACATGGTGGCCCGCTTTCGCCGAGCCCAAGAAACCGCCCAACGTGCAGCCACGCTGTTTCAGATGTGTGACGACCCGCAGGGGGAGGCCGAGGCGCTGTCTGCGCTGGCGCAAACTGTCAGCGTCATGGGCCACGCAGACGATGGCACCGAGGCCGCGCTCATGGCCCTCAAGCTGCAAAGCGGCAGCCCCGCCGCCGCGCAAGCCCACACCTACAACAGCCTGGGCGTGACCTATTCCCACGCCGGCAGCTTCGACCGCGCTGCCGCCGCGTTTGACCGGGCCATTGCCTTGCTCGAAGCGCAGGGCCAGTGGATGGGCGCTTACCAGCCCCGCGCCAACCAGCGTGCCATGGAAGTCACGCGTTGCTTTTTTGACCGCTACTACCACGGCGAGTTTCGCGACCTTCAGCGCCTGGGCCGCTTGCGCCAGCAGCAGGGCCGGATCGCCCAGGTGCCGCCGAATTTGTTGGTGCTTCAGGGTGCCCATGTCAAAACCCAGGCCCTGATGGGCTTGTGCGACGGTTTTGAGGCCTGCTGGCTGGGCCAGCTCGACATTGCCCAAAGCCACGCCGACTTTGCCAAGATGGCGGACACCCGGGGCGAAGCCAACCCCAGCGTTACGCTAGCGGAGTTGTGGCTGCGCACTGAGATCGCCTGGGCCGGCCAAGACTGGTCGCTGGCCGAGTACCAGTGCCACCGCATGATGCAGCTGGCCATGTCGCTGGACCACGAACACATGGTGGGAATTGCTTACCTGTTGCTGGCCCAGGTGTTTTCTGCCCAGGGTAAGGACACGGCGTCGCAGGCGCAGTTGCGCGCGCTCAAGCTGCGCGAGAACGGCCTGCGCCAAGCCGCGCAGCAGCAGCGCGAAGAGCGCATTGAATGGCAATTGCAAGCGCGCGCCAGCCATGCCACCCGCCGCCGTTTAGAAGCGCAGGCCCAGGAGCTGGAACAACTGGCGATGGAAGACGCGCTCACCGGCCTGTACAACCGCCGCTACCTGGAGCGCATGGCTCCAGCCCTCTTGCGCAAAGGCGCCGAGCGCGGCCATGCCCCGGCCATGGCGTTCATCGATGTCGATTTTTTCAAACACATTAACGACAACTTCTCCCACCAAGTGGGGGATGAGGTACTGAAGGCGTTGGCGCAGATTTTGCGCAGTTTTGTGCGCGAGGGGGATGTGCCAGTGCGCCTAGGGGGTGACGAGTTTGTGGTGGCGTTCTCTCATGTGGAGTCGGCCGGCTTGCACGGCCTGTCGCAGCGCATCCAGCAGGCGGTGCAAGCCTATGCTTGGGACCGCCTGGGCCCGGGGCTGGTGGTGTCTGTGAGCGTGGGGGTGGCCACTGCGGAGCCGGAAGACGACCTTGCAGCCTGGTTACACCGTTGTGACCAAGGTATGTACGACGCCAAGGACTCTAAGCACCAAAGTCTGGCCTAGCCCGCGCAGATATTGCGCGAGAAGCTCCTAATATAGGAGCAAACTAGCTTTTTGCGGTGGCCATTAAAGCCGCAAACCCCACAAACACCCCACCGGTGATCCGGTTGAATGCCCGCAGCACGCTGGAGCGCTGTAGGTAGCGCGCCAGTTGCTTGCCGCTGGCGGCGTAGACGAAATACCAGGACACCTCGAGCACAGCAAACGTGCTCAGCAAGATACCGAACTGGGCGAGCTTAGGCGCTTCGGGGTGAATGAACTGGGGAAAAAACGCCGCAGCAAATAAGAGCGCTTTGGGGTTGCTGGCCGCTACCAGTGCACCTTGGCGATAAAGCGCCTTGGCGTTCATGACCGGGCCGGTGGGGCCAGGGGGAACCGTGGTGGCCGCGTCGGCCACGGCGGGCTCTTGCGGCACCGGGGAGCGCCAGACCTGTACGCCCAAATAGGCCAGGTAGAGCGCGCCGGCCAGACGCAGCGCATCAAACACCTTGGGGAAGGCCTGCAGCAGCGCGCCCAGCCCTGCGGCAGATAGGCCCAACATCAGCATCAGCGCAGTCATACAACCGGCCATGGTCCAGACCGCGGAATTCAGCCCCTGGCGCGCACCAGTGCTCATCACCAGCAGCATATTGGGGCCGGGCGTGGCGGAAATCACAAAGGTCATCATCACAAACAACCACCAGGTAGAAAGGCTCATAAAAAGGTCTCGGATTTAGTAATGGGGTGGAAGGTCGTCGCGCAGGTTGCGCGGGGCGCTCCCTTCGCTGCCTTGTTGCTGGCGTAGCAGGGTGAGCTCGCGCAGCAGAAGCTCAATCTGCGCCTGCTGGCGGATGATGGTTTGGTCCAGTTGGTCCAGCGTGTCTTCGGCGTAGCTCACCTTGATTTCCAGCTCGGTCAGGCGGGCGTCGGTGCGCGCGGCGGAGTGGTCGGTGGGGGATTCAGAGGGCGTGTTCATCAGCATGGCCGTTTATTGTTTTGCGCCCAGCGCCAGCGCAGCGGCGCGTGAGGCTTGTAGTGTTTGCACATCGGGCACCTGTTGGGTGGGCCAGCCTTGCAAGTGTTGCTCGGCCAGCGCGCACAGCGCGGTAATCCAGGCCGGGTCGTCGTTCAGGCAGGGAATGTAGTGAAACGCTTTGCCGCCCGCGCCCAGAAAGGCGGCGCGGCCTTCCATGTCAATCTCTTCCAGCGTTTCCAGACAGTCGCTGGTAAAGCCGGGGCAGACCACGTCTACACGTTGCGTGCCCGCCTTCGCCATGGCGATCAATGAAGGCTCGGTATAGGGCTCTAGCCACTTGGCCCGCCCAAGCCGCGATTGAAAGGTGACGCGGTATTGCTCGGCGGTCAACCCCAGTGCGCTGGCCAGCAGGCGCGCAGTTTTGAAACATTCGCAGTGGTACATGTCGCCCAGTTGCAGCGTGCGCGCGGGTACGCCATGAAAGCTCATCACCAACTGATCGCCCCGGCCGTTGTCGTGCCAGTATTTGCGAATGCGCGCGGCGAGCGCGTTGATGTAGCCGGGGTCGTCGTGGTAGCGGTTGATAAAGCGCAGCTCGGGAATGGCGCGCGTGGTGCTGGCCCAAGCGTACACCGCGTCCAACACGCTGGCGGTGGTGGTGGCGCTGTACTGGGGGTAGGCGGGTATGACCAATACGCGGGTCACGCCCTCGGCCTTCATCGCGTCAAGCTGCGAGGCAATCGACGTGCTGCCGTAGCGCATCGCCCAGCGCACCTTGACCTGGTGCTGGCGCTGCCCCAGCCAGCCCTGCAGCAGCTTGGCCTGCTTCTCGGTCCACACCTTGAGCGGCGAGCCCTCGGGCAGCCAGATGCTGGCGTATTTGGCGGCCGACTTGGCGGGGCGCGTGCGCAAGATGATGCCGTGCAGGATCAGCAGCCACAGCAAGCGCGGAATTTCGACGACCCGCGGGTCACCTAAAAACTCCGCCAAATAGCGCCGCACAGAAGGCGCATCGGGCGCATCGGGTGTGCCCAAGTTGCAGTACAGCACGGCGGTGCGGGGCACTTGGCCGTGGGTATAGGGGGGCTCGGGGCGAAAGGGGGATTGCAACAGCATGGCTTATTGTCCTGCACTAGTTGGGCGCTCTGCGCCATGGGGTCTAGTGCAGTTTGAATTTTGCACAATCTGCGCTGTGCTAGGGACCGGTATTGCAGACGTCGGTTGGTACACGAATGGCTGTTGGGGGGGGGCGGAAAGCGGGTGCTAACGGTCAGTCAGTCGCGTCGCCGCCGTATACCAGTCATTGAGCCTGTAAAAGCGAATCCAATGGCGACGCCGTACCTCCTGCCGTAACCTTCAGTACATGGGTATAAATCATCGTCGTGCTGACATCACTGTGCCCCAGTAGTTCTTGAACGGTGCGGATGTCCGTGCCGGCCTGCAGCAGATGGGTTGCGAACGAATGGCGAAGCGTGTGGACCGACACCGGCTTATGAATCTCTGCTTGTGCGACTGCACGTTTCAAGGCCCGTTGAAGTCGTTGCTCATACAAGTGATGTCGGCGCACTATGCCCGAACGCGGGTCAGTCGACAAAGTGGGAGACGGAAATACCCAGTGCCACGCCCAAGACTGTTTAGGGTTGTAGGATGCCGCCCGCAGCGGCGCCGTCCTCGGCATCACGATAACGGATAAGGGCGGGCGTCGTACAAGCCCCAAGGAGGAAACCGCGGGCCTAGATACTGCCCTCACGCGAACCCACTGTTGATGTGCAACTATGGTGATTTGAAGTTGCCAGTCACCACGATCCTGCGATGCAGGTGTGCGCGGTGCGCATGCAACCGGCTGCAAGGCATGCCCCATGGTGTCAAATGTTTTCCGTTGGCGATACGCTTTGGAGCGCAAAGGCCACCCAAACCCGCAGCAGCCAAGCCCATCCCCGCTGACGTGCCAAATGGATTCGTCAGTTGGATGTGACGCTGCCTTACCAAGCGAACGGTCATGGCGCCCCTTGTGCAGCAGGTGGTGCGCGAATCGCATGACCCCGCACGATCGACTCCACTACAAGCATTTGCGCGCCGCAGTGCGCGCAAACAAAGTTTGGTCTTGTCGGTTCAGCGGGTGTGGAATCGGCAACCGTTGCGTCGTCAGTGAACGAGACTGGCACCACGTTTAGGAGTTGCCGCGCAAGTGCCATCTTCTCCTTTACGCCCGTTGTTGGCCAGCAAGCCGTAGTGGCGTATGCGGTGGAAGCCGCTGGGCAGCACGTGCAGCAGGAAGCGGCGCATGAACTCCTCGGGCGCCAGCGTCATGGTCTTGTGGCGCGTCTTGCCGCCGGCACCGGCATTGGCGCCTTCCTTGACGCGGTAGTCCTTCCAGCGGAACGTCACGCCGCGCTCGTCCATCGCCAGCAAGCGGCTGTTGGAGATCGCCACCCGGTGCGTGTAGCGCGACAGGTAGGCCAGCACCGCCTCGGGCCCGGCAAACGGCCGCTTGGCGTAGACCACCCACTCGCACTTGCGCAGTGGCGCCAGCCAGGCCTTGAAGGCCTGGGCATCGGCCAGCGCCGCATGCTCGCCGAAGAACTGCAGCTTGCCCGCCTGATGCAATCGCAGCAGCTCCTCCAGGAAGCGCCGCCGGAACAGTCTGGACAGCACACGCACCGACAGGAAGAACCCAGGCCGGCACGCCACCCACCGCTTGCCGTCCGCGGACAGCCCGCCGCCCGGCACGATGCCGTGCACGTGCGGGTGGTGCGTCAGCGCCGAGCCCCAGGTGTGCAGCACCAGCGTGGCGGCGATGCGCGCGCCCAGGTGCTTGGGGTCGGCGGCGATGGTCTGCAGCACCTCGGCGGCCATGTCGAACAGCAGCCCGTAGACGGCGGCCTTGTTCTGGTACGCGATGTCGGCGATGGGTGCGGGCAGCGTGAAGACCACGTGGTAGTACTCCACCGGCAGCAGATCGGCCTGCCGCGCATCGAGCCAGCGCTTGGCCGCACTGCTCTGGCACTTGGGGCAATGCCGGTTGCGGCAGGAGTTGTAGGACACCTGGTCGTGCCGCAGCCCGCGCAGCGCAAAACGTGACCACCCAGCGCCGCGGTGCGGCACTGCTCGATGGCCGACATCACCTTGAGCTGGCCCAGGCTCAGGTGGCCGCGCTGCGTGGCGCGCCAGGCCGGGCCGTGCTGACGGAAGATGTCGGCGACCTCCAGGGCAGGCCTGCCCATGGCAGCCGGCCTTATCCCTATGTGGGCGGCAGGTTCTCCAGCGGGCTGATCACCTCGCGCAGCAGATCGGTGGCCACGTGGGTGTAGAGCGCGGTGGTCTCCAGCTTCTTGTGGCCCAGCATCACCTGAATCACGCGGATGTCGACCTTCTGAAGGACTTGCAGAATTCAAAACTGTCGCAGCCTGAAGCAAGCCTAGTGCTCATTTTTCAAGCACTCGCAATGGGTTGGAGGAACGCAGCACGTTACGGCATTGATTTCTCCCTGTTTTGCCCGTGGCAATCCCTCGCAAGTCGCCGCGAACTATTTTTGAACTCGGTTTTGTCCAAGGTGTTGCGTTTACGACTCACAACAGCAATCTCGTGAGTTGATCGGCACACAGCGCCACCACCCCCAGCATCAAGTGACACATCACCTTGGCGTGCCCACGCACCTGAACATGGCGGGCTCCAAACTCGTCCTTGAGCCGTGCATTGCAGCGCTCAGCACCCGAACGGGTCTTGTAGCGCTGGGCTTCATGGGGCGCAAATTCCTGCTTTTGCCCTTTGCGCGGATTGTGGTCAATCAAAGGCACGCGCCCCGCAGCCCGTATTTCCTCGCGGATCACCGTGCTGCAGTAGGCGGCGTCCATCAGTTCGTAACAGGCATCGACGCGCTGGGCGCTGATGCGTGTGAGCGGCAACGCGACCCGGCTGTCGTGCACGTTGGCCCCGGTAAGAACGGCGCTGATGGGCACGCCACAGCAGGCCGTATCCAGGTGCAGTTTGTAGCCTTTCCAGCTGATCTTGTAACCCTGTGCGTTCTTCTTGGTCCCCGTGGCGCAAGCCGTGTCAAGTTCAAAGAGCATTTGTTCAAGCGTCTGGCCTCGCTGGCGCTCCAATGGGCTGGGCTCGGGGGCCGCACGAACTTCGCCTTTTGATGGACGTCCGCGTTTGTTTTTGGGCTGGGCCGGGACTACTTCGGTCTTGTCCTTCTTTGCAATGGACTCGCGTGCCTCTATGGCCGTGGAGTCTCGGCTGAGGTGGCCGATGAGTTGCTCGCCCAGGGTGTCTTGGATCATGCGGGCATGCACGCGCTGGATCAGTTCACTGTCGGCAAACTCATCAAAGGCGCGACTGAATGTGGACTCGCTGGGCAGGGCAAAGCGCAGATCAAAGCCGCACAGCCGACGCAGCTTGCTGTCAGCGTGCAGACGCTCTATCAGCGCTCGTGTGGTCTTCAAATCCAGTACCGCCTTGGCTAAAAAGGCGCACGCCAAGGCGCAACGGTCGGCCTCGGGTTGCCCAACGCCGCGCCCTTGCCCGTAGCCCCGCTGGCGGTACACCGCCAACTCGATCTGCGTGAACTCAAAAGCACGAATGATTTGTTCGAGCTTTGGGCTCAGGCCCGCATAGTCTTGTTCAACCAAACCAATGAGATCACCTTGCAGTGCGCAAAATCTCTGGACAGTGACGGGACTCAGGGTAGTATGCATGGGCGGGCATCAAGCTCAGACGTCGATACCCTGATCTTCCAGCCTTTGCGGCGGTGCCCGCACCTTTTTTACTGCCTCACATCGCAGGTAATTCAGCACTCCTTGGGAATTCTGCAAGTTCCTCAGAGATTAGCAACGACAAGAGTCTTCTTGATGAGCGGATCAAATCACTACTTCAACATGATCCCAATCGGCTGATGTTTGACATTTCCGAATCAGAGAGGCACATCAAACAAGTACGGGCACAACTGACCACCAATCCGATCCTCGCGCCGCTTCAGAATCCGCTGGAGGATATAGAACGGCACTTCGAGAGTATTCGGAAGGTCGCAGAGAACTACGATGATGTATACAAAAACATCCTGAAGCCAGTACAAGAGGAAGGCAGAAGCGGAATACGCGCTACCGTCAAGTGGGCAGTCATCGGTATCATTGCTTCATGGTTCCTATCCAACTATGAGTCGATCATGAAATTCATCGCCGCACTGCGCAATGCGGGCTAACCAATATTCCAGCGAACGGCCTCCGGCGACCGCTGAATTCAAACGTTATCCCTCATGTAAACCCATGCGCCTACAAACCGCCATTGCCTCAATTGGCCATGCTTGTTGGTACCGCAGTCGCAGCGCAAACGCCGGAGCAGACCGGTAGCGAAGGAATCGGTTATCCAACCGTTGCAGAAGCGATCGCATCGTTGAAGGCGAAACCCGGCGTGGAGGTTCAGATTACAAAGCCCGACGCCTGGACAATCGTCAACGAACCCAGTGGGATTCAATGGTCGTTTGTACCCAGCAACCACTATGCGAATCCCTGCTGTCGTTCGTCGCGAAGTAAAAAGTGGAATCGTGAAGGCGGTGTCTTCATAGAAATGCGTGCCCTATGCCAGGCTGAAAAAGCTCAATGCGACAAACTCATCGAAGAGTTCAAGGTATTGAATGAGAGCATGCGCCAGTCCATTCAAAGTCGAATCAAAGCAGGTCAGGGGACGAAATGAGGGATAACAGGTTGCTCGTCGCGGACACGCAGCAACAGGTTGTCGCTTCACGCAACGGCTTTTGCGTTGTAACGGACAGCGCCGACGTTAAACACTCCAAAATTCGCGTATGTCAGGTTTTCTAATCCAGATCGCATTCCTTGCAGCACTTCCTGCAATCTTTGTTGGTGGCGCTGCCGCGCTGTCGTGGCAGCAACTTGGCAAGCCTTGGATTTTTGTCTGCTTGGCGCTAATAGTTTTCTATGCGGCTTACGTTGTTATCTTCTATTTGTGGCCTTCACAGACGATCGGATACACACTGATAACGAAGCAGCCGATTGACGGAGCGAAGAATTACACCGTCGCATCGCACAATGGTGAGGTGAATCCCCTCATTCATTGGCCAATACATAGGACAACTTCTTCTGTTTTTCTTCATTTTGGCTATTCCTGCACTTTGGTTTTTAGCGAAGCAACTTTACCGGCAAAGCGTCATGAAAGATCCGTGCTTAACTGGTTGCTCCATCGGATCGCCTTCGGCTCCCGCTGAGCGCCAACGTTGAACTAAACCGCTACGCGGTGGCTGGTGCAAGATGCGCCGCCACCACTTTTTTGTTGGTGCGTGGCTTGTAAAAGATGGTGTGGAGGTGAAGCCTTCGGGCTGGGGAATGTTCCCCGGCTCTGAAGGAGAAACCTCATGACTGAACTACGTCAACGCATGTTGGACGCCATGGTGCAGCGCGGCTTTGCACCGCGCACCCAAGAAGCCTACATACGCGCCATCCGACGCATGGCCAAGTACTACCGACGGAACCCGGCGCAGTACACCCCAGAGGAAGTCCAGGCCTACCTGCTGCACATGGTCAAGGACGAGAAACTCTCGTACAGCAGCATGAACCAGGCGGCCTGCGCCTCACAGTTCCTGTTTCAAACCGTGCTGGGCCACGGGCGCGATCAGTTTCACGTTCCCTTTGCCAAAGTCCCTGCCAAACAGCCCGAACTACTGTGCCGAGAAGAGGTTGCGCGCCTGCTCCATGCCTGCTTGCACCCGGCCAAACGCATGTTGCTGCAAACCATGTATGCCACCGGACTGCGCGTCTCGGAAGCCTGTGCCCTGAAGGTGCGAGACATCGACAGTGCCCGTGACCGCATGTGCGTGCGGGTAGAGCATGGCAAAGGCGGACGGGGTCGCCAAAGCATCCTCAGCCCCACACTGCTGGAGTTGCTGCGCGCTTACGTGCACTATGCCAAACCCAGCGTCTGGCTGTTTACCGACTCCACGGGGACCAAGCCCATGGACATCTGCATGGCGCAACGTGCCTACTACGGGGCGTGTACCCGTGGTGCCATCACCAAGACCGGCGGCATCCACACCTTGCGCCACTGCTTTGCCACCCACCTTCTGGAGGGCGGCGTAGACCTGTACACCATCCAAAAGCTGTTGGGCCACAGCCATATCACCACCACGGGGCGCTACCTGCACCTGATCAGCCCGCAGTTTCGGCCACCGCAGGGCACGGAACCCCTGGACTTGCTGGCGGGCTTGCACCTGTTCTGATCACTCCTGCGGATTGCGCTCATGACCGCAAGTGTGGTCACCGGTGTGGCAGGTGTCCTGCGCCAGTTTGGCGCAGCGTACCTAGCCCAGCACAGCCTCTGCACACCCCAGGCCAAAGCCTGGCGGGGCATTGTTGCCTGTCGCACGGGTGCTCTGGGAGGCGATCGACTGGCGTGTGATGCTTGCGGCCACAGCCAGTGGCACTACCACTCTTGCCGCAACCGCCACTGCCCGCAGTGCGGCACGCGCGCCAAAGACGCCTGGCTGCAAGAGAGGCTGGCACAGGTGCTGGACGTGCCCTACACCCACATGGTCTTCACGCTTCCCCACAGCTTAAACGCCCTGTATGCGTGCCACCCGCGCTGGGTGACCGATACCTTGTTTGCCTGCGTGGCCCAAACCCTCAGCGAATTTGCAGCCAACCCACGCTGGCTGGGTGGGCAGCCTGCCTTCACGTTGGTGTTGCATACCTGGGGACAAGAATTGCAGCGCCACATCCATGTGCACGCCGTCATCGCCTGTGGCGGCTTGGCCGCAGGCCATGAGGGTGGCAAAGGGGAAGGCAAAGATGAAGGCCGGTGGGTGCAGCCCATGCGTTCGCCCGAGTTCTTGTTTCCAGTCACGGCCCTGTCCACGGTGTTCAGGGGCAAGTTCATGGCCGCTTTGCAGGCGGCGCACGAGTGCGGTGACATTGCCAACGACCTCCAGCGTGACAACCTTGATTGGGCCAAGCGCCACCAGGCGCTGTACCGCCACAACTGGGTGGTGTACGCCAAGACGCCATTGGGCGGCCCAGCGCAAGTGCTGGAGTACCTGGCGCGCTACACGCACCGCACCGCCATCAGCAACGAGCGCATCGTCAAGATCACTTCCGATCAGGTGGCGTTCAAGGTGCGCGCGGATGACAAAGGTGGCAAACGCATCGTCAATCTGCAAGGCGCAGAGTTTGTGCGGCGCTTCTTGCTGCATGTGCTGCCCACCGGGCTCAAGCGCATTCGGCACTATGGACTGCTGGCACCCAGCAAAGCCCAGTCGCTGGCGCAGGCACGCGCACAGATGCAGATGCCGCAAAGCAACCCGGTGGCCTTGGAGTCGGCGCAAGACTTCCTGCGCCGGGTGGCGCAGGTGGATGTGCACCAGTGTCCGTGCTGCAAGCTTGGACGGCTACGACTGGTGGAAACACTGCGGGGCTGCAAAACATTACCAGCGCCGGGAGTGGTGTCAGCGATCACGCCGCCAAGCACAGGGCCGCCATGACGACCTTGCATGCCCTCGCGCATTGGCGTGGCCGCCTTGGGTGGCTCGGGGTAGTGCCGTGTCTGGCTGTTCGACAGACCGGTTTCAAGCGCAAAACAGTGCGAATCAGCAACACCACAAACCTTGAAAGTCTTGGCGGCTCGACCCTGCTTCACCCATCGTGCCATTCAAGTGCCCCGCGCACTACCGGCCAAACTTACAATCCCCTGTAATTCACCGCCACTTCAGCGGTTCAGTCCAACGTGGTTTATCTGCCGATAGGGGGTCTCTTGGTTTCTTCCAGCTTGGTCTCTCGGCAGATAAACGCTAATCGTTAGCTGTCATAGGAGAGTGTCATAGTGACCGAGGATCCCCAGAAAACATGGAGCGACTATTACCAACGCAAGAAAGATCAGCGAAAGGATGAGGCGTTTCAGATGTGTGAACAAATGCAACGCGCAGGCGTAAACGATGAAACATACCTTGCACTTGATTTTGTTTTCTTTGGTACATCTAAACCTGATGTAGAAAATCTAGCAAAGCAACTTTCCGAAAATTACGAAATGCAAATTATTCAAAATGCAGAAGAAGGTAATTGGCTTGTAAAGGGTACTACAAGACCATATGGCATCACTTTAAGCAAAGAGCAACATATTGGCTGGGTGGAGTTCATGTCTGATGTTGCTCAATCATATGCTTGTGTGTTTTCAACATGGGCATTAGAAGCACCTAAACTTGGCGCACACTTTAATAGTGAGAACATTGAAAGTGCCAGCTAACCTGGCATTCGAGCGGGACGCCTATCGGCGCCCCTCAATTTTACGTTGAACCGCATTCAGTGGTAGGCGGAAATGCTGATTCTTGTCCAAGCTAAGACTGCAGTCGAAACTTCCTTGAACGTCCGCTGCAGGGGGTTAAGTTCGGCGGAGCAGAAGTCGGCTTTGGGTCGGTTGTGTGATTCCCGAAATCACCGCCCCGGCGTCATCCGCAACCGGCTTTCGGTGTGGGCGCTGATGTCGCCGTCGCTCAAGTACTGCGGCGCGTAAATGCCGTTCACATAGCGCTCGGCTTGGTCGGCATAGTGTTTGTCAAACAGCACACCGCTTTGGCCCACCGGGTTGATGCCTTGGGAGCGGCTGGCGTCTGCAAAATCAATCACGCGCCGGGTCGACGGGCCATAGGTTACGGCCCACGGGGCGGGGCCAATGGGGCCGGACAGGTTGTTGGGGGTTTCGCGCCCGCCGGGCACCTCAAACGGCCCCACGTTAAACAACAGGTTCAGGGGTTTTTGCATGCCCAGCGGGTGGCCGTGCGTGAGCGTGTGGGAGTGGCCCCAAGTCCAGTCCAGCAGGCTGGTGCCATATAGGCCCTGTAAGTGCTTGAGTGTGTTGAACCAGGCGATGCGCACTGTTTCAAAGTGGCCTTCTTTGGCCTTGGTGTCCACGTTGTCCCACCAGGGTGAGGCCGGGTCGGCCACCAGGCGCGGAATGGCGGCTTCCAGCGCGCGGGTGCGCAACAGGTTCTTGAACTGCACTTCGCCCAGCTCGTCTTCCATGGCGGCCTTGCTCAGCTCGTAGACCATTTGGGTGAAGAGTGAGGCGGCCACGCTGTCGCGGGTGTAATCGCCATTCCACTTTTCTAGCGGCTCCATGAAGGCTTTTTCGTTGGCGTCGGTCACCACGGCCTGCATGATCGGCAGCAATTTTTCCAGCACGCGGCGGGAATATCCGTTGTCGGTGGCGAGCTGCAACTGCTGCGCAGCTGCAGTGTCCCAGCGGGTTTTCGGATCGCTCAAGCTGGCGTCCAGCCGGCGCGCCCGGTCCGGCAGGTTGTAGTAGCCAAACACGGGTACGCCGCTACTAGGCTGGGGCTGGTGGTTGGCCGACATGATGTAGCCGCGCGCCGGGTTTTCTTCTTGGGGGTTGTAGTCAAACGCGTAATAGCCGGGTTTTTCAGCCTCTCCCTTGCTGGCGTCCAAGATGAAGGCCGGGTTGACGCCTTCGGGGCGCAGCGGAATTTTGGCGGCGGCCCACCAGCCGATGTCGCCGCTGGCGTTGGCCCAGACCACGTTCAGGCCGGGCGCGTGGATTTTGCTGGAGGCGGTGCGAGCCTTCTCCAGCGTGTCGGCGCGGTTGAGCGCGTAAAACGCATCAAAGATCGGGTTCTCGGTTTCCAGAAAAGCCCACCACATGGAGACTGGCGCTTCGCCCAGGCTGTCGGCAAAGGCGTCGGTGATGATGGGGCCGTTGGGCGAGCGGCGCAGCACGAGGTCGACTGGCGCCTTGCCTTTGACGGCTATTTTTTCCGTGCGGGTTTGCAGGTTCACCCACTGGTTGTTGTGCCAAACCTGCTGCGGGTTGGCGGGGTTCACCTTCTCGGCGATCAAGTCAACATCGTCGTTCTGGAACATGGTCAGGGTCCAGCCAAAGTCCAAGTTGTGGCCTAGCAGGGCCGACGGATTGAGCGCCTGAAAGTGCCCGTACAGCTCAAAGTCTGGCGCCTGCAGGTGGGCCTCAAACCACACGGCGGGGGCGGAGAACGCGATGTGCGGGTCGCCCGCCAGCAGCGGCTTGCCGCTGGCTGTGCGCTTGCCCGAAATGGCCCAGGCGTTGCTGCCTTCGAGCATGGGCACGCCAGCCAGGTCCATGGCGTCTTGGCTGACCTGGGCGATGCGCTCCAGCGCGGGCCAACGGTCGTTGCCCAGCGCTGCGAAGGGCGTGACCACGCCTTCGGGGTGCCAGTCCAGATCGAACACGCGCAGGTAGTCGGCGCCGAGCGCATCACGTACCTCGGTCAAGACGGGCTCGGTGCGAAACGCGGCGGCAAAGCTGTAGGCCAGGTAGCCCGCTACCGCAGCGGAGTCTTCGGGGGTAAATGGCCGGGGCCGAATGCCCAAAACGTCAAATTCGATAGGCAGGCGGTTGTGGTCTTGGTACTGGTTCACACCGTCTAGGTAAGCCAGCAGGGCTTGGCCCGCAGGGGCCTTCGGGTCTAGCGCGGCGGCCATGGTTTTGGCCCGTTCGCGGATGCCCAGGGTGCGAAATAACTTATCGGTGTCCAGCAGCTTGGGCCCGAGGATTTCGGCCAGCTCGCCCTTGGCCAGGCGGCGCACGATTTCCATCTGGAACAGGCGGTGCTGGGCATGGACATAGCCCAGAGCGCGGTACAAGTCGTTTTGGTTCTCCGCGCGAATATGGGGTACGCCGCGTTCGTCAAACCGAACGTCCACTGGCGCCGTTAGGCCGTCGAGGGCCAACCTGCCGGAGCGCACGGGTTGCTTTTGGTAGAGGTACCAACCGCCTAACGCCAGCAGCGGCCAAGATCAACAGCTGTGCGAGTAGGGCGCCTACCAGTTTGGCCATGAGCTTCATGGGGGGGGGGGGGGGGGGGTTATTCCAAACTTGTAAATATTTTTATTTTTTTTATTATTGGTTTTTTTTGGGGGTTTCTTTTTTTTTTTTTTATTTTTCTCTCTTTTTTTTCCTTTCTCTCTATTTCTCTCTATTTTTTTACCCTTTTCTTATTCTTTTTTTTTTTCTTTCTCTTTTTTTGGCTTTTTATGTTCTAGCTCTTCCTTCTCTCTTTATTTTCATTCTTTTCTTTCCTCACTTTAGTCTTTTTTCTTCTGAGTTTCTCTTCTCCTAATATCTTCTCATTATTTCCTTTTTCATTCTTTATTATTATTTTTAGTTTTCTTAGCTCATCTCATTATTTATCTTTATTTTATAGATCATCTTTTTTTTCTGATATTTGATCTATTTCAATCCATTACTTCTCTTCCTATTCACCATCATTAGCCCGTTTTTTTTGCTTTTCTTTTTTTTCTGTTTTTCGTCTTGGAGGCTTCTTCTTTTTTTTTCTTATTATTTTCATTTACTCCCTTTTCTAATTCATCTCATACTCATTTTTTTTTTATTCTTATTTTTTTTTATTTTGGTTTCCTTTAGAGATTTCCTTTGTTTATCAATCTATTATTTTTATTCCTCTTTTTCTCTTCTTTTTTTGATTTTTATTCTCTTTCTTTTTTATGGTGCGCCCCTACAACCCCCCGGTAAGACCTCCAGGCCCCCGAGTACTGCATCCTCTTGAAGGGTAAATTGATCAAAGCCTTTGGTTTTGCCCTTTGCTGATGCTCGGCCCTCTTTCGAAGTAGGCCACCCCTTTTCTTTCTGGGAAAGTATTTGTAACTCCTCCCCCTCCTCCCGGCATTTCTCCTGGTGCCTCACCCTTGTTGGGTCATGAGGTCTCCCTTGCGGATAGCGTGCTTTGGCTTTTGGCTTGTGTTCCGTCTTGGGGTTAGTATGTCCCCCCCCCAGGCGGTAAAGCCAAGACCCCCCCGGGAGCGACAGGATGATACAGCCCACCCTGAACCCCAGCCCAAGCCCCTTCCAGAGGCGAGAAGAGTTTGACCACCCCCCACTCCCCCAGAAGCACACCCCAACCACTTGAACCACCCACCGGGAGCAAATACCCCCCAAAACATAGACCACCTTCCAACGACTAGTTTTCCCTAAACCCCCAACACCCCACCACCAAAAAATTTTAACCCCCCCCAAAATACCCACTTAAAAGCGAATCTCCGCCAAGACTAACGTGGGCTGGAATACCGGGGTGAACTGCATCATAGTGGCGCCGCGCTGCGCGCTGGCATAGCCAACGCCCGGGCCGCAGCCAAGCCACTGCGCACCGCGCCCTCCAGCGTGGCGGGGTAGGGCCCTTCTACAAAGTCACCACAAGCCCACAGGCCCGGGGCGATGGCAGCAGTGGGCCGTTGCAACCCCGGCGTGCAGGCAAAGGTGGCGCGCTTTTCGATGACGGTTTGCAACACGGAGGGGGGCTCGCTCAGCAAGGCACCCAGTTGCGCCTGGGCTTGCGCCAGTACGCCGGCCTCTAGCTCAGCGCGGTCGCCTTGGCTGGCGCTAACGACCCAGGCCAACACGCCGCGCGGGCCGCCAAGTTGGGCGCGGTCAAACACAAACTGGGCTGGGTGCTCTGCGGTGTTGCGCAGCGCCAGCATGGGCTGGGGCAGGTGGGCGCTGGGCGCGTAGGTGTAGACCGTGGCAATGGCCTCAAAGCGCAAGGCCTGCGCGGTCTCGGCCCACGCGCGCAATGAATTTGCTATGGTTTCAGGAGCTGCTTGCGCAGTTTCTATAAGGGCTGAGGCCGCATTGGAGCTTGAAGTTGCCCATAGCACAGCGTCAAAATGTTGGCCGTTCACGCTCCAGCCGGATTGGCCGTTGTCGCCAGCCTCGTAGGTCAGGCGGTCAACTCGGGTTCCCAGTTGCACCGCGCCGCCGTGGGCTTGCAACCAAGCGGCGGCCGCTTCGGGGAACAAAGCGCCCAGGTCGGTCGTGGGCAGCAGCAGGTTGGAGCTGCCGCGCGTGCCAAACAGCGAGTCGCGCAGTACCGTTAAAAACACCTGGCCGCTGGCCTGCGCGGCGAGGGTGTTGAGGGCGGAGACACACAGCGGGTCGATCAGCGTTTGCACCACCGTGGGCGTCAAGCCATGGCACAGGTCGGCCACGCTGGACCCTGCCGCGCAGCGAAAGCCGCCCCACTGCCAGCGCAGGCTGGCGCGCAGCAGGCTCCCTTTGTCGGCCCAAGACCAGCCTTTGGCCGTGGCCATACCGGCCAGCGCGTCCAGCGGGCTGGGCCAGTCGGGCAGGGCGATGCCATCACCGTCGGGAAACTGCAGGCAAAGGGGTAGGCGCAGCAAGGTGCGCGCGGGGTCCACGCCCACCTTGCGCATCAGCGCCAGCGTGTCGGTGTAGGCGCCAATCAGGATGTGTTGGCCGTTGTCCAGCGTAATGCTGTGCCCGTCGGGCATAGTGCCATTTAAGGCTCTAGCCCGCCCACCGACTGCGCGAGCTGCTTCAAAAACTGTAGCGTGGTGGCCGTCTTGCGTGGCCTGCACCGCCGCCGCCATGCCAGCCCAGCCGGCGCCTACGATGGCGATTTTCACAGCCGGCCTAGGGCTTGCACCTTCCAGGCCAACCAAAACTTGCGCAGCGGCGTGAGGCTGACGCGCTGGTGCAGCACTTGGAAGTTGTCGCGCTGGATTTCGCCCAGCAGGGCGCGGTAGATGCTGGCCATCATCAGGCCGGGCTTTTGGGCGCGGCGGTCGGCGGCAGGCAGCAGGGCCAGCGCTTCGTCGTACAGGCCCTGTGCGCGCTCTGCCTGAAAGCGCATCAGCGCGGTAAAGCGGTCCGAATACGTGCGCTTCAAGATTTCGTGGGCCTTCACATCAAACTGCTGCAGCTCGTTCACTGGCAGGTAAATGCGGCCACGCAGTGCGTCTTCGCCGACGTCGCGCAGGATGTTGGTGAGCTGCAGGGCCTGGCCCAGCTTGTGGGCGTAGGCGGTGGTTTGCGGGTCGGTCTGGCCGAAGATGCCGGCCGCCACCTCGCCCACCACACCGGCCACCAGGTGGCAGTAGCGCTGCAGGTTGGGGTAATCGAGGTAGCGGGTTTGCTCCAGGTCCATCTGGCAGCCTTCGATGACGCCCAGCAGGTGGCGCGCCTCGATGCCGTAGAGGGCGGTGTGCGGCATCAGGGCCTTCATCACCGGGTGGCTGGGTTCGCCGGTGAAGGCCTTGGCCACTTCGCTTTGCCACCAGGCCAGCTTGGTGGCGGCTACGCCGGGGTCGACCATCTCGTCGACCACGTCGTCCACCTCGCGGCAGAAGGCATAAAAGGCGGTGATGGCGGCCCGCCGGGGCGCGGGCAAAAACAAAAAGGCATAGTAAAAGCTGCTGCCGCTGCCTGCGGCTTTTTGCTGGACGTATTGCTCTGGGGTCATGCGCGGATTGTTACATCCCGCCGCGGGTTTACCGAAACTCGGAGGCCTTGAAAAAGTAGGCGTCGGGCATGCCCATAAACGCGTCGGTGAGCAGGGGGTTGTCGATCACGATGGTGGTACGTTGGGCCAGCTTGGCGCGCAGCACGGCGCGGCGCACCGACAGGTCGCTGTTGAGCAGCTTCTGGAAACTGCCTTCCGCAAACGCCTGCTTGAGGCCGCTGAACACCATGGCGTGCAGCTCCTCGCTAGCCTCGGCCGTACATAAAACAGACGGGCGAAGCGGTAGACCAGCAGCAAATGCTCGTCCACCACCATGGACGGGGCGTAGTCCCCATACTGCTCGGAGAACCCGTAGACCTCGTTAAGGCCCAGCGGAAGGTAGTCAAAGCGCTTGGCTTCCAGCATGGGGAAGAGCGACTCCAGTGTGGGGCCGGTCACCACGGGAATGCCCGCCGTTTGCATGATGATGATGTTGTTCGACCAGCCCAAGCCCTGGCCGGCGCGGTATTGGCGTAGCTGGGCTAGGTTGTTGATGCGGGAAAAATCGTTGGTCAGCGTGTAGTGAATCAGGCTGAGTCGGTAGCCCAGCAGGCCGCGGTCTATCGGGAAATAGATGGCATTGAAGGCCGTCTCAAATTCAGCGCCCGACCCGAAATCCACCACATTGATCTCGCCGCGACGCAGCATGGCGCGGGCCCGTTCGTCGTTCACGGACAGGGGGTGCACCGTCAAGGTGTAGGGCCTGCCGCAGCGCGACAGCGCCAGCTCCAACATGCGGTAGCCGAGGTTGTCGGTGCCATTGCCGTTGAGGTTGGGGTAGGTGACCGCGACGGGCGATTGCGCGCGCGCCGCACGCAGGCCGCCCAGCGCCATGCCTGCACCAGCAAGATGCAGTAGGGAGCGGCGGGACCAACGACGGTCTGAGAAATCTTCTAGTTTGACTGACACAGGCATACCCGCCAATTGAATCATGCCGACGGGCAGATTCCGGGCTCCAACACTAGGGGAATGTCCTTGTATGACACCGCGGTGGCGCCGGGCATTTGTCAGTCTCGGGTCAGTCGTTACATCCAGAGGGCGCGCCACAGCATGACCAGATAATCCGCCCCACCCAACTTGGGGCGACGCTGCAACGTGGTGTAGCCCTGGGCCTGCATTTTGTGCAGTATGCGCAAGCCACCTTGCACGACGAGGCGCAATTCCCAGCCCGCCCGGCCGGGCAGCTGGTGCACCAAAGGTGAACCATTTAGCATGGTAGCCCTTGCTGCATCTGCGTAAGCAGCTATTAATTGCGTAGCGTTCTTGGTTTGCTCCAACGCCTGCAGCTGCTGTGCGGTAACGCCAAACTGGGCGCAAGCGGCCGCGCTCAGGTAGTGGCGCCCGCGCGGAATGTCCACGCTCAGGTCTTGCCAAAAGTTAATCAGTTGCAGCGCCGTGCAAATGGCGTCACTGCGCCGTAGCGCGACAGCGTCTGCCACGCCGTAGAGGTGAAGTAGCAGACGGCCAACGGGGTTGGCCGAGCGGCGGCAGTAGTCGCGCAGGGCTGCGTCGTCGGCATAGCCGGTCTGGTCGCGGGTTTTTTCTACATCTTGCACAAATGCGTCTAGCAGGTCATGCAAGAGCGGCAGTGGCAGTTGGTGTTGGCGCAGCGCCAACTGCAGCGGGCCAAACACATGCGGCCAGCTGGCACTCGTGGAGTTGGGGGAGGCGCCAGCGGCGGCGTCCAAGTCTGCCCGGTAGGCTTGCAGGGCAGCTAGGCGCTCTGCAGCGGTGGCGTCGCCCTCGTCGGCGATGTCATCGGCGGTGCGCGCAAAGTGGTAGATCGCGGCGATGGGCGCGCGCAAGTGCTGTGGGCACAGCCAGGAGGCAACGGGGAAGTTTTCGTAGTGCTGGATGGGTGCGGCGCTGGGCATGGCCGCCATTGTGCCCGCAGGTATTTTGCGCAGGCCGTGTTGACAAAGATCAGTACTTACCCTAAATTACTAACCAGTCGGTCAGTAGCTGGGTTGTACGGCGGCACTTTGCCCTTGCTCCCGGACCCTGTCCCACCCCCAATTCCCTGCTTTTAGAGTCTCTTATGCCCATCGCCACCACTATGCCAAACAGATCTTTGATTCCTGCGGGCGCCATGCTCGCCGCCGCCTTGTTGCTGTCTGCCTGTTCCAAGCCCGCGCCTACGGAGGAGCCGGTGCGCGCGGTGAAAGTCAGCACGGTGGGGCTGGCGGATATGCAGTCGGGCTCCGAGTTTTCGGGCGAAGTGCGTCCCCGCGTGGAGTCCCGCTTGGGCTTTCGGGTGGCGGGCAAGCTCGTGCGCCGCCCTGTGGAGCTGGGCCAAACCGTGAAGGCGGGCCAATTGCTGGCGCAGCTAGACCCGCAAGACTACCAATTGGCCGCCACGGCCGCGCGGGCGCAGCTCTCTGCCGCAGCGACGAACCGCGACTTGGCCGCTGCGGATTTCAAGCGTTTCAAAGAGTTGCGCGAGCAAAACTTCATTAGCGGCGCCGAGCTGGAGCGCCGCGAGGCATCGCTCAAGGCCGCCCAAGCCCAACTGGACCAGGCGCAGGCCCAAATGAGCAGCCAAGGCAACCAGACGGCCTACACCACCTTGGTGGCCGATGTGGCCGGGGTTGTCACGGCGATCAGCGCCGAGCCAGGCCAGGTGGTGGCCGCTGGTACGCCGGTGGTGCAGATTGCTCAGGACGGGCCGCGGGACGTGGTGTTTGCGGTTCCGGAAGACAAGGTGGCCCAGATACAGCGCGGCTCGGCCGTGGAGGTGAAAGTCTGGGCCAGCAAGACGGTGTTGAAGGCCACGGTACGTGAAGTGGCGGCCAGCGCCGACCCGGTGACACGCACCTATGTGGTGAAGGTGGCGCTGGAGGGCACAGATACCTTGCCACTGGGCTCTACCGTGTCGGTGGTGCCCCAGGCGCTGGACCGCAGCGGTGTGAAAGTGATCAAGCTGCCGACCAGCGCGCTGGTGCAAAGTGGTAAGGCAACCGCCGTGTGGGTGGTGGAGCCCGCGACCATGACCGTGAAGCTCCAACCCATTGACGTGGCGACTGCGGACGGCAACGCGGTGGTGGTGGCGTCGGGTTTGCAGCCAGGCATGCAGGTAGTGACGGCGGGGGTGCATGTGCTGTCACCCGGCCAAAAGGTGACGATTTATATGCCAAAAGGGGCTGCAGCCCCCACGGATACTGCGCGAGCAGCTCCTGAAACCATAGTGAATGCTGAGGCGCCAGCGGCCAGTGCAGTGGCTGCGCAGTGAGGCGGGTATGAAACTCAAAGACCCTTCCTCGCGCTTTAACCTGTCCAAATGGGCGTTGGACCACGCCGCGCTCACGCGCTACCTGATGATCGTGTTGCTGGTGTTGGGGGTGGCCTCCTACTTCCAGTTGGGGCAGGACGAAGACCCGCCGTTCACCTTCCGTGCCATGGTGGTTCGCACCTACTGGCCCGGCGCCACGGCGCAGCAGGTAGCCGAGCAGGTAACCGACAAGATTGAGCGCACCCTGCAAGAGGTGCCGTTCGCTGACAAGATCCGCAGCTACTCCAAGCCGGGCGAGTCGCAAATCATTTTCCAGATCAAGGACTCCAGCAAAGCGGCCGATGTGCCCAACGTTTGGTACAGCGTGCGCAAGAAGGTGGGCGACATCCGCGGCACCTTGCCCGGCGGTGTGGTCGGCCCGTTCTTTAACGACGACTTTGGTGATGTGTATGGCGTGATCTATGCGCTGGAGGCCGATGGCTTCAACTACGCCGAGCTCAAGACCTTTGCCGATGACGTGCGCCAGCGCCTGCTGCGCGTGCCCGATGTGGCCAAGGTGGAGCTGTTTGGTGCGCAGGACGAGAAACTGTACATCGAAATCTCCCAGAAGCGCTTGGCGCAGCTGGGCCTGGACCTGAACCAAGTCTTGTCGCAGTTGGGTCAACAAAACGCGGTGGAATCTGCCGGCGCGGTACAAACCCCGCTGGACGTGGTGCAGGTGCGCGTGGGCGGCCAGTTCAACCGCGTGGAAGAGCTCGAAGCCATGCCCATTCGTGGTGCCTCGGGCAACCAGCTGCGCCTCAAGGACATTGCCACCATTGCCAAGGGTTATGTGGACCCACCGTCGGTGAAAGTTCACCACCAAGGCAAGGAAGTGATTGCCCTGGGCGTCTCCATGACCAAGGGCGGCGACATCATTGCGCTGGGCCACTCGCTGGAGTCAGTGTTCAAGGGCATCGAGAAAGATCTGCCCGCCGGTATCAAGCTGGTGCAGCTGCAGGACCAGCCCAAGTCGGTTACTTCGTCGGTGAGCGAGTTTGTGAAGGTGCTGATCGAGGCCGTGGTAATTGTGCTGGCGGTGAGTTTTATCGCCTTGGGCCTGCACAAGCGCCCCGGCAAGAACCCGCTGTGGCGGCGCTGGATTCTGGACATACGCCCCGGCCTGGTGGTGGGCATCACCATTCCGCTGGTGCTGGCCGTCACCTTCCTCGGTATGTATTACTGGGGCATTGGCCTGCACAAAATTTCGCTGGGCTCGCTCATCATTGCGCTGGGCCTGCTGGTGGACGACGCCATCATTGCCGTAGAGATGATGGTGCGCAAGATGGAGGAGGGCTACGACAAGGTGCGGGCCGCCACCTTTGCGTATGAAGTGACCGCCATGCCCATGCTGACGGGCACGCTGATCACCGCCGTGGGCTTCTTGCCCATCGGCATGGCCAAGTCGGTGACCGGTGAATACACATACGCTATTTTTGCGGTCACGGTGTTGGCGCTGATCCTGAGCTGGTTTGTGTCGGTGTACTTTGTGCCCTATTTGGGCACGCTGCTGCTCAAGGAGCACAAGCACATCGCGGGTGAGGAGTCCGTCCACGCCGAGCACTTTGACACACCGTTTTACAACCTCTTTCGCAAAACCGTGAACTGGTGCGTGCAGCACCGCTGGCTCACCATTGGCGCCACCATTCTGGTGTTTGCGCTGGGCATTGTGGGTATGGGCAAGGTGCAGCAGCAGTTCTTCCCGGACTCCAGCCGCCCCGAAGTGCTGGTGGACATCTGGTTCCCCGAAGGCACGTCTTTCGCCGCCAACCAGGAAGTCACCCAGCGCGTGGAGCAACGCCTGATGCAGGAAGAGGGTGTCAACACCGTGAGCACCTGGATTGGCTCGGGCGTGCCGCGCTTCTACCTGCCGCTAGACCAGGTGTTCCCGCAGACCAACGTGTCGCAGTTCATCATCATCCCCAAGGATTTGAAGGTGCGCGAATCGTTGCGGGTGAAGCTGCCCGCACTTTTGGCGGCCGAGTTTCCCGAGGTGCGTGGCCGCGTCAAGCTGCTGCCAAACGGCCCGCCGGTGCCCTATCCGGTGCAGTTCCGCGTGGTCGGGATAGACCCAATTGCCCTGCGCGAGCGGGCCGATGAGGTGAAGTCTGTGGTGCGCACCAACCCCAATATGCGGGGTGTGAACGACAACTGGAACGAATCGGTCAAGGTGTTGCGTCTGGAAGTGGACCAGGCCAAGGCCCGTGCCTTGGGCGTGACCAGCCAGTCCATTGCGCAAGCGTCCAAAACCGTGTTGGCCGGTACCACCGTGGGCCAGTACCGCGAGGGTGACAAGCTCATCGACATCGTGCTGCGCCAGCCGCTGGACGAACGCAACGCCATCACCGACATTGCCAACGCCTACCTGCCCACGGCCAGTGGCAAGTCGATTCCGCTGACGCAGATTGCCAAACCGGTGTTCACCTGGGAGCCCGGCGTGATGTGGCGCGAGAACCGCGACTACGCCATCACCGTGCAGGGCGACATTGTGGAAGGCCTGCAAGGCGCCACCGTGACGGCTGAACTGCAACCGAAGCTGAAAGCCCTGGAAGAGCAGTGGCACAAAGCGGGTTACCAGAGTTACCGCATTGAAGTGGCGGGCGCAGTGGAAGAAAGCTCCAAGGGCTCGGCCTCCATCGTGGCGGGCGTGCCCATCATGCTGTTCCTAACCTTTACGCTGCTGATGCTGCAGTTGCAGAGCTTTAGCCGTGCGCTGCTGGTGTTCATCACCGGGCCGCTGGGCATTGCCGGGGTGGCGGGCGCGCTGATCTTGCTGGGCCGTCCGTTTGGCTTTGTGGCCTTGCTGGGTGTGATCGCCCTGATGGGCATGATTCAGCGCAACTCGGTGATCCTGATCGACCAGATTGAGCAGGACCGCGCGGCGGGTATCCCGGCTTGGGACGCGATTGTGGAGTCCGCCGTGCGGCGACTGCGCCCCATCGTGCTGACGGCCGCCGCCGCCGTGCTGGCCATGATTCCGCTGTCACGCTCGGTGTTCTGGGGCCCCATGGCCGTTGCCATCATGGGCGGGCTGATTGTGGCCACCGTGTTGACTTTGTTGGCCTTGCCCGCCATGTACGCGGCGTGGTTCCGCGTGCGGCGTGGGACACCTGGTGTCGTGGCGTAAAAGATAGTGGTCAATCTGCAGGTTAAAATAGCAGGCTGACCGATTTCAAATGGGGGGTCAACAGGCTGCCGCGCAAGCTGGCAGCACAGTTTGGCCTCCCATGTTTATTTTTGCGCGGGTGGCGAAATTGGTAGACGCACCAGGTTTAGGTCCTGACGATGGCAACATTGTGGGGGTTCGAGTCCCCCCCCGCGCACCACTCTAGATGGCATCCCCAGGATGCAGCAGGTGAAGACCTGTGGAACTATATAAGAAGGAGATAAGCATGGCCGTTACTGTAGAAACTCTGGAAAAGCTGGAGCGCAAGATCTCACTGACACTGCCCGTGGGCGTGATCAAAATCTGAAGTGGAAACCCGCCTGCGCAAGCTGGCTCGCACCGTCAAGATGGACGGTTTTCGTCCCGGTAAGGTGCCCATGAACGTGGTCACCCAGCGTTACGGTTATTCGGTGCACTTCGAAGTGATGAATGACAAAGTTGGTGAAGCCTTCTCCAGCGCTGCCAACGAAGCCAAGCTGCGCGTGGCAGGTCAGCCCAAAATTACCGAAAACGAATCCGCTCCCGAAGGCCAAATGGCATTTGACGCGGTGTTTGAAGTGTTCCCCCCCTGAAGTCAAAATTGGTGACTTGGCCACGGCCCGAAGTGGAAAAACTCACCTCGAGACGTGACCGAAGACGCCATCGACAAAACCATCGAAATTCTGCGCAAGCAGCGCCGCTACCGTTTGCCCAACGCTCGCAAGAGTCAGCCGCAAGACACTGACCGCGTGACGGTCGACTTTGAAGAGCAAGATGGACGGAGAGGTGTTCTCCGGCGGCAAGGCAGACGACTTCCAGTTCATTCTGGGCGACGGCCAGATGCTGAAAGAATTTGAAGACGCAACCCGTGGCATGAAGGTCGGTGAAAGCAAGACTTTCCCCTTGGCCTTCCCAGCGGATTACCACGGCAAAGACGTGGCGGGCAAGACTGCTGACTTCATGGTGACCCTGAAAAAGCTGGAAGCTGCCAACCTGCCAGCCGTAGACGCCGATTTGGCCAAAGCCCTCGGCATCGCCGAAGGCACGGTGGAAGCGCTGCGCGCTGACATCCGCAAGAACCTGGAGCGCGAAGTCAAGGCACGTCTGTTGGCTCGCAACAAGCAAGCCGCGATGGATGCTTTGGTTGCTAAGTCCGAACTGGACTTGCCCAAGTCCAGCGTGCAGGCCGAATTGGACCGCATGATCGAGAACGCGCGCGCAGACCTCAAGCAGCGCGGCATTAAGGACGCTGACAAGGCGCCTATTCCTGATGACATCTTCCGTCCCCAAGCAGAGCGCCGCGTGCGTTTGGGCTTGGTGGTGGCTGAACTGGTGCGCGGTAACGATTTGGTCGCCAAGCCCGAGCAAATTAAGGCCCACATAGAGGAGTTGGCGTCGAGCTACGAAAAGCCCGCCGAAGTCGTGCGTTGGTATTTGGGTGACAACCGCCGCATGGCCGAAGTCGAAGCCATCGTGATCGGTAACAATGTGACCGAGTTTGTGCTGGCCAAAGCCAAGATTGCCGAAAAGTCCATTGCCTTTGACGACCTGATGGGTCAGAACTGATTCCAGTGGTAGCAAGCGTGCCTGGCACGCCCTGACCGTAAATGGGGCTTGCGCAAGACTTGCAGTCTGGTGCTCAAGCCCCATTTGCATGGGACTGGCAGTTTTTTCGGTACAGTCAACCCTTCAATACGGAGAGCTTATGAACGTGAAATATGGAATGCCCGGTGCGATGGAAACCCAGGCCTTGGGCATGGTCCCCATGGTCATTGAGCAGTCGGGCCGGGGCGAGCGCTCCTATAACATTTACTCGCGCTTGCTGAAAGAGCGCGTCATCTTTGGTTGGCCCCGTCAATGACCAGACGGCGAACCTCGTGGTTGCGCAGATGTTGTTCTTGGAGAGTGAAAATCCAGACAAGGATATTTCTTTCTACATCAACTCCCCCGGTGGATCGGTGAGCGCTGGCATGTCGATTTTCGACACCATGAACTTCATCAAACCCGATGTGTCAACGCTGTGCATCGGCATGGCGGCCAGCATGGGCGCGTTTTTGTTGTCGGCTGGCGCCAAGGGCAAGCGCTTTTCGCTGCCGAACTCCAAGGTCATGATTCACCAGCCTTCGGGCGGTAGCCAAGGGCAGGCCACGGAAATCGAGATCGCAGCCCGCGAAATTCTGAAAACCCGTGAACAATTGAACAAAATTCTGGCAGAGCGCACGGGCCAAAGCCTAGAGCGCGTTGCGCGTGACACAGAGCGCGACTACTACATGACAGCGGACGAGTCCAAGGAATACGGCCTGATCGACCAGGTCATCTCGAAACGTCCCTGAACGCAGAGGCTCAGCGCCCCCTGAACGGTGTCTTTTCTGCTTGAAAGGCACCGTTTTTTATTTGGTTATCATTGCTTAACTTAGCTGAAAAGGCAGACTTCACATGGCCGAGAAAAAAGGCGCAACCGGCGAGAAAACCTTGTACTGCTCTTTTTGTGGAAAGAGCCAGCACGAGGTTAAAAAGCTGATCGCAGGCCCGTCGGTGTTTGTGTGCGACGAATGTATTGAGCTGTGCAATGAAATCATCCGCGATGAGTTGCCGGCCACCACGGAGGGCAAAGATGCGCGCAGTGACTTGCCCACGCCCTCCGACATCAAGGCCAATCTCGACAATTACGTGATCGGGCAAGAGCCTGCCAAGCGCATGCTGGCGGTGGCGGTCTACAACCACTACAAGCGCCTCAAGCACAAGGAAAAAGCCAAAAAGGACGACGTGGAACTGGCAAAAAGCAATATTTTGCTGATTGGCCCCACAGGCTCCGGCAAAACGTTGCTGGCACAAACCTTGGCTCGCATGCTGGACGTGCCGTTTGTGATGGCCGACGCTACGACCTTGACCGAGGCAGGTTATGTCGGTGAGGATGTTGAAAATATCGTTCTGAAACTGCTACAAAGTTGCAATTACGAGGTAGAGCGTGCCCAGCGTGGCATTGTCTATATCGACGAAATTGACAAAATTTCCCGTAAGTCTGATAACCCGTCCATCACGCGGGACGTGTCGGGCGAGGGAGTACAGCAGGCGTTGTTGAAGTTGATCGAAGGCACCATGGCCAGCGTGCCGCCCCAAGGTGGGCGCAAGCACCCCAACCAAGATTTCGTGCAAATCGACACCACCAACATTCTGTTTATCTGCGGCGGCGCCTTTGCCGGCCTAGAAAAGGTGATTGAGGCACGTACCGAGTCTTCAGGTATCGGATTTGGTGCAGCGGTGAAGAGCAAGCAGCAACGTGCTTTGACCGAAGTGTTCAAAGAGGTGGAACCAGAAGATTTGATCAAGTTCGGATTGATTCCCGAATTGGTTGGTCGTATGCCGGTCGTCGCACACTTTGGCTGAGTTGACCGAAGACGCGCTGGTTCAAATCCTGACCGAGCCCAAAAACGCTTTAGTGAAGCAATATGCCAAGCTGTTGGCCATGGAAGGCGCGGAGTTGGAGATTCGCCCCGCAGCGCTCAAAGCCATTGCCAAACGCGCGTTGGCGCGAAAGACTGGCGCACGGGGTCTGCGATCCATCTTGGAACAGTCCTTGATTGACACGATGTATGAGTTGCCCAACGCGGGCAACGTTGAAAAAGTGGTGGTGGACGAGTCCACCATCGAAGAGAACAAGCCGCCTTTGTTGGTATATCGGGAGACCGCCAAAAAGGCGTGAACACCGCGCCCAAGGTCCGGATAAACGCGGGTTTTGGGTGTGTACAACCTGAATTCAGGCCACTTGCCCCTTTCATAATGGGCGGGTGCTTGAATTTCAGGTTTCCTGGTCCATATTCAACAGGTAAAGAAAAGGTATCCCATGTCCGGCCACACCCCCCTGCCTGCTACCCCCATTGACCTTCCGCTGCTTCCTTTGCGCGATGTGGTGGTTTTCCCCCACATGGTCATTCCCCTGTTTGTCGGACGCCCCAAGAGCATCAAGGCCTTGGAAGCGGCCATGGAAGCTGACCGGCGCATCATGCTGGTCGCCCAAAAGGCGGCGGCCAAAGATGATCCTGTCGTGTCCGACATGTTTGACGTCGGCTGCGTGTCCACTATTTTGCAAATGCTCAAGTTGCCAGACGGCACCGTGAAGGTGTTGGTAGAAGGGCATCAGCGGGCGACGGTCAATGCGATTGAAGAAGGTGAGTCGCATTTCACCGCCAATGTGACGCCCATCGAGACCCAGGAAGACGGCAGTGACGCTGCCCGCAAAGGTGCCAGCGAAGTTGAAGCGTTGCGCCGTGCGGTGATGCAGCAGTTTGATCAGTACGTCAAGCTGAACAAAAAAATTCCGCCAGAAATTCTGACCTCCATTTCGAGCATTGACGACGCAGGCCGTTTGGCCGACACCATCGCGGCCCACCTGCCGCTCAAGCTGGACAGCAAACAGGCCGTATTGAGCTTGCCGTTGGTGAAAGACCGTCTGGAAAACCTGTTTGAGCAGATTGAACGCGAAGTAGACATTCTGAATGTCGACAAGAAAATTCGTGGCCGTGTCAAACGCCAGATGGAAAAAAACCAGCGCGACTTCTATTTGAATGAGCAGGTCAAGGCCATCCAGAAAGAACTGGGTGAGGGCGAAGACGGCGCGGATATTGAAGAAATTGAGAAGAAGATAAAGGCGGCAAAAATGCCGAAGGAGGCCCTGAAAAAGGCCGAGGCCGAACTCAAAAAGCTCAAGCTGATGTCGCCCATGTCGGCAGAAGCGACCGTTGTGCGCAACTACATCGAAGTGCTTACCGGTTTACCTTGGACCACCAAGACCAAGATCAAGCACAACTTGGCCAACGCTGAGAACGTGTTGAATGAAGATCACTACGGGTTGGACAAGGTTAAGGACCGCATCTTGGAATACCTTGCGGTGCAACAGCGCGTGGACAAAGTGAAGGCGCCGATCTTGTGCCTGGTCGGCCCCCCGGGCGTGGGCAAGACCTCGTTGGGGCAGTCAATTGCCAAGGCCACCGGGCGGAAATACGTGCGCATGGCTTTGGGCGGCATGCGCGACGAAGCCGAAATTCGTGGTCACCGCCGCACCTATATTGGCGCCATGCCAGGCAAGGTGTTGCAAAGCTTGTCCAAGATCGGCACGCGGAACCCTTTGTTTTTGTTGGACGAAATTGACAAGCTGGGCACCGATTTCCGGGGTGACCCGAGCAGTGCATTGCTTGAGGTTTTGGACCCCGAGCAAAACAACAAGTTTGGCGATCACTATGTTGAAGTCGACTACGACCTGAGCGATGTCATGTTTGTTGCTACCAGCAACTCCATGAACATTCCGCCTGCGTTGTTGGACCGAATGGAGGTGATTCGCCTGTCGGGCTATACCGAAGACGAAAAAGACCATTGCGATTCGCTATCTGTTGCCCAAACAGATGAAGAACAACGGCGTAAAAGAGACCGAGCTGACCGTGGCGGAAGATGCCGCGCGATATCAAAAAAGCGCCATTACACCATGAAGCAGGAGTTCGTTCGCTGAACGCGAGCTCTCCAAGATCTGCCGCAAAAGCGTTGTCAAGGCGGTCTGTTGCTGAAGAAATCGACGCCGCAGGTCAAAGTCACCGCGGACAATCTGAATGATTATTTGGGTGTGCGCAAGTTCACTTACGGTCGCGCAGAGGATCAGGATCAAGTGGGTCAAGTGGTTGGTCTGGCGGACGGAAGTGGGGGCGATTTCCACTACCTATCGAGGTGCGCTTTGACCCCGGGCAAGGTGTCATTACCCGGACCGTCTGGGCGATGATGAAGGAGTCCGTTGAGGCCGCGCGCATGGTGGTGCGCAGCCGATCACGGCGCCTGGGTATTCGGGACGAAGCGTTCGAGAAGAAGGACATTCACATTCATGCGCCTGACGGCGCTGACGCCCATGGCCCCAGTGCGCGGTGCGGCGATGGCAACTGCGTTTGTGTCGGCGTTGACGGAATTGGGCTGCGGTGCGTGGTGACGTAGCTATGACTGGCGAAATTACCTTGCGTGGTGAAATCACCGAAATTGGCGGTTTGAAAGAGCTGTTGGCTGCTTTTGCGCGGTGGTGATCAAGACGGTCTTGATCCCGGAACAAAACGCCAAGGATTTGCAAGACATTCCAGAAAAATGTGAAGAACGGAAATCGTGCCGGTGCGCTGGATCGATCAAGTGCTGGAACTGGCGCTGGTCAGCCATCCGGTTCCGTTGCTGGATGAGGATCCATTGACGACTGCGCCGGCGAAGGCCACAAGCCTGTGGTCGGCGGTGGATGACCCTGGCCATTGAGCCAGTGCATTCAGAATTGTTGAGAGTAATGGACAAAGGCCGAAAAAATAGGCTATAATTCGAGGCTTTCTGAAACGCGGAATAGCTCGTTGGTAGAGCGATACCTTGCCAAGGTATAGGGGTCGAGAGTTCGAACTTTCTTTCCGCTCCAAATTCGTACTGGAGCATCGGTTTCAGTGTTGTGTCGGTTCGCGGGAATAGCTCAGTTTGTATAGAGCGATCGTTGCCAAGGTATAGTCGAGAGTTCGAACCTCTTTTCCCGCTCCAGTTAAAAAATGGAAGTTTTCGGCTCTATTTTTTTATTCAAAGTGGCGCGGTAGCAAAGTGGTTATGCCCCGGATTGCAACTGCCGTCCGGTTCGACCCGGACCGCGCCTCCAAAGAATTCTGATTTAAATGCCCCGTTGACTTGGGTTCACGGGGCATTTTTGTTTGACAATATCAGATAGCCGTGCCCGAGGTGGTCGCGTGTATATTGGCAAGCGGACTTAAAATCCGCCGCTTCGTGAAGAAAGTGGCGTACCGGTTCGATTCCGGTCTCGGGCACCAACCACAACAGCTATAACATTACAACGCCCTTCGAAATTCATGTGCACGGACAGGTGCCCTTGGCACCGAATGTCAGCTACGCCCAGCTGCAAGACGTGCTCAAACCATTGTGGCCTACGCGGGTGCGAAGATTGTCGGATGGCGCCAAAAGCAGTTACGAAGAAGAGCCGGGCATTCAGTTTACGCCCAAGACCATGCGCTGAAGTTGTGCTGGACTGTGTCCGGGGATGACGATTTTCGC